>JAWBAK010000001.1:0-338237 GCA_038997165.1 Candidatus Aenigmatarchaeota archaeon
TACATTAACTCTTCTTCAATATTAAATTCTTTAAGATTTTCTTTCCAATATTTTTCTTCAACAATTTCAAATAATGGAGAATTTATTAATTTAATTGCAAGTTTATCTGGTAATTGTTTTATATTATAAATAAAACAATCTTTAAAATTATATACTTCTCCACTTTCTTCATCAAAAAGATAAATTTCAACATCTTTATTTCTTTTTAAAAGTTTTACTAATTCTTTCATTTCTTTTTTATTTTCTAATTCAGAAGAAAATATTAGTATTGAAGGAATTAAAAAAGATCCTTTAATTTCATTTTTTAAAATTTCAATTCTTTGAGATAATGAAGGTAAGGAAAATAATTCTAAATTTAAATCTTTTTTCCAATTATTTAAAAAATTTGAAGTATTAAAAAATGTTATATTTTCATTTATTTTCATAATTGATTAGTAATTAAAAAATTTAAATATTTTTTCTATTCTATATTGGGGCGGGTGGGATTTGAACCCACGACCTTCCGGTCTTCAGCCGGACGCTCTCCCAGCTGAGCTACCGCCCCCTATAAATTTATAAAATTATTTTTAATTAAAAAAATTAATGGGAAGAGTAGTGACAAAGGATATAAAAAATGTAGCTGAAAAAATTTTAGAGCAACATAGAGAAAAATTTAGTGAAGATTATGAAAAAAATAAGCAAGTTCTTAATCAGCTATATTCGTTTCTTTCAAAAAAATTAAGAAATAAAGTTGCTGGATATATTACATTCCTTATTAAAAAACAGAAAAATGCTTAAAAATTGAATCTTAATAAAGCTGCTATTTTTAATTTCTTACAAAACTCACTATTTTTAATAATTACTATTTCACTATTTTTTTCTAATGCTTTATATATAATATCGAAAAAATTAAAAAATTCTTTAATACAAACAAAAATAGTTTTTATCATACCATATTCTAGATATTCTTTAATGCTATCGAACAAAATTAAAAATTTTTCCTGATTTTCTATTATCAATTTATTAAAATTAAAGTTTTCTTCTAATCTAATTTTTTTGATTTTTTCTATTAATAAAATTGTTTTTTCATTTAATTTTTCTTTTTCTATAACAAATTCTTTTCCCTCTTCAATATTTTCTCCATGATATCCCTTACTTACTCTTTCATTAGAAACATCTTCTATTTTTCCTATAATTCTCATTTTGTCTAAATTTACTTTTTCTACTCTAATTTTAGCAAAACATTCAACTCTATCAATTTTTTTGCCATCTTTTCTAGAAAAAATATTTCTAACAATTTTTGTTTCAATTAAATCTTTTGATTCTATTATTAATGGTAAAATTAATTTTTCGATTTCATTTTCAATTTTAGCATATATTCTTTTATCAGAAATAATTTTTATCATACTTTAATAATTATTTTATGAAAATACAATATAAAATTGATGAATTTGCTCTAATTTTAATAGGTTCTTTAATATTTTTTATTGGATTAGTAGCCATAAATTATTATACTAAATTAACTCCAACAGAAGTTTCAAATATTACTAACTATACTCTTCTTTCAAAACAATTTGTTTTAGATGGATTGGAAAAAAGAGTTAGCTTAATAGAAATAGAAGATAAAATATATAAAAGCTTATTAGAAGAAAAGCCGCTAAATATTAAAGTTGAAATACCAAAAGAAGAAATTAATAAAATAAGCAAAATAAATATAGAATTCGAGAGCGAAAAAAATATTTCAAGAATTTATTTAATAGAAAATAAAAATTTATATATTTCTAAAAACGAATATTTAAAAAATGAAATTAAAGAAAAGATGTATTTTATTGTAAAAATTGAAGAATATGATTTAACAATTCCATTTATTATTTTAGCTATTACAATTTCAATAAGCATTATTATATTTTTGATGTATAGAGAATATCCAAAATTAAGAGATAAAATAAAAATAATTGGCTCATCAATTATAATCGCTTTATTAACATTATTTCTTGTTTTTGGAAGTATTAGAGCTAATGATAAAGTAAAAGTTACTGTATATGCAACTAAGGATTTAGCAGAAAAATCTTTTACTTTTCAGGCAATTCCAAAAACCTATAATATTCAAATAGTATTTGATATAGGAAATAGCATTAGAACCAATAAATTGAGAATTTATTTAAATAATGAAATCATATATGATAGCATTCCATTTAATCCTTCAGTAAGAATTTTTCTCAATAGTGTTAATTTAAATAAAATTAATAGTTTAAAGTTTGAAACTTCTAATGCCTATTATGAAATAAAAAATGTTTATATTATATTTTCATAATATTTTATGACTTCTATTACTTTATCCTTTGAAGTTCATCAGCCATTTAGATTAAGAGAAGAACCAAAAAAGGATTCTTCAAATTTAATTGAAAGATATTTTGATATAGAACTAAATAAATATTATTTAAATAGAATATCTGAAAAATGTTATTTAAAAGCTAATAATATAATTTTAGATTTAATAGATCAATTTAAAAAAGAAAAAAAGAAATTTAAAGTTTCGTATTCGATAAGTGGAATTTTTTTGGAAGCAGTAGAAAAATATAGAAAAGATGTATTAGAAAGTTTTAGAGAGTTAGCAAAGAAAAAAGAAGTCGAAATATTATGTGAAACCTATTATCATTCTATAGTTAGTTTACATAGTGATTACGAAGAATTTATAAATCAAGTAGAAATGCAAAGAGAAACTTTAGAAAGCTTACTAAATGTTAAGCCAAAAGTTTTTGTAAATACAGAAATGATTTTTAATAATAAAATTGCAAAAATAATTGAAGATTTAAAATTTAAGGCAATTTTTACTGAAGGTGTTGAAAGAATTCTTAATTGGAAATCCCCAAATTATGTATATGTAAGAAAATATTGCTTTCCAAATGATCCAATACCTAAAAAAAGGATAAAAATATTATTAAGAAATTATAGATTAAGCGATGATATAGCTTTTAGATTTTCTGCAAAATCTTGGGATCAATGGCCATTAACAGCTGATAAATATGCTTCCTGGCTTGCAGCAACTCCTGGAGATGTAATAAATATTTTTATTGATTATGAAACTTTTGGGGAACATCATTGGGAAGAAAGTGGAATATTTTGGTTCTTAAAAGCATTACCATATCATATTTTGAAATATGAACATTTACAATTTGATTTGCCAAGCGAAGTAATTGAAAAATATAATGCTATTGCTGAATATGACGTTTTTGAACTATCTTCTATTTCTTGGGCAGATAGCGATAAAAATGTAAGTGCATGGTTAGGAAATGAAATGCAACTTAAAAGTTTTGAAGAAGTTATGAAATTAAGGAATGAAGTTCTAAGTTTAAACGATGAAGAATTATTTAAAATATGGCAACTTTTTACTCAAAGCGATATATATTATTATATGAGTAAAAAATCTCAAGCAGACGATGATGTGCATCAATATTTTAATCATTATAAGAGTGCTGAAAAAGCATTTGTTAGTTTTATAAATATTTTAGCAGATTTTAAAGTTCAATTAGCACTTAAAAAAATAAAAAAAGAACTAAAAGAAATTGCTATGCTAGAAAATTCTATAAAAAGTCTAGAAAAGGAATTAAAAGATTTAAAAATTAATTTATAAATAATGAATAATGTGGCAGAAAATATATTTGAAAAGTTTGGCTTAGAAAAAATAAATTATGATTTACTTTCTAGAATTAATAGTTCTGATATCTTAATAGAAAGAAAATTATTAACTTATGTAAGAGGTTCAAAAGAATTAGAGGAAGCAATTAATACTAAAAATTTTTATGTTTTAACAGGAATAATGCCGTCTTTCGAAAAAATTCATTTTGGAACTTTTGGAGTAATTAAAGCTGTAAAATTTTTTCAAAAAAATGCAAAATTTTCTATAGTATTAATAGCTGATGTAGAAGCATACCTTACTAGAAATATATCTTATGAAAAAGCAAAAGAAATTGCATATAATATTCATATACCAACTTATTTAAGTTTAGGATTAAGCGAAAAAACTATTTTTTATTTTCAATCAGAAAACAAAAGTTTAATAAAAATTGCTACTGATGTTGCAAAAAATATAACTATAAATAATTTTAAAGAAGTATATGGCGATATTTCTCCAGAAAGAATTTATTCCTCAACTTTTCAAATTGCAGACATTTTATTTCCTCAACTAATAAAAAAAATATATCCAATAATACCTGTTGGAATAGATCAAGATCCACACTTAAGATTATGTAGAGATTATGTAAGAAAAACTAATTCTTTTGATTTCCTACTACCAATAGGAATATATATAAAAACTATTCCATCATTAAGTGGAGAAGAAAAAATGAGTAAAAGTAAACCAGAAGATGCCATATTTTTACCAGAAGAAGAAAACGTTCTTAGAAAAAAGGTTTTTTCTGCATTTTCTGGTGGAGGAATTACAATAGAAGAACATAGAAAAAGGGGAGCTAATTTAGATGTTGACGTTTGCTATAGAATTCTTGAATTTGTTGATGAATCAGACAAGTTTTATGAAATGTCAGAAAAATATAGAAAAGGTGAAATATTAAGTGGAGAATTTAAAGAATATACTTTTTATGTTCTTCAAAATTTCATGAAAGAATTTAAAGAAAAATTAGAATATTATAGAGATTTTGTAAAAAAAGGAAAAATAATAGAAATTCATTCTGTAGAAGAATTAAAAGAATTTATTGAATAATTTATGGAAAAGTTTAAATTTATAGATATTACTAGTGCTGATGTTGCTTTTGAAGCATATGGAAAAGATTTGAATGAATTATTTGCAAATTCTGCTTTAGCTATGTTTGAAGTTATGATTAATACATCTCTAGTAAATAAAAAAATAGAAAGATTTATTGAAGTTAATGGATATGATTTATTATCTCTAATGTTTAATTGGCTTAACGAACTTATATTTTATGTAGATACAGAAAATTTGGCTTTTTCGGAATTTGAAGTAAATGTTGATGAAAAAAACTTTAAATTAAAAGCTATGTGTAAAGGAGAAAAAATAGATAGAAATAAGCATGAAGTAAGAACATTAGTTAAAGCTTGCACATATCATAAAATGAAAATATGGAAAGAAAATGAAATATGGAAAGCAATAGTTATTTTAGATATTTAACCTTTTACTACAGCTATTGGCCTTAATCTAACAACAATTTTACTAATTCCAGCTTTTTCTGTTGTTAAAACAACTTCATCAACATTTTTATAAGCTTCTGGCAATTCTTCAATTATTCCCTCTTTTGAAGCAGCTCTTAATAATATTCCTTTAGATTCCATTATTCTTAATGCATCTCCATATCTATATTTTCTCATCATAGCTGCTCTAGAAGAGGTTCTTCCAGAACCATGTGCAGAAGAATAAAAAGATTTTTCTGCAGATTCTAAACCAACTAATATATAGCTAGCAGTTCCCATGCTTCCAGGAATTAATACTGGCTGACCAATTTTTTCATATTTTTTAGGAATTAAATTGCTAAATGGAGGCATTGCTCTTGTAGCTCCTTTTCTATGAACTAAAACTTTTTTTCTTTCTCCATCTATTTTATGTTCTTCTATTTTTGCAATATTATGAGCTACATCATAAATAGTTTCCAATCCTATTTCTTCTACTTTCATTTTTAGTACTTGCTCAAAACTTTCTCTAACCCAATGAGTTATCATTTGTCTATTTGCAAAAGCATAATTAGCTGCTGCATTCATTGCACCAAAGTATCTTTCAAAAGTTTTAGTTCCACTAGGAGCATAGGCTAGTTGTCTATCTGGTAATTTTCTAATTAAATCTCTAAATTCTCTTTCCATTATTTCTAAATAATCGCTAGCAACTTGATGTCCTAAACCTCTAGAGCCTGTATGAATAAAAACTATTATTTGATTTTCTTTTTCTATTCCCAGAATTTTTGCAATTTCGTAATCAAAAATTTTATCTACAACTTGAATTTCAAGAAAATGATTTCCAGAGCCTAGAGTACCTAATTGGGGCATGCCTCTTTGAATAGCTTTTTGAGAAACATACTCTGGCATTGAATATTTTTCTAAATTTCCATTATCTTCGATAAATTCTAAATCCTTTTCCCATCCGTAACCATTTTCCACAGCCCATTTTGCTCCATATTTTAAAACTTCATAAGTTTGTTGAGGGGTTAATTTAATTACTCCCTCGCTTCCAACTCCACTTGGAACATTTCTAAAAATCGTATCAACTAATTCTCTAAGTTTATTTTTTATATCTTCATACATTAAGTTTGTCCTTAGAGCTCTAACACCACAATTTATATCAAAACCTATTCCACCTGGACTAATTACTCCATCATAATAATCTATAGCAGCAACTCCACCAATTGGGAATCCATATCCAAAATGCATATCTGGCATAGCAATAGAATATTTATATATTCCTGGCAAAGTAGCTACATTTATAGCTTGTTCTATTGCTCCTTCCTCAACTTCATTTAATAATTTTTCAGACAAAAATAATCTTACTGGCACATTCATATTTGGTTTTACACCTTTCTCTATTTCCCATTCTACTTCACTAATTCTCTTAATTTTATTTTTCCAATTCATAATAATATTTTTTAATTTTTAATTTTAGCTTAAATCGCCACAAGCACAAAATATTTCATAAAGAAGTTTAAATAAATCTTCATAACCATCTTTATTTAAATTATTAACTTTTATAACTCTAAATTTTAAAATTGATAATTCAATTATATCTATAATTCTTTCTAATATTTCAGATAATGCATCGCTTTTAGTTTTTATTTCTTCAATTTTTTCTTTTACATTAAAATCATATAAATCTTTTTTTGAAAATACTGGAATTACTGGAATTTCTAATGTTAAATATATAATAACCGATTGTAATAAACAAGAAATAAAAGAATGAATTTCCTTAGCTAAATTAGAATCTATAAGAAAAATTATTACAGAATTTTTTGAAGAAAGTTTTTTAATTATGTTTTTTCCTTCGTTAGAATATAAAAACAATTCAATTTGTCCGGGTGTATCATAAATAACAAAATCATAATCTTCTTCTAATTTTATTTTTTCTAAATTTTTTTCAATTAATTCGATAGATTTTAATAATGCGCCATTAATTCCTAAATTATAATTTTTCATTATATCTTCAACTTTTAAAAAATCTCTAATATTTTTATTAGCAATATAAATAGGATCTGAAGCACAATCTAAATTTATTGTAGCTACTCTATATTCTTTTTCTCTTAAAAATTCTGAAAAATTTTTTGTAAAAGTACTTTTTCCGCTAGCTGCAATTCCTAAAACAAATATTTTCATAATTTTATAAAAAAAAATAAAAAGAGAAAAAGAGAATATTAAATACCTTCTGGTGTTCTTCTATAATCAATTACTCTTTTATATGTCAGAGCTACTATTACTAATGCAATGAATATAATAATCAATATTAAAATTATAAAAAGAGATAGATCAATTTTTCCTATTAATCTTAAGTATTCTTCTTCCTTTACTTTATTCTCTTCTATTTTTTCTGAAATAACTTTGAATTCTTCAATAAATTCTTTTTCTCCTGCACTAATTCTTAAATTAAATTTATCATAGCTAAAATCTTCGCTAACGAATAGCTTCATTTTTATTGATTTAGTTTGAAAAGGAGCTAATGTTATTTTATTTGTTTCTAACGAATATGTTATTCCATGTGGTACATCTACTTTTATTTCTAACTCTCTTAATGCTCTATTATCTTGATTTTTAATTGTTATATACATTTCATTCCATTTACCTTTTATCAATTCTGTTTTTGGAATATCTATCTTTAAAGTATATAAATATCCATACCTTTCTACGTAAAAATCATATTTTATGTTTACTAAATTGTTAAAAGCATAAACAGATACTAAATTTCTTTCTCCTACTAATTTTCCTAAATAATAAGTTACTCCCTTAACTTCGTTTGGATATATTACTGGTATTACTCTTACAAAAAGATCTTCCTTAAATTTAACTAATACAGTTATATTATATAATTCTTCTTCCCCACAATTTCTTATTAAAATAGTTAATTTATTCTCTTCTATTATTCTATTATCTATACTTTCAAATGTCAAGCAATATTTATCTTTTTCAATATATGAAGATAAATCTACTATATATTGTTTTGATTTTTCTTTTTTGATAACTTCTAATATTATTATTAATTCGTCTCTAATTTTTATTAATTCAGACGAAATTGAAGATTCTACTCTATCAATTTTAGTATTAATTATATCTAGCATTAATGAAACCCTTTCTATTCTTAAATTTGTAATTTCAGAATTCTTCAATACAATCTTGAGGGTGTCTAATATTTCTACAAGTAGTTGAGTATTGTTTGAATTTTGCCTCATTATATCATTTAGCATAGCTATTATTCTATCGAGAGCTTCTGTGTGTAATTTTTGAGTCTCTGATATTGACTTTACTATATCTAATATTTCTATTAATAAATCGGTGTTTTTTGAAATTATTGAAGATAAATTATTAAGTATTTCTATTATCTTATCTATTTTTTCTATGGTTAATCTTTGATAATATAATATTTGTTTTACCAAATCTCTTATTTCTCTTACAAACTCTAAATTTTGTTCTAATAGCGAAATTTCTTTATACGATAAGTTTAGTAATAATTTTAATAAACTTACAATATCAACTAAAGTTTTATTTATTTCAACTAAATATTTTTTACATTCTTGGCATAAATCTTCCTTCCAAGTTATTCTAACTACATTACTTCTAAGAACAGGATCTGTAATAGTTGTATAAACTATTTCAGCATAATATGTTTTCGTAGTTGATACACTACTACTAACAAAAGTATAACAAATAAATGCTTCACTTCCTTTATTTTTACATTCTTTTATTACTTTATTGTTTTCATATATTTTTATAGAATCTACCCTTACTATATTAACATTATCAAATTTTGCTATAGCTACTAATAAAACAGATTCATTAACAACAGCTTCTGTTTTACTTGCGATAAGTTCTATGCTATCTGCTAAAGATGGTGCTAGATAAATTAAAAACATTGCTATTAAGATTGTTAAATATTTTTTTGTTATCATAAAATACTAATAAGGAACGTATATAAATACTTTTTAGTGATAAAAAAAATTATTTATCAATAATGTTACAAAAATAAAAAAGAGAATCAAAAAAAATTTAATAATATTTATGGAAATAAAAGTTGGGTGTTGCGGCTTTCCGGTTTCAAAAAATAAATATTTTGAAAATTTAAATTTAGTTGAGATTCAGCAAACATTTTACAAATTAATAGATGAAGAAATTTTGAAGAAATGGAGAAAAGAAGCACCTTCAAATTTTGAATTTACTATTAAAGCTTTTCAAGGCTTAACTCATACAACAAAAAGCTTTACGTGGAAAAAAAGCGGATTAAAAGAAAGTGAAATAAAAAAGTTAGAAAAATATGTAGGAAACTTAAAAGTAAATAAAGTTACTTTAGAATTTTGGGAAAAAATGCTGAAATATGCAAAAATTTTAAATTCAAAAATAATTTTATTACAATTACCAAGCTCTTTTAACGATAGTAAAGAAAACATCGAACAAACCAAAGAATTTCTAAAAAATGTAGAATCCAAAGAAATAAAAATTGCTTTAGAATTAAGAGGTTGGAAACTAGAAAATAAAAGAAAAATATTTGAAGAATTTAATGTTATTGATGTTGTTGATATAAATATAGATATACCTACTAAAGTAGAAAATATTTTATATACTAGATTGCATGGAAAATATGAGAAAAATAAAATTATTTATAATTACGAATATACTCAAAAAGAATTATTAAGTATTAAAAATAAGCTTATAAAATTAAACGCAAAAGAAAACTATGTTTTATTTAACAATTCTTATATGTTTAAAAACGCTCTTGAGTTTTTGAAGATTTTGTAAGAATTTTAAATATTTTATCTCCGTCTTTTACTCCCTCTATTTTATACTCTTTATTTAAAGAGGAAATTTTTAATGTATATAAATTTAAAAGATATAAATAAGGATTTCTTTCTAACGATATCGAATGAATCAACTCTCTTTCAATTTTTGTTATTTTTTTATTAACTATTCCCTCAAAGATATAAATTTCATTATTTTTTCCAATTTCAATATAATGAGTCGAAATATAAATTTCTATTGCAATAATTACAAAAAAAAGTAACAAAAGAGAAATTATAGCTGGAAATATAATTAAAAAAATAAAACATAATATGTAAATCGGTAAATAGTATAATCGAGATCTTTTAACCTTCATAAAATTTAAATTCTCTTATTATTATGAATGAAGAAATAAAAGATAATCATTTGAATTTGTATTACGAAGCAATAAATAATTTAAGAATCGCTTTGCCTCGATTTTCTATATTTCTTTTTTTACTAATTTTTCTTTGGATAATATACCCATTTTTAATAGATTTAGGTAATAATATCTTTTTGGAGTTAAAAGATACAAAAATAGAACTAAAAAATTTGATTAATATTATAATAATTACTTATTTAGTTGTTTTGATATTATTTACATATAGAGAAATAATGCTAGTAGGAAGTGCCATTTCAAAATTAATTGTATTTTATTCTTCGAATCCCCAAGAAGATATTTCAAGAATTGAAAATAGAATTAAAAAATTTGAAAATATTTTAAGCTTAATATTTGCTAATTTAGTCTCATTTTTAATTTATTTTATTTTTAAAGATTTTCTAGTAAGTATAAGTCAATTGCTAGCAGCAACAATATTAATTATTCTTGTAATTTCCCTTTTAGTTTTATTTCTATTTCTTTCGTTTTCTTTAAGTTCTGAATTAGAATTAAAACTTCAAAACCCCCTAAAACAAATTAAAAAGAAAAATGGAAATAAAAAAAGTAGTTGAAAAAAATTTCGGAAGCAAAATAGATGAAAGAATAGGTTTTGAAATAAGAAACGATAAAATTTATTTCTTTAATAAAGAATTAAAAAACACATATGAATTTTTAAGACTTAAAGGTTTAAAAGTCGAAAAACTAGGAATTTATTTTGGAAGATTGAAGAAAAATGAAAAAATTCAATTAAGTATAGAAGGAGCTCAATTTGTTGGAAAAGATGCTAAAAAAAATTTAATAAAAATAGATAATTTCGAAAAATTAATAAAATTTTTAAAAGGAGAAGAAAATTTAGAAATATCAAATAATGTTGAAAAGCATAATTTTCCTATTATTAAATACAAAGATTATATAATTTGCTCAGCAGCTAGTCTAGAAAATGAAATAAAATCTTTATTTCCAAAAAATCCAAGAAAAATGTTATTTGAGTAAAAAATGTCCAAAGTAGAATTTGATTAAATATCTAAAAATACACTTAAAACATCAGATTAAGTTCTTTTTCTTGCTTATATAATTTGTTTCCTTCAATTAGTTTAAAAATCGTATATAGTTTATATATTCCACGTATTGACTTTGAAGAAATTATCATGCCCCCACGGGGATTCGAACCCCGGTCTCCGGCTCGAGAAGCCGGCATCCTTGGCCACTAGACGATGGGGGCAATAATTAAAAAAATTTAAAAAAGTAAATATTTTGTATTCTTTACTTCTTCTTTTTCTTTGTTTTTTTAGATTTTGCTGTTTTTTTAGCTTTAGATTTTTTTATCTTTTTTACCATAACTAATTTTTTAAAATTTCTTTACTTAAATTTTTAATGAAAAATATAGAAATAGGGAAAAAAATAAAAATTATTAAAAAAGATTTTGAAATAGAAGGATTCATAATTCCGAAACCAGAATTATATGAAGAAGATTTTATTTTAGTTAAACTTTATAATGGTTATAATATTGGAATTGAAATAGATGAAAATACGAAGATTATAGAATTAGGAGAAAAAATAAAAGTTGGAGAGTTTCCAAAAGCTGAAATAATCAAAAATTCAAATTTAAAAAATATTTCGCTAATTCATACTGGAGGTACCATTGCTTCTAAAATAGATTATTCTACGCAAGCAGTTAGCCCAGCAATTCAACCAGAGGAACTTTTCTATATATTTCCAGAATTAAAAAATATTGCAAATATTGAAAGAACAATTTTACTATTTAATATTGCAAGCGAAGATATGCTACCAAAAAATTGGATAAAAATAGCTGAAGCAGCATATAAAGAAATTAATGATAAAGAAATTTTTGGTGTAATAATTTCCCATGGCACAGATACAATGCATTTTACTTCTGCTGCATTAAGTTTTTTTATTCAAAATTTAAACAAACCAATAATTCTAACTGGAGCTCAAAGAAGTAGTGATAGAGCAAGTAGCGATGCAAAAATGAATTTTATATGTTCTTCTTATGCTGCCATATCTAATATAGCTGAAGTTGGTATTGTAATGCATGCATCTAGTAATGACGATTTTTGTTATTTTCATAGAGGTACAAAAGTTAGAAAACTTCATACAACTAGAAGAGATGCTTTTAAAAGTGTTAATGATAAACCTATTGCAAAAATTTATTGTGATGGAAAAATTGAAATTATTAATAAAAATTATAAAGAAAGAAATGAGAATAAACCAGAATTAAAAGCATTTTTTGATGAAAGAGTTGCAATACTAAAATTTTATCCTAATTCGAAACCAGAAATAATAGATATATTAGTTAATAATTTTGATATAAGAGGAATAGTAATAGAAGCTAGCGGTTTAGGTCATGTAGCAACTAATAATGAAAAATCTTGGATTCCATATATTAAGAAAAACGATAATACATTATTTGCTATTACATCTCAATGTATTTTTGGTAGAGTACATCCATATGTCTATACAAATACTAGAATTTTAAGTAATTTGGAAAATGTTGTATTTTGCGAAGATATGCTAAGTGAAGTTGCATATGTAAAACTTGGTTGGTTATTGGCTCAAGAAAAAGATTTGAAAAAATTGAAAGAGCTAATGCTAACTAATTTTGCAAATGAAATTAATTATATAAGTTATTATGAAGATTAAAGCTGGTTTAGAAATACACATTCAATTAGATACAAAAGAAAAATTATTCTGTAAATGCAAAACTACTATGAAAGAAGAAATTCCAAAAAAAATTATAAAAAGAAAGTTGCATCCTGTTGCGGGAGAATTTGGTATAGTTGATTTAGCAGCACAATACGAATATTTAAGAGATAGAGAGTTTTATTACGAATATTTTGAAAACGAAAGTTGTTTAATAGAATTAGATGAAGAACCTCCAAGAGAAATAAATAAAGAGGCATTAACATATGCTTTGCAGATTGCAATGATGTTAAATTGTAAAATTCCAGATAAAATTCAAATAATGAGAAAAACAGTTATCGATGGTTCTAATACTAGCGGATTTCAAAGAACAGCTTTAATTGGTTTCAATGGTTATATTGATGTAGATAATAAGAAAATTGAAATAAAAACTGTTTGTTTAGAAGAGGATGCTTGTGCAATAGATAAAGAAGAAAATGGTAAAGTTTATTATAAATTAAATAGATTAGGAATTCCTTTGGTAGAAATTTCTACTGGTATTTTTGAAGTTGAAAACTTTAAAGAAATAGAAGAAGTTGCTTTTAATATTGGTTGGTTAGTAAAAACAATAAAAAAAATTAAAAGAGGAATTGGTAGTATAAGACAAGATGTTAATATTTCGATTAATTCAACAAGAATCGAACTAAAAGGAATTCAAAGATTAGAAGATATTTCAAAAGTTGTTAACTATGAAGTAAGAAGATTATTAGATTTAGAAAAGCTAATGAAAGAATTTAAGAATAGAGAAGTAAAAATTAGCGATATTTTGATTTTAACTGATAAATTTAAAAATTCCAAATCAAAATTAATAGAAAAATTTTTGAAAGAAGGTAATGAAATATATGGATTAATCTTATATAATTTTAAAGATTTTATTAATTTTAAAATAGCTGATAGAACTCTAGCCAAAGAAATTGCCGATTATTTAAAAGCATTCAATTCAGGAATTATTCATAGCGAAGAAAATTTAGAAAAATATAATTTAAAAGAAGATTTTGAAAAAATAAAAGAAGAGCTAAAAATTGGTAATGAAGATGTACTAGCAATTTTTGCTTCAAAAAATGATATACCAATTAAATTTATAAAACAAAAAATTGAAAAACTTATAAATGGTATTTTAGAAAACGAAACAAGAAAAGCCAATAGCGATCTTTCTACAAGTTTTTTAAGACCTTTACCTGGAAGTGCAAGAATGTATCCAGAAACTGATTTACCATTAATAAGTATATCTCGAGATTTTTTAGAACAAATAAAATTTTCCTCAACTCCTCTAAATATAATCATAAATCAGCTATCTCAAAAGTATAATATAGATAAAAATGTTTTGAAAGAAATTGCAAGAAAAGATTTATTAGGTTTTTGCCAAGAAATTCTAGATAGAAATAAGAATTTAAATCCAAACTTTATTTTTCAAATTTTTTTAAATTTCGAAAAATATAATTTAGACAAAGAAATTGTTGAAAAAAAGAAAAGCGATTTTCATTTAATGTTTAAATACTTAGAAGAAAGAAAAATTTCTAAAGCAGCTTTAGATGATATTTTAAAAGAAATAAAAGAAAAAAATTTAGAAGAAATAATTAAAGAAAAAGATTTGATAGCATTTAATAAAGATGAACTAAAAAGAATTTTAGAAAAAATGAATATTAAAGATAAAAAAGATTTAAGAAAATTGTTTGAAGATGAAAAAATTAAAAAGAAAATAATTTTTGAAATGATTGATGAACTTTTAGGCTAAAATTATTTTCTTAAGCTAATAGATTCTTGAAATAGTTTATACATATTTAAAAAAACACTTCTATTAAATTCTTCATATAGCTTTTCTAAATCGTTAAAATTATCTGCATAAGTTATGTTTTTCATAATTTTTTTAATACTATTTTGAACTTCACTAGCTAAAGCATAATTAATAGAATTATATCTATTACTCATAGCCAGAATTCTATCTAATAAATCTAGCAATAAAGTTTTTATTCCAACAAAATGTTTTTTGTTTTCTATTTCGCTTAGCAATTCCTTTCTAATTTTTTTTATATTTTCCTCTATTTCTTTTATAGGAAATTTTAATAGAACATTATCACCAAAACCTTTTAAAAATCTTTTTGAATCAAGAACTTCCCTAATTACTATACAATATGCTATTGGCTCTAAATCACCAATATTTATATTTACCATAATTAAGTTTAAAGAATAAAATAATTAAAAAATTCTAAACTTATGGAAATAGAAAAAAATATTGAAATTATAGACGGATATCCTGCTCTTTACTTAAAGGATATTGATTTATTAGTAATAAGCGATTTACAAATTGGTTTCGAAGTTCATTTAGCTCAAAAAGGAATTTTAGTTCCACAATTTCAATTTGAAGAAATTTTGAATGACATTAAAAAAATCAAAGTAATTTCTAGAGCTAAAAGAATTTTAATTAATGGAGATCTTAAGCATGAATTTAAAGAAGTTACAAAGCAAGAGTGGAGAGAAACTATAGAATTTTTGAAATTTTGCAAAGAAAATTTTAAGGAAGTTATTATAATTAGGGGAAATCACGATAATTATTTATTAAATATTTTAAAAGAATTTGAAATAACTTTTTACGATCCTTATTATTTAGAAAAAGATTATTGTTTTTTACATGGACATAAAAAGATTGAGCTACCAGATTGTAAATATCTAATTATTGGTCATGAACAGCCTGCAATTGTTTTAAGAAATGAATTCGAAAAAGTTAAATTAAAAGCTTTTTTATTTGGAAAATATAAAAATATAAAATTAATTGTTCTGCCATCTTTTTCTTCTATTTCTTTTGGTTCAGAAATTAATAATTATTTAGCTAAAGATTTTCTAAGTCCATACTTAAAGGAATGTGAAATAGATGATTTTGAAGTTTATGCTATAGATAAAACGGTTGGAACTCTAAAGCTAGGAAAATTAAAAAATTTACGATATTTTTAAATTAACTTTTTTAAAAATTCTTTAAATTTTTCATCGCTTAATTGATCCTTTATTCTTCCCGCTAAAAATAATTTTATTAAAATTTCCTCTACTTTTTCTGCAAATTCTGGTTTAGCTAATCTTATTCTAGCTAACCTTTCTCTTGCCTCGATACTTAAAATTTTTCTTAAAATTTCTCTTTTTTGCTCTTCAGTTAATTTCATAAAAATAGAAAAATATAAATTAAATATTTACTCAAATAATATGGAAAATGTTTGGGATGTAGTAATAATAGGTGCAGGTCCTGCTGGCTTAACTGCAGCAATATATTCTTGCAGAAAATTGTTAAAAACTTTAGTAATTTCTTTAGATATTGGTGGATTAATAAATTTAACAGAAGATATGGAAAATTATCCTGGATATTATCCAGAAAAAAGTGGCTCAAAATTAGCTCAAATTATGTATCAACAAGCATTAAATTTTGGTGCAAAATTTGAAATAGGAGAAGTTATAAAAATTGAAAAAGATAAAGAGTTATTTAAAGTTATTCTGAGTGATGGAAGAATTTTCCTAGCAAAGGCTATTATTGTTGCTTGTGGAAGCAAGCCAAGAAAATTAAATGTACCGAACGAAGATAAATTAATTGGAAGAGGTGTTAGTTATTGTGCAACATGCGATGCTCCTCTCTTTAGAAATAAAATTGTTGCTGTTGTGGGTGGTGGAAATAGTGCATTGGAAGCTGCACTACTTTTAGCTAATTATGCATCAAAAATATATTTGATACATAGAAGAGATTCTTTTAGAGCAGATGAAATTACAGTTAAAAAAGTTAAAGAAAATTCTAAAATTGAATTAGTTTTAAATAGTATTGTAACAGAAATTATTGGAGAAAAAAAAGTTGAAAAAATAAAAATCAAAAATTTAATTACAAACGAAGAAAAATTTTTAGATGTAAATGGGATTTTTATAGAAATTGGTTATGAACCTAAAATTGATTTTGTTAAAGATTTAGTTAAAGTTAATGAAAGAAATGAAATAATAGTTGATTTAGATATGAAAACCAGCTGCGAAGGTATTTTTGCTGCTGGTGATGTTACAAATATTAAACATAAACAAGCAATAATTGCTGCAGGTACAGGCGCTATTGCAGCTTTAAGTGCTTATGATTATATAATAAAAAAATTTAAATAAAAAAGTTATATCTTATACAAATTATATAAGTCATTTAATACTTTTTCTACTCTTTTAAGTATTCCTTCCGAAGAAGATGGACTATTTTTTAAATCTTTAACTAGCTCTTTTATATCAGTAATTAAGCTATTTACTCCTTCTCTAATTTCTTCACTCATATGACTATACTCTGACTTTTTGCTTCTTAAGAAATTTTGATATTCTTCTAATTTATTTTTAAGAAAATCTAAATGATTTATATAATTACTTTTTTCCTTGTTTTTCTTAAATAATTCTCTTAAATAATATGCTACTATTAACGAAGGGAAAAAAGTAGTTAATAAAAATGCGGCGTTTCCTATTAAATTATCGTAATTTTCAGATATGAGCGAGTTTAACCTTTCTATATAACCCATATAAAATTGTAGTGTTGGGAAACCTATTATTTTTAATAATTCTAACCAACATTTAGAATTATTTTCTATTAATTCTCTTAGTTTTGTTGAATTATTTATATAACTTTCTACATCACCCTCTTCTTCATTTTTTTGCAACTCTCTAAATAAAAATATAAATTCGAATATTTTATCTTCACAATCTTTCCAATCTTTCTTCAAAAAAAGCTTCTCTATTTCATTACTTTTATTACTTTTAATATTATTTATCATTTTTCTTACATTTTCTAACATTTCTACCCTTTCTAAAATATCTATATCTTCTAGTTTATTTTCTAAATCATTAAATTTCTCCATTTAATATAAAATAATAAAAAATTTATAAATTTACTACTAAATAAAGAACAATATTATTAAATTTATACTTCTTTAATCAAAAAACTCATTTAAAAAATATAAAAATAAGTATAACTTGCCCCTGCCGGGATTTGAACCCGGGACCTCCTGCTTAGGAGGCAGGCGCTCTATCCATGCTGAGCTACAGGGGCAATAATTAAAAATTAAAAATATAACAAATCTTATTCAAAGAGTTTCTTTAGTTAGAATATCTACAGCTTCACTTTCATTTTTTCTTTTTAGCATTGGCCAATAAATTATTTCCTTAATGCTATATAATTCTAATAAAATCATTAGAACTCTTTCTATACCTAAACCAGCTCCTCCAGTAGGTGGCATACCAGCCATCATAGCTTCAACAAAGATTTTATCATATTCATGTGCTTCTTCAAATCCAAGCTCTCTCATTTTAGCTTGCTCATAAAATAGTTTGTTTTGAATTATAGGATTATTTAGCTCGCTATAAACATTTGATATTTCCATTCCAAAAATATATCCCTCCGCTCTTTCTACAAAGTTAGGATTATCTTTCAATGGTTTACAAAGTGGGGTAGTTTCTATTGGATAATCTAAAACGAAAGTTGGTTCTATTAGATTTTTTTCTACAGAATTTTCAAAAATTTCTTCTATAGCTAAACCTCTATTATATTCTTTAACTTTTAGCTGTATGTTATTCTTTTCCAAAAATTCTTTTATTTTTTCATCGCTAGCACTTTCTACATCTATTCCAGCATATTGAGCAATTAAATCAACCATCTTTTCTCTTTTCCATGGTGGTTTTAAATCTATTTCGTATTCCTTATTACCTATTTTTCTTTTAATCGTAGTTTTTCCTAAAATTTCTTTAGCAGCCAAATATATCATTTCTTCTATTTCTTTTAATTTACTTTCTCTATCTGCATAAGCTTCATACCACTCAAATCCAGTAAATTCTGGGTTATGCGTTACATCTATACTTTCATTTCTAAAATTTTTTGTAATCGCAAAAACTTTATCAAAGCCAGATATTATCAAAATTTTTAAATAAATTTCAGGACTTATACTTAAAAACCAATTTTCCTTTAAATCGTTTACATAAGTAATAAAAGGTTTTGCATATGCTCCTCCATATATAGGTTGAATTAGTGGTATTTCGGTTGAAAAATCTAAATAACCTCTATTTATTAAATAATTTCTAAAAGCTTGAATTACTTTAACTTTTATTTCAAAATTTCTTCTTACATTTTCATTTAATATAACATCTATATGTCTTTTTCTATATCTTTCTTCTACATCTTCTAATCCAAACCATTTATCAGGAAAAGTAAAGAATGCTTTTGCTAAAATTTTTATTTCATCACAAAATATAGTTAACTCTCCTTTTATAGTTTTTCCTACACTTCCTTCACAACCAACTATATCACCTCTTTGAATATATTCTTTTGCATAATTAAAATTTTTTGTCTTATCTTTGCTAACAGCTAATTGAATTTTATATCCATTGCTATATAGATCATAAAAAATTAAGCTTCCATGTCTTCTTATTGTTAAAATTCTTCCAGCAACTTTTACTTTTTTATTAAAAAATTTTTCTTGATTTTTTATTATTTCTTCTATTGAATTTGAAATTTCGAATTTTGTTAGAAGAAAAGGATCTTCAAATTTTTCCTTTAATTCTTTATAAATTTTTAACCTGTTTAAAATATCTTCTTTTAACCCATATGACATAAAATTATTTATTATAATTCTTAATTTAAATTTAATTTTTACTTTCTTTTCTTCCAATATTTTGGTCCAATACTTCCAACTTTTAATGGCATTCTAGCAGAAGTTTGTCTAGATACTTTTGGTCTTTTACTTTTTCCTCCCCATGGATGATCTACTGCATTCATTTTAGTTGGACTTACTATTGGCCATTTTTTATTTCTAGCTTTCATTGCATAATACTTTTTGCCAGCTTTTAAAAATGGTTTTTCATGTCTTCCATATCCAGCAGGCATTCCAATACTTGCTCTACATCTTACATCTAGTTCTATAATTTTTCCACTAGGTAATTGAATTTTTGCCATTTTCTCTGATTTACCTATTAAAATAGCATAGCTTCCAGCTGCTCTACATAATTTTGGTCCGCTGCCTGGAAATGTTTCTATTCCATATATTTTTGAACCATCTGGTATATCTTTTAACATCAATACGCTACCTAATGTTGGTTCTGCATTAAATGAAATTATATCTCCAGTTTTTATTCCATCTGGTGCTATTTGATAAAAAGTTTGACCATTATCTAATTTAATAATTGCAATTGGTGCTGTTCTTTCAACAGTATGAATTATATCTACAACTTTTCCATAAATTTTATCAAATATTGGTGGATATACATAATCACAAAAAAATCTATGAGATGGTGCTCTATATCTTGGTCCTCCTTTTCCTCTAGCTCTAATTATAGGTCTTTTTCCCATAGATAATATAAAGGAAATATTTAAAAATATTATGACAAAAATTCTATCTATAGCTGAAATACATTCTGAAACAGAAAACATTTTAGAATTTGTTTCTTGGCTAAATCAAAATGAAGTTTTTGATTTAGTAGTTTTTAATGGAGATTTATTAGGAAGTGATAATGATAATGAATTTATAGCAGAAACAATATTGGAAATTTTGAAAACTATGAATAAACCTATATTAACAATTCCTGGAAATAATGATGGAAAAATTTTTGAAATATTTAAAAAATATTCAAATTTTATTCATAATAATTTTTTTGTTTTTAATAATATAGTATTTTTTGGATATGGTGGTGCAAGAACACCAATAAAATCAACTTCTTTAGAACCGAGTGAACAAGAATTTAAAGTATATTTAAATAATTTATATCAAAGGATTAAAGATTATCCAATAAAAATATTAGTTACTCATATGCCACCTAAGGATACAAGATTAGACTTGGTAGGAAATTCGCATGTAGGTAGTGAAGAAATTAGAAATTTTATATTAAAAAATAAAGTTAATTTAGCAATTTGTGCACATATTATTGAAGCTAGAGGTTATGATTTGTTAGGAAATACAATTTTAATAAATCCTGGAAAATTTACAGAAGGAAATTATGCAATAATTGAAATAAAAAATGAAAAAAATATTGAATTCCAAATGAAAAATATTTTCCAAAAAAAAGTAAACGAACTAGATATTTGGTTAAAAATTTAAGTTTTTATAAATTCTTTATAACTTTTATTTTCTTTATCTAATTTTTTTTGACAATTTCTACAAATCATTTTCAATTCTCCTTTACCTTTCACTTTTACAAAACTTCCAAATGCATATTTTTCGATTATTTCTACTTTTCCATTTTCTAATTTGACTTTTGCAACTTCTCTATTACATACTATGCACTTATTATCAACTTTTTTCCATTTTCTAACCATTATTATTCAAAATCTTTTATAATTTTTGAAGAGGTTGCACCTTCTTCGTTTATATATTTAGAAGTTTTTCTTTTATAATAAGGCATTTCTACATCATTAACTTCAAAAAAAGAAATTTGAGCAATTTTCATCAATGGTCTTAAAATTATTGGTTTTTTGTTTGTATTAAACATTTCTAGCGTTAAATGTCCAGAATATCCAGGATCTACCCAACCTGCTGATGTATGAATTATTAGGCCAAGTCTCGCAAATGAGCTTCTACCTTGAATTTGAGCGGCAATATTATCGCTTAATTTAATATATTCATAAATAGAAGCCAAAACAAACTCATATGGATGAATAACAAAAATTGAATTTTCGTTTTTTAATTGAAATAAATCAGTATATTTATAGTGGTAAACTATATAATTTTCGTTTTCTTCTTTACCAATTAATTCATCGTTAAAACTTTTAGGATCTATATAAGCATCTCCAATATTTTTAAAAACTCTAAATTTAAAACCAAGTCTTAAATCATAACTAGAAGGTCCAACTTGAGATTCTTCAAATGGAGTAATTATAATTTTTCCTTGTTTTACATATTCTTTTATTTTTTTATCGGAAAGCAACATATTTATGAATGAACAATTTCCCTTAATTCTTTTAATAACTCTACAGCTTCTTTATCTTCTCTTTGCCATATATTTCTACCAACAGCTATTCCAGAAGCACCAGCTTGCATAATTTCTTTTACTACTTCTATAAATTTTTCTTCCTCAATTAATTTTCCTCCAGCAACTACTATAGGTCTAAAACAATTTTTTATAACTTTTGAAAAAGTTTCTTTTGAGCCTGTATAATAAGTTTTAATTATATCTGCATTTAATTCGCATCCTAATCTTGCAGAATACGAAATTGCTTCATAACTATATCTATCAAATTTTTTAGTTCTAGGATAAAAAAAGCCAGTAACTAATAATTTGTTTCTTAAAGCAATTTCCTTTACTTTTACAAAATTTTCAATCATTTTACTTTCATTATTTGAACCTACATAAATTGTAGCAGCTAAACCAACTAAATTAAATTTTTTCTTTAATTTTTTTATCTCCTCTTCGCTTACAAAAATAGTTTGAATTTGAAAATCTTCTTCGACTAAATCTGTTTTTCCAGTAATCTTTAAAATTAGTGGAATTTTTGGTTTTGAATAATAAACAGAACCTATGTGCATTATTATTGCATCTACTTTTCCTTTTTTTGCAATATTTACAATTCTTTTTGGATCTAAATTAACATTTTCATAGATATGAACTCCATGCTCTACACAATGATCAAAAGCTAAAAATAAGTATTTATTATCTTTAGTAAGCATAAAATAAATTAATCTATAAAGATTCTTGTAATTTTTTCTATTTCATAGCTAACGTTTAAATTGTTTAAAACTTCTTCTATTTTTTCCAATTCTCCAGCCTCATCACTAATTATTTTTTCTAAATAAAGAGCTTCTATTCCAAAAACAAAAGGTTTCTTATAGTATTTTTCTGGTTTAATCTTTTCTATAATTTCTTTTTCTTGATTTTCATTTTCACTTATGACTCTTATAGTAACTAATACTTTTCCCATATTTAAGGTCCTTTAAATCCGCACTTTGGACATATATATTCAACTATAGAATTTTTACAACTTTTGCATCTTATTATTTCTGCCTCTAAACAATTTGGACAAACAAATCTGCTAAAATTTTCTCCACTAACTATTTTTGTATTACAAGATGAGCAAGTTAATACCATTTTAATTATTATAATTTAAAAATATTTATTTTATTCCAGAGCTTCCAAATCCACTATTACCTCTTTCTGTTTCACTCAATTCCTCTACTTCTTTTACGTTACATTTTAAATAGGGTAAAATTAAAAGTTGTGCAACTCTAGAATATTTTTCTAAAAAAATTTTTTCTTTTCCTAAATTTATTAAAACTATTTTTACTTCTCCTCTATAATTTTCATCTATTACTCCAGCTAATACATGTAATCCTTTGGTTGCTAATCCGCTTCTATCTTTTATTATTCCAACATAACCTTTTGGAATTTCAATTGCAATTCCAGTAGAAACTAATTTTATTTCATTAGGATTAATTTCAATATCTTCTATTGAATATAAATCCAAACCAGCATCTCCTTCTCTTTTTCTTTCTGGTAATTTTGCATTTTCATTTAATCTTTTAACTTTTAGTTCCATTAATTAATTTAACTCTATTTATATTTCATTAAATCTTTTATTAAACTTTCAAAACCATATCTCTCAAAGAATTTAAATATTATTCTTCTAGCTATTTCTTTCATATCTTCTTTAGGAAAATAAACAACTGGATTTGTCCTATCAATTTTTTTTAATAAACCGAGTTTTACTAAAGTGTTTAATCTTTTTCTTAAACCTTCTAATGTTAAACTTATTTGATGTTGAATTTTTAGTTCGCTATGTAAAAAAGGTAAACAATATGGTTGAGTATCACCTGGAAATTCTTTTCCAGTTAAATAAAATTTTTTCAAAATTAATACATCTATAAAATCTATTCTTTCTAATATTTGTCTAATAAAAATTTCACTTAATTGAGAATGTGTTGATAATTCTATTTTTTCATCTTTTAAAATTTTTTCCATAATATTCTTACGAATAAATAAAGATATTCTTTTCTTTTGTTTTATGAAAAAATTGCGAACTTTATACAAAAAAATTGCAAAAGAAAGAATTAAAATTCTATTAAAATTAGCTTTTGAAAAAGTTAAAGAAAAAGATTTTGAACTCGCAAAAAGATATGTAGAGCTTGCAAGAAAAATTGCATTAAGAACAAATTTTAGATTAAAAAAATTAAAGAGACTCTTTTGCAAAAAATGTAATATTCCATTAGTTTATGGATTAACAGCAAGAGTTAGATTAAATAAATATCACAAAACAATTAATGTTACATGTTTAAATTGTAATTTTACCAAAAGATATCCATATAAACCAAAAAAAGAAAATTAAAAATTAGCCAGGAGGCCAACTCAATTTTCTACCAGCAATTAAATGCAAATGTAAATGAAAAATGCTTTGACCAGCATCTTTTCCTACGTTAAAAATTAACCTATAACCTTTTTCATAATTGTTTATTCCTAATTTTTCTGCAATTTTCCTAGCAATAAAAAACATGTAACCAACAATTTCTATATCATCTTCTTTTATTTCTTGAATTCCTGTAATATGCTTTTTCGGAATTATTAATAAATGAATTGGAGCTTGTGGATTTATATCTTTAAAAACTAAAACTTTTTCATCTTCATAAACTATTTCAGTTGGTTTTTTTCTTTCTATTATTTCACAAAAAATACAATTCATAAATTATTAATTAAATCCTCTAAATATTTTGAAAGTTTATTAATTAGCGCTTTTTTTGCTTTTTCAATTTTTTCTAAATCTTCGTCTTTTTTTGCATTTTTTTCTGCAATTAAAATACTATAAACTGCAATATAATTTTCAAGCCAAAATAAAGCTTTTTTATAATACTTTAATTTTTCATTTATATCTAAACTTTCTTCTGCTAATTTTTTAAATTCTAAGTAATTTTCACTACATAGTGATAATGTATTTTCTAATGTCATAAAGTTATTATTAAAAGGTAATAATATATAGATTTTAATGATTATCATCGTTAATTAAATTATGAAGTTAGAAAAAATTTTGAAAATAATGGAGAAAGAAGCTTTAAAATTAAATGCTCCAATATTTAAAAAATATGAAATAGTTGATAAAGATCCATTTAAAATTTCTATTTTTGCAATATTAAGTACGAGAACAAAAGATTCAACTACAATAAATGTTTGCAAAAGATTATTTGAAAAAGTTAAAAATTTTAAAGATTTAATAAAAATAGATCAAAAAGAATTGGAAAATTTGCTTTATGGTGTTGGATTTTATAGAAAGAAGGCAAAAATTCTTAAAGAATTTGCAAAAGAAATTTTGGAAAAATTTGAAGGAAAAATTCCAAAAAATCTAGAAGAACTAATAAAACTTCCAGGTATAGGAAATAAGGTTGCTAAAGTTATTTTAAATGAATTATATAATTTACCATATGTTGCTGTAGATACTCATGTACATAGAATTTCTAATAGAATTGGAATAGTAAATACCAAAAATATTAAAGAAACAGAAAGAATTTTAGAAAAAATTATACCAAATAAGTTAAAAATAAAATATAATAGAATTTTGGTTGCATATGGTCAAACTATTTGTTTACCTAAGAATCCTCTATGTAAAAAATGTAAAATAAGGAGATATTGCAAGTTTTATATTAACAGGTAATCATAAAATCTGTTGCTTTTCCTGCATATACTATTTGACCCCTATAAGTTCTTCCCGCTTGTGGTGTTTGATTTCCAGCAGTATTAGGATCTACATCATTAATTAAAATCCAAAAAGATACACCAGGATCTATATTTGTTAGAGCAGTTGCTTTATCTTCTGCATTAATAGTTCTAGCCGCTATTAAACCCCCACCCACAAAAACTCTTATTTCAGCGGCTGGTATTGTTGTAGTTCCAACATTTGTTGCTAAAACTTCTAATCTTTGTCCTACTACACAATTTACAGTTCCTACCTGTATTGTACCCGCTGTTTGTCTTGTGACCATTCCACTTATAAAAAAGTATGCAACCCCTATTAAACCAACTACAATTACTACCATTAAAAGCATCGCTAAAACTTCACTTATTGCTTTTTTTGCTACCATAAATTTATTATAAAAATAGAATATATATTTAACGCTTTTAGCTCGATAGCTTTACTGTCCATGAATTAAATTCATCATAAAATCCTTGATTAAAATTTGAAAGGGTTTGACCATAAGGTTTTTCATATACTAACATTCCTTCTAAAGGATTAGAAGAAGAAGAAGTAAAAGCATAAAATCTATGTCTATATCCGCCTTTGGCTAAATGAACAGCAATTCTATAAGTATTATCAGGTAATATAGTTACTCTTACTACATGATCTTTCCAATCATCTAGAGAGCTGGGAGGAGAAAAGGGATTAAATAAATCTTCCCAAAAAATAAGCATATCATCTAAGGCATTTTCTATAGGATACATTCTAAATCTAAAAGTTCCATGAGGATCTGTCCAATTTAAAATCCAAACATCATTTAAATTAGGATTTTTAAAAATTATAATTGGTGAATCTATAGGTCTATTATTCCAATTACTCCAAGATGTTTGAATTGTAAAATTATATAAACCAATATATATTGGTATATCTCCTTCATAAGGACCTTGTTCTGCAATTAAATCTCCGTTAGTGCTTCTATATATTGAATATTTACCAAAAACATAGTCTATTACTACCCAATGTGGAGAAGAATATGCAACCAAACTTAAATTTCTAAATTCTAAAGGTATAAAAAACGATTCTAAATTTCCACATTCATTCCTTAAAGATATTTTAATTCCTCCTCCATAAGAAGATATTAAAAGTTCATTAATCTCTCTTTCAGTTAAAAAAGCTAAAGGAAAGATTATTTCAAAATAATTTTCATAGCCTATAAAATTATAAAAATCTTCTCTCAAAAATTTTCCATTTAAAAATATCTTAATTTCATTTTTTGTCAAATTAGCTTTTCCTGAATACTCTATTAATACTCTTACTATTCCTTCTTTACAATCAATAATGGGTTTATAAAAAGATGTTAAAACAACTTTGGGTGTTAATGAATAAATAAAAAACGAAATAAAACCTAATATCGAAATTATTATAACTATCATTAAAAGAGGTGTTAAAGGAATAGAGAATAATTTAAATTTTTGTTTCATAAATATATTTTAATGTTCAAAATTTTAAAAATAAAAGATGTTATAGAAATGCAGCCAAAAAATTTAGGAAAGAATTTAAGAGATTCATTACTCAAAACAGTAAAAGAAAAATTAGAAAATTCTGTAACAAGATATGGCATTATATTAAAAGTTTTAAACTTAGTAGAACATTCTGAAGGAAAATTAATTCCACTAAATCAAAACATTTATTTTGAGGTTGTAATAGAATGTTTAGCTTATATTCCAGAAGTTGGAGAAATTGTTTATGGTAAAGTTATAGACGCTAATAAAAATGGTGCAATAATAAGAATTGGTGCTTTAGATGCTTTTTGTCATATAAGTCAAATAACAGATGATTACATGAGTTTTGATGAAAAAAATAAAATATTTTTAGCAAAAAATTCTAAAAAAACTTTAAAAATCGATGATGAAGTTATTGCAAGAATAATTTCTGTAAGTTTTGAGCAAAATATGTTTAAAGTAGGTTTGACAATGAGACAACCTGGATTAGGAAATATAAAATGGATTGAAAAAGAAAAAAAGATAAAAAAAGAAGATAAAAAATAAAAATGGTAAAAATTGTTTTAGCTTGTAAAAATTGTAGAACAATAACAATGGAAAAAGAGTGCCCAAGATGTAAATCAAAAGATTTAACAAAAAATTGGAAAGGTTATATTTACGTTATTGATGCTGAAAAAAGTGAAGTAGCAAAATTTATGAATTTGAATTCAAGAGGTAAATATGCAATAACTGTAATTTAAAGTTTAAATAATTTTTTCTTAACTTATAATTGAAATATGGAAATAAAAATTATTCAAGAAAAAAACAATCCTTTGCTAAAAAGAAAAGAGTTATTATTAGAAATAGATCATAGCAACAAAGCTACTCCAAGTAGAGAAGAATTGGCAAATGAAATATCTAAAATGTTTAATGTCGAAAAAGAAAAAATTGTTATAGACTATATACTCTCTATAAGAGGTTATTCAAAATCTAAAGCAAAAATAAAAATTTATGAAAAATAAAAAATGAAACATAAAACAGTTCAAATACATAAGCTTTATAAAATAGAGAATGATAAAATAATAAGATTAAGAAAACTTTGCCCAAAATGCGGAAGTTTTTTGGGCGAGCATAAAGATAGAAGATATTGTGGAAAATGTCATTATCTAGAGTTTAAAACTCAGTAATTTTTAAATTTCATAAAGATAACAATAAAAATGTCCTGTTTTAATTTTTTTCTTATATTTTAAATTCGGAAATTTATGTGCAGCACTAACAATTCTTACATTTTTACATTCTTTTATAATTTTTTCTTCCAATTTTTTCATTACTCCAAAATTTAAATAGAGAGTTATAACTGTTGCTTTAGAGAGATCTTCCTTAAAGAAATCTTTCCATTTAACTTCTATTTTATCTTCAAGTTTCGAAATTTTATTTAAAATTTTTGATATTAGAAATAATATTAACGATTTTTCAATTCCAATTGCCTTTTTTATTTTAAATTCTTTTACAGCAATTCTTAAAACTCTTCCATCTCCGCTACCTAAATCATATAGCACATCTTTTCTATTCACTTTAGCCAGTTTTAACATTTTTCTTATTGTATTCTTAGGTAATGGAAAATATATTGCTTGTCCCCTTATTAAGTCTATTAAAATCTTAAATAAATAAACAATTATCAAAATATAAACGATATCAATCAAATTCATATATTCTCAAAATCTCTCCATTTTTTATCGCTTCTATTTTTATATACTTTTTAATTATTGTTGTTTGTATTTTTGGAATTAAAACCTTTTCAATTTGAAATATTCCTGCTTCATTATTCATATGAACTCTTATTAAAATTGGTTTTTCTTTTGTACTTTCTAATTCAACTTTTTTTATAGATAAAGCAGAAAAAGCATGAATATCGGCTTTTCCTAATTTATAGGGAATTCTTGCTCTTCCCTCTGCCATATCTAATCCATCTGCAATTTTTATTATACTAGATTCTATACTAGCTGCTAAAATTTTTTCATCATGTGAATAAATAGAATGAGAGATTTCAGCCTTAATTCTATTTCTCTTTTTTATATCAGGATAAATTTCTAACAAAATTTCATCCAAAAGATTAAAAGCTAGTAAACTTCCTATTAATGGATGGTTTTCTCTATGAAATGCATTACCTATATCGTGTAAATATGCAGAAAGAAAAATAATAACTTTTGAATCTTCTATTAATCCAATATTATTTTCAACAATCGAAGGAATAATATTAAATTTTAAAAAATTTTCAAATACTTCTAAAGAAGCTGCTGAAACAATTCTTGAATGAATTTTTCCATGATCATTATAAAAAAATCTTTTTGTAGCAACAGTATTAGCTTGTTCTAATAATGCACTAATTTTTTCATTATTTTCAATAATTTCATGTAAATATCCAATTAAACTATCTTTCGAAATTTTTTCAAAATAAAGTTTTTCATTTATTTCTACCATATTCTTTTAATTTTTTGAGAAATTTTTTAAATTCTTTTTTATTCATCACTGCTCCGCATGCATTTTTATGGCCACCAAAACTTTTAAAATTAATATTAAATTTAGAAAATATTTCTAATAAATTTATTTTTGAATCATTACTTCTTAAACTCATTATAATTTCATTCTTTCTAATTTCATAGACAATTATTATTTTATCTTTGAATTCTTGAGAAAGCATATTTGCAATAGTACTTCTTATATTAAATTTCGTTCTTATTTTATAAAGAAAAAAGCTACCTATCTCTATATGTTTTTTAATTGCATTTTTAAATTCTTTACTTAAAATTTTTTGAGCTTTATTATAAATCTTATTTAACTCTTTGCTTTTGAAAAATGCTATATTTCTCATTTTTGGAACGTATTTTTCTATATCTTTTTCGAAAATGAAAAGAGAATTAACTTTTTTAGAAATTTCAAAAAAATCATCTATTTTAAGATTAAATTTTCTCTCTGCTTTTTTTAGAATGTTTTCAGAAAATTTTTCTCCCTTATCAGCTACTATTCCTATTGAAGCAAAGAATAGAAGTTTATCAATATGATAAATTCTATCGAATATAATATAGGAAATTGCCGAAGTTGGTAAATAAATCGAAGAATTTATTAACACTGGATTTATAAGAAAAATATCTTTAAAAGAAAAAACTTTTAATTGATGATGATCTATCCATATACATTTCAATTTTTTGTTTTTTATTTCGGCTAAAAATTCTTTTTCTATGCTTAAATCAAGAAATATGTATAAGCAATTAGAATTTTTTTGTTTAGATAAGAAATTTTTTAAATCTTTGACTTTAATTGAAAAATACTCTACTTTTTTATTTAATTTTTCTAATACGCATAATACAATTAAACAAGACATTAAACCATCAACATCTCTATCAAAAACAATTTTAATTTTTTGATAATTCTTTAAAATTTTTTCTAAATTTTTAGATTGTCTATTAAGAAACTTTAAAACTCTTACATCCATAAAATTTCTTAGAGGAAAAATATTTAATGAAAGCCCCCGTAGCTTAGTTGGTAAAGCGCCTGCCTCGTAAGCAGGAGATCGTGGGTTCGAATCCCACCGGGGGCTTGTTTATCTCTTCAAAGCTCATAAGTGGAGTATATAAGCAAAGTTAAAAAAGTCAATTAGAAGATTTAAAAAGGATAGATATAAAAACCTATGAGAATGTTGTAAAATTTATTAAAAATTAGAAACCAATATTTAGCAAAATATATGTTCGTTTAAGCCTAAGAGACGTAGAAGATAAAATATAAATTATTTAAATTAAGAAAATTTAAATATTAGTAACCTAAAAAATTTAAAAATTTCTTCTAGAATTATATAACTTCTACAAAAGACTAAGGTCTTGAAGGAAGTTTAACTTTTATTTTTGTTTTCTTTAATAAAAAAGTAAAAATCAATTGGTTCATCATAAGTTTTAAATTCATATACAAATTTTAGATATTTTAAAATTCTAAAAGTTTTTTTGAAAGTTTTATTATACTATCTTATCTTATTTTTTCACTCATTTTGTTTTATTTTCTAAAATAATTTTTTTTACATAGAAATCTAAGAAGACAGTAATAATAAATATGATAATGATTAATACTATAAAAGAAATATAAATTTCTTTCAATTTTTCTCCTTTTTTTATTCTATGAATTCCCCAAGCAAAAAGAATAGTTGAAATAATAAATCCTACTGGACTACCAGTAATTATTATGGTTATTATCCATATTGTGAAGAGTACTATAAATTGCTTCCAATTCCAAGCCATACTAGTTTAATATCAGAAATTATATTTATATTTTTTAATTAACACTACTACGTGCATTGTATTAAAAAACTACTCTTAATAAAAGAGAATTCTTTATATTTTAATTTCCTTTACTCCAAGAGTATACTTATGTAAAACTTTTGGAATTTCAATTATATTCTCTTTTGGATTATAATGATTTTCAACGATAGCACAAATTAATCTTTCTACTGCAGCTGCTGTTGCGTAAACATTTCTTACTAATTCCTTTTTACTTCCAGCATATCCATATCTCATATTTAATTTTTCAGAAACCCAAGTTCCCATAGTAGCTATAGAATGAGTTTCTCTATATTTTCCTTCAGCCGGAAACCATGTTTGAACATCTATTTGAATTAATGCTCTTCTATCCATATCTCCACTTGGTACTATTACAGATCTATTTGGTAAGTTAAGAGAATTTAAAAATTCCTGAACAGCATCTGCTAATTTAAATACTTCGTCATAATCTTCATCTTTTTTAGCTATTACATGAATTTCTGCCTTATGGAATTGCTTAACTCTAAATATTCCTTTTGTATCTTTTCCGTGAGCTCCCGCTTCTTTTCTAAAACAAGCAGTCCATGCAAGAATTTTAATAGGTAAATCCTTTGGATCAAATAATTTATCTTTGAAATATGCTATGATTGGATGTTCAGACGTTGAAATTAATATTAAATTATCTTCAACATTAAATAATGCATCTTGAAAAGCTTCAAAATATGTAATTTTTTCTTCTACTTCTTTTCTCATCATATAAGGAGTTATCATTAATACATCTGAATAACCTTTATTTTTAAAAAATTCTATTGCATATAAACTTAAAGCTAAATCTAAAATTACTAATTCATTAAATAAATAATAAAATCTTGATCCAGAAATTTCTCCTGCTTTTTCTTGATCAATATATTTTCCAACCAAGCTATAGTGATGCAATGGTTCATAATTTATTTTTTCAAATTCAACATTTGGATACATTTTAATAAAATTTTCAATTTGATTTTCATAAACCTTTGGTCTACCAATATATTTTATTGGTTTTTCATATTCTTCACCAATCTTTAAAGGAACTTCTGGATGGATCCAATTTGGTAAAAGTAGTTCAATTTTTGAGATTTTTTCCTCGATATTTTTAACTTCCTCTTCTAACTTATTAATTTCCTCTTTTAATAGTTTGGCTTTTTTTAATAAGCTTTCTTCTTTTTTTTCTATATATTCTTTGTTAATTTTATTTAGTTCTGTTTTCTTTTCTTTAAGAATTTTATTTAATTCTTTTAGTTCTTTAAATTCTTTTATTCCATTTTCAATTATTGGAATTAAATTATCTAAACCTCTATGAATTAAATTTTCTTTATACTTTTCAAAATTGTCGGCTATATCTTTAATTTTTGGCATAAATTTTAAATTTTTGACCTAAAAATATTTATATATTAAAATTAAATGATTTATTTAACTTGAAAAAGTTTAATTTTTATGGATAAATTTGCTTTAACAGAAGTTCAAATAAAACCTTTACTTTTTACAGCTGCAATAGTTAAAAAATTTGATTTAACAATTTTACCTTTAACATTTACTTATGAAGGTCCAAATATTTCTATGATTTCAAAAAATTTCAAAAAAATTATATCAAGTGCTTTTGAAATTAAAGAAGAAGATATAAAAGAGAGTTCTTTTAATCTAATAAGGGGGGAAAAAGAAAAGATGAATTCAGAATATAAATTAAATAAGAAAATAGATTCTTTTTGCTACTATAGATTTGAAATAAGAAGTTCATATGAAGCTGATATAAATGATAATGGAAAATTTGAAACTTCAATTAAAGGTTCCTTATATTTTGAACTTCCTCAAGAAACCTCTTTTCAAAGATCTATATTTTTTCATTTTTTCTTTTCTTTATATTGGAATTTTTATTATTCAAAAATTGTTGGAAAATACATTGAAGAAGGAAAAGGTTATTTAACAAAATTTATAAACTTGTTAAAAGCACAAACAAAAATTTAATGGAAGAGAAAATAATTAAAGAAATTATAATTCCAAAAGAAGAATATTTAGAATTTAATATAGAAACTTCTAATCCATTAAATGCCTATAAAAGACATTATGAAATTTTTGCAAGAATGCTTGAAATTAAAAGAAGTAGACATTATATTAGAGATTTAAGATTTGATGCAACAGATAATTCTTTTTTTATAAGAATTGATATTAGCGATATTTTTGATGATTCTAAATTTTTTAGAACTTATTATTTAATAGAAACAATTTTAAGTGGTAATATTCCAAAAGAAGGAAAGTCTAATTTAAACATTAAACTTAGAGGCAAAATTATTTATGAACTAACTATAAGCGATGAAAATAAATTACTCTTTTTTATTAAAAAATTATTCGCACATCTTCATTTTCAGCTTTTTTATAAAAAAGTTTTTGAAGATAGAATAAAAAGAATTGAGGAAGTTTTGGAAAAAGCAAAAAACGAATTTATAAGAATTTTATCTTAAATATGATAAGAAAAGGGTTTGTTGAATTAAGATTAGCTAGTGGACCTGTACCACACTATAAAGAAATGGTTAAATTAGCAAGGCCTATTTTAGAAATTTTAGTCGAAGAATATGGAAGTTATGAAGTAATAAAAAGATTTAGCGATGCCTTATGGTTTCAATGTTTCGCATGTTTATTAGGTTTTGAGTGGAATTATAGTGGGATGACTACAGTAACAATTAAAGCTATTAAAGATGCTTTAAAAGATTCAAATTTACCAATAAAAGTTGTGGGAGGAAAAGGAAAAGAAGCCATTAATACTTTAGAAGAAATAGAAAAATTAGAAATAAAAAATAAAGATGAAATAAAAAAAGCTAGTATATTAAGTGCAAAAGCAGATAATGTTGAATTGCAAGATGGTTATGATCTATATTTTCATTCATTAATAATTGATGAAAATGGAAATTTTTCTATAATAAATCAAAAAATGAATATTAATAATCAAAAAGTTAGAAGACTTCATTGGATAGCTAATACAAAAGTATTTGAAGAAGAACCACATAACGAAATAATTGGAATAAAAGAAAAAGTTGCTTTAAATTTATTTTCGAAAGATTCTAAAGAAACAAGAAAAGCTATTGTAGATATTGTTAAAGATTATAGTATTGAAAAAATTGAAAAAACTTTAATAATGCTAAATAAAAAACAAAATCAAAAATTATTGGTAGATTATTTAAAAATGGAAAATTTTGAAATAGTTAAATTGCCTTATTATTTTAAAATACCTAAAAAAATTGATAAAAAAGCTTTAGAAATAGCAAAAAATGCTGAAAATTTTGAAGATATACTAAAAATTAGAGGAATTGGAAAAGATACTATAAGAGGTTTAGCATATATTGCAAATATAATTTTTGGAACAAGAATTAGTTGGAAAGATCCAATTAAATTTACTTATGCTCATGGAACAAAAGCTGGTAAACCATATTATGTTGATAAAGAAAGAATGTTGAAAGAAGCAGAAATATTAAGACAAGCTGTTGAAGAGGCAAAAATAGGAAATAAAGAAAAAATTTATGCATTAAAAAGATTATCGAAAATTATTGAAATGTGAATGTTGGAATTGATATAGGAGCTACTAAAACAAGAATTGGAATAGAAAAAGATGGAAAAATATTAATAGAAGAATTTTACACACCAAAAGAAAATTTAATAAATTTTTTATTTCAAAAACTTTCAAATATAAAATTTGAAAAAATAGTAATAGGAATTGCTGGAATTGTTAATATAAAAAAAGGTGAAGTTATTTATTCTCCAAATCTCAAAATAAAAAATTTAAATTTAAAAGATATTCTAGAAAAAATATTTAAAAAAGAAGTAATTGTTGTTAATGACGCAATTGCCGCTTCAATTGGTGAAAAAATTTATGGAAAATATAAAGAAAAAAATTTTGTGTATATAACAATAAGTAGTGGAATAGGTGCTGGAATTTTTATAGATAATAAATTAATTTTAGGAAAAGATGGAAATGCTCATGAAGTTGGACATATTACGATAGATTTTAACTCTAGAATAAAATGTAGTTGTGGAAAATATGGGCACTGGGAAGCTTATTGTAGTGGAAATTCTATTCCAAATTTTGTAAAATATTATGCTAATTTAAAAGGATATAAAATTTTTGATAAAATAAAGGGTGCAGAAGAGTTTTTCAAAATTTATAAAAAATATGAAATAGGAAAAGAAATTTTCAAATTATTACAAATAATTAATGCAAAAGCAATAGCCTCTATTATACATCTTTATGATCCAGAAATAGTTGTTATTGGAGGTAGTGTAGCTGTTAATAATAAAAAGTTAATTAATAAAAAGTTAATAAAAAAAGAGTTATTAGTTAGAATGCCAAAAATTAGTTTTTCAAAAGTAAAAAATAATGGGGTTTTAGGCTGCTTAGAAATTTGTAAAAATAATTTAAAACTTAAATAGTTTTCGAAACTTCTTTTTTTATGGCAACGAAAGGAAAAGCTAAAAAAGAGGAAATAGTAAATATTGGAGAAATAGCTTTTTTAGCAGGAATTTTAATAGCAATAATTTCAGGAATACTAATAGTAGGTAACGTAATATCACAAGAATGGCTAGTAAATGCTTCATTAGCTCTATTAGGAACTATAGTTGGTTTATTAAATATAAGAAAAGAAGAATATACAACATTTTTATTAGCAAGCTTAATTTTTCTATTACCGCTAGGAGTTGAAACTATAACAGGATTAGAATGGTTATCAAAAATAATTAAATTAATAGGAGTTTTTGTATTACCAGCTGCATTAATAACAGCTTTTAAAGCAGTTTGGGATACAGCACACAAAAGATAGTCCTATCCTATCACTTTTATTAATTTTTTTGGTCTTAAAGCTTTGCTCTTACAATATCTACATCTAACTTTTCCTTCGGCAACTTTACTAGCTAGTGCTCTAATTTTATGTTTACAATTTTTACATACAAATACATTTTTGAATAATCTTTTTTCTACATCTGGATCTAACTTTTTCATAAAAATATTAATTAAAAATATATATGGATAAAAAAGGTTATAGATTTTTAGGTATTGATGATTCCTATTTTAGCAGAAACGAAAAATTTTCTTATTTAGTTGGTTGTATTATGAGAAAAAATGAAATAATTGAAGGATTTCTAATTGAAAAAATAGATGTTGATGGATTAGATTCTACAGAAAAAATTATAAAAATGATAAATAATAAAAGATTTTATCAACAAATTTTTGCTGTTTTCCTTGCAGGAATAACTTTTGCTGGATTTAATGTTGCTGATATTGAAGAAATATATCAAAAAACAAAAAAACCAATAATTGTTCTAATGAAAAAATATCCAAATTTTAATGGAATTGAAAATGCTCTTAAAAAATATTTTAATGATTGGAAAAAAAGATTAGAAATAATAAAAAAAGCTGGAGAAATTAAAAAAATTGAAAATTTTTATGTTCAATTAAAAGGAATTAGCGAAAAGGAAGCAGAAATTTTAATAAAAATGAGTAGAAAAAATAGTAAAGTACCGGAAGCATTAAGAATTGCTCATATGGTAGCTAGTGCAATTTCTTTAGGCTATAGTTCAAAAAAGATTTTATAATTTTCTTATTTTAGCAATAAAAAACGCTTCTTGACCTTTATTTAAAATTCTTTTTGTTTTTGAAATTTCTTTACTAAATTCGTAATTATCGAATTTAGTAAAACCATCTATAAGACTTATACCTTTAATTTTAATGTTTTCTAATTCTACATCAAAATTTTTAATAAACCAATCTATGATAGCTTCGTTTTCTTCAATTAATAATGAGCATGTTGAATAAACAATTATTCCATCCTTTTTTAACATATAGTATGCAGATTTTAATAATTGTTTTTGTAAATTCTGAAGTTTTTTAATTAAATTTTCATTAGTAAGTTTTATTGCATCTCTTTTAAATGTTCCAGTAGCACTACAAGGAACATCTAATAAAATTTTATCAAAAAAATTTTCAATTTTTTTATATAAAAATCTTCCATCTTCAATTGAAATTATTGTATTTAATACTCCCATTTTTTGAATATTAGAAGCTAATGCTTTTATTCTATCTATTTTTATATCATTAGCTAAAATAAAGCCTTTATTATTCATCAACTGAGCTATTTCTGTAGTTTTCCCTCCAGGTGCTGCACATAAATCTAAAACATAATCTTTTTCATTTGGTTCTAAAACTAATGGAACTATCATGCTAGATGCATCATGACAAAAAATATAGCCAATTGCATGTTCTATTTCTTTTGTAATTATTTTATCCTTATTTAAAACTTTGAATGCAAAATCTGCAAAGGGTAATTTTTCTAATTCATATCCTCTATTTTCTAGTTCTTTTATAACTTTATCTACTTCTATTTTTAAAGTATTTACCCTAAAATATGTTGCTAAAGATTTATAATATTCTTCAATATTTATACTGAATTTTTTTTCTAATTCTCCTATTTTCATTAATTATTTATGATAAGCAGCAAATTATATCCAATTTTTATTATTCTTATAATACTTTTTATTTTAAATTTATTTCCTAATATATCATTTTCCCAAGAAATAAAAATTTTTCATTTAAAACCTACTTCTATTTTAAATTGTATAAAAGCAGGTACAACTTCTACTTGTAGTCTAGCTAATATAAATGGAGATGATTCTGTTAATGAAACAATATCTATAACTTCAGCTCCTTCTAAAAATTATGGCTTAATAAATGTTAGTTTTGAAAAATTAAATAGATATGACATTAATCTAATAAATTTAACTGTTGGAGTTAAAGGTGCAAGATGCCGAGGATTAGCTTGTGATTCAGAAGACACTCATCTTGGAGATAATGCAAACGATAAATGTTATTTATTAATAAGAAGTAATAGATTATTAAACTCTTTTCCAAATTCTTATACTACCTGTAATTTATGGAATGCAGGTAGTTTTACTTATGTTGAATTACCGTTTTTATCTAACATTAGCTCTATTTTAGAATTAAATGAAATAAATTTAACGTCAGAATGGTATGGATATGACGATGATGATAGGAATGTTTGGTTTGCAATGGATTATTTCTATATAAATTTAACGTATTTTGATTTGCTTTATTCAAATTGGAATTTCTATAACTTTACAGATGGAAATGCTTTAAATGAACCTATAGAAATTAAAAGAGGGGATATAATAAAGGCAAGTGCATTATTTGATATTACAGAAGTTAAATATGCAAATGTAACTTTAGTTACACCAAATAATGAAAAAATAATTCTTAGTTCTATAGATTATCCAAACTTATTTAATATACAAAATATTTCAACTTATAAATATTGGATAAATTTTACGATTAATACATCTAATACCACTCTTTATAAATTTGCTGGAGCTTATAATATATCTATAACTGCAATTAATAAATTAGATGGCTATAATTCAACTACATTTAAAACTTTTTACTTATATGGTTTTTCAAAAATTTCTAAAATTTATGTTAACGATACTTATTTATATCCGAATCAAACAGCTTTAATAAGTTGTAAAGTAGAAGATGCAAATTCAAGTATTCCAATAAACAATTATATAGTAAATTTTTATGTAAATGATGATTTTATAGGATCAAATGTTTCAGATATTAATGGATTTGCAACTATAAAATATAAATTTGATAATGAAGGAGATTACGCAATAAAATGTAATATAACAGATAATAAAACATTATATTATTACGCTTCAGAAGAAAATTCAAAAATTATAAATTTAAAAGTTTTAAATCTAAGTTCTTCTGTATCATTAAAAAATTATTTAAATTTTGGAGAAGAGCAAATAATTTCAATAAATATTACTAATGCTAGTGAAATTAAATTAGCGATTGTTAATATTTCTTTTGTAGAAATTAAAGATTATAATTTAGTAGAAACTTTTGAAATAAAAAATTTATCAGTTAATGAATGCTATGAACCATATCTATGCAATTACCAATTAAAATTTGTTCCAAGAAGAAGTGGAAATTATAACTTAACATTTTTTATTGATGCAGACAGTCCTTATGGTATTCTCATTAATATTTCTAATTTTTCTGTGAGTTTTGGAAATGCCTTAATTGATATTAAATTTCCAAGTTTTGATAAAATTTTAATAAATCAAACATTTTTATTCAAATTTAATGTTTTAGCAATAAATGGGGATGTTTGGCTTGTAAATATAAGTTTAAATTCGACAAATACTAGTGTTATAAATGTTTTAGAAGAAATTTATAAGCCAAATTTATATTCAATAGCCAACGGTTCTTTAATAGAAATTAGCTATTTAGTTAAAACTGAAAATTTTGGAATTACAACAATTAATATTTCTGCAATTCCTTTAAATGGTTCTAGCTATACTATTTCAAAAGATTATGAAGTTGTTGGCTTTAATAATTCAATTTTAAAAAATTATTTAAATTTTGGTGAAATGCAAAAATATTTTGTTAATATTACTGGAAATGTTTCCGAAATTAAAAGAGTTTATGCAATAATAGAATTTTTCAATATTTCAAATTGCAAATTAAATAAAACCTTTTTAGAAATTAATTTTACGATAGAAAAAATATTAGAAAATATTTACATTTATTCTATTTCTTATATTCCACCAAGGAGTGGAAATTATTTAACAAAAATTTTTGTAGAAAGTAATAGCGGAATTGCTATAAATGAAAGCAAAGAATATTTTGTTAGTTTTGGAAGTGCTGAAATTTTTGTTATTAATCCATATTATTTTGTTTTACCAAATCAAACCTTTAATATAATTGTTGAAATTAAAGCAATTAATGGAGATTTATGGAATATAAGCACAAACATATCTATTTTAAATCAAATCCCAATTAATTTAACAAATGATGAAACTAATTATCATATAAATTCTATAGAAGCAATTGCTAGCGGAAGTTTTTGTGAAGATAAATGGAAAGCTTATTCAACATATACTTTAGGAAATGAAATTACAACAATAACCTTTTATGCATATCCACAAAATGGAAGTAGTAATGTTTATTCAGAAAGTTTTGAAATAATTTTACCATTAAGACCATATATAGAACCAAATATTAGTTTTATTGATGAATATGTAATTTTTAAAGTTCCTATTTTTGGAAATGCTTCTAACTTTAAAATAAATGCTTCTATTTTTAAACCAAATAACATTATTGAAAATATTTCATTCTTTACAGCTATTCCAAAAAATTATAGCGAATGTAATATAGAAATAGAAACTGGAAACATTGCTCCAAAAGGTATTGCAAATGCCAATATTAATAATGAGTTTTCAATATTTGCTATAGATAATAATTCTAATACTTCATGGTTTAATCTCGATAGCAATGCAATTTCTCAACTAAACATTACATTACCTAAAATAATTACAGTAGATAGAATTGAAATCGAATGGATAGGATCTTCTACACTAGCAAATATTTCATATAGAGATACAAATAATAATTTAGTAATATTAGAAGAAAATGTTTTAGTAAATTCCACAAAAAGTTTATTAATTTTTAAAAAAGAATTGCCATTTAAAACAAATGAAATAATAATCGACATAGCTGGATCAATTGCAATTTTTGAAGTTAGAATAATTGCAATTACGCCAAAAATAGATTATTGTTATGAATTTTATTTTAACTTTACAAATTTTACAAGAAGTGGAATTTATAATGTAAGTTTTTTAGCAATTACAGAATTTGAAGATAAAATTTTTTGTGATAATGTTTCGTTTTTTATAAATTTTGGAATTCCTGAAATTTTAATTTCAAAGGATACTTATCCAATAATGTTATCTGGCCAAACTCAAAATTATAGCATTATACTTAAAGCATACAAAGGAGATTTGATGAATATAACATTATTTTTTAATTCTGAAAATGAAGAATATATTAATATAACTTCTAATGAAAGTTTTTATAAAACAATAGAAGAAGTTTTATGGAATGAGGAAAAAATTATTAATTGGGAAATTTTAGCTAAAATAAAAGGAGAACCAAACATAACAATTTCTACCTCTATAAATTCTAGCTGTTATTATTGCTATAAAAATAATTCAGCAGAATTTAATATAACTATTTATCCTTTAGATATTAATCCACCAACAATAAAAGATTTTTGGTTTGCAATAAAGAATAAAAATTCTAGCGTATTTAATTTAAATGATGAAATATTAATAGTTGCAAAAGTTATAGATGATATTTTTGTAAAAAAAGTTATAGCAGAAATAACTTATTCAAATGAAACTTCTATAAATGTTTCTATGATACAAAATAATGACTTTTGGATATTTAAATTTTCAAAAGATAAATTAGAAGTTAATCAAACTGGAAATTATTTAATAAAATTATATGCATTCGATTTAAATGAAACATATAATTATGATATTTCAGCTGATAAGAACTTTATAGTTTTAAATACTTATTTTATAGATTATGAACCAAAATATTTACTTTATAATTTTGGAGAAAAAATAACATTTTTTGCAAAAGATATAAATAATTTTATAGTAGAAAACGCAATTTGGAATGAAACTAACTATAATATTTCAAATGTATCAACTTATTTTGAAATATTATTAACAAAAGATTTATTTAATATAGGTAAAATAGAGTTGAATGTCTCAATTTTTAAAAATGGAAATATTGGAAATAAAAATATTAGTTTTAATCTAACAGATTTATTAAATATAGAAATAATTTCTCCACCTTATAATTATATATTCGAAAAAGGTATTCAAATTACTGGTCCAGGATTATTACCATCTATTAAAGTTCAAAACGCAAGAAAAGATAAATATTTAGAAAATTTATATTCAGAAATATATTGCTTAGATTCTGATTTTGTTTTTACAAAATTTGATAATTCTTATTTTTATTTTAATGCATGCGGAGCTTTAGCTAATACTTATAGTTTTAAAGATTGTAGCTCTCGCTGCTATTCTCCTAACATTTCAAATCAAAAGTTCAATATTTCTTTTTATGTTAAAGACAATTTTGGAAATGAAGGATTTGATTATGTAATTTTGTCTACAAAATCAGAAATTCTATTACCACAATCTATTGTATCTAGTGGAATTGGAGGTTTTCCTACCGCAACAGCAAACATAAAGCAATGTGAATGTACAAATTGGCAAGATATTGGTTGTGGAAAAGGAAAATGTTCATTAAATCAGCTTTATCAAATAAGAAGTTGTAAACCAGCTGGTTGTGATATTGAAGAAAGATGTATAGAAAGTATTTTATGTACTCCAATAGAAATAGAATTTTTAATAGATGAAAAATTAGATTTAATTCAAGGCGAGACAAAAATGCTAGTAGGAATAATCAAAAATATTGGTAAAAAACAAGCTTTTATAAAAATAGAATATAATTCAACATGTTGTGAAATAAATTTAAATGAAAATGAATTTAAATTAGATGTAGGAGAAATAAAAAGTTTAATTTTTGTTATTCATTCATATCTTAATGAAAGTATAGGAGAATATAAATTAGATATTAATATTTTTGATAAAATAGAGAAAAAGAAATTAATATCTAAAAGCGTAATAATAAATTTAAATTTAAATCAACTTTTTATTAAAAAAGCTAAATTAATAAATGAATTTGAAAAATTGAAACCAACAATTCAGGAATATAAAATATATAACATTTTAAGTGCTGAAATATTGAATTTAATAGATAAAACTTCGAGGATTATTGAAGTTTTAGATAATTATATTAAAAATGATGATTTAAAAAATTTTGAAATATCAATAATTGAAATTGAAAAAAATATAGAAAAAATTAAAGACTACTTAGAAAATAAAAAAATTAATTTATTCTTTGCTAAATATAAAGATGAAATTTTTGTAATAATTATTGTTTCGTTCATCTTATCATATATAATTTCACAAATTATTTTACCATACTTAAAAATTTCTAAAGAAATAAAAAAGCTAATTATTGAAGAAGAAGTTATCTTAAAACAAAGAAGAGAAATTCAAAAACAATTTTTTATGAGAAAAATTTCTGATGAAATTTTCAAAAAATTAATAACAGATACTCAAAACAAATTATTAGCAATTAGAGGAAAAATCAAAACACTAAATGAAGAAAAATCAAAATTATTAAAAGAAAGAATTAATCCGCTTTATATTATTAAAATTATAATAAATGCTGCTAAAAAAATTAAAAAATAATTATGGAAAGAGTTTCGAGTGGAATAATTGGTTTAGACGAATTAATAGAAGGTGGGTTTGTTAAAAATAGTGTAATATTAATTACTGGAAAAACTGGGACCGGAAAAACTCTATTTTGTGGAAGTTTTTTATATGCGGGAGCATTAAAAGGGGAAAATGGAATATATATTACAACCGAAGAGACTGAAGAAGATATAATTAATGATATTCAATCTACATTTAAAAATTGGAGATTTAGAGAAATAGTTAATAAAGGTTTAATAAGAATTTATTCTGTAAAACCTATGTTATTATCATATAGCGAAATAGATCCCTCAAAATTGATAAAAATATATATAAACTCTCTATTAGAAAAAATTGATATAGCAAAAAGAGAACTAAATGTAAAAAGAGTAGTAATCGATAGTGTAAGTATGATTGAACAATTCTTAAAAGATATTTATTTAGCTAGAGTCGGATTAAGTTTATTAATAGATAAATTGAAAAGTTATGAAATTACAACAATATTAACTGGAACCATTGAAGAAGGAAGTGAAAAATTAAGTGGAAGTGGAATTGTTGAATTTTTAGTCGATGCAGTTATAAAATTAGATTTTGTACCAGTAAGTGAGGAATTTCAAAGAACATTAACAATAAGAAAAATGAGAAGAACAAATCATTCTACATATATTCATCCATTTAAAATTACACCTGAAGGTATAAAAGTATTTAAATTAGAAGAAATAGAAAAAGTTTAAATTATTTTCTTTAATATTATTCCATTATCTGTAATTTCGAAAGGAACTAATTCTAATGAATGCTTAGTTTTTCTCATTTTCGTTATTTGCAATGCTCTTGGTAATGATTGAGCTAAATAATATAATTTTATTACTCCATCAACTAAAAATTCTTCAAAACCTATTTCATCTTTCTTTGCTTCAGACAACAACAATATTGTTATTTTTTTACTTTTTAATTCTTTAATTAAAGAAAAAATGCTTCTTCTTAATTTTCCAATATCTTGATAAGTTTCCCATGCATTTTCCATCAAAGTTATACTATCTATTACAATTCTTTGAGGCTGCAATAAATTTACATATCTTATAATTTCAGAAGATATTTTATCAATACTGCTTGGTAAAATATTATGAATTAAAAACTTACCTTCTTTTTCTTTTTCTAAAATAATTTCTTTCCAACCAAATCTTTCAATATCATCTAATAAATCTTCTCTCGTTTCCTCTAAAGAAAAATAAATTCCCTTTTCTCCTCTTTTTAATCCTTCTAATAAAAATTGGAATCCAAAAATTGTTTTTCCAGCTCCAGGATATCCAGAAATTAATATACAACTGCCTTTTACAAATCCTCCTTCTATTAATTCATCTAATTTTTGAATGCCAGATGGAATCCTTTCAATTACCATTCAATAAGATTTAAATTTCTTAAATTTTCTAAAATATTTAAAACAGCGCCTCTTACAATATCTCTATTTCCATTGATTGAAAATAAATCAACTAAATCCTCTAAATCTGTTTTTCCATCACATTGCATCCAAACTAAAAAAGAAATTGCATCAAGCGTAAAAGTTTTATTATTCTTTTTATCTATTAAAATGTATAAATTTCCAACTTGTTGCCATTCCAATTCTCTTACTTTTCTTGGTTTCATTCCTCTTTCGTTTCTTGAGTTACTTGTTCCTTTTGTAATTCGCTAAAATCATACTTTATTAATACTATATCACCAATAGAACTTATTAAGCTATATGGAACAATTAAAGTTTTTTTACCACCTAAAATTGCTTCTAAGAAACTTCCTTTAGCAACTTCAACAGCTAAAGCTCTTACTCTTCCTCTGCTTAAATCTATTTCTACATCTTTTACTCTTCCAGCATATTGTCCTTTAGTTGTAAAAACGTCTCTATCATATAGCTCTACTATATTTTTTATCGTTATTGCCATAAATAAATATTTAAAATTATATTAATTTACTTCCTCTAGGAACATCCCTTTTTACTATAGATTTAGCAATCCAAGAATCGCTTCCAATTTTTACTCCTGGATAAATTGAAACATTTATAGCAGTTTTAACATTATAACCTATTATCGCTCCGAATTTTCTTTTACCACTATCAACTCTTTTTTTATTTATTGTAAACTTAATATTTCTCTCATCAAATCTTAAATTTGCTATTATAGTTCCAGCACCAAGATTAACGTTCTCAGCAATTATAGAATCTGCAACATAATTTAAATGAGGAACTTTGCTATTATTCATTAAAATACTCCTTTTTAAAACAGAAAATTCACCAACAACACAATTATTTCCAACTATGCTTTTCTCTATTACTGCATTTTTTATTTCACAATTTTCTCCAATAACGACTGGTTTTCTTATTATAGCGCTTTTCCAAATTTCTGTTCCTTCTCCTACGCTAAATTTTATTTTTTCTAAAACGTACATATTTACATCTAAATAATCCCATGGATAACCAATATCTTTCCAATAACCTCTTAATTCTACAACATTTATTTGTTTTACTTTATTCATCATTAAAATAGAATCTGTTAATTCAAACTCTCCTCTTGGACTTTTTTCTGTTTTTTCAGCAAATTCTATAATTGATGGATCAAAATGATAAATTCCTGCATTTATAAAACCTTTTCCTATAGATGATTTTTCCATTATTTCTACTAATTTTTTGTTCTCAAAAACAACTTTTCCAAACCTTGATACATCTTCAACATAAAATATTCCCATGCTATTTTTATTTTTTACAATTTCCTCTAAACTTCCATCATAAAAAATATCGCCGTACATTAAAATAAAATCGTCATCTATAAAATTTCTAGCTGCTAAAAGTGCAGAAGCTGTTCCCATCATCATTTCATCTTTATAAAACTTTAGTTCTGAATAACGCTTTCTTATTTCATTTTCTAAATAACCAACAACAACTGCAATTTCATCAATTCCATATTTTTTGAGCAATTCTATTTGATAATCAAGTAAAGGTTTATTGCAAATTGGAAGCAAACATTTTGGTTTATAATCAGTTAGAGGTTCTAATCTCTCTCCTTTTCCTGCAGCAAGAATAACAGCCTTCATATAATATTAAAAGAGTTAATTTGAAAAAATATTATGAATTTGGAAAAAATTGTTTTAAAGCATTTAATATTAAATGCATTAAAATATGGAAAAGCCAATGAAAAAATTGTTATTTCTAAAATTATTGCCGAAAATAAAGAACTAAAAGATAAAATAAATGAAATTAAAGAAATAATAAATCAAAAAATAGATGAAATTAATAATTTATCGAAAGAAAAGTTAGAAGAGCTTGCAAAAGAATTTGAAATAATATTAGAAAAAAAAGAAGAAAAAGAATTTGAGTTACCATTTGCTGAAAAAGGAAAAGTAATTACAGCATTTCCACCAGAACCAAGTAAATATTTACATATTGGACACGCAAAAGCAGCATTTTTAAACTATTATTATGCTAAAAAATATGATGGAAAATTTATTCTAAGATTTGAAGATAGCAATCCAGAAAAAGTAAAAAGAGAATATTATAATGCAATAAGAGATGATTTAAAATGGTTAGGAATAAAGTGGGATGAAGAAGATGTTTTGAGCTTACATTTAGAAGAATATTATGAAGCTTTAAGACTATTAATTTTAAGAGATAAAGCGTATGCATGTTTTTGCTCTAAAGATAAAATTAAAGAATATAGAGCGAAAGGAATAGAATGTGAACATAGAAATTTTTCAATTGAAAAAAACTTAAAAATTTTTGAAGATATGCTAAGTGGTAAATATAAAGAAAATGAAGTTCATATTAGAGCAAAAATAGATATGAAACATAAGAACTATGTAATGAGAGATCCATCTTTAGTTAGAATTTCATTTAAAGAACATCCAATTGTTGGAAACAAATATTTTGTTTGGCCATTATACGATTTTGGAACTGCAATGTTAGATTATTGGGAAAAAATAACTCATAGATTTAGAAGTAAGGAATTTGAATTAAGAACAGAATTACAAAATTGGATAAGAGAAGCTTTAGGAATAAATAAACATCCAATAATAATAGAAATTGCAAGATTTGAAATAAAAGATCAATTGACTTCTGGAAGAAAAATTAGAGAATTAATTCAAAAAGGAATTTTAAGCGATTATGATGATATAAGATTAGTAACAATAAGAGCCTTAAAAAAAAGAGGATTTTTACCTAATGCAATTTTGGATTTTGTTAAAAGAACAGGAATTTCAAAATCAGAAAGTAAAATAGAAATTGAAGTATTGGAAAGTATTAATAGACAACATTTAGATAAATATGCAAATAGATATTTTTTTGTTGACAATCCAAAAAGATTAAAAGTTATTAATGCTACAACAAAATTTGCTAGAATAAAATTTCATCCGGATTTCGAAGATAGAGGATATAGAGAAATATTAACAAAAGGTGATTTCTTTATTTCAGAAAGCGATTTTAAAGATTTGAAAGAAGGAGATGAAGTAAGATTAATAGATTTATATAACATTAAAATAATTCAAAAGAATGAAAATGAAATTATTGCAGAAAAAATAGGTGAAGAATTAATAAAAGATATTAAAAAAATTCATTGGATTAGCTTAAACGATGATTTTGTTAAAGTTAAGGTTATTAAAGCAGAAAAATTAATTGAAAATGGAAAAATTAATGAAAATAGCTTAAGAGAAATTTTTGGATATGGAGAAAGTACAATAAAAAGAATTTTAATTGGAGAAAGAGTTCAATTTGTTAGATTTGGTTTTGTGAAATTAGAAAGCATTAAAGAAAACTTATATGAATTTATATTTATTCATAAATAAATTCAATTTTGAGGGTAGGTAGCTGTAATCTCCCTTCTGTTTTTAAGGCGGCATTCTTCTAAGCGCCTTAAAGGCTTGCATCTCATTTGCTGCTCGGGCAATTTCATCCTATGCATATCTCATCAGCTTTTGGCATCATTATCATTGAGTATGCATAGGTTATTTTTCTGACGCCCGAGCAGGGTTTATTAGCCCCTTAGCATCGATGGGGAGAATTTCCTCCTTACGGTAGCCGCCCAGCTACCTACCTATCCCATAAATTATTTTTTTTAAGAAATAATAAATCCCATTATTTGAGAAATAACAATTTGAATTGCAAAATAAAGTAATAAAGAAATGGTTAAAATTATTGGAAAATATTTAATACCTATTTTTTCATTTCCTTCTTTTAAAGCTCCTATTATCATGCTAGAGAAAAAAGAAGTTATTAATATAGATAAAATTGCAAAATTTCTTATAAAATTTACATCTATATCAATTCCTTTAAAAGATAATGGAATATTAATAGGAATTTTTGCTTCAAATCCTTTTGGAGCAAGAGTTTGAATTGTATAAACAAAATATGTTGTTATTCCAAACAATATTGGCATACCAAAAGAAACAGCGAAAAATATAAACATTGTGTATAAACTTATTATTGAACTTAATTCTTTTTTTAATACATTTCTGCTTCTTAAATCTTCGCTAATTTCAAATAATAAATCAGAAATTTTGGAACCTTTTTTAATTCCTTCCTCAAGTAAATATAAAAATCTTTGAAGTGTCTCTATTTTATATTTTTTTGAATATTTTTTTAAAACTTCTTCTATAGGCTTTCCACTATAAATCTCTTTTCCTATATTTCTAAATATCTTATCCAAAATCCCAAATTCTTTTCTACAACTAGCTAATATAGCTGCTTCTAACGTTAATCCGCTTTTAATATTTGATGAAAAAAGACTAATAAATTCTGGTAAATTAACTTCAACCTTTTTCTTTGAATTTTCAACGCTTAAATACAATAAAAAAACAAAAGTTAAAAAACCTATTAAAAAAGAGAAAAAAGCTAAAAATAAATTTTTAGATAGAAAAAATATCAACGAAAAAAGAATAAGTGAAAAATAAATTTGAGAAATAACAAAACTTTTTTCGTTAATTTCGGTTTCTAAATATTCTAATTTTTCTTTTATCCATCTTAAATAGCTTTTTGGAATAATTGCTTCTAATTTTAAACCCATGGTCTTTTTGATTTAATTATTCCAATAAAATTAAATTGAACAAAAGCAATTAAAGCTAATATTATATATAAAAACTCTTTTGGAATTTTAATTCCTATAAAACTTGTTAATAATAAAATTACTATTAAACCCATTGTTGGAAAAATTATACAAAACATCATAAATGATAGGGCAATTGGATTAAGAGAAGATGCATATTCTCTTATTTCAGCTCTTTGTTCATTAACTATATTATTTACAATATCTTTTAATACATCAGAAATTTCTACTCCACTTCTCAAAGAATTTATTATTTGCCACATTACTTTTCTAAATTTTTGGGATGGAATTTTCAATGCTAATTCTTCTAAAACTTGAATTTCCGAATAGCCAGAAGAAATTTTTTTAACAGCTTCTTTAAATTCTTTACTTAATATTCCATAATCTTGAGATGAAATAGATAAAAAGGCATTATATAAGGAAACGCCACCCCTTAATTCTATTAATAAATGTCTTAAAACATGTGGTAAATTTTTTTCAACATCTCTAACTTTTCTAGATACTAAAAAAGATGGAAAAAGAATAAAATAAATAAATACAAAAGAGGAAAATACTAAAGAGAGTATAAGTGAAATTGAAAAAATGTTTGCTTTTGAAATGATTCCAATAAAAAATAAAATTGAAAATAAAGTTAAAAACCAGTGAATAGAAGAGTAAATTGCTAACGATAACCATTCTCTTTCATCGTAAGAAATATCTGCTTGTTTTAAGGTAATTTCTAAAGGTAAAATTTTTGAAATTTTATCTGCTAATATAAAAATAAAAGATTTTTTAGAAATTTTTAAAATTGTTTCAGGTTTCATAGGTAAAAATGGTATTCTCATAATAAGAATATGTGATATTGCAACAATTATAATTTTATTTTAACAAATCTATTGTTGAATATTTTGAAAGAAGCTATCGAGATTTCTATTTAGATAAAAAATAGCTTGATACACTAAAATTAATGAAATTTAAACTAAAGGAAAATTTTTGGAGATTTTTTATTGTTCAATGCGTTTAAAACTTCTTCTCTATTTCTATAATATAAAGCAATTATTTTTCCTATATTTTCAGTTCCATTTAAATCGTTTTCAATCATCCATTTTAATATTTTTTTCTTTTCTTCCAAATCGTCCAATTGCTCTTTTTTAGATAATCCAGTAAATAATTCTAATTCTTCATGTATTCTTAAGCTTTCATTAGCTTTTTTGATTTCATCAATTTTTGCATCCCATCTATATAAATCATTAACCTTTTGAGGTAAAAAGGGAACTACTTCACTAATTTGTAATAACCTTCTTATTCCTTTTCTTCTTTCTCTAAACATTACAGCAAATAAATGTAAACTTTCCATTAAAGTTTCTGGAACATTAATTGGTTCATGAGTTAATCTTCTATATGCTTGCTCTGCAGTTTCTGCGTGTAAGGTTGCATATACACTATGACCAGTATGCATTGCTTCAAATAATACTTCAGCTTCTTCTGCCCTTCTTATTTCTCCAACAACTATTCTATCTGGACGCATTCTTAAACTATTTACTAACAAATCTAACATTTTTATTTCTCCTTTACCTTCTGCACCAGCAGCTCTAGTAACTAAAGGAACCCAATGATGAAAAGAAGAAATGGAAAGTTCTCTAGTATCTTCAATGCTAACAATTCTTTGATTTGGAGGAATAAATTCTAAAATTACATTTAATAATGAAGTCTTTCCACTACCTGTTCCACCTGCAATTATTATATTTAATTCGTATTGAACTGATTGCCATAAAAAAGCTGCAGCATCTAATGAAATTGTTTTATTATTTATAAAATCAATAACAGTCCAAGGATTTCTTCTAAATTTTCTTATTGTTATAGTATTTCCAAAAGAACTTATTGGATATAATGTTGCATTTACTCTATCTCCACTTAATAAATAAGCATCCATTAATGGATTTAAAATATTTATTTGTCTACCAACTCTTCTTCCAATAATACTTGCTATATTGTAAATTTCTTGTTCGTTTTTTAAATAAATGTTCGTTTTCAACCAACCAAATTTTTTGTGATATACCCAAATTGGTTCTTTTGAATTATTAATTGCTATTTCTTCCAAATTTGGATCCTCTATCAACAAATCTATTATTCCACTACCAATCATTTCTATAGTAATTAAATTTGCTAAATAATTTGCATCACTTTCTTTAATTTTAATTAATTTTTTTATTTCTTCTTTAGCTTGTAAAAAAATTTCATTTTTTAGTTTTTCATATGCTTCTTTATCTAAATTTTCCCTAATAGGTATTTTTGAAATTAATTTTTCTTTTATTTCTTCTTTTAAAATTTCTGTACCTCTTTCTAATTTTGGTAATTTAATTTCATAATAACTAACAAAATCTCCTCTATCAACAATTTCTACATCTGCAGAAATAAAATCTAAATTTATTTTATATTTTTCTAAAATTTTCATTTTTTCTTTATTATTATATTTCCTAAACTATAACTTATTTCTATTATTCCATGTTTTTCTAAAATTTTTAAATTTTGCTCTAAATAGCTTAAATCCTCATTTAATTCTTTAGATAATTCGTTTAAACTAATTTGCTTTTTTTCTTCTAAAATTTTTAAAATTTTGTCTATTAAAGTAAAAATTTTTTCCTTTCTTTCTTCTTTTTCTTCTTTATAAAAAATTTTTAATATATCCAATTTACTAACTATTCCTATAACTTTATATTCTTTATCTACTATAGGAATTCTAGAAATATCATATTTTATCATTAATTTAATTAATCTTTTAATTGATGTATTTTCTCTTGCAACTATTAATCTTCTTTTTCTTTTAATTATCTCTTTAACTTTTAATTTTTCCAATTCTTTCTCATTATACTTTTCAGAAAGTTTAACTATATCTGTTTGAGAAATTATTCCAACAATTTTTCCACTATTATCAATAATTGGTAAACCAGAAATTTTATTTTTTAACATTTTTAAAGAAACTTCTTTAATTGTTTCATCTGGTCTTGCAAAAATAATATTTTTACTCATTATATCTTTAGCTTTCATAAAAATAGTTTTTCGACATAATATTTATGAAAATTCAAAGCGCATTAGAATATTTATTAATTTCAAGCTTTATATTAACAATAATAATAATTGGTTTTTCGTTTGCGTTTAGAGAAAGTACGCATCAAATTTTTCAAATAAATATTAGACAAATAGAAGTAAATCTTCAAAAAATAATATATTATTCAGAATTAGTATTTTCCCAGGATACTCCAGCAAAATATACTTTAAAATTAAATTTTCCAATAGAAACGAAAATATATAATATTTCAAATGTTTTAATAGCTGAATATTCAAACAATAAAATTTCCTATCCTTTAAATTTTAATATTTTTGTTAATGAAAGTTTTTTTGGTTTTATTACTATAGAAATAAAAAATGAAGGAAATTATGTCAAAATTAAAAAAATTTAAAAATCAGTTTTCACTAGAATATTTTGTCGGTTTTTTTGCCTTATTTTCATTACTCTATATATTTTTCTATGTTTATTTAGATTCTAATAAAAAGTTTGTAGAATTAATAAATTTTTTTAATGAAGAAAGTGAATGTTATTTTTTGGCTTCCAAATTTAATTCCTTATTTCCAATAATTGTTAGAAATATTACATATATTGAAGAATTTTATATAGATTTAAAAAATTTTGCAAAAATAGAAAATTATAGAATTTTTATTGGAAATGTTAGTTGTTTTACAAAAATTGAAAAAATTGAAGGAATAATAAAAAATGGAAAAAATATAATAATAGTTGAAAATGGAAATGTTAAAGTTATTTAAATTGCAAATTACATCAATAGAATTTTTAATAGCATTAATAATTTTTATTTTTTTAATTCTAACTCTTTTTACTATTCAAGTAAAAAAAATAAATGAATTTTTAGAGTATTATGAAGATTTAACTCTTTTAAGAGATTTAGATACAATAGAAGTTTTATTAGATATTGAAGGAAAACCAAAAGATTGGAATAGTAGTAATTTTGAAGTTTTAGGATTAAGAACGAATGGAAAAATTGATATGAAAAAAGTAAATTATTTAAGGGAAATTGACTATAAAGATTTGAAAAAATATTTATTAATAAGAAATGAATTTTGTATAAAAAATTTTGAAGTAGGAAATTGTAGTTATGAAAATTCTCAAAAAATTTTTGTTAGAAAAAAAATTGCTAGTATTCTAATTAATAATTTTTCTTATTTAGATGAAATAAAGATAATTGTTTGGAATTAAATTATGAAAGCAATTTCTTTCTCATTAGATATAATTCTATCGTTAACAATTTTTTCTTTTTCATTAATTATATTTTTTTATTTTCTTTCTATAGAAAATATAGGTTTTAAAAATTTAAATAATTTAACTATATATCAAGAATTAGAAAAGAAGAATTATGCAAATGAAATTTTATTATCTTTAATTTCTACAAAAGTAAAAGAAATTAATTTTTCAATTCAAAATTTAAGTAATTATATTAGCAATGATGATTTTGAAAAATCTTTAGCAGAAATAATTTCATCTTTTTATCTTTCTGGAATTTATAGCTCTAATCAAACATTAAAAAATATAGCTAAAGAAATTTTAGAGGAATTTTTAAAAGAAATAAACAATAAATATTGTATTGAAATAAAAATTGGTAATGAAAGTATTTACAAAAATTGTGAAAATTATTCATCCTTAATTCAAACTTCCTCTTTATTTATTAGTGGATTAGAATATGGAAGACCTATTAGTGGATATATTGCAAGAGCTTGGTTAACAAAGTATAAAAAAGTTACTACAGAAATTATTGATTTTTTAGTTAGTGGTTCTGGTTGGAAAGTTATTGCAAATAGAGGTGGGGATTTTGAATATTATAAAAATTTTTATATTTCAGATGATAATGAAATTCTTAATGCAATTTTATTTGTCTCAATTCATGTTGGAAATATAAGAACAGAAACAGCTTTATTTAAAAATTTTTATGTAAACAATTGTAATATTAGAAACGATGTCTTAAATAATATATTATATTCTCAATGCGAAGGTAGTGGAACAGAAATTACATGTGCAATATTTTCAATAGTTAATATTACTAATTGTATTAAAAAAGGTAATAATATAGTTAGAATTGAAGTTGGTTCTCCTCAAACATATCATGCACATTTTCATCCTGGATTTAAAATTTCTTTAGATTTAAAGAAATCGGAAAAATTAAAAGAAGAAACAAATGAATTTAAAGAAAGGATTTATTTTGATAGAATAATTGGAAGAACTGGTGCCTGGGTTATAATTCCATTCTTTATTCCAGAAAATGCAATCTATTATAATGCTACTTTAAATTTAATTGCTTTAAATGTTGAAGATACTTATCTAAAAAATAGAGGAATAAATACAAGTGATATAATAATTTTTTTAAATTCAAAAGATCCAATTTTTAAAGATGGTGAAGATAAAATTGATATTTTTTATCCATACCAACCAAATTATTGTAATTCAATAGATAGTAGAAATTATTATTGTAGTAGAGATGTTGCTTCAACTAAAAATTTTGTTTTAACTTTAAATTTAACACCATATTTAATTAAAGGAACAAATACTTTATCAATTTATATAAATTCTTTTGGTGATTTTCATTGGGGTATAGACTATGCAGAAATCTCTAATGAAAGTTATATAGAAATTTATTATATACTTAATGAATCTAGCTTAAAATATGGAGAAATTGATATAAATAAAGAAATAATATTTGGAGGAAAAGCAGAAAATCCCAAAATTTTTTATTATAATAGAAGTGAAGAAAAAATTATTTCTTCTTTTGTTCATTTAGTTCAAGGATTTAGCTCTATGATTAATGCATCTATTAATAATTTTTCTTTTTATATTTCTCCCTCTCCTAGAGCTGTACCTTCTCATTTCTATTTAACTCCAAGTTTAATAAAATTTGGAAATAATTCAATAGAAATTAAAGATATTCAACCAAGCGGAAGTTTAAGTCCAAGTAATTATATTTTACCATGGACTTCTTTAGAAATAAAATATGTAGTAAAAGGTTTAGTTGGATATGGAAATGTTTTTGAAAATAAAGAAGATGCAATAAATGATGCAATAATAAGATTAAAAAATCAAATTGGTAATGTTGAAATAGAAGATATATATGTAGAAACTCAAGATGTTTTTGGAGTTAGATGGCTTATTGGACCAGAAATATTAAAAGTAATAGTATGGCCAAAGGATTAACTTTTTCGTTTTTAATTTTTTTATTTGCTAGCATTTCTTTTCTAATAATATTTTTCCTTTTGGGTATTCAAGAAATTTCAATAAAAAGAATTAGTACTGAAAGAGATATAGAATTTATATTAAATACTTTAGAATTTATAAAAAGCGATTTATTAAATTTTATTGAAATATCTATTCCAAGAATTTTGAATTCTATAATAAGCTATGAAATTGAAAATGGTATTTTTGTTAATGATGTGAAAAATACAATAAAAAATGCATTTTTTTATTCAATTTTTTTAGATGAAAATTATCTTATCAAAAATTCCTCTTTAATTGATTATGAAAAAAGAATAAATTCTTTTTTAAATAAATATGGCTTTAATATTTCTATTTTTCCAATAAATTTTGATGTTTTTCATTATACTTCTTTTAAAATTTATGTTAATACAACTTTAATGATTAACATATCTTATAAAAATAAGTTTATTTCTTCAATAGAAAAATTTGAAAAAAATATTTCAATAATAAATTTTGAAGACCCATTTTATATAATAAATTCTAATGGTTTAGCAACAAATTTTATAAAAACTAAAAATTTTGATTTTTTTGTTAGAAAAGATGTTATAGGAAATGGAAGCGGAATTGCAATGGCTAAATCAATTATTTTCTTTGATAAAAATTCGATATTAAATTTAGATAATAAACAAAATTATATTTTAGTAACTAATAATGATTCAGAAATTATTAATATAATAAATCAATTTGCAGGTATTATATTAGAAAAAAATTCTACTATAATTAATATTCCACATGTAATTGGAAATATTTCAAACGTTTTAAATAATACTTATTATTTAATTAAAAATGGTAAAGCTTATAATGTTGAAAATTTAAAGTATGCATTAGAAAATCAGCTTTGTTTTAGTAGCTCAGAAGGTGCAACATTTTTAGATAGATTAGAAGGAAGAAATAGAAATAGCAATAAATATAATTTAACAGCCTTTGATGGAATTGAATGTTTTGTTAATAAAGAATATTTAGCTTTAAGCGGTTTAAATGTTTATACTAATAAAACAAATATTGACTATATTTATTTTTCTTTTGAAAATCCAAAAAGTTATAAAGTTTCTGGTTTTAAAAATTTTTATATCGATGAAAATCATATATTAAAATATCAGCTAGAAGAAATAATAGAATAAATTTTAATTTATGGAACTAAAAAAGATTTTAATTTCTTTATTTTTAACGTTTTTTGTTATTTTTCTATCTTATTTAACTTCTAAATCTATAGTTCAAATAGCAAAGATAGAAAAAAATATAGATAATAAAACCAACGAAAATATAAATATTAGTAATATTATTTCTGAAGAAAAAAACGAAAGCAAAAATATTATAAATATAAATAATGAAAGTTTTGAAAATAAAACAGAAAAAGAAATTTTTATAGAAAAAATAGAAAAAAATAAAGATATTTCTTATGAAAATAATAAAATAAAAATTGTTAATTATACTAAATTTGAAGAAGCCTATATATATGATATTTGCTATACAAAAGAAATTTTAAGCATAGAAGGAAAAAATTTTGTTTGTTTGAATGAAATTCCAAAAAATATAGGAATTTTTGTTGAAGATAGTAATTTAAAAATAATATATAATGATATATTAATAAGGGAAGAAAAATTAAGCGATAAAATATTGTTAGGATATGCTTATGCAAAAGATTTTTATGGTGTTGAAGGTGAAATAGAGAAATTTTATACTAATTCTACTATAGCTTATATAGAAGATTTTGGTTTAGGGAATATAGAATATTTTGGCTATAAAATTGTTTATGCATACTTTCCAATTTATTTAAATTCTATATATATTAAAAATGAAACAATACATATTTTTGTTAAAACTTCTATGAAAGATTATCTTATTTCCTCTATAAATATCGACAAAAAATAATTATCTAAACATTTTATTTTAAAATCGACAGTTAAGATAAATTTTTAAATTATATTTTATTTAAAATTTTTTTCTAGTTTTTTGTTCATAAGTTCGACAAAAACTTTACTCGAATATTAAAATATAGTGGTTTCAGATTATAATTAATTTTAGTAGTATAATATGTTATTTAACATAAAAGTAAAGCTACAAACAGCAAGTATTTTTAGTATAGCTCTATTTCTACTATCTATTTTAGGATATTTAAATTATACTGGATTCTTTGTATTAGAAAATGATATAAACATTTCTGCAGAAATTACAAATAATTGTGCTGGGGAAGAAAGTACTATAAGAATTTTGTTTGAAAAAGAAATAAATGAAGTAGAAATAAGTTTTTTAAATTTTACAGAGATTTGTTATAATTGCAAATATTTTGAGAAAAATATTTTATTACCTGAAGATGAAAAAATAGAAATTAAAGTAAAGTATGAAAATAATGAAAAGTTTTTTGAATTTCCGATTTATAAAAAAGAGTTTAGCTTTGAAGTTAATGTTTCAGAAAATATTTTAAAAGTTTTTGGAGAGGCAAAATGCTATAATAGCTTAAATTTAAAAATATATTTTGAAAATGAAACAATAAAAGAAAATTATTTAGAAGTTAAAGATGGAAAGTTTTATTTTGAAACTTATTTAGAAAAGGCTGGAAAGTATAATATCGAAATTGAAAACATTTCTAAGGAAATTGAATTAAAGCCAAAAATAAAAATAGAAAAAATAGAATTTCCGCAAGAAATTTTTGAGGATTTTGAAATAAAAGTTTATGTTAAAGCTTTGTATGGAAATATTTTAAATGCAAGCATTACTCTAAAAAATGTAGAAGAGAATTTTATTTTTAGCGAACCATTGCAAAAAGTTATAGAAGAGATTAATGAAAATGAGTTCGCAATAATTTCTTGGAATTTAAAAGCTAAAAATTGTGGAAATTATAGCTTAGAGGTTTTTGCTGAAAGTTCTGAAAGTTATGATTATAAAAAGATTGATTTGCTAGTTAAATGTTTGGAAAATATTACAAAACAAAATATTAATCTAAATGCTTTTCTCCTTATAGAAAATGTTACTAAAGGAAAAAAGGAGTTTAAGTTAATTAAAATTTTTGGAAATGTAAGCTTAGATGAAAAGTTGATTACTTCAAATGTAAATGTTAAAATAAAAGATCCAAAAGGAAATGTTATTTTTGAAAATAAAAGCTATAGCGAAAGTTTTGAGTTTGTTTTTGAATTTTTGCCAAAAATTTTTGGAAAATACTATGCAGAAATTTATGCTGAAAATGAATATGGAAATATTAGTAAAACTTTGAGTTTTGAAATTACTGGAGAAATTAAAGCTAAATTAAAAATTAAAAAGGAAAAATTCAATTATAATTTAGGGGAAAAAGCTACATTTGAAATAGAATTTGAAGAAGAATTAAGTGAAAATATTAAAATAAAAGCTTATTTAGTAGATGCAGAAGGGAATGAAAAAGAGGTTGAAATTTATGAAAAAGATGGTAAATATTTTGTTGATTTAGATTTTGGAAGAAGTTTTAGGCCAGGTTTGTATAAGTTGAAAGTCAAAACAATTGAAGAAAAGTTTGTAGAAAAAGGTAAAGGTTTGTTTAAAATTTTAGAAAAGCAAGAAGAAATATTAAGCGAAGAAGAAGTTGAATTTGGGGTTGGATTAGTTGTTGTTAACACGCCAAAATCAATTTACTTAGTTAATGAAACGGCCAGAATTATAATTGGTGTTGTAAATGAAGTTGGAAAAAGAGTTACTGATGCCAAGATTGATATATTAATTCGTTCTCCTTCTGAAAAAATTTATAGATTTTCAACCTCTACAAACTCTGTAATTAATAATGAAGATGGAACTTATGAAGCTTATTTAAAAGATTTAGATGAAGTTGGTAATTATACTATTTTTGTAGTTGTTAACGCTGATAATTTTATTGTTAATCAAAGTTCTTTTTTTGAAGTTAGAAACTTTGTTGAAATTGATGTAGAAAGAGAAATGCCAACATTAAGTGATATAGCATCAATATTTGAAGTTAAACTTAAGATTATTCCAAAAATTAACATTTCAAACGTTTCAGTAATAGAAACAGTCCCAAAAGGCTTTCCACATATTACAGCTAAAAATGCAAAAATAGAATCTGGAGAAAAAGAATATAAAATTGTTTGGAATTTCGATAAATTAATTGCAAATGAAAAAATAGAGTTAATATATTCTGTGGAAAATTATTTTGAATCTCCAATAATATTTGAGTTTGGACCACTAATAATAAATTCTTCAGAGAGTAATTTTGTTGAGCTAAAAGAATGGAGTTTAATAGTTACTGATGTTATTTATTACGCAATTTTCTGGGAATTTTATAGAGGTTCAGAAGCTGCACATCATATGGCTTTGTGTAGAGGAATGAATTATACTATAAGATTTTCTATTGTTGATACCGCAATGGACGAAGATATGGCAGCTGATCAACTAGGATATTTAAGGATAAAATTAGAAAGTGAAGGTAGCTTTCAAACATTACCATACAAAGGCTTTATCTCTCAAAATCCACAAACAGTTGAAGGAACAAAAAATGATGCAAATACTTGTTCAGCAACAGGTGGTACTGATCCTTGTGTTTATAACTTGGTATGGCATCTAAATATATCTAAAGACGCACCAGTTGGATTGCACATGCTACAATTGTATTTGTCTTCTACACCGCAGGCACCAAGATATTTAACTGATAGAATTAACATCTATGTAACAGATTGCGATCCTATAGGTTTAGTAAGAGATGCATTAATTTTAGGTCCACAAGATAGTGTTGAAGTTAATCAAAAAGCTCCAAACTTTTATTCCTATAGAGTTATTGCTGGAAGTTTAGCTAGATTTGTTTTACCTTTAAAAAATTATGGCTCAGAAACTGTAAATGCCAATGTATCAATAAGAATACTAAGTGGGGAAAATGAAGTTAATTGGTACTTTCCTGAAGGAAATACACAATCAATAACTCTCTCGCCCAATGAAGAAAAAATTGTTGTATGGAAAACTTGGGTTCCAGATGATGCAAGCGGAACTTATACAGCTTTATTTACTATTCAAGCGAAAGATAAAACCATAACAATAAAAAGAGATTTCAATGTCTATACTTTTCCTATTGTTATTTATCAAGCATCACCAGATTGGATTATAGCTAGAAGAGGAGGTATAAAATATAGAACTGTTTCTATTTGCAATTATGGTGATTATAACCTTACAGCTAACATTACTGAAATTAATTCTATGCAAGGAGGTACTTCAGTAACTGTCTCTCCTAGCGCAAATATTTCTACTGCTACTAGAATAGAGTGGTGGCAAAGAAGTATACCAACGTCTCGATGTTTTATATATAATGTAACTTATAGAAACCCTAGCACCACTGAGATAGATCCAGGTTACGAGGAGTTTGTTGTTATGGTTACCTATTTTAATCCTTCTAACAATTTAATCGAAACTCTATCAGATATTTTTTCAACAATTCAAATAGACGCTAATGATAAACCGCTACTTAATGTAAGATTATTTCCAACTCTTATAATCGCCAATGATACTCAAGTCTCACTAGTTATTAGTAATAATGGAAGAAATGTTGGCATTAATATTGGCCAAATAAGACTTTATATACCAGCAGGATTTATACCTTATCAATTCTCTTTAACCCCAGATCAAGGATATCCAATTGGATCTGCTGAAGAAGGTTGGATTGTAACATGGACTCCCTATTCAACAAACAGCTATCTTTATTCTATAGATGCTACAAGTTCAGTAACTTTAACTTTTAGAGTTAATGTATCTGACATTAGAAATTTTTCACCTGGAGGTAAAATTTTTACTGTCACTATATCTGGATATCCAACTGCTACAAATACTGGCACCCTTAGAATGCTTCATTTTCCAACAGCAAAATTTGCAGTTGTAAGAGAAGGTCCTCTTTTAAAAACAGTAAGATATTACAACACTACTCCAACAGATGAACAACTAAATTTCCCATTATTTTTTGCTTGTGGTAATTTTTCAACTAAGTTACAAGTTTTTAATAAAGGTAATTTACCTGCTTATAACTTTAGAATAAATGAAACAAAAAGTGATATACTTAAAACTCATCCTGGAGATTTAATTTTCTACGGTTTTAATCCTTCTAATCCTTATTTAGAACAATCAAAACTAATTAGCTGGGATGGAGGAATAAATTTCATAGCTACAGGTAAAGATAATGCAATAAACTTTACTTATTCAATTTTTGTACCATATCAAACTAATGGTACTTTTAGTTTTCAAGCCTTAGCACTTAATAATACCTTTAGCTTTTTCGACGAAGAATATATAATTTCAATTTCTTGTGGAGCTTCTTTAAGCATAGACCAAATTAGAATAAGAAAAGGAGAATATCCAGAACCAACTATATATGTTAACGATATTTTTAACATTTCGGCAAACATTTATAATGATGGTCCAGGAAATGCAAGTAATGTAATAGTTTGGATTAATTATACAAATGTAACTCAAATAAGAGGATTAGAAAATTTAAAAATTTATAATTCTAATGGAGAAGAAAGCAATATTATTTATTTAGGAAATATTTTACCAAAGGAAACAAAAATTGCCTTTAATGACTATTATTTTACAGTAAATACTTCAGGAGTTTCTCCAGGAATAATAAGATTTTGTATTAATGCAAACGCTACTGAAAATTCTACAATAGTTTCTTCTTGCAGAGATATTACAATAAATGCTCCACCAGCATTAATTGAATTAGAAAATCCCATTGCTATTTCAAAAGAAACAGGCTCATCTTTTGGCTCTTGGAGCTTTAATTTTACTTTTAACGTTTCTGTAAGAGTTTCGAATTCAGAAAATGATGTTCAAATATGTGCATGGTTTAGCAAAACTGGAATGGAACCATTTAAACTAATTGGTTGTGATATTTATCCTGCTCCAGGAAATAATATCGGAAGTTGGAGAAATTATTCTTTTGAATATTCTCCAAGCTGTGAAGATATTGGTAATCCTGTATTTATTAAGTTTAATGCAACAAACTTTGCAGGATCTTCTAATTCTACAACATTACCATTTACTATCACTAAAAGTAAAATAGTATTCGATGAAATTTTAGGAAATAATACAGAAACTAGAAGAGGGAAAATGCCTACAATTCTTGGTGTTAGAGTAAAAGATATAAATGGAACTTATATTTCTAACTTACCATTAAGATTTTACGTAAGTTTAAACGAAATTGTTTTTGATGCAGGTAATACAGTTTATACAAATGAAAGTGGTTATGCAAACTATAACTTTTTAGCAGTTTGTACTCCAAAATACTTAGTTGGATATCAAAAATGGAAAGCTGAATTAAAAGATAACGAATGTTATTTTGATAATTCTACAGAAAATTATTTCGATTTAAGAGTTTTAGTAACTGGAGATATTTTACTATATATAGTTAGGCCAGATGGTAGTACAAACTATACTCAAGAAGATACTATTACATTCTTAGGTTATGTAACAGATGATTGTGGAGATCCTTTAACGGCAAGCGTTATATTTTTTGCAAATCATAGCATAGAAAGCTTTGAATGTTCAGATGTAACTCAAGTAGGTTCTAATGCATATACTTGCGATTGGCATACAGAAATTACTACACCAATGGGTTGGTATAATGTTTCTATGTATGTAGAAAAAGAGTTTCATTATTCGAATTGGAGTATAAAAGCTAAAGATCCAGGACTATTCTATTTAGAACCTATTTATAAATTAGAAGATCCACAAGCATATCCAATAAGAGAAGGATGGGGATATAAAAACTGGAATTTTAGTGTATTTGCATCTAGTGGAGATAGTGAAAATGAGTTTGACGTAAATATATATTTAGGAGATTTGTGGCCACCAGCAAAGCCTTGTGAAGAGTGTATAAATATTACTCCAAAAACATGCTTTAATTGTTATAAGCAATTGGTTGTATTTTTAAGAAATTTCACTGCATATGAAATAGGTACTTGGTACTATAGATTTTCCTTAGGACCAACATCAACTACTCAAGTTAAATATGTAATAGTTGAAAAAGATGACACAACAATGGAATATGTTAGTGGAAATAATTCTATAGTAATAAGAAATTCTCAACCAGCATTACTTTCTGTTAGAGTTTTTGACTTAGATGCAAATACTTATGAATTAAATCCGCCTGCATTAGTTACTTTTAAATTATACGATGAAAAATATCCAAATGGATATAAGGTTATTGGAAGTGTTTATACAAATTCTTCTGGATATGCAAATCTATTGCTAAACATAACAGAATGTACTGGTTGGCTTGAAGGAATTCAAAAATGGAGTGCAGAAATAGATGATAATGATAACTATTACAAAAAATCTTCCATAGGAAACTTTACAATAGAAATTCAATTACCAGGATGCCAGCCGCAAGTATATATTTATTCGATAGAATTACCAAAAGAAGCATTTCAATATAAAAATTTCACAATAGTAACATATGTTACTTCTTGGGTAGGAGATGCTGAAGGTGTTTATATAAATATTACTTTACCAGATGGTTGGTATACTGATGAGCAAACTAAATATTTGGGAAAAATATATGCTAACGAATTCAAAAAAATTTATTGGAATGTTTATGCTAGTACATTTGGAGAGGGAAAAGCAATTTTCTATATAAACTCAAGTAATGCTGGTTATAAAAGATTGGAAAGTAATAATATTGTCGTTTATAAATTTTCTCAATCAACAATAAACTCGATAATTAATATTAATAGTAATGATTTTGAAATTTTAGAATTTGATTGCGAAACTGGTAACTATAGAATTGCAAACTTAACAATAAAAATTTCAGAGAATTCAAATAATTCAACTCTAAAAATTGAATCTTTTAACTCTTCTAACTGGATAAAAATTGAAAATAATTTAGAAGTTATTAGCAATAGCTTCTATTTTATTCCAATATTAGCTAATCAAATTTCAAGCAATTCTGATGGAAAATGTTTAGTAAAAATAACAAATGTTGGAGATAAAAATGTAATTATAGAAAGTGCAACCCTTACTTCTTACTATAATGAAACTTTAAAAATAGATGGTATAAAAGTTTTAGTTAATAATTTTGAAGTAGAAAGCATAGATAAAACAGAAAGTTCATTTAATATTTCTGTTAGAATAGGAAATTCCTTAGATATAAATAAAGATGGTAATTTAACTTTAAAGATTTTGAAAGATGGAAAGGAAATTTATTCGAATTATAAAGAATTTACAATAAATGCAAATAGCTTTACTTTTATTAATTTTACTGATATTCAAACAAGCAATTGGGAAGAAGGAATTTATGAAATAATTGCAATACTCAATTCTTCAAACGAAATTAAATTATTAAAAAGAGAAATAGTTTTTAGTGAAATAAAAATCGATATAACTTCTCCAAAATATCAATGTAATTCTTCAACAGAAAAAATTTATTTAGAAATTTATCAGCCATTAGAAGATTATATTTCTTATAACATTTCTTTACAAATTCCAAATAATTGGGATTATAATCCTAAATACATATACTTAGAGCCAAAAGGTAAAGGATTTTATTTTGCCGAATTTAATTTAACAGCATTTTCTGAAATTGAAGAAGATTATCAAATAATAATTGTAATTAATTACACTTACGCAAACAATACAAAAAGTTTAATTAAACCTATAAACATAAAAGTTTCTCCAAACATTCCAATTTTAGAAATTATAAGAGAATTACCAAGTTTAGTTTCCACATCAATTGTTTTTAAGCCAAGAATAGTTATTCATAACAAAGGTTGTGGGATTGCTAATAATGTAACTATTAAAGAATATATTTCAGCCGGTTGGATAGGGGCAAACCCAAGCATTGCAAAGAACGAATATGCTAATGATCCAGAAGTTTCTGATAAAGATGTTGATTTAATTTATTCTGAAACGGACTTAATAAATAATATACTAACTTGGCAATTAAGCGATATTAAGCCAAATAAATATGCTGTACTAACATATCAAATAAAAGCTCCTCCAACATTATTTACAGCTGGTTACTTAAAGTATAATATAAGCTGGAATAATGAATATTATATTGAAGAAAAAATACCATCAAAAGTTTATACATATAGATATCCAGAAGAATCTCATTTAGAATTTGATTTAATTGCTATTCAAACCTTAGAATATCCATGGCCAGAAGTAAGAAGCATTCAAGTTAATAGAGAATATAACTTTACTTTAAAAGTTACAAATATTGGAGATATAAATACTAATAATGATTGGACTATTAAGCTTTATATTCCAAAAGAATGCGAAGTTATTAATGTAGAAAATGGAATATGGAATGAAAGTGAAAGAAAAATAGTTTGGAGTTTACCAAATATTTCAACTTATCAAACATCATATTTTAACTTTACTTTGAAATGTAATGAAGAAAAACAATATGTTTTAATTGCTGAAGGAATAAGAGATACTAGAAGTAAAGTAAGCTTTGAAAATTCTACATCAATTTATTGCGAATCTTATTCAAAACCTGCATATTGTTATTCTAAATTAGATTATATCTTAGCAAAACCAACAAATGCTAGATATGAAAAATTATCCAATATAACTATTGAGTTTTTGAATAAATATTCTGGAAATAATTTAACAATTGGAAATTCTTACATAAAAATTTTTGACGATTTGCTTAATGAGCATATAATATGGCAAGACTATTCTTTCGAAGAGAAAAATGAAATAAAAACAAAGCAGCTAATAATTTATGAAAATCAAGAAAATTTTGTTAGTAATATAAAAACTTTTGAAATTAGCTCATATTCTGATGCAACAGAAAATACTTATACTAACATTTCAATACTTAAAATTTATTATACTTGGGATTTAGGAAAATTGTTTAATGAAACTCAAAACCTATTTATAAAATCTAAGGTTTATGATTATACACCTCTATTCAGAAACGCAAAGCTCTATATTAATGGTAACGATTCTATAAAAGTTGGAGGCTGGGGAGAAAAATTTGAATTTAGTGTAGAGGTTAGAGATAGATTTGGAAGAGATGTTATAGTTAGAATGTATCATAGAAAAGTAGGTGGTGAGTGGAGTTTAGTAGATGAAAAAGTTTGCTATTCTTGCTTAGAATGGACTCAATTTAATTTTAGCTATGATTACGATTATACAGATATATCAAATTGGGAATTCAAATTTGAAGGAATAAATTCAGATGGTATTAGCGAATATTATGGATTTGTATATACTGTTGAAAAAGATGATGTTGAATTAACACCAATTCAACCACAATGGAACGAAACTGTTTTAAGAGCTTATGGATATAACTTTACGATTTACGCTTTCGATATTGATAATAAAACTATTCCATATGTTTTGGAAGATTATAAAGCTTTTGTTGCCTTAGGTCAATATGGAAATAACTTAACTTATAAAATATATACATTATCTCCATCAATTAATGAAAGTGGCTACATAATTTTAAAAGTTACTAATACAGAGTTTTGTAATCCAGCAAACAACTATTATTTAGGTCAAAACTACTGGTTTGGTGGAATTCAAGGATCTGCATATTATAAAGATGTTAATACAAGAATTCCACCATATAATGCATTACCATATGTATTAATAGGAAGCTTATATAATAACATAATTTATCCAATTAATGTTAACTTTAGTTTCGAATTAGATACAATTACTTTAAGAGGAGTTGTTTACGACGATTGTGGAAATATAAGAGCTGATGAAGATATGTATGTATATTTCAATTTAACTAATGGAGATTATAATTATCAATGCATAGCTACAAGAGTTGGAAATGAATTCCAATGTACATTTAATCCAAGAAGTTTAAATGCACCCTTAGGTTGGTATAACATATCTATGTATTCTTCAAAGCCATTACATACAGATGGTATTTATAGTGTAAATAATGCATTCTTCTTAGCAAGCATACCAAAAATAATTAATATATCTATTAATCCTTTTGGCGGTCCTTGGGGTTTAAGTCCATTTAATTTTAGTGCATACATTATTGATGAAGATGGAAATTTTGTTAATATAACTCATTATTTAAGAAAAGTTCCAGAACAATATTTTGTTGCTTATATTGATAATTGCACAAATTGTAATTATTATTTAACTTCTTTCCTTAGAAATTTTGTTTGTGATTATGAAAATATTGAAGTTGGAGAATGGAGATATAAAATTGAAACTAAGGATGAAGCTGGTTTTTCAAATACATCTCAAGAAATTTCATTTACAATAGAAAAAGAACCAATTAATATATCGCTATTTGAAAGCGTTCCGTTAATTAACAGAAGTAATGTACCAAATTCGAAAGCATACAATTTATCGGTTACTATATTCGATACTATTTTAAATAGAAATGTAACAGAAATACCTTTTGTATATTTAAAATTAGAAGGTCCAGCAACTTTTACATATGAAATGGAAAAGGATGAAACTCAAGAAAAATATTATTATGAATTTCTTCCAGGTTGTAGTTATCCTGTAGGAGAATATAAATGGTATTCTTATGTTTTAAACGATTATTGCTATCAAAATGCAAGAAGTGAAAATTATACAATAAACATTTATGGAAGCCTTTCTGTTAACATAATTTCTCCAACAGATTATCAGATTATTCCAGAAGGACAAAGTGTAACTATAAGATCTAATATTATAGATGATTGTGGTGTTTCAATAACCAATGCTAATGTTTATTATATTTTAAGAAATGAAAGAACTCAAGAAGAATTTAGATGTCCAGAAAGTGGGTTTGCAAATTATGATGGAACTTCTTATGTTTGCAATTTTAATACTAGTGGCAAACCTGGAGGAAATTATACTATAATAGCTTACGCATCAAGAAATTATTATTGGGATTCCTTAGCTATAAAAGAAAATGCATTCTTTCTAGTAACTCCAGTAAGAATTATAAATGTTACTATGAATTATGAGCATGATGGTAGCTGGGGTGAAATTCATAATTTTACAGCTCTAATAGATCATTATAATGATGTTATTGTATGTTTATTAGAAAAACCAATAGATGCACAAGAATACCAAGTTACTGAATGTAAATATGTAGAAAATCCATCTGGAGGAAAAAAAGTAACATTTAATAGAAGATATACATGTTCAAATTTTGTTAGAAGTCAATTCTGGAATTATAAAATTAATGCTACAGAGCCAGGAGTACCTTCTTCTTATAGCGAAAGTCAAGAATATCAACATATGCTACAAAAAAATGATTTATCGCTAATAATTTATTATAACGATTCTGAAGCAAAAAGATATGGAGATCAAAGGGCAAGATTAATAGTATATGCATATGATTTAGATCAAAAACAAGCTGCATATGTTAGTGCATATAATTCACCAAATATTAAATTTAATGTATATAATGGAAGTTCTTTTGTTTTTGTTGGTGCAAACTCAACAAATTCTTCTGGATATTCGACTCTATTTTTCAAACCTGATTGTAGCTTTGATGTAGGAATTAAGGAATGGTATGCTTATACAGAGGCTGATGCATGTTATAAAAATGTAATTTCTGATAGATCAAATATTACAATAGTTGGTCTGTTAAATCCATATTTAGTTTCTCCGATTAATGAAGAATATACAAGATATGCTGAACTATACATAAATCTTTCTGCAATTGTTAAAGATGAATGTAATTTAATTACATTTGAAAATGCCACTGTTACATTTATTGCAAAAAGTGTTGCTTTTGGAAGCGAATACTTATGTTCAGACGTTACTTATTCTAATGGTTATTATAATTGTAGCTTAAATGCAACTTTAATAGAGGAAGGTTGGTATAATGTAAACGTTACAGCATCGAACGTTTTATATTATGATGATTACTATTATCTTCAAACAAATTCCTTCAAAATAATTCATAGCTTAGTTCCTCCAGTATTAAGCAATGAGTATGCTTATCCTGAGCAAGATGGAGGTTGGGGAGAAAGATGGTATTTTAGAGTTAATGTTAGTGATTTGAATGGAGACGATGTAAATATTTATCTTTGGATTTCAAGAGATAGAAGCAATTGGGAACTAGTAAATCAAACTATTTGCTATAATTGTGGATATGAAAGAACCATAGAACTATCTTATAAAGGATTTACATGCGAAGATTATTTAAATCGGCCAATATACTTCAAATTCAATGCAACAGATGCTTATAATTCAACAGATAGAAATCCCATAGCTTTATATCTTGATAAAAATGATTTAAGAATTGAGTATTATAGTGGAAATGAAAGCAAAATAATAAGAAATGTTGGTGGAATATTACAAGCTAGAATTTATGATTTAGATTTTGGAGATTATGCAGATTCTCAAGTTGCTCTATACGTAACTACTGATAGAAATAATTATAAGCTTGTAGCAATAAATAATTCATTAAATTCTATAGCTACATTATTCTTTAATCCAACATGCGAATTTGATGTTGGTTTGCAATATTGGAAAATAGGAAGTTATAATGATGCATGCTATAAAAATGTAAACTCAAGCGATTTCAATTTATATGTAATAGGAAATATCGATGCAAACATAACTTATCCAAAAGGAGATAAATTCTTAAGAGGCTCTAATGTAACTTTAAATATTTCAATTTTTGATGAATGTTCAGAAAACATTCCACTAGAAAATACAAAAATAAATATAACGATGATAAGTAATAGAGATAAAAGCATAAGATATTGTACTGAAATAATTGAATTAGGAAATGGATTATACTCCTGTACATTTAATTCTTCTAACTTCACTCCAAATTATTATAACGTAACTCTAAATATTTCTAAAGAATTATATACGAATAAAACAAAAACATTTTCTAATGTATTTTGGATTGAAACAAATCCAATACTATTTAATTTAAGAGCAATTCCAAATGTTTTAGGCTGGGGAGAAACTTTAACAATAAAAGTTAACTTTACTGATGAAGATTTAGATACTCATACTATAAATGTTTATTTAATTAAAAGTGATTATTCAAGAGTAAGAACTAGAAATATTTTAAATGTTCAAGGAATAAATGTTGAAGCCTCTACACAATTTACTTTCACATCTGCAGATATTGGAGATTGGTTTGTAATTGTTAATGTAACCGATGATTTTGGCATTGCTGAAATAAATACTTCAATTACAATTGAAAAAGACGATACTATTATTGAATATATTAGTGGAAATAATAGTATAGTTCATAGGATTCATAATACAACAACTTTTGAATTAAGAGCTATAGATATAGATAATCCATCAAACAATATTTATTATCAGCCAGCTGGTTTTTGGGTTACTTCAGATTATGTTAATTATATTTATATTGGAACTGTATATACTGGAAATAATGGATATTTTAATATAACTTTTGATCCTGATTGTAGATTTGAAACAGGAATTCAAAAATGGAAAGGAGGATTATTAGAAAATCCGAATTGGAAGACGTCGAATTCTTCAGAATATTTTGTTATAATAGTTTCTGATTTAAGTGGAAATATTATTCAGCCAGATGGAAACATTCTTTTAAGAGGCGTAGATTCTTTAAATATTAGAGCTACTGTTAGCGATGAATGTAAATATGTAAATGGTGCTGATGTTTACTTTGTTGTAGGAAATGAAAACATAAATATTACATGCGATAATGTTATAAATGATAATCTAGGAAATTATACTTGTAGTTTATCTTCTAGTACACTTGAAATATTGCCATATGGTTGGAATAATATAACTATGTTTGCAAGGAAAGATTTTTATGAAAATGAGTTAGTAATTACTAAACAAAACGCTTTCTACTTAGCAGATAAGCCAAAAATTGAAGATGTTTATGTAACTTCAGCAACTTGGAGATGGGGGACTGTTTTTGAATTCGTAGGTAAACTATATGATTTGGATCCAGATAATAAAACTGTTTATTTATGGATTAGTAGAGATGGTAGTAATTGGAGATTAATAAATCAAACAACATATTATGGCCCAACACCACCAGGAGGAGTAGATATTAAATTGAGTTTTATTCCTACTTGCAATGATGTAGGAAATTGGTACTTTAAATTTAATGTTACCGATACTAGTGGATATTCGAGCGAAACATTTGGATATCAATTTGAAATACTCAAAAGACCAGCAGTTATAAGCGCTATAAGTGGATTAAACAAAATAATTCAAAGAGAGGGTTCTGTTTCCACAACACTAAGAATAAAAGCTATAGATGCAATAGATGGAGCAAATATAAATAATGCAAAAATAAAATTTATAACTATTAATAAAACTGGTCACGAAGTAACTTATGAAACTTGGACAAACCAATCTGGTATTGCATCTTACATTTTTGATCCAGATTGTTCTTACGGTGCTAATAAAACATATTGGAAAGCAATTCTATATAATAATTCATGTTATGAAGATACAGTTTCTCCAAATTTTGATATATACATTTATGGAAAATTGTATAATAACCTTGTAGCTCCTTCACAAGGATCAACATTTCCATCTAGAACAACATTTAATATTTCTTATTATATAACTTCAGATTGTAGTGATGAAGGATTAATTGAGAACGCAAACGCAGAGATTAAAGTGTATGATCCGTTAAATCAAGAAATTATATGTACTCCAATAATTGAGGAAAACGGATATTATAATTGTACTTTTGATACTACAGGCAAAAGAGCTGGTGTATATTCGATAACTCTAAACTCAACAAAACAATATTACTTCGGAAGTTATACTAATTATCCAAACTGGTTTAGCATATATAATTCTCCACCAACATATTCAAACATATCTGTCTCTCCATCTATTGCTCCATGGACATCAATACTAAACTTTAGTGTTTATGTTTCAGATGCTGATAATGATGTAGTAAGATGTTCTCTAGAAATTAAAAAAGGTTACTCGTATATAGAAGTTGCAACTATGGAAATAAATGGAAATGGTCTTTGTAGTTTTTTGATTAGCGATTTTAGCTGTGATGATATAGGAACTAATTACTTTAGATTCTCTTTAAGCGATGGATATAACGATATAGTCTATACAGAAGAGCAATCTTTTGAATTAACTAAAAGTCCAGTAGTTCTTAATTTGATTAGTGGAAATGGAACAAGTGTAAGAAGAAATATAGCCTCGACAAACTTAAGAATTAGCGTTTTTGATTTAGTTAAAAATTCATTAGTCGGAACTTCAATATTGCCAGAAGCATATGTGAAATTTAATATTACATTTGACAGCTTAAATTATATAAACTTAGATGAAGTTTCTACAACATCAGGATATGCAGAAGTTATGTTTTCTCCAGATTGTTCTTTCTCAGCCGGAACTCAATATTGGTATGCCTACATTAGTGAAAACGATGTTTGCTACGAATTCAATCAAACAAATAATTTTGAAGTATATGTAATAGGTAGTTTAAACCCATCTATCATTGAACCTACCAATTTATTTAAAGTATATAAAGGGAATAACGTAAGCATTAGAGCGAATATTCAAGATGATTGCAATGAAAATGTTAGCGTAGATTTTATACAAATTAATCCAATAAGCAGAATTACAGGTCAAATGTTTAATTGTATTGTTTCAGAAGAAAATATAGGAATCTATAACTGTAGTTTTGAAACTGTAGATAAACCAGCTGGAGCATACGATATTAGAGTAAATGTTTCTAAACAATATCATGTCTCAGCAATATATACAGAAAGTAATGCGTTTTTCATAGAAACCTATCCTTCATTAACAAACCCATCTGTTACACCAATAGTTGAGGGTTGGGGTAAAACAAGAACATTTAGTATTACAGCAAGTGATGAAGATAGAGATGCTTTATATGTCTGCTTATATTATAGACCGAAAGGAAGTGAAGATTGGAGCTTAGCGTCTTGTAGAACGAAACCTTCTGGCATTGCTTCACAAACATTAACATTTTCTAGAACATTTAGCTGCGATAATTTATTAGGACAAGAAAGTATAGAATATGAATTTTTCTTTAATGTTACGGATGATGACAATAATATAGCGGAAAGTGAAATAAAAAACTTTACTCTTGAAAGAGATGATATTTCAGTCAGTTTAGCAGAGAGTTATGTAGAGTATAATAGAAGTAGTACAGAAAAGGCTTCTCTAATAATTTCAATAAGAGATTTAGATGCAAATTCCTATGCAACGAGAGCTGTTAATGCAACATTATATGTAACTAGAATTCCAGGAACAACAAACTACTTTATAGATAACGTTTACATAAATAGAAATCCTGTTCTAGGAAACATAACATTTTACTTTCCACAACAAAACAAATGTTTATATAAAGTAGGGCCACAAAAATGGTATGTAAGTATAAATTCAAGTTGCTATAAACCAGCGAATTCTCCAATAGGAACTCTTAATATCACGAGCTTGCCTCTAAATTCGACATTAATATATCCTATAGGAGAATATTTCCCACAAGGATATAATATACCAATAACTGTAGAAGTTTATGATGATTGCGAAAAAGTTGATGGTGCATCTCTTTCAATAGAAGTTATAAATCCAAACAACGAAACTATTGAATGTTATCCTGTTTCGAATCTTGGAAATGGAGGCTATAGGTGCTCGTTTAGCGATACTTATTTATTGGGAAGCTACACAATTAAAACACAAGCAAATAAGCAATACTATCCTGAAGGGTATATTAATGAATTTCCAAACGCCTTTTTCATTACTTCAGCACCTTTCATAGATTCCACAGAAGTCTATGCAAGTAGAACATCAAGCGAAGAGGGTGGATGGGGAGACACATGGTTCTTTAAAATAAGAGTTTATGACGAAGATCAAAGTTTTATAGAGTTTGAAAAACTAAATATTAGTTTATACATAGATTTTGGTAATGGATACGAATACATATCTTCGCAAATATGTGAAGCTCCAGAATGTGCAAGTCTAAAAGAATTTGTTTTTACGCATACATTTGATTGTTCAAAGATTGGTGATAATAAGAAATTTAAGTTTATAGTTAGAGATTTCTTCAATAATACTGTTGAATCTGCCGAAGGGTATTTTAACATATTACCAGATGAACCGCAAATAACAATTCTAAGAAAGCCAACAAGAATTAATAGAGAAGGGAATTTTGCTGATATGTTTAACATTTCTGTTATAGATGTAGATAGAGGAGTTCCAGCAAATGCTACTCTTACATTATTTATTACAACGGATTCTTCGAACTTTAATTTCTATGTTAATCTAAATTCCGTAAATGGAATTGCTACATATAGCTTTGATCCTGATTGTAGATTTAGCGCTGGAATTCAATATTTCAAAGTAAGCACAAACGATTCTTGCTATAAGCTCAAAACTAGCGATATTGACGAATTCGAAATTATAGGAAGTTTACAAAACTATATTATTTATCCATATAGAAATTCGGATATTTTAATAGAATTTGGAAAAATCGAAAATATAACTTTAAATGTTAAAGATGAGTGTGAAAATGATATTGAAAATGCTAATGTTAATCTAAATGCTATTTGGCCAAATAATTATATAGAAAATATTCCTGTTTATGAAGAAAATAGTGGAATTTATAATGCAACTTGGAATTTAAGTAGAAAAATTGGTGGATATTATTCTTTTGTTTTTAATTCTTCCAAGGAATATTATAATTCTAATTCAACATTATTCTTAAATTGGATTTATCTAAATAATACTCCACCAATAATTGAAAATATAAGTGTTAATCCATTAGTTGGTGGATGGGGAGAAACGTTTACATTTAGCGCAGATGTTTTTGATATTCAAAGAGATGATGTTGTTTGTAAGCTATATGTTTATACAGGGAAAAATACTTGGTTATATAAAGGAAGTGTAACTATTAAAGATGGGGTTGGAAAGTGTATAATAAATGTTAGTGATTTTGATTGCTCAGATATTAATGTTACTTCTTTGAATATGTTTAAGTTTGAAATTTCTGATGTAAACAATGTTTTTAATACTACAGAAATTTTTGCACCAGCAATAGGTAAAAATGATGTTGAAATTTATTATGTATTTGGAAATAATAGTTTCGTTAATAGAGCGTATTACAACACAACCTTATTATCTTTAAGGATATTTGATAAAATTAAGAATACATTTGTAGGTTCTAATGTTAGAGGTTTTGTAAAAGTTACTAAAGATGGAAGTAATTATGGAGAAGAAATTATAAACTATACCAATTCTTCTGGATATCTAAATGTTTATTTCGATCCAAGCGGAGATTATGAAGTAGGTATTCAAAAATGGCTTGGAGGAGTTTTGAACGATAATTGTTATTTAGATAAAAATAGTGAAGAGTATTATTTAACTATCTTAGGAGAAATAGCTCTTAGTTATTTTGGAATAGATAGAGAAGATGCTCGATACCTTAAGCCAAAAGATGATATTACAATTACTATAGCGCTTCAAGATGATAGGGGCTCGTATATAAATGATGCAAACGTTAATATAACTTTAATAGATGAGTTTAATAATAAATATATTTGCCCTATAAGTAATCTTGGCGGTGGAACTTATCAATGTTCTATTAGCACATCTGTCTTAGCTGCTAGATGGTATAACGTTTCTATATTAGCTAAAAAAGAATATCATTTAGATCTAAATGTTACATTTTCCAACGTATTTTTCATAGAAACAGAGCCAAAAGTATATAATATAAGTGCTATTAGCGAGGAAAACTCAAATATTGGTGGATGGGGAGAAACGTGGAAATTCGTTGCAATTTTTGAAGATGAAGATTTAGATAGAAATGAAATTTGGATTCAAATCAAGCCAGAAAACTCTGAAAATTGGTATACTGTCAATAGTACTATAATTTCTGGAATTAATAAGACAACTATTGAACTTATAGTGAAAGATCCAGGATTACTACAACAATATTTAGGCATATGGAATGCTCAATTCTATTCAATCGATAATAGAGGATATATAAGTTATAGTGAAATTATTAATTTCACTGTAGAGAAAAATGATGTAAGAATAGAATTAGTTGAAGGAAATAATTCAACTGTATGGCGAAATAATACAGAATCTGTAACTTTAAAAGTTAGAATTTACGATTTAGATCAAAAGATATATGTATCTTCTCCTTCAGCAAAAACATATTTCTTTATAACTTATGATGGAAATGTTTTTGATGAAGGAAGAGAAACTTATACAGATAATGAAGGTTATTCATACATTGATTTCGATCCAGATTGTAGATATAAGACAGGTGTTCAAAAATGGGTTGTGAAGATTATTAACGATACTTATTATAAAGATTCTTCATCTCAAAACTTCACATTAAACATTTACTCTACTTTAATTCCGAATGTAACATTTCCAGATGGACATGCATTTTTAGTTGGGGAATTAGTACCTATAAATGTTAGCCTAAGAGATGAATGTGAATATGTAAATAAAGCAAGTGTAACAATAAGAGTTAGATATTTAGCAACTACATATACTTGCACTCCAGTAAATAATATTGATAATGGAATTTATAACTGTGTTTGGGACTCTAGTGGAAAAGCATATGGAGGTTATGATGTAATAGCTATTGCTTCGAAATCTTTCTACGCATCTAATTCAACGACAAAACCTCTAGCATTTTATTTAGCATCAATACCACAGCTTTCTAACGCATCTGTTAATCCATTAGTTGGTGGATGGGGAGAAACGTTTACATTTAGCGTAAGATTAACTGATTTAGATAGAAATCAAAATAATGTTACCTTATGGAAAAGTTATGATAATCAAAGTTGGATTTATGTAACAAGTAAATTAGTTACACCAACATATGCAGGATATTTAGTAAGTTTTGTTGTAACGTTTGATTGCGAAGATTTATTAAATGGTCCTCTAGTATATTTCAAGTTTTCATCAAAAGATCAATTCGGTTATTATAATGAAAGTGGAATAATTAATGTTACATTTGAGCAAAACGATGCTTCATTAAGTATTATAGAATATAATTCAAGCGTTAGAAGGCTAGAAAACAATATATCGTATTTCTTACTTAGAGTTTACGATAGCGATAGAAAAGTTTATCCAAATAATACAGAAGTCACTTTATATATAACTGAAAATGGAAATGACTATACAATAGAAATTATTAATCAAACATATTTAGGAAATGTATCTTTCTATTACGATCCTACATGCTCTTCAAACGTAGGAATTCAAAAATGGTATGCGAAAATCACAGATGTTTGTTATAAAAATGTTAATACAACAGAAAGAGCTTTAACTGTTATTGGACAATTATATATAGACATCTTGAATCCAAAAAACAATCAAATCTTAAACAGAAATACTACTTATTACTTTAATTCTAGCGTATATGATGAATGTAATTTAATAATCGATAATGCAAATGTTAGCTGGTTCTTTGGAAATACAAGAATTGGTACTACGTATAACGTTACATATACCATTCCATTTAACTATAAGTTAGGATTAGAAAATGTAAAAGCAAACACTTCTAGGATTTATTACGATCCAAATGAAAAGGTTATAAATGTTTATGTTTATGGATTTGCAGATTTAACAGAAATTTATCCACAAACAAATTCAAAATTCTTAGCTGGAGAAATAGTAAATTTAGTTTGCAGAGTTATGGATAAAAATCTAAATGTACCAATCGAAGGATATACAGTATATTTCTATAGAAACGATACATTAATAGGAAGCTCGCTAACAAATTCTAGTGGATATGCAACATTCAGCTGGTCAACAGTTAACGAATTAGCTGGATTTGTAGAGATGAAATGTAGGATAACTAACGACGATATTAAATATTATAATGCATCTATTTCAGAAATTTCTTCTTTAATAAGAATTAGAAGACCTATAACAATAAGAGAGATTTCTGTTACACCAAATGAAATTTATAGAAATGATACTTTTTCACCAAACATAGCTACTATAAAAGTGAGAACATATGATTCAATAATAGCGGCAACAAGTAATGCAATAGTTTATTTCTATAACGAAACAGATTTAATTGGAAACTGCACACCAGATTCTTTTGGCTATTGTTCGATAACATATAATCCACCCAACGAAACTAATGTTGGAATTAAATACATTTACATAAACGCAACACCAACGATAGAAGGTAGAGAAAACTCAGATACATATATCACATCTTTTATAGCAAAAGGTAAATTATATATTCAAATATTAGAACCTTCGAACTCTAGCATATTTGCAAAATCTTCAACAGTTAATATAAGAACTTATGTAACTAGTGAAAATGGCGAAAATATTCCTGCATTATATCCAAATTCAAGAGTAAATATTACAAACTCTTCGAGCATAATTGGTTTCGCTTATCCAACAGGGGAGGCAAATATTTATGCTGGAAGCTTTAACTTATTAGATCAAAAAACTGGATGGTTAAATATATCTACTATAATAAACATTCCATATTATGATTCTGCAGTAGATTCTATATGGATATTAGTAACTGGTTTAGCTGGAGTAGAATTTACATTTCCAAGCAATAACCAAGAAATAACTTATCCTTCAACAATATATCCAACTTGCTTAGTTAAAGATTTAGATAGTGAAATCGGAATAGAGAATTATCCTGTAGAATTCTATTATAAAACGTCAAGTAGCGATTGGATATATGTATCTACAGAAATAACGAATTCTAGTGGATTAGCAAACATATCTTTTACAACCCCATCAAAGGGAGAGTTTTACTTTAAATGTGTTATTAGCGATAATGCAACTTTGGTATATTCTGCTATATATAATGAAAGCATTGTTAGAATTTTAGTTAAAGATCTTACCCCACCAGAAATTTTAGAAACTTCAATAAGTCCGACATATGATATAGAGGCAAATAGAGATTTTGTAAATATTTCTGCAGTAGTATCTGATAACATAGGAATTAGTGAAGTCTGGGCAATGATTGGCTTGCCAAATGGTAGTTCAGTAAGAGTAAATATGAATAAAATATCTGGAAATTTAACATATGGATTTTATTCAGCCATTTATATTCCTCCAATAGGCGGAGAATATAATGTAACAGTATTTGCAAAAGATTTGCCACCAGAAGCAAATGTTAACTCATCTTTTGCAGGAATTTTCTACGTATTTGGAAAAACTAATCTTGAGCTTAACGTATTTCCAGAAAACATTATTGCAGATGGTATTACAATATATAATGGCTATCCTTTTGAAATAATAATAAATGTTAGTAATTTAGGTCCCGCGACAGCATACGATTTAAACATAACACTATTTGATGACAGTGGAAGAATTGAATATTCAACTAATATTATTACTATTTCTAACATAAGCAGGTATATAAACATCTCGCAAATGATTATGGCAAGAGTAAAAGAAGCTACACCAGCACAAACCATTAATATATTCGTTAACCTAAGCTGGAGAAATCCAGATTTAACATATAACTATACTGTTAAAAGAATATTCGTAATAGTTGCAGAAAATCCAAAATTAGAAATTAAGCCAGAATATATCAATGAAGTTGTTGAACACGACACAATAAAGATTATAGGTAGTGTAAACATTACAAATATTGGAAACGTGCCAATTACCGAAATTTTACTCTCTACAGATTTAAACACTCCGTTTTATATGTATTGTTTGAATTGTTCCATATCACTATTTCCAACATATCAAGGATTCTTAGCAATGGGTCAAAGCTTTATTAGTGAAATTACTGTTAGTATTCCTGCGGGCCAAGATCCTGGAAGTTATTGGAGTAGGATATTAGTTTCTTCAAAAGAGGCAGCCACTGTTTATTCAATAATAAATATAACTGTACCTATAAATAATTCTTGGATTATTGATAAAGAGATTAGTGGAATAATTCTAGCTCCATTAGGAACTAAAAAAGAAATTGACAAAATTAACTTTTCGAATATTGGAAATGTTAATGTAACTATCTCTATATACTTAAGTGGAAGAGGTGCCGAATTAGTAAGAGTAGAAAATAGAAGTTCATTTTCTTTTGTATTACCAAAACAAAAAGAAAGATTAGTTTCATTTAGTTACGATATACCAAAAACTAAAAATGAAGGACTTTATGATGTAAGAGTAGTAATGGTAAGTACAGATGGTTATCCGAATCTAAGAGAATTTATATTTACGTTAAATGTAACAGATATTCCACCAATAATAGAGAATGTAACATTTTCAAAAACAGATTTTGAAATAAACGAAACTATAAATGTAACTGCAAAAATATATGATAACATTGAATTAGATAAAGCTTGGATAAACATATCTTATCCAAACAATACTTATGAAATTAAATTGCTGAAGAAATTGCAAGACGATATATTCTACGAAAATATTTCATCTAGAATTGCTGGAGAAATTAAGATATCAATCTGTGCAAACGATACTAAAGGTTTAACCAGTTGTACAGAAGAGTTTATAATTAGAGCTCATTCAAAAACTATTTTAGATGTTCTATCAGAAAAAATAGTTTTTGAAAACGTTACATTAAGAAATTCTCAAACAAAAACAGTTATACTAAACTTAACTAACTTAGGTTTTGCAAGAGCATTTAACGTTAGTATAAAAGGTGAAGATGAAATTTTTGATATTACTTTAACTAATGTATCATTAATTTTGGCTAGAGAAATAATTCCAGTAATTGTTAATATAACAGCATTAAATGGAACCTATAGTGGAAATTATTCTGCAAAAATAAATATAACTTGGATTAATTTAGATGGAAGCATTGAAAGTAAAATATCTTTAATTCCAATAGAAGTTTTGCCAGTTCATTTGATAGAAATAGAAAATAAAACAGAATATATTAAAAACAATGAAGAAAGAATTGTTAATATATCTTTATCTGCTGTAGGAAATGTTAACGAAACTAATATAACATTAATTTGTTCTGCAAACTGCGAATTGTTTAAAATAGATCTAAACGAAACTATTGATAATATAGCACTTGGAGAAACCATAGAAATTCCAATAAGAGTTTTTGTTCCTTCTGATTTAGAAAGTGGGGAATATATGGTTGAGTTAAAGGCTTATAATGAATTTACTTCAGCAACCGGATATCTAAAAATAATCGTTCCTATAAACATTTCTTGGGAAATTTATCCAATTTATGAAGAAATAGAAAGCGTACAGGGAGAAGAATTATTTAGAAATATAACAATAAGAAATACAGGAAATTTAAGATTGTTATTGAATTTGTCTTCAATAGCAATAAACGGATCTAACTTTATATATTTTGAAAATGATAAAAACTTTACTACAATAAGTTTAAGAGTTGGTGAAACAAAAATTATTCCAATAAAAATAGTTGTTCCTATAGTTTACGATTATTCCATTTTTGAAAACAGAATAGTTTCGCTTAACTTTACAACTCAATCTGGCTTAATAACTAAGAATTCTACATTTATACTTAAAATACATCCATTATTTGTAAAAATAATCGAACCTACAGAATCGAATCCACTAAAAAGAGTTGTTGCTGGTGATACTATTTATGCTAAGGTAAATGTAAGTTATGGAAATGAAACTTTAACATCTAATGTTAGTTTTCAAATATTTTTATCGAATGAAACATATAGGCATGAAATAGAAAATTTCACAGCTCAATTCTTAGTAATTGAAAAATTATGGTTATTAACATTCATAGCTCCTAATTTAACAGAAGGAATAGGATATGATTTAATCGTTAATGCTACATATTTATTAAAAAATGTTTCAAAAATAGATGTAGAACCAAAATCAATAATTTATCTTGACACTATTCCGCCAGAAATTGAAATAATTATTCCGGCTAGAATTAGAGTTAATACATCAGCTATATTCTGGTTTAATATAACAGATTTAGGTGGAGTAGAAAGTGCTAATGCTATAATAATTAAACCAGATAGCAATATTAGTGAATATAATTTAACGTTTGTAAAAAGAATAGGAAGTACATATATATACAAATTAGAGTTTAATGAAACAGATCAAATTGGAAGATATGTAATAAATGTAATTGCTTATGATAAAAGTGGTAACAAAGCTGAAAAATCTGCAATTTTTGATGTTAGGCCGCTAATTTTCTTTAGTGGTATTGCAAAAGATGAAGAAAGCATAGATTATGTTCCATTAAACGTTACTTTCGAATTATATCCAGCAGGAAGGTATGAAATGTTATACAGAATAGTTCCTGACGAAGAAGGATATTATAATGAAACAATAGAAGCGATGTATTACGATATTGTATATAAATTCTTTAATGAAAGCTTAGTAATCTCTAATATTGGATTGTTTGATGATGTATTTAATCCGATAGTATTAGGAATACCGAGAGAAGTTATTTTACCAAGAGAAGCAATTAAAGGTTATGTTTTAGATAGTATTCTTAAATCATCCTCTACCTTAATATTCGATATAAGCAATTTAGATGCTAGAAAGCATGATTTAAGATTATTAGGAATTTATCATTGCGCAAACTGGACAAGATATATTGGCTGCAATTCAACTTGGATTAGACTAAACTCTATAGTTTCTTTACAAAGCTTAAAAGTTTATGCAACAAACATAAGCGAAATTAAGGGTGCGTATATTTTAGCTCAATATGTTTGTGGAAATGGAATATGTGAAGATAGATTTGGTGAAAGTAATGCAATTTGTCCATTAGATTGTCCAGCTGCTGGAGCTCCAGGAATTCCAGCTCCAGGAATTGGAGCACCTGGAATAGGGGCTGGAGTAGGAATTCCTGCAGTTCCAGCTGCTCCTGGAGTAGGAATAGGAGTTGGTGCTGGTGCACCAACAATAACCATTCCACCCTATGAAATATTTACTAAGGAAATTAGTGTAACATTAAAGCCAAAAGAACATATAATTGTAAGTGTTGATATAGGAAACAATAGAAATAAAGATATTAAAGTAAAGTTTAAGCCAGAAGGATTAATTTGGGAATTTGTTCAATTAGAAGCAAACGAAATTGAAATTAAAGCAAGTCAAAGAGGCACGATAAAAATGAAAATATTTGCTCCAGAAGAAAAAATGCCAGGAATCTATACAGGAGATTTGGTTGTTTATATTGAAAATGAAACATATAGAATTCCAGTAACAATTAAAATAGAGTTACCACCAGAACCTTTGCTTGACGTAATAATAAATGTATTAAGAAAAACAATAGAACCCAACGAAACTTTAAAGGTATTTGTTAGAGTAGTCAATATGGGTCAAACAGAAAAAGTAGAAGATATTGTTTTAACTTACATAATAAAAGATTTATTAACTGGAGAATTATACAATGTTTATAAAGAAACTATAGCTGTAGAGACAGCAACTTCATTTACAAGAGAAATTACCTTACCAGAAGGAATTAAATTAGATAGAAAATATCTAATAGAGGTTAATGCAAGTTATTGGTATGGAAGAAAATATGCATATGCAGCAGATACTTTTGAAGTAGTTTCATTACCCATACCTTTAAAAATACTTAGAAGCCTATTACTAAATCCAGTAACTTATATTGTTACTTTTGGAATTGCACCAACCGCTTATTTAGCTCAAAAAGCACTACAAGCCTATAAATTAAGAAAATTAAAAGAAAAGAGATATGCATTACCAATAGATTTTGATAAATTACCAAAAGCAGGTCCTAATAGTATTGAAGTTGGAAAAATTGCAGAAACGGATGTAAAGGCATATTTTGATATGAAGCAATTAATAATGCATACTATTGCAGCTGGTGGTACTGGAAGTGGTAAAACTATAAGTGCTATGGTTGTTGCAGAAGAATTATTAAAAAGAAATATTCCAGTAATAGTTTTTGATCCTACAGCACAATGGACTGGCTTCATAAAACCAAATAAAGATCCTACTATGCAAGCCTTTTATAAACAATTTGGATTAAAACCAGAAGATGCTAGAGGATTCAAAACAAATATAATTGTTGTAGAAGATGTGGATATGCCACTAGATATTAAAAAGTATATGAATCCAGGAGAAATAACTGTTTTTGTATTAAATAGATTAAAAGCAGATGAATTAGATAAATTTATTAGAAGAAGTATTGAAGCTGTTTTTGAAATGAAACCACCAGAATCGAAAGAACTCAAACTATTATTAATATACGATGAAATTCATAGAACTTTACCAAAATATGGAGGTAAAGGTGGTTATATAGCTATTGAAAGGGGAGCAAGAGAATTTAGAAAATGGGGAATTGGATTATTCTTAATATCTCAAGTATTGTTAGACTTTAAAGGAGCAATTAGAGCAAATGTTGCTACAGAAATTCAATTAAGAACAAAATATGAAGGAGATATAAATAGAGTAAAGCAAAAATATGGAACAGATTATGCAAGCAAAGTTACTAAATTGACAATTGGTACTGGAATTGTTCAAAATCCTGAATATAACAATGGTAAGCCTTGGATAATTCAATTTAGACCTATTTTACATTCAACTTTCGCATTATCAAAAGAAGAGCTAGATACTTATATGAATTTAAGAAAGAAGTTGGAAGCATTTGAAAAAGAAGTTGAAAATCTTAAGGCAAGAGGAATTGATACTTTCGATATAGAAAATGAAATAAAACTTGCTTGGGATAGATTGAAGCAAGGAATGTTTAGAATGGTTGAAACATATATTGAAAGTATTGAAACAAATCTCAAACGTTATAAATAATTATGAAAGAAGAATTATTAAAACAAAAAAAAGAGATTGAAGATTTATTAAATGAAATTGAAAATAGTTATAGAAAAGGTGAAATAAGTGAAGAATCCTACAAAGAAATTATTGAAGAAAATAAGAAAAAATTGGAAGAAATAGAAAAGAAATTAAAAGAAATAGGAGAAAAAAGAGAGGAGAAAAAAGAGAAAAAAAGTAGAATAGAAGAAATTATTGAAAGAGTCTTTAAAGTAGAGAAAGAAGTTTCTTCAAAAGAAATTAAAAAGGTTCAAGAAGATTTATCAAAAGTTAGTGTAGAATTAGAAAAAACAAAAGCATTGATCGATACACTTAAAGAAATGAAACAAACAACAGATGAAAAAATTATAAGAATTACAGAAAATATTGGTGAGTTGAGATCTATGTTAGTTGCGAGAGAATCTAAGGTTAGAGAGTTAGAAGCTAATGTTGAAAGAATGAAAGAAGTTATAAAGGAAATTGAGCCTGAAAAGTATATGAAAGAATTGAATAAAATAAGAAAAGAAATTGAGTTATTTAGAGCTAAGGTTGAAAAAGTTGAATATTTAAGTGGAGAAGCTGCGAAAGCTGTTAAAGAATTGCAAATGCAATTAAAGATAATAGGAAATGTTGAAAATTTAGCAAAATTAAACAAAGAATTGCAAGATAAATTAAAAGAAATTCAACTGATCTCACAAAAAATCGAAAATATGTCGGCTAAAATCGAATCTATATTTGTTGAGCTTAACAAAAAAATGAGAGATATAGAAATTTTAAAGGATAAAGTCGACGTACTATTTCAAAATTACAATGAGCTTAGTAGAAATGTTAACGATGCAATTAATAAATTAGAGAATTTTGTTACAAAAAACGAATTTAATAGCTTTAGAGATTATGTAGGTAATTTAGAAAAGCAAATAGTTGAAGCTGAAAAGAAAAAAGAGAAAAAAATAGAAGAGGAAGCAACAAAAAGAATTAAAGAAATTGAGGAAGAAATTGAGGGAATTAACTTATTAATTCAAAGTTTAGAAGAAATGTTAAATGAAGGAAAAATTTCTAAAGAAGAATATGAAAGCTTAAAAAATACGCATATTCAAAAAATTAGAAAACTAGAAGAGGAAAAGGAAAAAATATTGAATGATAGAAAAATGAGCAAAATTGAAATGAAATTAAGAGAACTATATGAAAGAGGAATAATAAGTGAGGAGCTTTATAAAAAACTTACTAAAAAATGAAAAAAATATTAATAATAGCTATATTTTTGTTTTTTGGTTTATTAATATCCTTTTTTATTTCAAATTTCACAGGATTTTTTGTTTATAGATATGTAGAAGATAAATGGTGGAATTCTAGTTATAATTTTAGAATTAAAATAGAAATTGATAGTAGTGATTATGTTAGAACTAATTGGCCAATAGAGATTTTTATAAATTTTACCAAAAAGTTAGAAGAATTAAATATAAGCGGAAACTTAGATTTAAATTCTTTAAGATTAGTTGAATATGATAACAACGGCAATCCAATAGGAATTATTCCATTTCAATTCGATATAGAAGAAAATTTTAACAAATCAAATAATGCAGTTGGAGAGCTAGTTTTCATTTTAAACGGAACAAACAATGCAAAAAGAAAATTTTATTTATATTTTGACATAGAAGAAAATGGCTTAAAAGAAAGAGTAGAATTTCCAACAAATCTTTCTTATTCCATAGAAAACAATTTAATTAAAATTAACACAACCGGATTTATTTTTACATTAGCAAATACATCTAATAAATTTGGTTTTGTAAATATTGAAAGAAAAGAAGAGTTTGGCGGCTTATATATATTTTATCCATCCGATATCCCTTTTGAATATTCAACAACATATAATCAATCCCATCAGTTTTTCTATATTCCATATGATTTAGAAATTATTGAAGGTCCAATAAGATTGGGGATAAAAGTAAAAATGGTTGAAATAGATAATTTTGGAAATATAACTGGAATAAACTATACGAAGACATATTACTTCTATAATTATGCTGGCCCCGGAAGTTTAGAAGATGTAGCTGCTAATTTAGTTAAGATTAAGCAAAAGTTCTTAGGTAATGCTATAAGGTTTTCAAACTATTCTTTTGGATTCGAAGTATCTAATTTATATGGAGATCCTCAAGTAAATATTGGATTTGATGTAAATCTAAACAATCCATACTCATATGCTTATGCATTTAGAGGTTCTTTTAGCGCCATGATAATTAACCTAAATTATTCTAATATAGAATTTTTTGCAAATAGCGATAGCGAAAGTTTTATAGGTTTTTACTTTAATGAAAATGAAATAAATAATGCTGAGCATATTGGCTTAGCTTTTTTTGGTATATTATCTACACCAGAAGAACAAGAATATCCATATAAAATCTTAAATGGATTTTCAAATCCAATAAGTATCAATATTTATAGTACTGAAAATAGAGAAGTTATATTTGGAGTTCATACTGAATTTGATATATATAATAGAGGGGAAAATGTAAAAATTGTTGCATATAACATTTCAGATCCATACAATCTTGTATCTTATGTAATTGCAAGAATTGATAGAGGAACAGAAAATGAAAACGATGATATAATTTTAGAATTATTCGATGATGGGCAACATAACGATAATTTACCAAATGATAAAATCTTTGGAAACAACTTTACTATTTTACCTATTGATGAAATTGGAATTTGGAAAATAAAAATTTATGTTTTCGATTCTAATAATGTATTGCTAGCAACTAATGAAACTTATTTTAATGTTACAAATATTTTGCGCGTAGAAACCAATATAATTAATAAACATGGAGATGTTAATAGAATTTTACAAGCTTTAGTTAATGTAAAGAATTTTAGAGAAGATGAAAACATAACAAATGCAGAAATAAAATGTTTTGATAATGGAATTGAAAAAGAAATAGATGTATTAAATTTTAATAACGGAACTTATTTAATTTCTATTAATTCCTCTAGTAATCCAGGATATAATATTTTAAACTGTTCGGCATCATATTTAAATAATAGCGGATATGATTTCGATATATATGATTCCACAGATGTTATAACTTATCTTTCTATAGAAGCTATTCCAAATTCGTATTTTGCTGAAAACATTACATTTTATTCTAGTGAAAGCTTCAAAGTAATTATAAATGTTACTAATTTACACATAGGTTACGCTTATGATGTTAACATAACATTTAATACTTCAAATTCCATTGAAGTAATCCCAGAAATAGAATATTGTGATAATATTTACATCGAAGAATATTGTACAAAAGAATTTATAGTAATAATAAAAAATGCAACTTTACCTAACGTATATAATATAACTGCTATAGTAAATTGGAGAAATCATGACGAAAGCTATAGCTCTAACACAACAAATATAACTATTGAAGTAAAGAGTAATAAAATTTTAGAAATTTATCCAGATGAAATTTTTAGTGTGAATCCTCCTGGAAAGGAAACATACTTAGGCAAAATAATTCTTAATTCTACTGGAAATGATTTTGTTTATAACATTTCTTTTTCTTCTAATATTACTGATTTAGAGTTTATATTTAATCCAAATATAAGTTATATAGAGCCTGGAAAAATAGTTGAAATAAATGTTAATGTTAGTATTCCATTAGGATATCCTGCTGGAACTTATTATGGAATTATAAATGTTAGTAGTGAAATTGGATATAAAGAAATTAATTTAACTTTAAAGGTTAGCGGAACAAATGCAACAATAGAAATTTATCCAAATTATTATTTTGCCGAAAATATTACAACTTTAACATCGGAAAGCTTTGAAGTTATAATAAATGTTACTAATATAGGAAATGTAGATGCCTTCTTTTCAAACATTTCTATAGAATTGCCAAATGACAATTTTTCTTCTAACATAACTTTTTTTGATTGTGGAAATCTATCTGCAAAAGAAAGTTGTATTATATTTGTAAAAATAAATATAAAGGAATTAACATTACCAAACATATATGAAATAATTTATTTCTTCAATTGGACTGATATAGGTTTAGAAAGTAGAAGCATAAGTAATAAAACTATTGTTGAAGTAAAGAGTAATAAATTTTTAGAAATTTATCCAGATGAATTTATAGTAAGTGCTAATCATAACGAAACTAAAAATATAGGCAAAATAATTCTTAATTCTACTGGAAATGATTTTGTTTATAACATTTCTTTTTCTTCTAATATTACTGATTTAGAGTTTATATTTAATCCAAATATAAGTTATATAGAGCCTGGAAAAATAGTTGAAATAAATGTTAATGTTAGTATTCCATTAGGATATCCTGCTGGAACTTATTATGGAATTATAAATGTTAGTAGTGAAATTGGATATAAGGAAATATTGCTTAACATAACTATTTTGAGAGATGGGTTTTGGATTATAGATAAGGATTATTGTGAAGCTACGTTTTATCCACCTATTGGAATAGTTTGTGAAATAAATATAGAAAATTTGGGAAATATACCATTAAACTTTAATATTACACCAAAAGAAGTAAATTATACCTGGATTAATGTAACTGATTTTACTATTTATCCACAAACAAACTATAGTTTTGAAATTTATTATGATGTTAGAAATGCTCCATTAGAGTTTATTTATGCTACATATAATATAAGCGCTATAGAAGTGGATGCAATACCTAAGTTTAGATTAATAAACATAAGCTTAAGACCATTTATTGGTGCAATAGCAAACCTAACTATTTTTCCAAATATAACTTCGCAATCCTCTAACATAACAATTAATGCTTCTGTATTCGATAGAAGTGGAATTGGTATGGATTATGTAATTGCAATAATACAAAAACCAGATGGTTTAACAGAGAATATAACATTAACTAAAATCTCGGAAATCAATAGAACTTCTGTTTGGATAGGAAATTTTAGTAATACTACACTAAGCGGAAAATATTTTGTAATTTTGGAGATGAAGGATAATGCAAACATAACTACTTATGCCTATGGTAATTTTTCTGTATATAAAATTCTGTTTCCAAACATATACATTAATAAAGATGAATATGAAAGAGGGGAAAGCATTTCTATATATTTTAATTTAGTTGATTATGCCAATATTGGTATTGATAATGCAAGCGTAAGATTAAGAGTATTTAATCCAAGCGGATACAAAATATTCGATGAAATATATGTAACTGAAAATGGGAAAATTCCTATAGCAGTTATTAATATACCGACAGATGCAGAATTAGGTAGCTATTCTATTATTGCTAACATAAGCTATTACGACGAAATCAAAGAAGATTTTTCTTATTCGAGTGATTTAAAAAGTTTCTTAGTTGTTGAAAAACCAAAAATTTCTCTTTTTGCAGATTTAGAAACGAGTGTAGTATGGTATCCAGAAAATGTAATAAAATTTGCAATGACTTTCTATGATAATAGAGGAAATCTTTTTGATCCAGATTATGCAGAGCTAAACGTTTTTGATCCCGCAGAAAACTTATATTTTTCAAAAAATATAAGCGAATTTAAAAAAGAAAGCTTAGGTTTCTATACTTTAAAGTATGCAATGCATCCCTATACTGCTACAGGTGCATACTTAGCTATTTTGAATTTTAGTAAAATGAATATTTCTTCAATAAAAACAAAAATGTTTAGGGTAAGTGCTGGTGGACCTTTTGACTTAAAAGTTAATCTTCTAAAAAAAGAGGTAGAAAGAGGAGATTTGCTACCTTTTGAAATTACAATAATTAACATGGGTGAAGTTAGTATGGATGTTTTTATTGAATATTATGTAAGTGATAAAGATGGTGAAGTTTATTATTATTCTAGTGAATGGATTTATTCGCCAGCAGCATCAAATAAAACAATTTTAAGAAATGTTTATATATTTTCTAATCAGCCGCTAGGCTTACATTATTTAAATGTTATTATGACTTATGATACTATAAAACCTCCACTAAAAGTTAATGAAAGTTTTATTGTAATTGAGAAAATTGAAAAACCTGCACCAATACATAAACCGGTTCAACCAACGATACCAATTGTTGAAATTGCTCCAATAACTCCAAATATAACTAAAAATTATAGTATCGAATTTTTATATATACCTAAAGAGGTAAGAGTTGCTGCTGGTGAAGAAAAAAGTTTTTTAGTTGTAATAAAAAATGATGGAAATCAACCATTAACTAATGTTGAAGTCAAATTATTAGGAATTGATACTAGCTGGTATAAAATAAAAAATGAATCATTAAAGTTTTTTGATGTAAATCAGACTATTATTTTTGAAATAATTTTACTAATTCCAAAAAATATAAAGCAACAAGAAATTAACGTTGTGTTTTATTTTAAATCTTTTGAATTTTTTACATCTAAAGAATTTATATTAAAAATATTTCCATCTTTAGAAGAAATGTTACTAGATGAATTAAAAGAATTAAAATCAAAATTAATAGATTTAAAAATTAAAACTTATGAAGCAAAAATACAAAATAAAAATGTTAGTGAAGTAGAAAAAATAATAACTAAATGCGAAGAATTAATTAAATTAATAGAAGATTTAATCAAATCTAAAGAATATACAGAAGCTAGTATAAAACTATATGAATTAAGAAGTTTAATAGATAAAGGTTATTATTTGCTAGAAATTGCTACATTTATAATAAAATTTGAATGGGAAAAATTTTTGTTCATCATTACTTTAATAACTATTATTTCTGGAATAATCTCAATAATTATACTCTATGTATTAAATACTAGAAAACTACAAAAAATAACTTATAAAGCTGTCGAAAGTACAATTCAAGAACTTAAAAAGATAAAATTCGAAAATAAAAAAGAGGAAATAGAAAAAACTAAAAAAATTTTAGATATTCTAGAAAAAGAATATAAAGAAGGAATTATTTCAAAAGAAACTTACGAAGAATTAAAAAAGAAATATGAAGAAAAATTGAAATAAACCATATTTGTTATTTATAGTGATAAATTATTTATGGCAGAAATTATAGCCTTTTTATCTGGAAAAGGTGGTGTTGGTAAGACTACTATTGCAATTAACATAGCAAACGTTTTGTCGACATATTTTAGAAGAAAAGTATTAATTGTCGATACAAATTTTACAACCTCTCATTTGGGTTTAAGTTTAGGAATTTTTTATCCAGAAGGAAATTTAAATAAAGTATTAAGAGGAGAAATGAATGTTGAAGATGCTATACATAATTATTCTTTAGGTCTTGACTTATTGCCGCTATCTTTATCTATTAGAGATTTAGAAGGGATTGATATATTAAAATTTCCAAGAGTTTTAGAAAGTGTTAATTACCGATATGATTATATAATTTTAGATGCAGCTCCAGGACTCGGAAGAGAAGCTATTTTATCTATTAAAAATGCTAATAAAATAGTTTATATTGCTCTGCCTATAATGCAAAGTGTTGTAGATATAGTTAGAACTCAAGAAGTTGTAAGAGAGTTTGAAAAAAAAGAATTAGGAATTATATTAAACATGGTTAGAAACAAACCTTATGAAATGAGAGATAACGATATTGAAGGATTAACAAATTTAAAAATAATTGGAAAAATTCCATATGATGAAAGATTTTTAATTTCAAATGCACATAAATTGCCCTATACAACCCTTTATCAAAATAACAAAACTTATGAAGAATTTCTAAAGATTTGTAGTATTTTAACAAATCAAAAAATAGAAATTAAAAAAAGTTTGTTTGGAAGAATATTAGAATTTTTATTTAAAAAATAATATATATTAATTATGGTTTACAATATAAGTTTAACATTAATATTAGCTATATTACTAATTAGTATCTCTTTTTTATTTTTATTAATATATAAAAAAAGAAAGAAGAGTATAGATGAATTAATACAAGAAATTGAAAATAATCTATTAGATATTAAAAAAAATCTAGAAAATATTCGTTTAATTTTAAAAAAAGAGCAAAAAGAAATAAAGAGAAAACATGCCAGAAAGAGGAGCATTTGAAGAATTATTAATAGAAGTTGCTACTAAAATAGCTGAATTAGAAAAAAAAATAAAGAGTGGAAGTTCTGAAGAAATAAAAAGAGTTGAAGAAAATCTTCAAAATCAAATAAATGAGCTATCAAAAGTATTAAACGAAATTGCAAACGAAGTTAAGAAAAAAAGAAGAGAAAAAGATCAAACAATAGATTTAATTAGGTCAAATATTGAAGAAAAATTGAAATTATTCGAGGAAAAACTAAAAAATTTAGAAAGAATTGATTCTATAGAAAGCGAATTAAGAAAATTAAGAGAAGAAAGAGAAAAAAAAGATGATTTTTTTGGAGATTTGATTAGTGCTTATGAAAAAGAAAAACAATTAAAAATAAGTGATAAAATTGAAGAAATAGATAATAGATTAAAAAATTTAGAAGATGTAATAAAATTCGTTAAAGATGAAATCCATAAAATTAGAGAATTGGAAGAAATAAAAAAATCTAATTTAGAACATGAAAGAAGAATTTCATATTTAGAAAATTTTCTTAAACCAGATAAAATTATAAAATTTGAACAAATAGATAACTTTTTCAACAAGGAACTTCCAAAAAGATTAGATAAAGAATTTCAAATAAGAGCTGAAGTGCTAATAAAAGATATAAAAAATCTAGAAAACGAAATAAATAAATTAAAAAGTTTTTTATTGAGCAAGTCTGGAGAAATTGGATTTCTACTAAAAGAGGTTAAAAAAATTTCTGATATAGAAAATAAAATAGAAGAAATTTCAAAAAATACTTATAAACTAAATAATATATTAAAAGAATTAGAAAACGTAAATCTTATAAATAAAAATGAAGTTGAAATATTAAAATTAAAAATTAATGAAATAGATAAATATGTAAATGAAAATTTAAAAATTTTTGAAAAAATTAAAAATAACATACATCTATTTCAAAAGATTTTAGATGAACATGAAGATATAAAGAAAAATATTGAAAAAGTAAATGAAAAAATTATTGAATATGCAAACGAAATAAAAATATTTGAGGAAAAAATAGAAGAAATTAAAAAAAATCTAAAGAATTTAGTCAGTGAAGATTTATTAAAAGTTGAAATTGAAAAAAATGAAAACAATTTTAATGAAATAAATAAAAATTTTGAAAAGCTCAAATTAGATTTAAGTTTGATTAAAAAAGAAATTGATAATTTAAAAACATTTTTTGAAATTAATAAAATACAAAACATTGTAAATAATTTTAATGGAATTTTAAGAAATTTATCTTTAATAAATCAAAGAATTGCAAAACTCGAAAATATTATTAATTTAGAAAAAATAGAAGAAAATGAAAAAAATTATAAAAAACTAGATAATAGAATTATAAATTGCGAATTAGAAATAGAAAATATTAAAGAAGCTTTTCTAAATATTGAGAAATATTATAAAGAAAATATATCTTTTTTAGAGAATGTTAATATAAATTTAAATGCTTTGAAAAAAATATTAGCTGAAACAACCGAAAAAATAAGAAACTTTGAAAATTTTGTAAATACTAATAATCAAAAATCCAACCAAATTTTAAGTGAATCAGTAAAAATTTTAAAGATTATAAAATCTATTGAAAAAGAAATAAATGAAAAATTGTTTGAAATAACGAGTATAGAAAATAAAATTAAATCGCTTGAAAATTTAAAAAGAGATGTTGAAGAAATGAAAAAAGTTTATAGCAATTTTGATGCCAAAAAAATTGAGGAAAAAATATCTAGTATTATCGAAAAAATTAGATATATACAAGAGTTTGATAAAAACGAAATTGAAAGAATAAAATTAGATGTAATAAATTTAGAAAAAGAAATAAAAGCACTAGAAAAAAAATATTTAGAAATTATTCAATTTCTTAAAGAATGAGTGAAATTCTCGAAATATTGAAAAAGAAAAAAGAATATGAAAAAATTAGAGAAGAAATTAAGAATGTATCAAACAAATTAAGTCAATTAGAAAATAATTTTATTTATTTAAATAGAGAATTTAATAATCTAAAAGAGGAATTTAATAAACTTAAAGAATTAGATCCTATACTTTCAAAATTATTAGAAACTATAAAAAAAATTGAGGAATTTGAAACAAATATAAAAGAAATTAAAGATTTAAAAGAGAAATTGAAAATAGATTTAGAGAAAAAAACAAAAAAGAAAATAATTAAACTAATAGAAAAATTAAACTTAAAAGAAAATATTAAAAAAGATATAGAAAAAGAAATGAATAAAATTTTAAATGAAAAAATTAATGAAATTGAGAAAAAATATTGGAAGGATTTATCTGAAATAAAGGAATTGAGAAAAAACATTGAAAATTTAAAAATTGAAAAGAATAGATTGAATGAAAAAATTTTTGAGTTTGGAAAAATTGAAAATTATTTAAATGAAAAGATTAGAAGAATCGAAAATGAAATTGAAAGAATTAAAGGAAAGGTAGAGGAATATGTTAATGAAGTTATAAAAGAAGTAGAGGAATATGTTAATAATTCAATTAAAAAAATTGTTAAGAATAGGGGGGTTTAATATTTTAAAGTTAAAAATATTAATATTAAACTAAGTAATATTACTATGGTACAATTATTTTACTCTTTTTTCATTTTAAAAAACATGAAAGAAAATGATACAGCTACTCTCGATGGGAAGGGGGGGTAAAAATGAAAGAATTACTAAAATCAAAAGTTTTTTGGTTCATATGGTTAAATTGTGCTTCAAAAGAGATTAGTTTATTCGAAATTCAAAAAAGATGGAAAATAACCTCTAACTTTTTATATCATAAACATAAAACACTAAAAAAAACCTTTTTGGAATTAATGTTAGAAGGAAATTATATAGAAAAAATTAATAAAAAAGTTAAGGCAAAATTTGAATGGATAGAAGAGTATATAAAGGAATATTATAAGGGTACAATATTAGAAAGGTATAGTAATGTAATATCTAAGTTCTGTATAAAATATAACGAAATTTTCTTTGATTTTAACAATTTAAAAATTCTTTTTAGAGATGAAGAAAATTGGAAAATTTTTGGAAATGAAATATTTAGATTTATATTTTTTACTCTTATATATAAAGATATCGAAAGATTTCTAAAGGAGCATAGAGCAGAAAATGTTAAGATGTTAATTGATATTATTAGTTATATTTCTACTCCATTAAATATTTTGGACTACTCAAAAAGAGTTTCTGAAAAAATTATTGAACACGCCAATATAATTTCTACGAAAAAAGATGTTGAAGAATTTTTCAATTTGTTAAATCTGAATAAATAATTATTATGCAAGAAAATAGAGTTGATATTGAAAGTTTAAAAACTAAAGTTGATGTACTTACAAAATTAATAACTAGAATAAGGGAAGATATTGAGAAAGATTTTAGCTCTTTAAAAGAAGAAGCAAAAAAAGAGCTAACTTCTATGATAGAGAATAAAGTAAAAGAATTTGATAAAGAGTTTGAAGAAGTTATTAAAAAATTTGAAGAAATTTATAAAAGTGATGTAGAAAAATTAAAATCAAAAATTCAGGATTTAGAAGCATATTCAAAGATATCATTAAATACCAAACTAGACAAAATTGATATAGAAATTAAAAAAGTAGAAGACCTATATAATTCTTTAGAAAGTGAAATAAAAAAGATAAAAAATTTTATAATTTCTTTAGAAGAGGAAAAAACAAAATTTGAAAATAAATTTAATATTATTAATTCTTTGAAAATTCAAGTTTCTAGTTTAATAGAAAAGATATCCTCACTAGATAATTTATTATCAAAAATTTCTGTTCTTACTTCTGAAATAAAAACTTTAGAAAGTGAAGTAAAAATATTGAAAGATTTTCAAAACTTAGAAGTTGCAAAATCTAAAGAAAACATTATTAGAATTCTTAAAGAATTAGAAAAATTTGAAGAATTTATTAGGAATTTAAAAAATGAAAATGCGTCTTTAAAACTTTTTGCTGATCAATTAAATAGTATTATTGAAAATAATATTGAAAATTTTGAAAAATATAAAATAGAAATTAATGAAAAATTTGAAAATATAAAAAACTTTTTTGATTCTCAAATAAAAAGTATAAAAGAAGAAAATTTTTTAACTATAAATAATTTAGTAAAAAAAATCGAGGAAATCGAAAATAAAATAATAGAATTTGAAAAGGAAAAAACTAATGAAATTAATACAAAAGTAAATGAAGCCTTTGAAAAATTAAATTCAATAAATAATTATTTTGAAAATTCAATTAAGGAAATCTATAAAAATATAGATTCTCTTAAAAATGAAGCCCAAAATAAACTAAATGTTTTAGAAAATAAACTAAAAGAAATTAATGAAAAATTAGAAGAATTTAAGACAAAAGAAGTTGAAGAAAAAATAAAAACTATTAGAAACGAGTTAGAAGAAGTTAAAATAAATATAGAAAATCAAAAAAAATTTATAAATGAATTATTAAAAGAAAATTTACAGTTATTCGAAAATAAATTAAAAGAGTTTGAAGAAAAGAAAATAAATGAGAAAATTAACTTAATAAACATTAGTTTAGAAAATAAAATTAGAAATTTTGAAGAGAAATTACAAAAAATTGATAATAATTTAATACAAATTAAAAGTAATTTAGAAAATAGATTGATAGAATTAGAAGAAAAAGAAAAAATCAATAACATAGAAAAAGGAAAAGAAATAAGTAAATTAAAAAAATTAATCGAAAATATTATTTTGAAAATGAATAGTTTTGAAGAAGAAACCAAAAATAGTATAAATATATTAAAAAATGAATTAGAAGAAACAAAATTAAAAAATAAAGAAATTAGAGATAATTTTTTACAAAACGTTGAAAATGTAAATAAAATGTTTAGAAATATTTCTGAAAAGGTAGAAAAAATTCAGAAATTTTTTACTGAATACGATAAAATAATAAAAGATTTTTATTCGAAAATAGAAATTCTTAATAAAAAAATAGAAGAAAACAAAATTTTTGCTAAAAATATAGAGGAATTTAAAAATGAAATGAATCTTATAAAAGAAAATTTATCTAATGTCTATGAAAATTTAAATAATAAATTTTTAGAAGTTGAAAATAAAATAAACGAAAATGAAAATAAACTCAAAACTTTTAATAAAAATATTGAAAGAATATGGTTGGAAATTGAAAATATTAAAAAAAATTTAAACAAATTTTCTATTTTTGAAAACGAAATAAAAAGAAAAATTAACGATAATTTACAAAATATTATTAATCAATTAAAAAATGAAGTAAAAGAACTTGAAGAGAAAAAAACCTTAGAAATTGATGAAAAAATTAAAAGAATTGAAAACAACCTTTCTTTAATAATTAATAATACGCAAAACATGATTGAAAAACTTAGTGAAACATACGAAAATAAAATAAAAAAATTAGAAGAAAATCTAAAAATAATTGAAATAAATATTGAAAATAAACTATCAAATATTAATAATCTTTCTGATAACATAAAGAACGAATTTAATGAAAAGATAAAAAATTTAAAATCTGAATTAGATCTTATTAATAACGCTATTAATAATATAAAAGCGGAAATTAATAAAACTATCTCTGAAAACTTAAATTTCCTTAGAGAAGAAGTAAATAATAAGCTGAAAGAAGTTGAAGAAAAAGAAATCATGGAAACTAAAATTAAACTTGAAGAACTCTCTAAACTCTTTTCTTTAACTCAAGAAAATCTTAATAAAACTAAGGAGAATTTAAATAATATAAAAAATGAAATTGATCAAAAAATAAATGAGCATTTTGAAAAATTAAATTCAATAAATAATTATTTTGAAAATTCAATTAAGGAAATCTATAAAAATATAGATTCTCTTAAAAATGAAGCCCAAAATAAACTAAATGTTTTAGAAAATAAACTAAAAGAAATTAATGAAAAATTAGAAGAATTTAAGACAAAAGAAGTTGAAGAAAAAGTAATTACTATAGAAAATGAAATAAAAAATATTATTAAAAATTTTGAACTTTTAAAAAATATAAGTGATGAAAATACAAAAAAAATAGAAGATTTAAAAAATAAATTTGAGGATAATATAAAAAAGGAAGCAAACATGATTAAAAGTGATATAGAAGAGAAAATTAACAAAATATCGAATAATTTAGAAAAAAAGATAGAAAATATTGAATCTCTTATTTCATTTTTATCCGAAAAAACTAATAATATAGATAACGAACTCAAAACATTTAATAAAAAAGAATTTGTAGAAAAATACGAATTAGAAAATCTTAAAAATGAAATAAAAATTATAAAAGAAAAAATTGAAAATCAAGAAAAATTAATTAAGAATTTGGAAGAAAAAATTACATTAATAAAAGAGGGACTACCAAAAGAGATAAAGGATATAGAGGATATAATAATTTCTTTTAAAAATCTTGAAAATGAGTTTAGAATTATAGAATAATTAACCTGGTATAAAATAATATTTCTTTTTACCTTCTCTTACACTTCTTACTTCACCACTTTCTTCCATTTCAACCAAATATTCAGAGCATCTCGTTCTTGATAAGTTTAATAAATTTGCCAAATCTTGAGCAGTTAGTTTTCCATGTTTTTTTAGTAAAATTTTTATTAGTTCTTTTGTTTTTCTTGTTAAAGGAGTTCCAACGTCTTCAATTTTCATATTTCTTTTTATTATTGATATTTCTGCTTCTAAGCTCTTTATTTTTTCTTCTAATTCCAAAATTTTGTCATAAACTTTAGTTAAAAAATTATATAAATTATCAAGTTTCTGATTAATTATTCCAACAATCAATTGATTTTCATCTTTTTTTTGCTTAAAAATCATAAATAAATTATCGAAGTTTATTTTAATTTCTTTAACATTGGTACACCATTTTTTGCCTCTATAACTATATATCCTGGAGGTATTGCTTCTAAAGCATCTATAGGATCTTTACTAAAATAAAAAATTAGATTTTTTCCTCTACCTATTTTCATATGTAAATACCAAATTTCCCCTTTTTTGTTTTTATATTTATATGGCATAATTAGCTAAACTTTCTTTTTATAAAAGTTTTACCTATAACTTTTTCGTTATTTTTTCTTTTTCTTGAAATGAATATAGATAATGTTATTATAATGATAGATACTAAAATGGATATATAAGTATTGTTATCTAATATTAATACAAATTTTCCTGTTAGATAGTTATTTGATTTTAACTCTTTTTGATTAGTTATATAAAAAACAGGTATATCAAAATAAAATTCACTAATATTGTTTTTTAGCTTTAACTTTATAATTTCTGGATTAGATTTTCTAGTAAAATTAAAAAGTTTTATTTTTATAGATTCTCCAACCATAATTCTATCGATTTTTATTGTATCTACTTCGCAACCTTCAGAAAATAAATATATGTTTTCTAAATCTTTTTGACCAGAATTTTTTATTTCTATAATTTTTTCATTTTCAAAATCAGAAAGTTCTATTGATGTATTTAATAAAGTTAATTCTATTTTTGCTTCTGTAACTATATTAATAGCTTCTCTAAAATTTACAAAAAAATCGCTTTCTGAAAAAAGTAATAAAGTATAGTTTCCTTCGATAGATGGTGAAGATAAAATTAATTCAAATCTACCATTTTGAGTTTGTATAGTATAAACTCTTCCATTAAATGAAGCTTTAAAATTTATATCTTGAGGTTTACCTGTGCTATCTATAACTATTCCTCTTAATAGTATTTGCTCGTTTAAATAATATTTTGGTTTATTAAGTGAATATTGAATTTTTAAGCTTAATTTTTCAAAAATTCCAAAGTAACTTTTATCAAATATTTCAAATTCTATATAATTTGCTATTGTATTTTTAGTAAACAATCTAACTTCAAATTTTTTACAAGATTTATCTTTTAAAGAAATTTCTTTACAAAAAATTGGATAAACCATTTCTTCGGAATCAATTTTTCTTTCATCGTAATATATCCTTGTAATTATTTTTTCAAATTCTAAATCTGTTTCGAAAACAAAAAAATCTAAAATTTTTAAATTTTTTTCGTTAAGAGTTATAGGATAAAATCTTATTGAGTTATCAAAATATTTTAAATTAACGTTAATCATTCTTATTTCTGCGTTTTTATATTTTATAGTTATATTTCTTTTTCCGGGTAAAAATAAAAATGTTTGATTTCCAGATAAAGAATATTGAAGATCATCTATTTTTAATGTTATAGTTATTGGATTATTATCATAATCAAAAAAATTACAAACTCCAAGCTTTCCTATATTTACTGTTTTTTTAACATCTATCCAATGCATATTATATCTTACTCTAAATTTTATTGTTGAAGCCTCTGCAGGCAAAGTTATATTAATACATATTCTATTATTACAATCAAAAAAGTTGTTTAACTTAGCATTTTCAACTTCAATACTTATGTTATTTGAACTTAATTTATTTCCCTTAAATGAAACATCCATAGCAGCAACTACAGAACTTTCTGGATAATAAATTTTATCTTCTAAATCTACATTAGCTTGAAGAGGATTATTAATAACTAAATTTAAATTCTTAGAAAAAGTTCTAGAAAAATTTCTTAAAAAAATTGAAATCGTTTCTATTTTGTTTATCTCTTTCGATGGAACAAACTTCAAATAATAATAGTATCCAATTCTATCCAATTTAAAATTATCTGTAAAAGAGAATTTTATATCAAATTCTGAAGGATCCATAACTCTCGGCTTATTACTCCAACTCTCTTTTAAATTAAGAATAAACTTTATTGAAGTCTCTTCGTTTAAATAATTATTTGAAATTTCCAGTATATCAAAATTTAGTACATGCAAGCTTATTCTTATGGTTTTTGATATATTAATATTTTGAATTTCATTAAAACAAATAGCTGTTACATTAAAATCTTGAGATAAATAATCTTCATATTTTAATGTTAATTGATTCTTAGGATTTATAAAAATTCTTTGCAAACCATTATCTATAGATATTACTATTTTATCTAAAATATAATCAGTAGGACAACTAACACTTATGTTAATATTATCACCTAAAAAAGCATCGGTAGGAAAAAAATCTATGTTTATAGATTCTTGAGAAAAAGTAAGCAATAAAAATAAAATTGAGATTAAAAAACTTTTTGTTATATAAAACTTAGCCATTTTTTTAGAAATAAGAAGCTTGGTTTTTTATAAGGAATACCTAAAAAATTGCTAGCAAAACTTTTAATTTCTATTGTAAATGAAGAATAAGGATTATAAAACACATAGGGTATTCCTTTGTTTAAACTCTCCTTTATTTTTGTATCTTCTGGTAAAACAGCTAAAATAGGTATTCCTGAAATATCAAAAATTTCGTTTGGACTAATTGATTTTTTTGTATATCTATTAACTATTATTCCAGTAATTTTTATATTTTCCTTTTCAAACTCTTTTATTATTCTCATTAAGGCATATATCGAAGTTGTTTCTGGTAAAGTTAGTAAAAATATTTCGTCACATATTTTCGCTATTTCCAAATTTTTTTCAGATATTCCTGGTTCTGTATCTATAACTAAAAAATCAAAACTCCCTTCTAAATCATTTAATATGTTTATGTTCTTATAGTTTAGATTAGAATCTCCGGTTGGTAAAACTCTTAACCCAAAAGGGGTTAAATATATTGCATTATTTATCGGTATTTCAAAATTTAAAGCTCGCGAAAGATTTAAATTATAGTTTATTAGACCTAAGGAAATAGATAAAGAATTGTTAAGATCTGTATCTATTAATAATGGATTTTTTTCAAAACATAATAAAGAGCTTGCAAAATTTATTGCAAATGTTGTTTTTCCTACACCACCCTTAGCTGAAAAAATCCCTATTTTCATAAAAAAATAAAATAAAGGAAAAAATATTATTATACTGAAGCCACTATGAAGAGCTTTCCGCTTACTGTGCCCATTGGAACTCCATATGGAATTCTTACTTGAACTCTAAAATTCACAAACTCTGCTGGATTTAACTGAGTTGATCTTAAATAATTTGTTGGAAGATTTACTTTATCAGTAATATTATAATCCCAATATCCAAAATATGCTTCTGTTCCATCGGAATTTATGACAAAATATCCTTCTAACATATTATTATTTCCTATTGTATGAGCTACATAACCATATTCGTTAACTGCTGTTAAAGATTTTTCGTCATATTGGCTTGCGTCAGAAAAGCTTAAAATACCTGAAGAAGTTGCTGTTTTTGGAGATTTGGCAAATCTTACTTTAACATCTGATGTATTGAATTTTTTATTACTATCAGAAATTGCTAGAATAAACCAATCCTCTCCTTCATTTGTCACAACTTTTGCTGTTCTAAATAAGAAAAGTTTACATTTTGTGGAATCAAAATTATCGTTATTCATACATTCTGCTGGAAATGTCATGTATTTTGGTGGGTTATCTATTGAGAATAATCTCTGAGCTACATATTTAATATTTGATGATTCATCCTCTACCAAAACGAATTCTCCGCTTTTATGTAAGTTTGGATTGTTACTTCCCCATGGGTTTTGTGATGGCAACTCAACACTGATTTTTATGTTACTTATTGGTACGCTACCTAAGTTATAAATTGTTATGTAAGCAGAATTTGGATTTGCTATATCTCCTGGCATACCCGAGAAACTTATTGCATCTGGAGTTACATCTATTATTACGGCTTGCTGTACTGTAACATCTACAATTACCTCGCTAGGATAGTCTTCAGAAAAAGAAACATAAAAACCTATTACTATAAAAGCTACTAGTATTGCTAGTATTACATTGCTTTTTTCTTTCATAATAAATATTAATGTTAAAAATTGATATATATACTTTTCGCTTGCCCTTCCTATAAATTTTGATAGTTTTGAAATTTATTATGAAGTCTTATATAGCTATGCTATTGACTCTATTTTTTGCCATTTTTTATATTTCTTTCTCTCAAGTTGGTATAATGTTGTCGAGTGGAAACATAACATTAACAAATTATGAAACTTTTAGTAGCTTGAGAATCTATGGAAGTAATAAAAGTTATATTGAAATAACACATAGAGAGGCCAATATACTTGATGTCTTATCAAACTTTAAAGGAATTATACAAAATTTCTCTGAACAAAAAGATTGCATTAAAATAGAGTTATATAATAATTTTGTTAAAATAGAAAGTTCAAATGATAAAATTTCGTTTATAGATATTCCATTTGTTATAAAAAGATGTAAAGAAGCAGAGCCTGGATATAGAATTTTTTATATAAGTGCTAGAGAAATAAAAGATATAAAAGGAGAAAAAGATTATTCTGTAGCGATAATACCATCTGTAGAAATACCTATATTAATGTTAGTTGAAGGTAATGCAATAAGAAAGATTAGTATATTAGATTTGAATGTGATATATGAAGAAAAACCTAAAATAAGCGTGTTGGTTAGAAATGACGGAACTGTAACTACTTCATTTAAAACTACTCTTAATATCTCTAATTATTCCTTTAGCTCGTTTGGTATATTAAAACCAAAAGAGGTTTCTATTATAAAATTTCCAATAAGTCTTGTTGGAAAATATAATGTTACTGCTAAAGTCGATTATTATAGCGATTTTTCCTTAGAAGAAAAGGAATTAGAAATTAAAGAGTTTTATATTAGTTTTGAAGAGATTTTTGTTAACGTCTTGCCATATGTAATAGTTATTGCATCTGTTATAATTGCTATTATTTTAGTTTTAAAAAGGGTATGAAAAAAATTGTTTTAGCAATAATACTCTTTTTTATTGTTTTGTTTTTTTCTATTTATTTAACAAATCTTAAAATTAGTAGATTCACTTCAGAAAAAGAGTATGAAATAATAGATTCCTTAATGTATATTTTGGAAATAAAAAAAATAAAAACAAATGTGACATATATTGAAAAAACAAATGAGAGCTATTTTTTAGGGATTGAAGTACATAAAGATAATTTACTTACCTTTGGAATTATTCCTATAAACTCTCCTATAGAAAGGGTTAGAAGAATTATTACTTTAAATAATTTAGAGAATTCCGTAGTTGGAGTAAAAATTTTCTGCGATGGAAATATTTGCGACTTTATAAATATTTCAAAACCTTATTTTATTTTAAAACCAAAAGAAAATAGAGAAATAGAAATAGCTGTCGAAAACAAAAATATTACTGGATATTATGAGGGATACATATATATTAACGTTTTAAAGCCAAAAAACAAAATATGGGAAGTTATTTTATACTTTTTGTATTAATAAGTCTATTTTTTCTAAATTTAGCTTTATCTCAAAAAATAGTGGTTAATGTTTTAGAAAGCTTAAATTTTTCGATAGTTAACTATACTAAGTTAGAAAATAAAAATTTTTTTAGTTACAATGCATATGTTTATAATACTGGTTCCAAAAGTTTTAAAGCTAAATTATTTTTAGAAAGTGACTGCTGCAAAATATATTCCGAAGAAAATATATTAAATCCATCTGAAGAAAAGTTTTTTTCAATATATTATTTGTCGTTAAGGAATGAAAGTATTAACATCTCTTTAATTGTTGATGATTTAAATATTCCTATAGGAAGGTTTTTGTTTAATTTTTCAGAGATTCTAAATGTTACTGAAAAAAATTTAGATTATATATTTGAAAACGGTAAATTAAAAATCTTAGGAAACTTAGACAATTATCATTTTTTTATACTAAATCATTCTACAACGCAAAAAAAATTAAATAAAAACTATAATGAAATTGAAATAAAAAATTTTCAATTAGAGAAAATAGATGTTTTGTTTTTTAATGAAACTGAATTCTTTATCAAAAGTTTTGAATTAAAAAATCCAAATATATTTAAAAAAGTTTTATTTGAAATTAAGAAGATCTTAACTTTAGCCTTTTCAATTTAAAGGAGTATAAGCTTCTGTATTTGATATAATCTCTGATTTTTTTGACTAGTATAAATATTAAAAATACTGTAAATGCTATTAATAAGATGTAAATAATTAAGTTTATTGGTATTGCATAATAAACTTTTCTTTCTGTTATCGGTATTGTTTCTAAGTAAAGTTTTGAAATTTCTATTATAGTTAAATTAATATACCTTCTTACATTCTCTAATTCTTTTAAACTTTCTTCAAAAAGTTTGAATCTAAAGAAATTTTTTGAAAATAATAAATGAGAAGACGCATTTTCTAAATAATTTTTTGCTAAATGAATATTTTTTCCTTGAAGTTCTAAATTAGTTATTTCCATGTTTAAATCCCTTATGAGTTTTTCGTAAAAATCTATTAACTTTTCTAATTTTTCTATAATTTCTGCTTTACTTACGTTTATTTCTATATCGAAACATTTTTCAATTTCCTTTGAAATTAAACAAAACGATGCTAAATAATTTTTTGGTGTAATTTCATAACTAACGTTAAGCTCTACTAAAAAAACTGCTGTTTCGTTAAAAAATAGCTTAGTTATTAATAATGGGTATTTTATTTTAAGGTTTAGCTCTGAAGAAATATTAAGTTTTAAATCATTCAATGTATCTCCCTTGTTTATAACTTTAATAAAAAAGTTTATTACATCTCCTTGAGAAATGTTAATAACTTTTGGATAAAAAATTTCAAGCTCATATTTCTTTTGGAGTTCTGGAGGTAATGTTGGTATTGAAGGTATTGTTATTGAAGGTACTATTTGTAATGGTTTAGGATTAACTTCGATATAACCTTGGCTTTCTTTATATTTTGTTTGAGAAAAACATTTTATAGAAACGTTATAAATCCCTTTTGGTAAAGAAACCTTTGTTGAGAATTCTAAATACTGAGATGGTTCTAGAAAATATATGTTTGAAATAATTCTTCTCAAAAAATTATTGTTGTATATAAGTATTTCGGCATAGTACTCTGAACTAATACTTCCGCAATTCTCACATCTGACAAGCATATCAAAAATTTCGTTTTCATAAACTACCGTTGGATAAAAAGCATTAATACAAATTATTTCTTTCTGATTTATTTGAAGTGATAATTGAAAAAATGCTGTATAGGAGAAAAAAAATAAAAGCAGTATTAGAAAAATCAAAAGTGTAATGTAAAATTTTATTCCCATTATAAAATATCTCGTTTAAAAAAGAAATAATTAAATATAATATTAAACAATAATATTTAATAATGGAGTTAAAAGAAATTGTTTTGGTTTTTTTGGTATTTCTAACATTTTTTAGCTTTTTTTCTTTTTCCCAAATTGAAACTCAAAGATTTAATCAATCGGAAAGTTCTGTAATAATAGGAAGTGCATCTACATTAAATCAAGCTGTTATAGATTCTCTTCTTAATATAGATTCTGATGGATTGACTTGGAATATAGCAAAATCTCAAGTACCGCATAGGAAAATTAAAACTGTTGAATACTTCATTTATCAAGATATGACACAAATGGCAGCAAATACTGAAAAATCTGGAAGCTTTACTGTTTACATTCCAGAAAAAAATCCAATAATAAGAAGCGCTATAATAGAAATAAGAAACTTAATATACAATGCTCAAATAACAGCGGGTCAAACTGTTATTTTATCCAATGGAACTACAAACATAACACTATTAATCACTCAAGCAGGTCCAGCAGCTACTGGAGAAAATATGTATTATACATTTTTAATTAATGCAACAGATGCCTTAAGAAATTTTATTTCTGGAAGTGGTACTTATACTTTTACTTTATACGTTAAATTAAATGCTATTAGACAAGGAGAAAATGCAAAATTAATTTTGACGTATGAATATGATAGCGATTCTCCTAGAGAAATTAAAACAATTAGATTTTTTGTTGGTCAAATAAATTCAACCTTAGCTGTAGGTTCATCTACTAATTTTACAATTCCACCATTAAATCTACCAGAAAAAAATGTAATTATAAGGGATGCTTTTTTTGAAACATATATTCACTTACAGCCAGGAGGTACTGTAGATCAAGGTATATCAATAGATTTAGATGGTGTAAACGCAATTTCTGGAACACCTATAGATAATGCTGGTGTAACCACAATAGATTATGTTTTTTTATATAGAAACATTTTTGATACATCAACATCGCATACTTTCAATTTTAAACCAACTGCTGGTTATGCTTTACATGCAGTTGGTACTGAATTAGTATTAACTTACGAATATGATAGCGATTCTGAATTGCAATTAAAAACTGTAAGGTATTTAATTGGTCAAGATGGTGGATTATACACTACACCACACACAGCAACATTTTCAAGAACTATTATTATTCCAGAAGATGTTAAAAGTATTATAAGCGCTTATAATAGAGTAACTTTTTCCATAGCTTATGGTACAGGAGCCGGAACAACAACATATACAACAACAATTGGTGTAAATTCATCTGTTTCTGGAGAATCTCAACCTAGAGTTGATTATATATTGGGTTTAAGAGATGAGCAAGTAAGTCATTCAATGATTTTATATAATGCAACTGGTTTATACAGTATAACAAATGGTACAACTATAGTCTGCTCTGTTTATAGCTCAGCAGCTTCCACAAGCTATTATACTGGAAGTAAAGGTTGCGAATTAATATTAACTTATGTTTATAATGCCTCTAATTCAACTTCATTTGTAAATAGCGTAGAATATTTTGTAGGTAGTAGTTATCATTTAGCTTTAGCATCTTCAATTAACTTTCCTTTTAGTTTTGTAATATCTGAACCAAATTATTTAATTAGAGATGCCTATTTAAATGTATATGGATTTACTGGATCTTCTACAGCAGCTACAAATACCTTAGTTTCTTATGTTGACGTTCCAGGATATGTTTCTCAAACATGTAATTTCAGAAATACTGGAGAAGCGAGGTCTGATTTCTGTTGGGATTACGTTGGAGATAATATAACTGTTGCAAACAGTTATACTGTAGTTTTATCTTCTAGTGTAACAAGATGGTTTGCATCAAAACTAATAGTAACTTATTCTTATATGCCATTTTATAAAGTTGAAGTTGAACATAATGCATCGATATTTTTTGAAGGTCTTCTAAGAAATATTAGCATAATGATTAACTTCACTTCTTCTACTCAAAGCACTTTTTCTATGCATATATATGATTTCAAAAACAATCAATGGAATAGTACTATTTGTCAGAATTTATTAGCAAACCCAAACCAATTCTATGTTTATTGGTGTAATATAAGCAATTCAGAAGTTAATAATTTTGTTTCTAATGATAATAAAGTTAGGGTTAGATTTTTTTCTAACGAAGATTTTAATCAAGGAGTTTTAATGGAAGAATATGTACAGTTTTTCGTTACTTATGAATTCATTAACTATGCACCAATTTTGTTTGATAACATCGAAATTCCTAACTCACCAACTACATATTTAAAAAATAGAGCATATATTTTTAAAGTTAAAGTAACTGATCTTAATGGAGAAAATGATATAGATAGTGTTATATTTGAGTTTAATGGAATTAATCAAACTGTAAATAATTACGTTACAATAAATTCTACTACTAGAGAATATTCTATAGAAATTTATGATTTGGCTGCAAATCCATATGGATATATTTTTAGATGGTACGCTAAGGATAAAAGAAATTCTTGGTCAAATGTTGTTGAAGGAATGTATGTAATTAACAAAGCTATTCCAGAAATAAACTTAGAATTATCTAATAGTATAGTAGATTATCCTAACGAAACAAATGCTACTTGCTATTTAATTTTAGGCGACGAAGAAAATAACCTAAAACTCTATAGAAATAATACTCTTGTTAATAGCAATAAAGATAGAGTTTCAGAAATTGCTATATTAGGCGCTGGAGTTTATGAATATTCATGTTATTATGAAGAAACTCAGAACTTTACTTCATATTTAGTTGAAAATTTTATATTAACTATAAATAAGGGCATTCCAAAAGTATTCTTAGAAATTAATGGAATGCAAGATGATTACATAACTTATTATCCAGAAGAGATAAACATTACAGCTTGGATGGAAAACTTATATGAAGAGGGAGAAATAAAATTATATAAAAATGGGAACTTAATCTTTTCTGGAAAAAGATTTTCTGAAGTTTCTGTTTTAGCAGCTGGAGAATATTATTTTGATTTAATTTTTGAAGAAACACAAAACTATACTTATTATGAAATTAGAAACAAATATCTAAGAATAAATAAAGGAATTTCTTCAGCTCAGCTAATTATATATCCAGAGTCTCCAATAACATATGGAACAGAAACTACTGCAATATGTATAGCTACAAATCCAGAAGCTGAAGCAAAATTATGGAGAAATGGAACAGATGTTACTAGTGAAAACGGAACAGCTATAATATTGCCGGCAGGAATTTGGTATTATGAATGTAATGTTACAGAAACACAAAATTACACAAGTGCCTCTGATTCTAAAATATATATAGTTAATAAAGCGTTTGTTGAAGTGAAACTGTTTTTAAATGGAACAGAAGAAGATAGAGTTTATACTTATGGAGATTTTGCAAACATAACTGCAACTATTAATGTTTCTGATAAAGTTATTTATATAGAGGCTAATTTTAGCGGATATCCGGAAATTATAGCATATGGAAAAGATGTTGTTACTATAATAACTAATAATTTTGGTGCTGGTATCTATAATATAACTGCTTATTTTTCTGGGGATCAAAATTATACAAGTAGTTTTAAGAGTTTATTGATGATAGTGAATAAAAAACCAACAAACATATATCTGTGGATAAATGGAACAAGAGAAAATAAGGTTTATTATGATAATGCAACAATTAATTTTACTGTTGAATTGCTAGAAAATAACGATATAGTTCGGTTATTAAGTAACTATAGCGATGGTAATTATAAAATTATTTCAAGTGGAGTTTCTCCGTTAATAACTATTCTTAACTTAGATGTTGGGGGTATATTTAATTTTACAGGTTATTATCCTGGAAACCTTAACTATACTGAAAGTTCTGAAAGTTGGATAGTAACCATAGGAAAAATGAATGTAAATGTAGAGATTTTACCAGCACAAAAAATAGGAATAAACGATGTTTTTAATATAAAGGGAGTTTGTAGTTGTATGTATGTGAATTGTAGTAATGTTAATGTTGAGTTGTTAGTAGACAATGAAAGAATTTCAAACGAATCATTATCTTTACAATTAGTAGATGGGGATAATCCATATTATTTGGAAGGAAGTTTTGATTACATAGAAGTTTTTTGGAATGTTTCAGCAAATATAATAGGGAATTATTCTATAAAGGTTAAGTGTAACTCCTCTGAATTTTATGATAAGTTTTCTGAAGAAAAAACTATAGAAATTATAGATAATAAAGCACCTAAGTGGTTTTTAAACAGAAGCTTTCCTGAGATAGCTTATTATTCTCCGAATGCTAATTATAGATTTAGCATTGTTTGGATAGATGAAAGCGAAATAGAAGAAGTTTTAATAGAGCATAACTTTACTTCCATAGTTAAAAACGATAGTATGATAAAAAATGGTAATGAATTCTATTTTGAAATATATGATTTGCCAGCGGGAACTTATTATTGGAAAAGCTATGCTAAGGATATATATGGAAATTGGAATGTTAGCCACGATTTTATTTACGTTGTAAATAAAGCGCCTGTTGAAATAAAAATATATTTTAATGGAAGTGAAGAGCAAAATGTTTTTGATGTTTATGATATAATAAACGTTACAGCTATAATAAATGTAAGCAATAAAATAATTTATTTGAATTCGAATCTTCCAAATTGGGATATAGTTGAAAATAATACAATAATAGATATTTTAGTTAACCTTAATAAAAAAGGTAAGTTTATATTTAGCTCATATTTCTTGGGAGATCAAAATTATTCCTCGTATTATATCGAAAAAGAAATTGAAGTAGTTGATAGAATTCCGCCAAAAATTGTTTTTATTGGACAAAATAGAAGTTGGATTGGAGTAGGAGAAAGTTTGCTTATTTTTGGTAAATGGGATGACAACTATGATTTAGATTACGCTTGGTTGGAAACTAATGAAAATGGTTCTTGGGAAAATGTCTCTTATGTTAAATTGAATTTAGAAGATAATTTAATTTGGTCCAATTTTACTTGGAGAAATCCAGAAGTAATCGCTGGTAGTTGGATTAGTTGGAGAATATGTGCTAATGATACATCTAATAATATAAAGTGTTCTCAAATATATAGTTTTTTTGTTAATGCGAGTAAGCTATGGAACATTACTTTGAATGAAAGAATTTTTTCTTCTCCTTCAATAGGAGATGTTAATGGAGATGGAGAAATTAATGTTGTTATTGCAAGTTTTAATGGAACATTATACGCTATAAGAGCTGTTAATGGAGAAATTCTTTGGATAATCAACTTACCTGGAAGAATTGTTGGAAGTCCCTCTCTTTCGCAGCTAGAAAATGAAAATTATTTGAGAATTTTCATTGGTAGTTATGATTATAATTTATATGCTATAAATGGTAGTGATGGAAGTAAAATATGGAATTTTTCTGCTAGTGGAAGAATTGTCTCTTCAGCAGCTATAGGAGATGTTAATGGAGATAATGTTATAGATATAGTTTTTGGTTCGGAAGATGGAAAGGTCTATTGCATAGATATTCTTAATGGAAATTTAATATGGAGTTTTCAAACTAATGGAAGAATAGTTTCTTCGCCATCAATAAAGAAAATTGGAGATGAAACATATGTTTTCATTGGCAGTTATGATTATAATTTATATGCTATAAATGGTAGTGATGGAAGTAAAATATGGAATTTTTCTGCTAAGGATAAAATTGAAAGTACTCCATTAATAGATGATTTCGATAATGACGGAAAATATGAAGTTGTTTTTGGATCTTATGATAGAAATGTTTATGTTTTAGATGCTCAAACAGGAAATTTGCTATGGAACTATACAACCAATAATTGGATAACTTCTTCTCCAATAACTTTAAGAGTTGGAAATGATAAAAAAATTATAATTACGTCACATGATTCGAAGGTTTACTCTTTTAATCCAGATGGCACAATTAACTGGACTTTTACAATTCCTACAGGTGGAAGGGTTCCATATTTACCTTCTGCTTTCGATGCAAATAAAGACGGTATTCAAGATGTTATAGTTGGTGCTACAGACGGAAGAATTTATGTAATTAATGGATTAAATGGAACTCTAATTTGGTTTTATAATATTGGAAACTACATTTATACTTCTCCCGCAATTGCAGATCTAAATAGAGATGGAAAATTAGATGTTTCTTTTGGAGGCTTAGATAGAAATGTATATGCACTAGATCCTCCATCTTGGAATATGTTTGGTGGAAACGAAAGAAGTACAAGAATTTATGATATCGTTCCGCCAAAGCTTATTCATTATGAAAAAGAAATAGATGGTTGTAATATTAATATTGTTTCTAAATGGAAAGATTTATCTAATCTTGAATTTGCAGAAGTATTTATAGAGAGTGAAAATTTAAAAGAAAAGTACAAAATTAAATTATTTGGCCCAGAAGATTGGGTTAATATTACATTTAAATCTTGCAATAATTCTATTGTAAATATAAAAGTCTTGGATGAATATGGAAATGTAGAAAAGCTAGAAGATTATATAGAGATTAAAGTTTACGATAATAAACCAAAAATAATAGAAGTTAAAACTATTCCAAACACAAGTTTTTATAACAAAAATCAAGTTTATGAGATATTGGCAAAAATAGAAGATGATTATGAAATTTCGAATGTTTTGATTGAAAATGATTTTAAAGGTTATTTATCTAACGAAAGTATGTATTTAGAAAACAATTATTTTGTTTATCACATTTCTAGCTTGGAAGCCAATACTTATAAATTTAGGATACATGCATGTGATTTATCAAATAATTGCGAAAGTTCTGAATGGAATGAAATAATAATTCTTAAAGCTCCTCAAAATGTTACGCTTAAATTAGATAAAGAAACTTACAAATATGGAGAGTTTATTAAAATTAATTGCACAGCCGCTAAAGACGAAATTTCAAAAATAAAAATACTTATAAACGACAGTTTAATAAAAGAAGAAATAAGTAATGAAATAAACATCTCATTAAAGTTGCAGAGTGGTTATTGGAAAATTAAATGCATTGCAGAAGAATCTAAAAATTATTTAGAAGGTTTTGATGAAAAAACAATTGTAGTTGAAAAAAGAATTCCAAAAACTAAGCTAAAAATTAATTATAATGAAAGTGATGTAGTATTAGAATGTCCGGCTAAAATAAGAATTGATGCATATTCTTTAGAAGAAGATGAGGATGTCGAATATTATTTATTCCTATCTTCAGAAGAATACAATGAATTTTTAGGTTATGGAAAAAATATAAGCTTAGAATTAATTTTTGAAAATGCGAGAAACTTTAAAGTTATATATAACAATAGCGGGGGAAAAAATATTTTTTCACATCAAATAGTTAGAAATGTTTTTATTATCGATAATAAAAGTCCTAAAAATATATTTTATAAAAAAAGCCTTAATAGAGATGATTTAATTATTACTTCTAAATGGATGGATAATTGTAGTGAGATAGTAAGAGCTATAATTACTGAAAATAGCAATGGAAATAAAGAAATTGTAGTAAAACCTGTTAATGGTTGGGTTAACTATACAATATCTAGAACAGATTTATTCTCTACATATGGATGTAAATGGATATTAGGAAGAATATGCATAAAGGAAGTAAGTTTTGAAATAAAGGTTTTTGATTCTTTCAATAATTTCGCTATTAAAAAAGATAAAGTTAAACTAATTTTTTTAAGTTCTAGAAAAATATAGGTTATGAAAAAGAGTTATTTAGTAGCACTAATTATTTTAATTTTCTTTATCTTTTTATTTTTTAACTTTTTTATTATAGAAGAAGAAATAATATTATTTCCAAAATTTGGTAAAGATAGTGATGGTAGTTTAAGCGATGAAATAGTTGAAAATATTAAAAAAGGTTATGAAAGAGTAATTCTAAAATTTTATCCATATGGTTTTTTAGAGGTTTGGGGTTGGGAAAATCAGTTTTTTGTTAAAAAAATTTTTGCAGTAGTAGAATGGAGAGCCGATGAAGATTTAGGAGCTGGAAATATATTTATTGGTTATTCGTTAGATGGAAAAAATTACTATGAAATTGGCCCATTCAATGCATCTAATAATTATACGAAAACAATAATAGAAATTCCTATTAAAACATTCTCTAACATAGAAAATATAAAGATTAGGTTTAGAGGAGAGGATTTGGATTATGCAATAGATGCATATGCAGAAGTTAAAATTTATCTAAAAGTTATAAGGTATAAATTTAGATTATATTAATGAGAAAGTTATATAATTCGCTTTTTTTCTTTTTTATCGTAGTTATTATAGCAAATATTATACACTCTCCATTATCTGAATTCTTTCCTATGAATTGTATTGATAGTGATGGAGATTGTAATGCAGAAAGAATAAAGTATTTAGATAATGAATATGAAACGATTGATTTATTGTATTATCCTTTTGGATATTTAATTGCTAGGGATTTTGAAATAGAAATACCAGACGAAAACGAAATAGATTATGTAAATATTAGTGTTTTCTGGTATACTGATGTAGGTGAAGGTGCTGGAAATATCTATATAGAATATTCTTTTGATGGAACAAATTGGTATTATTGTTCTGGACCATATAGTGAAAGTTCTGAAATAGTTCATTCTTATTGTAGCTTAAGCTCAATATCTAAGGAACAATTGCAAAATCTAATGGTTAGGTTTAGAGGAGAGGATTTAGATGGATTTCCAATGGCATTTGCTTATATAGATCAAATAAGCCTATATGTACATCATTCTTCTGCTCCAAAATTAAGAAATCAAACTACAAATACTACAAATGATTTTATTTACTTTGATCAAGCAATTGAGCTATCTATAGAAGTATTTAGCGATAATGGAATTTCTTGTGTATGGTTATCTACGAACGAGAGCGGTAATTGGATTAATTATACCGACGGAACATATAATTCTCCAATATGTTTAGATGGTATTTCAAATACTTGGGTAAAGGTTAACTTTACTTGGAAAAATTCCTCTGCGATAGGATATGTTGGATGGAAAATTTATGTAAATGACACACTTGGAAAAATAAACGTAAGTGATGAAAAAACTTTTTTTGTTCAATATAGAGTTTTTCCTATGAATTGTATTGATAGTGATGGAGATTGTAATGTAGAAAGAATAAAGTATTTAGATAATGAATATGAAATGATTGATTTATTGTATTATCCTTTTGGATATTTAATTGCTAGGGATTTTGAAATAAATTTAAAGGGAAACATTCTTATAAGAGATGCTAGTATTCATGTTTTCTGGTATACTGATGTAGGTGAAGGTGCTGGAAATATTTATATAGAATATTCTTTTGATGGAACAAATTGGTATTATTGTTCTGGACCATATAGTGAAAGTTCTGAAATAGTTCATTCTTATTGTAGCTTAAGCTCAATATCTAAGGAACAATTGCAAAATCTAATGGTTAGGTTTAGAGGAGAGGATTTAGATGGATTTCCGATGGCATTTGCTTATATAGATCAAATTTTTGTATCATTTAATTTTTCATACGTTTATTCTTATCTAGAAGTTATTTTAACTTCTCCAAAAACAAACGTAATAAATAATATATTCCAAAACTCTACATTTTTTGTTAATGTTTCGATTTTTTGTAGAAATGGAAATTGTACTGATGTAAAAGCTGTTATAAGATATAATGAATCGTCTCCATATCCAAATACTCCAATTAATGAAACGTATGGAGCAAAGCCGTTTTTCATAGATGAAGAAAATCCTAATTCAATTAAATATTGTGGCAATATGAGTATGGATGAAAAATGCGATTTATATTGGATAATAAATGCTAGCGGAAACGTAAAAAGCATTTGGAAAATAGGTGTTTTAGTTTTTTCTTCCGATGGAATTTATAATCATACTGAAAACGCGACAATAAAAATTATAGGTTGCGTAATAGATGTTACTCTAACTTTTGATAAAATAAGTTTTGGTGATGTTTTACCTAACGTTATTGGAAATCCTGCCGAAGGGAATAATAATGAAGAGTATAAAATAATAGTAAATCCAGGAAGTTGCTCAATAGATGCATATATTAAAGGTTATGATTTGTACAATGATACATACAATTCTAAAATTCCTGTACAAAATATAAAAGTTAGTAATCAAAGCAATGATTACAGCAGTTCATTTAGTTTGGATTATGAGTTTAAATTATTAATAAAAAGTTTAGCTCAAAATTCGATTAAGCCAATATTTTTTTGGTTAGATGTACCACCAGTTTTTGCTGGAATTTACTATGGAACCATTACAATAAAAATAGTTGAAGAAGATGAATTGCCTTAATAAAAAATTGTTTTTTATAATATTTTCTATAATACTGGAGTTTAATATTATATTTTCTCAAATTAATTTCGGAAGTTATCAATATGAAAAAATATTAGAAGTTAAAAACGAAACTCTATTAACTTCAAAAATTTTGATTTGGAATTCTGGTAAAAATGATATTGAAGTTGTTTTTGAAATAATTGAAAAACCGAAAAATGTTGAAGTGTATTTAGATAAAAAAGAGATTATATTAAGCTCTGAGCTAAAAAACGATTACGAAATTTTAATAATAAATAATAGAGAGATAAAAGTGCTTCCAGTAAATGTATATTTTTACATTTTAAGTAAAGATGCTAGTGGATATGTTAAAATAAGAGCTTACGCAAAAAGTTTAGAAAATGCAGAAATACCTATAAGACAAGAAAGAGAATTCCTATTTATAATAAATAAGGTTGAAGATAGTAAAAAAGAAAAAGTAGAAACCAAACTTACTGAAAAAATAATAGAAAGTGTATCGAATTCTATAAGGGAAAATCCTACAAATATTTTGCCAGTAATAATAATAGTAATTTCTGTTTTAGCTTCGTTAATAATACTTAAAAGAAAAAATTCTGAATGATTTACTTAAGTAAATAAATTTATGATAGAAATAATTAAAGCAAAAGATATAAAGAATGATAAAGAAATTCTAAATTTACTTACTCCTTATTTTAAAAAATGGTTCGAAAAAAAGTTTAAAGGAAAATTAACGTTGCCACAAAAATATTCAATACCATTAATAAAAGAAGGAAAAAATGTTCTAATTACTTCTCCAACAGGAAGTGGAAAAACATTAGCATGTTTTGCATCTATATTAGATTATTTATTTAGATTGGCCGAAAAAAATGAATTAGAAGATAAAGTTTATTGTATTTATGTTTCTCCTTTAAGAGCTTTAGATAATGATATAAAAAAAAATTTAGAAATTCCTTTAAAAGAAGTAAGAGAAATTGCGGAAAAAGAATTTGGAATAAATTTACAAGAAATAAGAATTTCGATTAGAACTGGAGATACAAAAGCTAGCGAAAAACAAAAGCAATTAAAATATCCGCCACATATTCTAATAACTACTCCAGAAACACTAGCAATAATTTTAAACTCTTTAAAATTTAAAGAAAAGCTTAAAGATGTAAAATTTGTAATAGTTGATGAAATTCACGAATTAGCAAATAATAAGAGAGGTGTTCATTTATCAATAAGCTTAGAAAGATTAGAAAATTTTGTAGGAAAGAAAATTCAGAGAATTGGAATTGGAGCTACGTTAGAGCCATTAGAAGAGGCAGCGAAATTCTTAGTTGGAAATAATAGAGAATGTATTGTAATAGATGCAAGATTCGTTAAAAATAGCGACATTAAAGTTTTAATTCCTTCTAAAAATTTAATTTTCGAAAATGCGGAAGAAATAAATAAAAAAATGTATAAATTAATAGATGAATTAGTTGAAAAGCATAGAACTACTTTAATATTTACAAATACAAGAAGTGGAGCAGAAAGAGTTCACTTTCATTTAAAACAATTATTTCCATCTAAATATTTAGATGAAATTACTGGAGTACATCATTCTAGTATAAGCAGAGATATAAGATTTGAAGTTGAAGAAAAATTAAAAAATGGAAAATTAAAAGTAGTGGTTTCTAGTACTAGCTTAGAATTGGGAATTGATATTGGATATATCGATTTAGTAATTCAAATAGGAAGTGCTAAAAGTGTTTCAAGATTAATGCAAAGAATAGGAAGAGCTGGTCATAGCTTGCATGCAATTTCAAAAGGAAGAGTTATATGTTTAGATAGAGATGATTTAGTCGAAAATGTTGTAATGGTTGCAATGAGTAAAAAATATTGGTTAGATAAGTTTCATATGCCAAAAAATTGTTTAGATGTTTTAGCTCAGCATTTAGTTGGAATGGCTTGCGAAAAAAAGTGGAATATAAACGAAGCATATGAATTAATAAAGAAAGCATATCCTTTTAAAGATTTAAGTTTTGAAGACTTTATAAATACTTTGAAATATTTAGCTGGTTATTATCATACTTTAGAAGATTATAAAGTTTATGGAAAAATTTGGCTAGATTTAAATGAAAATAAATTTGGAAGAAAAAAAGCTGCAAGAGTTATATATACATTAAATATAGGAACTATTCCAGAGGAAGTAAAAATAAAAGTTAAAACTTTAGATGGAAAATTTTGTGGATATATTGAAGAAGGATTTTTAGAAAGATTAAATGTTGGAGATATATTTGTTTTAGGTGGAAAAACTTACGAATTTATTAAAGCTATTAGAGATGTTGCATATGTAAAAGAAGTAAAAGAAAAGAAACCAACAATTCCTAGTTGGTTTAGCGAACAATTACCACTAAATTTTGATTTAGCAATAGAAATTGGAAAGTTCAGAGAAAAAATGTTTAAAATGTTAGATAAAAAAATTAGTAAGAAAAAAATAATTGAATTCTTAAAAAAAGAATATTTTTGTGAAGAAGATGTTGCAAATGAAATTTATGATTATTTTGAGTTAGAATATAAATTTCTTAAAAAACATGGAGTAAAAAACTTTCCTTCACACAAAGTTATTCTTGTAGAAAGTTTTTTTGATGAAAAAGGTCAAAATATAGTATTTCATACATTGTATGGAAGAAGAGTAAACGATGCACTAAGTAGAGCATATGCGTATGCACTCTCAAAATATTTAAATAAAAGTATTAAAGTATCTATAAGCGATAATGGATTTATATTAACTATACCTTTTGAAAAATTAGAAAATAAATGGTATAAATTATTTGAAATTAAAAAAATTAGAAATGAAAAAGTTAGTTTTGAAGAAATTATTAATTTGGTAAATTCTAAAAATTTAGAAAAATTAGTAAAAGATTCTTTAAAAAATACTGAATTAATAAAAAGAAAATTTAGGCATGTAGCTTCTAGAAGTTTTATGATTTTAAGAAATTATAAAGGATATGAAATTAGCTTAGAAAAACAACAAATGAGTGCAGAAAGATTAATTAAGATTGTACACGAATTAGGTAATGAATTTCCAGTATTAAAAGAAACTTATAGAGAAATATTAGAGGATTATATGGATTTACCAAAAGCAAAAGAAATTTTAGAAAAAATAGAAAGTGGAGAAATAGAATTTGAATTTATAGAAAGCGAAGTTCCATCACCTTTTGCTCATAATTTAATTGCAATAAGTGAAAGCGATGTAGTTTTGATGGAAGATAGAAGAAAATTAATATTAAAATTATATAAAAAAGTTTTAGAGAGAATTGGAAGTTAAAAATAAATAAATTTTTTTGAATTTAGTTTATGAAAGGAAAAAAATTGAGTATAATAGTAACTATTCTACTAATTTTTTTAGTATTTTCAGTAGTTTTAATAACTAATGCTGAAGAGAGAGAAAGAATAAGAAAAATAATAGAAATAAAGGAAATTAAAGAAATTGCTAAAGAAATAAGAAAGGAATGTAAAATAGATGCTGATTGTATTGATATATTTTGTCCACAAGCAATAGGAATAGATACACCAAGATGTATAGAAAATAGATGTATTTGTGGTCCAAATCCAGCTTTGAACTTAACAAAAATAAATGAAACAACAATAAGTTTATGCATTAAATTAAGATTAGAACTAAGAGAAAAAATAAAGGAAATAATTGAAAAAATAAAATCTAATAATCTTACTAAAGAGGAAATTGAAAATTTAAATGAAGAAGTAAATAAAATAAGAGAAAGATATAAAGAATGCTTACCTCAACCAATGCCAATAAAAGAAGAAGTAATTGGAGCTAAAGTTAGACAAATTGTTCAAAAATATTCTCAAGAAAAAAGAAATTTAACAGAAAGTTTTGTTGAGTCAATTAAAAATTTAAATGAAATAAAAATTGATTTAATTTTAAGTGGAAATCTTAGTGGAAAAGAATTAGCAGAAAAAATTAAAGAAATCAATGAAGAAAGAAAAAAAATAGTAAAAGATTATGTTGAAAAATTACACGAATTAAATTTAGCTAGAAAAGAAGAATTAAAAGAAGTTATTAAACAAGTTAAAGTTGAAAAAAATGTTAAAGTTGAAAACGAAATAATAAATGTTAGTAGAGTTATTGTTAAAGTAAACAATAAAGAAATTGAAATTAGACCTGGAGATAACGTTACTATAATTGTAGAAGGAGTAATAGTAAAATCTAAAGTTCCAATAAGATATGAAAATGAAAGCATTAAAGATGATGAAACAAACAAAACAATAAATGTTACTCCAGAAAAAATTAGAGAAAAAGTAAGAGAGAGAATAAGAGAAATGCTATTAGAAAGAAAAGGAAATTTAATAATATATAATGTTAATGCAGAAAAAAGTGGAAGAATTTTAGGAATATTTCCAGTAAATTTCGAAGTTAGATATGAAATATCAGCAGAAGATGGAAGAGAGATTTCTATAAAAAAGCCTTGGTGGAGCTTTCTAGTAATTGGATAAATTTCTTTCAATTTTTTATTTTTTTATGAAAAGTTCATTGCAAAAAATTTTTTTTATCAATTCTACTTTTTGGACTAATTAGCTTATTTGGAGATTTAATATATGAAAGTGCAAGAAGTATTAATGGCCAATATCTTTTACTCTTAGGTGCAACAGCCTCTATAATAGGTTTTTTTATTGGTTTGGGAGAATTTTTAAGCAACTTTCTTAGATTTGTTTTTGGGTTTTTAGCAGATAGAATTAAAAATTATTGGCTCTTTATTTTTATAGGTTATTTTTTCTTAATTTTTGTTCCACTAATGTTTTTTGCTAATAGTTGGCAAATAGCAATTTTATTTATAATATTTGAAAGAATAGGAAAAGCTATTAGAAATCCTGCAAGAGATACTATTGTATCTATAATTTCGGAAAGAACAAAAAGTATTGGCTTTAATTTCGGAATTATTGAATTTCTCGATCAAATAGGAGCATTAATAGGTCCTATAATTATTGCTATATTTTTTCTTTTATATGTAGAAAATGTTATTGATAAATATAAAATAGTATATTTATTTTTGTTTATTCCATTTTTAGTTTTAATTTTTTTACTTTTAGTTACATATTCAAAAACAAAAAATTTAAAAATTAATATTAAAAAATTGAAAGACAAAAATATTCCAAAAATTTTTTGGTATTATAATTTATTTATATTTTTAACTTCATTGGGATTTATACATTTTGCAATTTTAGGATATCATTTTAAATCAAAAAATATAGCTGAAGATCATCTTATTGTTTTTCTTTATTCTATAGCAATGATATTTGATGCAATAATTTCTCCAATTATTGGAAAAATTTATGATAAAATGAAGGAAAAGAAAAAATCTTTTTTTGACTTATTTTTTATTATTCCAATACTTAGCATTTCTATACCTTTTTTAGTTTTTATTAATAAAATTGAAACAATAGTTCTTAGCATGATATTTTATGGTTTTGTTTTAGGAATGCAAGAAACTATAATGAGAGCTGCAATTGCAGATATTACTTCGATTTCAAAAAGAGGCTCTGCATATGGAATTTTTTCATTTGTTCTTGGTATTTCAGCATTTTTTGGTTCGACAATAATAGGAATTCTTTATGAAATATCTCTTTTATATCTGTTTATTTTTATTATAACTTCTCAAGTTTTAGCCTTAATGATGCTAATAGCAATTAGAAATAGGTTTAAGAATTATTTTTAATATTTTCAAGAAAATTTTTTAAATCATTTTTAACTTTATATAATTTTTCTTTAAGTTTTTCACAATTTCCTTCAAAGAATTCATAATAATTTCCATCTTTTATTTTTATCTCTAAATATCCATAAGGTGTTTTCAATTTTTCTATTTCTTCTGAAAAACTATTTATTTTTTGATATTCAAAATCTATCCCTCTAAAATAAATATTTGAATTTTCAATTTTTAATTCAAATATTGGTGTTTCTAAGGAATAAATTTTAATAGAAGAATTTATAAATTCTTTTTCTTTTTTGAAATAATTTTCAAATATTTTTAAAATAAAGTTTGAAGAAGAAATTATTCTTTGAATAATAGGAATTTCAAAAATAAATTTTGGTTTAGTAATATTTATTTCTTTTTCATATTCAATTTCAAAATATTTAATTTTAACTAAATAATTACCTTCTTCTAATTTATAAGAAATTCTTGAAAAACCAAAAACCTCTTTTACATCTTTTAATACAGTAAAATTATTTTTTAAGATTTCTATAGAAACATTTCTTGGAAAATCCGAAAAAATTTCTATGTATAAATTAGTATTTTGAGAATATAAATTTCTTATTTCAAAAGAATTGTCATATTTAATTTCAATTTCAAAATCCTTTAGTAAAATTGTTTTATTATTAATAAATCTTGCCGGATATAAGTTTATATAAATATCTTGAATATCATTAGAATTATTAACTAAAACAATATCATAAAATTTGGAAATGTTTGTTAAAGGAAAATATTCATTAATTTCTATAATTGAATAATTTATAGAATAATTTTTTAAAGATTTGAATTGAGGTAAGTTAATTTTTTCTTGTAATATATAAAGTAAAGAAATATTATTGTACATATTTAAAGTATAAACATCTGTATAGTTACAAACAAAAGTTGTATAATTTGTATTATTAATTTTTAAATTTACTATTGAACATATATCTTTGAAAACTAATTTAATTTTTGGATTTGAATGAATTAAGTAATTATAATATTCTTTCTTTGACTTATTAATTATTTGAAATGTTTCTCCAATAAAAATTATTGAATTTAACCAGTCTTCACTATATTTTTTATACTCTTCAGAAAAAATATAAATTAAATGTGCTGGAGTTATTCCAAAAAATTCCGAAATTTTTGAATTCCTTGCTTCTTTTAGAGATTTTGAAAGAGTAAAATTATAATCTAAAATTTTAGAAAAAATATCTAATGCGTGAGCTGAAGAAATTAAATTTGTATGATTTTTATATCCTAATTTAGTAAAAGCTTTTAAATATGGTAAAGAGTTTTCAAAATTGTTTAGACTTGCATCAAAAACTATTTCTATAAATTGCAAGTTTGAAATATTAACCTCTTCTCTATAAGTTTTATTAGTAGGTAATATGTATTTTTCTTTTTCTGTTAAAGTAATAATAAAAAGAATAGAAGTATTATCTAAATATTTTAAAAAATTTGATAAATTTAATATTTCTAATACTCTTATTGGATTTGTCTCTATTTCAAAAAGAAGTCTTGATATTAAATTTGAAAATTGAAATAAATTTTTTAAAAATTTTATAGCTTCAGAAAAACTTATTTCTTCGTTGGTAGAAATAATTTCCTTAAATATTTCTATTAATTCTTGAATATTTTCATTAGTAAGTCTTTTTTCAGTTAGTCTTTCTACATTGTATTTATTATACTTTAATTTATCTCTTATTTCTGCTATAAATGGCATAAAGCCTCCCTTAAAGAAAAATTCCTTTATATCACTTTCGTTTATTATATCTAAATATGTTTGAACAATTAATGCGTTTTTTGTCAAGTTAGCAAGTTTTTTTGCTTCTATTTGTAAACTTATTTCTTCTAATGAGCAGCAAAGTCTTCTTATAGGAAGATCTTGAAATTTATCATCGTTTAAATCTGCATAAGGATAATCGCTATAAATAATAAGATCTTCTGTAATTTTTATTGGATAAGAAGGAACTTTAGAAAAATCTCCAACAATTACAATTTCCGGTTCTAATGTTGATAAAAGATTGAGAGATCTTAATTTATCATAAGTTTGTTTAATAATTGTTTTAATTTCAAATGGGTTCGATGTATTAAGAAATATTGGAAAACAATTATATCTAGAAGAATATGTAATTATCTTTTTCTCTATGTTTGTTTTATCATTAAAATTCTTTTCTGATATCAACATACAATCATAGAAATTACGAACATTTGTCTTTACAGTTGTATTTAATATTACTAGATTTCCACCTCTTCCGACATATTCTCCAGCAATATATGCAAGTTTTATTTCCTTATTTTCTAGATTTAACTTTTCTGATGCTTCCCAAATTTTTTCTGAAATATTATAAATTTCAACGAAAAAAAATGTTGAATTGATAAAAATTCTTATCGTATATATACAACTATAACATAATAAGACATCTGTAGTTGTTTTCCAAAAAATCCAAAGTTCATTTTTTCCTAGAGGTTTTTCACTTGTCGCTTCAAAAAAACCAAAATCAAAAGGCAATATGCTACTGAATGTTTTACTATCTATTATTAATATTCTTTGCCTTGTTTCGGCCATACCATATGTCATATTTCCAGAAGGATCTACAACATCAATTATAGTAAATGTTGTTGTCCACTCTAATTTACTGTCTTTTTTTATTTTAAACGTCTCAACACTTACCAACATAACATCTCCAACAAATCCTCTTAAATGAGTTAAATTATAAGAATAGTCTGAAATTTTCTTAATCTCACCACCACTATCTATTATTTCCCAATTTATATTTATTATATCAAATGTCTCAGATTTTGTATAAAATAGAAAAATAGATATAATAGTTATTATAAAAATTAGTGAAGTTGTACTAATAAATCTCATAAATTATAAAATACTCGTAGTATTAAATCCATTTATATGGAAAATAATTTATGAGTACATATTTCTTATACGTAAATAGCCCATTAAGTCCTCATTTCGTTCATTTAACCTGGGCAAAAAGTGTAAAAGCAATACCAATAAAAATACCAATTAATCCCGTCTCTCAATATTTTACTCTAGTGAAAAGAGATGAAAAAATAATAAAATCAGATGATACTATTATTGTAGAAAGTCTTTATGCACTACCTTATTTATATCTATTAAAAAATAAAGTAAAAGTAAAAGTAATTTCAATAATAGCAGATTCTACTTTTTATCCGTCAAAATTACCTCTTAGAAAATATTTTTATAACATATTTAAATTAAATAAAGTGGTTGATTATTTTTTTACAGTATCGAAAGAAATAAAAGAATGGATAATTAATTATGGAATAGACGAAACAAAAATATATGTAGTCAGACCGTTTTCTATACTTGATGTAAAAAAGAGACTTATAAAGAGAAAAGTCAAAGATAAAAAAATAACATTTATAGGTAATTATACTAAAATTTTTGCAGCAAAGCTAATTATATCTGTTGCGGAGTATTTAAAAGATTTTAAATTTTATCTAATTGGAACTGTATCTAAAAAAATAAAAAATCCACCAAAAAATGTTAAATGCTATATGAACATAAGTTGGGAAGAACTTAAAAAAATTCTTCTGTCTTCTTCAATTTATTTACATCCTATGTTTTTTGATCCATTTCCAGTTAGTGTATTAGATGCTATGAGATGTGGAAACTTTCCATTAGTTTATAGATTAGTTGGCTCTTCAGAGATATTAAGCAAAGAAAATATTTTTTATTCTCTAAACCCGAGAGAAATTATAAGTAAAATTATAAAAGTTTATAAAAATTTGTCAACAAAAGATTTTCTAAAATATTATAAAATCTCAAAAAAATATACGAAAAACAAAAGTATAAAAACATTTAGAAAAATTTTCAACAAACTTTAAAATAAAAGATAATAATAGAATTTAAAAAATTAATTATAGTTTCACTTTACATATCTCAGCCCCGTCGTCTAGTGGCCAAGGATGCCGGGCTCTGGACCCGGAGACCCCGGTTCGAATCCGGGCGGGGCTATTTCTTAATTTTTCTTTTTAAAAACTTTAAATAAGAATATGAAAAAGAAAAATAGACATAAATCGAATAAAGAGATGAAATTATTATAAACAAAATAGAATTAAAAAGCGGGTTTTTAAAAATAACTGTAAAAAGACCAATTAATATAAACCCTAAAACAAAAATTAATATATTTCCAATTATATAAATTAAAAACAGTCTAAGAACATTTCCTTTACTAATCTTCCAAGAAAAACTAAAGCTTTCTCTTACTTTCTTTTTATCTAATATTATTGCAAAGGGGGCTAAAAATATTCTAAAAAATATATATATACCAAAAATTGAATTAATTATAAAAGCTATAATCCAAAGACGAAATAATTCTATTGAAAAAAATAAAGATAATAAAATAGATGGTAAAAAGATTAAAAATATAATCGCATATAGAATCAAATGTACTAAAAATACTTTAAAATAATAGTTCTTTAAACCATCTCTTATAATTTTTTTATATTCGATTTTCTTTCTTTTTATTTTTAGATGACTAGCTAAAACTAAAGAAGTAAAAATTATAGGAGTGTAAAGAAATAAAAAGATTACATAAAAAAGAGAGATAAAGCTAGAAAAATATTCTAAATAAATTGCAAGATTAAAAATTATTAGGAAAAAAAGAAATGGTAAATGTAATAACAATGAAAATAAGAATATTTCTTTATTAAATATGCTATCGATTCCATACCTTACACTCTCTGAAATCATATTTTACTCACTTTTTTTAAATATTCTAAAGTGAAATTTAAATCTTTCCATTCTTTTACTTTTACCCATTTTCCTGGTTCCAATTCTTTGTAATGTTCAAAAAAATGCTTTATTTCATTTTTTAGTGCTTCAGGAATATCTTTCAAATCTTTTATAAAGCTAAATGTTGGATCTATTTTTTCACTTAATACAGCAATTAATTTTTCATCTTTTCCTTTTTCGTCTTCCATTTCCAATAATGAAACAGGTCTAGCTTTTACTATTGTACCAACTTGTAAAGGTAAAGAAGAAATAACTAAACAATCTAAAGGATCTCCATCTTCGCATAATGTAGAAGGTATAAATCCATAATCTAATGGATAATGCATACTAGTATACAAAATTCTATCTAGCACAAATGCTTCTAATTCTTCATCATACTCATATTTCAATTTACTTCCTCTAGAAATTTCAATCACTACATATATTTCGTTTGGAAATTTATCTTTTGGGCCTGGAGGCAATTTTTTTAGATTCATAAATACAATATATTTAAAGAAATAAATAAATTTATGGAAGTTGAAGAAAAAATAAAAAAAGTTCCTGTTTTTATAAAAATTGAAAGATACAAAGATTTGATAGACATTTTAAACTCATTACAATTAGAAAGTTTAAAACTTAAAAATTATTTAGAAATATCGGCAAAAATAAAAGAATTAGAAAAAAATATAGTTTTAAAAGAAAAGGAAAGTGTTGAAAAAATAATAGAAAATTTGAAAAAAATTTTTGAAATGTTATTAGGAAAAAGAGAGGAATCGAAAGAAATTAACGAATTAAAAGAAAGATTGGAAGAAGTTAAAACATCTTTAGAGGAAATATCAAAAAAAGTTGAAGAAAAAGAAAAAAAGGTTGAGGAAATTGAAATAAAAAGTAGTGATTTAAAAGAAGAAATCGATGTAATAAGAGAATACAAGCCCAAATAAATTTTAAAAATAAGAAATTTTTCTTATGAATGATTTGATTTTTATTATTGGCTTAGGTTTAATTTTTATTGGAATATTCCTTATAATTTTATCAGTATTTTTGAATAGTAAAAAAGAGGCAAAAAGTGAAAGTGGATTTGTAATAGTTGTTTGGCCTTTTTTTGTTGCTGGTGGAAATGAAAAAATCGTACCAATTTTATTGATCTTAGCTATAATTTTATCGATTATTTTGTTTGTTCTTTTTATTCTTAAAGTTTTTCATTAATTTTTCAGAGATGTATATTTCTTTAAATTTATAATCTAAAAGTTTTTCAAAATTTTTAATTCCGCTATCTCCAAAATTTAATTTTTTAGCAATTTTTAATATTTTTTCTTTACTATCTAATTCAAATAATTCATAAAATCCCTCTTCATAGATTCTTCTAGCAATATATAAATTTTTAAATGGGTGTTGAATAAAGACTAAAAAAATATAAAATGGATATCTCATCCAAATGTTTTTGGGTTTGTTAAAAAGAGTAGTGTATATTTCTAGCATAGTTAAATAAATTAAAAAAGATAAAAAGAAAAATAGATAACTATATCTAGAAAATTTTGAAAATAGCTTATAATACTTAAATTTTTCAGATACAGAAGTTTCAATTCCTTCAGAAGATAAAACTGATGCATAAAGTAATTTAGCTGGAGATTGAAATGATTCGATTTTAGTATATTTTATGAGATATCTTGTATAGATATCCTTAAAAGCTTCTTCTTTTCCAGTGCTTATAAAGTATTCTTTATAATCTAATTTTTTATAATTCTTAGTTTTGACACTCATAACCCAGTGAATCATTCCTAATGGATATGCAACGTTTTTCTTAAATAATCTAAATAAATGAACATCTCTAAAAATTTTATACGCATCGTATTTATCATTAATTAATTTTCTTAAATCTTTTAGTAATTTCTTATTTGGGAAATCATCTGCATCTAATTGAAGAATCCAATCATATTTACATTCATTAATTCCAATTTTATAATAAAAATCAGCTATTCCAATAGGAGGTAGCCAAACTACTTTAACTTTCTTATATTTTTTTGATAAATTTTTCATTAACTTTTTTTGATTTTTATCGGTAGAACTATCTATAATTACTATTTCATCGACATATGGATAAAGAAGTTCTACCTTAGGTTTTATTAATTCATATTCATTTATTGAAAAAATTAATGCTGAAATTTTACTTTTCACTTTCTAACAACAATAATTGCATGATCCTTTTGATATGGATCTAACTCGACTCTTTCAATTATTTTTAGATTTCTTTCTTTCAAATAATTTTCAACTTCCCTATAAACTTCTTTAGGTTTTTTAGTAACATCTATACTTCTAGATTTTATAGCTATCATTCCATAGCAATTCTCTTTTCCAAACTTTTCAATATTATCTACAAAAATTCTTGGCTCATCTTGCTGAGCAACATCGCAATAAACAAAATCTACTTTTTCTAAAATTAAAAAAGAATAAGTTTCTGGTTTTCTTGCATCTGCTAATATAGGAACTATGTTTTTTCTTTTTTCTGCTAATATCTTTAATTTTGCCAAAGGAATTTCACTAACTTCAATTCCATATATAATTCCGTTAATAGCTATATCGCTAAAATGAGAAGCAGTAGTTCCGCTAGCAATTCCTAAATATAAAATTTTGGAATTTTTAGTTATTGGAAAATTTTTTAATCCATTTTTTAGTGCAGCAGCTGGTTTAGACCTATAATGATCCCAAAATCTATATTCTTCGTTATTTATCTTTACTAATTTTTCCCCATATACACTTTCCCCTTTAACTAAATTTTTTGTATAGTAATCATTATTTATCTTATATACACCTTCAAATATTTCTTTTATTTTCATTTTTCTGATAATATTTCTTTTATTCTTGCATCTAATTCTTCTTTTAATTTTTCATTTTTTCTTTTACTAAAATAATCTAATTTAGCTGCTTTTGCTAAATAATTAGCTAAAACTCTTGAAACTTTTCCTCTTAATTTTTTTGGTGCTTGCTGAATATATGGATGAATAAATATGTATCCATGCTTAGGGCTTTTTCCTTTACCTCTTAAAAATCTAAACAATGCTTTTTCTGCTCCAACTAATTGAATTCTTGTAGATGGACTTTTTGCAATTTTTTCTAAACTTCCAATTCCTTTTATTAGTTTTGCTGCCAATTTATAGCCAGCAAGCATAGTTAAATTTGGAGCATATTCGCTAACAATTTTTTCTAATCTTTTTTCTAATTCATTATTAAATTCAATTAAATCTAAAATCTTTGAAGCAAAGGATTTTATAAATTCTAATAATTCGTCACTTATTTCACTTCCAACACTTTTTAAAGCTAATTCTTTATCTACACTTTCTCTTTTTGGATTTTTTGCCAGGTTTTTAACAAATTTTTCTAATGAAGTTTCTTTTTCGACATATTCTGGAAAATATATTTGATAAATTCTTCTTAATCTTTCTACCAATAAATTGATAATTTTTTCATTATCTTCTATCGCTTGAATTAATTGAGAAATTATTCTATCTAATACTCTTTGCTCAGCCTCTAATTTTAATAATTTTTCACTAATTTTTTTACTTCTTTCAATAATTTCTTCTCTTGAAAATTTCAAATTATTTACTAGAAAATTTAAAATTGTTTCGCTAAAATCTTTTGGTTCATACTTATAACCAAATTTTGGGTATGTAAAAATAATTTCTTCGCCTAAATCTTTAATAAATTCTTTTTCAAAATCACTTAATTCTTCTTTTTTAATTTCTAAGATTAAATTTATTTGATTTTCATCAAAGAGTTTATACTTTACTATTTCGTTTTTTTCATTAATTGCATAAATTCCTATTGCATTTATTGAAATGTATATCATAAAAATATAACAGCATAAATTTAAAATTATGGATACTTTGTTTTTAATAGGCTTAGGTTTAATTTTTATTGGAATATTCCTTATAATTTTATCAGTATTTTTGAATAGTAAAAAGGAAGCAAAAAGTGAAAGTGGGTTTGTAATAGTTGTTTGGCCTTTTTTTGTTGCTGGTGGAAATGAAAAAGTTGTACCAATTTTATTGATCTTAGCTATAATTCTATCGATTATTCTTTTTGCATTTTTTCTCTTAAAATAGCTTCCTTTAATCCGTTATTTAATAGTTTTTTAAAATTTTCTAAACTATTGTTATCTAAATTTAATCTTTTTGATAATTTTAATACTTCTTTTTTATTTTCTATTTTTAAGAATTTAAAAATTCCCATTTTGTATTGAAAATTATAAATTAAGTATTTATAATGAAAATTCTGAAAAATTTTAAAAAGAAATAGAGTCGAATATTTTATCCAATTTACATTAAATTTTTTCTCTCTTTTTATTAATAAAATAACATAAGAATAGTTTCATAGTATTATCAAAATAGCAAAGCCAAATTTACCTAATTTGAATAAATAATTTACAAATTTTTTAATTGCATTAAAGTATTTTGGATATTCAAACCATAAATACGCATTTCTATTAAAGAAAAAAAGTATTTTTGTTCCAATCTGGTATAATTCTATAGTATTATATATAGTTACCTTTTCTATAAGATTTTCACGTCTTATGTTTCTGTACTTATGTTCTATGAAGTATTTTCTAGGATTCAATTCTATATAATTTTTTGAAGAAGATGCCATTACCCAATGAATTAGTCCAGTTGGATATGCAACATCTTTCTTAATTAATCTAAATAGAAATTCTCTAGATTCTTTATCCCTATACTTTCTATAAATCTTATATGCATCATATTTATCATTAATTAATTTTCTTAAATCTTTTAGTAATTTCTTATTTGGGAAATCATCTGCATCTAATTGAAGAATCCAATCATATTTACATTCATTAATTCCAATTTTATAATAAAAATCAGCTATTCCAATAGGAGGTAGCCAAACTACTTTAACTTTCTTGTATTTTTTTGATAAATTTTTCATTAACTTTTTTTGATTTTTATCGGTAGAGCTATCTATAATTACTATTTCATCAACATATGGATAAAGAAGTTCTACTTTAGGTTTTACTAATTCATATTCGTTTATTGAAAAAATTAATGCTGAAATCTTTCTATGCATGAATAAATATAAAGAAATACAAATTTTAAAATTGCCCATAGGCTTTTGGGGCCGATCCATTTATCATTTGAAATTTAAAAAGAAAAAACTTAAAAATTTAAATATTAAAATTTGGCAAACTAATTTATGAAATTTATTATAGTCAGTAGATTAGAAAAAATTAAAAATATTGATATTGTTATAAAAGTTTTTAACAAATTAAAAGACGATGAACTCTGGATAGTAGGAAAAGGAAAATATGAAAGCGAATTAAAAAAATTGGCTAAAGCAAAAAATATAAAATTTTTTGGTTTCGTTGATGAAAAAACACTAAAAAAATTGTATAAAGAAGCAGATGTATGTATAATGCCACATATTAATGAACCCTTTGGATTAGTTCCATATGAAATAGCAAAATTTGGTAAACCAAGTATTATTAGTAAATTAAGTGGAATCGCGGAATTAGCAAAAGAATATAAATTTGGATTAATTTTTGATCCTTATGATGAAAATGACCTATTAGAAAAAATTAAAACTATAAAAATTAAGAAGATTTATAAGCAACTAAGTAGAAATGCCAATAATCTTAAAAAGTATATTAATCCCAATACCGAATTTAAAAAATTTTTAGAACACATACCAAAAAACACTAAAAGAATTCTAATAATTCATTCTCAGTTCATTGAAATTGGTGGAGCAGAAAAATCAATAATAGGAATGTACGAAAAACTTAAAAGAATTTATAATTGTGAAATCTATTTTGAAATAGATAAGAATTATAAAAAATGGAAAATTTTATATAAATCGAAAATAAGGAAAATTGCGTATATCTTTAGAATTTTTAACTCATTAAGCAATTTAATTAAAAAATTTAAAAATAATGATATAGTAATTGTTTCGCTAACTGGAAATATTTTATCTATACCAGCATATTGGTCAAGCTTAATTCTTGGTAATCTCATTAATAAAAAAATTATTATTTATTTACATGAACCACCACTGAGTTCTTGGTCCATCAGAAAAATCGAAAAAATTCTACTATTTCCAATAATTTTCTTAGACATTTTATTATCGAAAAATTTACTTCGAAATAATTTTACAATAATAGCAAATTCTGATTTTTCAAAAAAATATTTTATTAAAAGATATAAAAAAGCTATAAAAGACATTATATATCCAATTTTTCACTTATAAAATTCTTTTGTTCCTTAGAGTATTAAATTTAATTTCAAATTAAAAACGTTACTGTAAAATAGTTAAAAGAGTTTGGATTTAAAGTATAAAATATTTATATCAAGATATTCAACTGAAACAATTCCCTTAAGATCAAACTCATTTTTAATAAATTTCCCAAATATTAATCTAGAAATCTCTAATGAATGACATTCTATAATCCATTCAGGAATTTGTTTTATTAAATCATTATCTACAGAAACTAGAAACTTTTCACAACCTTCGCAATCTATTTTAGCTATATCTACTTTTTCCTTAATTGCTTTTTCTAGAACTTCTTTCCAACTTATACACTTAACTTTTATTTCTTTTGGTTTGTTTACTTTATTTTTAAATAGAGATAAGCCACTAGATTCATATTCGCTTTCTTCAATTATAAATTTCATTGTGCCATTTTCTTTACAAACTGCATAAGGATATATTTCGCAGTTAATATTGAATTTTTTAATAATCTTATTAGCAAATTCTACATTTTCTTTGATTGGTTCGTATGCTATAATCCTTTTGGTTCCGAGCTTATGAAAAAGTAAAATGCTATCCCCTATCCATGCACCAACATCTAAAACAACTTTATTTTTAAATTTTATTTTAAATTTTAAGTAATTCCTAGCATCAGAAAATACATATCCGCTTAATAAAGAAATTTTATTATACCTATTGTTAAGAAAATGAATTAATTCCAAATATTCTTTAAAAATTCTGTGCCCATCTTTAAAATAAATCTTTCCTTTCTTTTTACCTAAGCGCAACCCTATAAAATTCAACAGATTATTTATTACATATTCCTTTTTACTTATTGAGATTAAAACAAAAATATCTCGAAATAAATTTAAAATCTTTTTACTAAAAATTCTCATTGCTACACCTTATTTTTTACTTCAATTAATTTTTCCAAAATCAAATTAACAGCTTCTTCAAATAATTCCTCTGGCTTATAAAAACTTGTTGTTTCAATATTAAAAATAAATTCTGAATCATTATAAGAATAACCACAATTTCCTGCTTGCCATTTTGCATGCTCTTTTCCTAAACCAAGCTGAGCAATTGCTTCTAATTCTAATTCTTCATCTTCATTTAAATAAGTAATTGGAATTTTATCATATAATGGCTTAACTTTTTCATCACTACTTTTTAAATCTCCACTATAAACATATCCTGGTCCTTTTTTATAAAGATATAATTTTACTTGACATTTTACACAACCTTTTCCTTCGCAATCGCATTTATTTGGTAAAGTATGAAAATTTTTATCAAAAGTTAGTGGAATTAAACCTAATCTATGAGCAATTGCTTCATCTGGCAAAACGCTATCGTTTTTATAAAAATCCACCCATTCAATAGCCATTGTAGGTATTTCTGCAATTATAACTCTTCTTATTATAGCTGCAATTCCTGGAGTAATTCCCTTTACTTTAAGTTTTATTTCATCTCTATTTTTTTCTATTACTTCAATTTCCATAAACTATTTCATTTAAACTTTAAATAATTATGCGGGGGTCGCCTAGCCTGGACAAGGGCGGCGGGCTCAAGATAGAATTGAGCTTTGAATAGTGATAAGAAACCCGCTGGCTTAGTGCCTTCGTGGGTTCAAATCCCACCCCCCGCAAATTATTCAAAATTTTTTATATTTCTATGTTTTTAATTAAATAATAAGCTAAATATGTTTTCAAATCTTTAGATTCTTTTAGTTTTTCTACATCAAAAATTCTTATTTCTTTAATTTCTTTTCTATTAAAATCTCTAACTTTTTTCAAATCATATGCTAAGAAAAAATGAAACTTTTCATTAGAAATTCCAGGAGTAACATAAAAACTTCCAATTTTTTTAATTTTTCCAATATAGCCAGTTTCTTCTAACAATTCTCTTTTAGCAGCTATATATTCGCTTTCGTTCCTTTCTATTTTTCCAGCAGGTAATTCCCACAAATTTTTTCTAATAGGAAATCTATACTGTTTAACTAAAATTACCTTATCTTTATCTATTAAAGGTATTATTACAACAGCTTTAGAAACTTTTATAAATTCTATAGTTTTGTTTTTTAATTCATAAACAAAAAAAGAAATTTTATTACCTTCAAATTTTAACTTTAGAAATTTTTTCATTTTTTACCTAAAATTTCTATTATAACTTTTCTTTCTCTGCTTCTATCTAATTCGATAAGTAATATTCTTTGCCAAGTACCTCTTATTAACTCATTATTTTTTATTGGAAAAATCAAAAATTGTTTTAAATAGGAAGATGCTAAATGTGCTGATGCATTATCATCTATAAAATTATGTCTCCAATTACCTTCAAAATCTTTTTTTATTTTTTCAATTATATCTTCTTTTAAATTTTCCTCATTTTCATTAGCTATTAAGCAAGTAGTTGCGTGTGGTAAAAATATTAAGCAAATTCCCTCTTTAATATTTGAATTCCTTACAAAATTTTCTACTTCATTAGTTAAATCTACTATTTCATATTTTCTTTTTGTTTTAATGGTAAATTCTTTAAAAATAATTTCCATAAAAATTTAATGAAATTAGAAGAATATTTTGAAGAATATAAAAAGAGATTTAATAAACTAAAGAAAATTTCAGAAGAAGTTTGGAATTATATTGATAAGAATATAGAAAATGCTAATATATTAGAATTGGCAAAAAATATAGAAGAAAAAATAAAAGAATTAGGAGCGAAGCCAGCTTTTCCTGTAAATATTTCAATTAATGAAATCGCCGCCCACTATACGCCAGAGGAAAATTTCTACATAGATTTAGAAAAACATATGGTAAAAATAGATTTTGGAATTCATATAGATGGTTATATTTTTGATACTGCAAAAACATACTATAAAGGAACTTATCAAGAAATTATAGAGGCAACAAAAAAAGCTTTTGAAGAGAGTTTAAAAGAAATAAAAAGCGGAAATAAAATAAATATTCCTGGAAAAATTGTAGAAGAAATTGCTAGCGAATATAAATTAAAACCTATAAGAAATTTAGGCGGACATGGATTAGGATATTTTAAAATTCATGATAAACCTAACATATTAAATATATTTTTTAAAACAGCAGAAGAGTTTATAAGTGGAATGCCGATTGCTTGGGAAGTTTTTATAACAAATGGAAATGGATACGTAAAAGATAGTTATCCAGCTCTAATATTTGAAATCAAAAACATAGATAAAATAAATTTGATTAGAGTTGCAGAATTGAGAAAAATAATAGAACATGCTTATAAAGAATTTAAAACTTTACCTTTTGCAAAAAGATGGCTAAATTTTGAAAAAAATTTAGTTGAGTTAGCAATTAATGAAGGTGTAAAGAAAGATATAATATATGAATATCCTGTTTTAAAAGAATCTAAAAATTCTTTTGTTGCTCAATTTGAAACTACTATTATAGTAGAATAAAATTAAAATTAAATATAAAATTATTGGTTGAAAAATGTTTTGAAAATTATAAAAAAAGAAATCTAAATTTATTTTAAAATTTAATATTAAAAATGTTTCAAAAATTATTCGAAAGAAATTTTGAAAATAAGCCAAAAATAAAAATAAAAAAATTAGCTTAAATTTTTTTCTTAATAAAAAAAACGGAAATATTAATAAAAAAGATGAAATTTTTAAACAATCTTTTGAAATTACAAATTCTATGTTATTTATATAAATTTTTTCATTGATTCTAGTTATTTCAGAAAAATAAAAATTTAAAAGTTTTTCAATAATTATTGCATTTAAAATTTGAAAATAAAAAATATCTAAATAATCAAAAAGATAAACTAAGAATATTCCTATACTTAACGATATTAATATTTCAAAATACTTAGTAATTTTTCTTTCCATTTGTTTTTTAAATATTCTAATTTAATTTTTCCAATTTTTTCATATTTTGATGTATTATCAAAAATTAATTTGAAGTTCCAAATATTTTCTATTTTTTTATCAGTTATTACAAATTCGACTCCTAAATTCTCAATTATATAAAATTTTTCTATTTGATTTGATACAATAGCAAAATTATTTATATATTGCTTAATAATTTTTAGGAAATCTTCATTAATTTCTTCTATCTTTAAATATGGAATTTCATTATCTTCTAACTTTAATTTCAAAATCTCTATAACAGTTTTTAAAGCTTCGTTTTCTATTTCTAATTTTCTATCTCTTACTTCTCTAAATTCAATTATCTTTCTTTCTATTATTCTTTTATTTTTTAATTCTTCAATCAAATCTTTTAATTTTTTGTTTTCTTCTTTTAGAATTTTTATTTTTTCTACTAATCTTTTAACATCTATTGAATTATAACTTTTGTAATTTTTTATAAGTTCTTTATTATCTTTATCTTTATTTGAATCGTTTTTTTCGATTAAGTTTTTTGTCTCAACTTTTTTATTCAATAATTTTTTTCTTAAAAATTTCATAGCTACTATTGCTGAAAATATTGCATCTCTTTCATGCCAATTATTATAAGAATAATTCGATGTTAACTTTTGTTTTTTGCTTTCTCTTACATTTTCTTTAGGATGAAAAATTTTAACTCCTAAAGACTTTGAAATTTTTATTATTTTTTTTGGAACTTTAGCTACATCACAAGAAATTAATAAAGGCTTTCCAAATTTTATTATATCATCTATCATTTCACTTATTTTATATTCTTTTTTACTTTTTAAAAATAATACATTAAGATTTTTATCTAAAATACAAATTGCAGAAGTTGTACCGACATCAATACCTACAACTATTTCATTCTGAATATTCATAATTTATTATTTTTAAAAATTTTTTAGCTCTTTTTTCGCCCAAAATATCTACTAACTTATGTTTTTCTGCATTAATAAAATTTTTTATTGATTTAAATTTTTTTAAAATTTTTTCTGCTGTTTTATATGAAATTCCAGGAAAATTAATTAAGATCGAAATTACTAATTTTTTCATTTCTTCTTGATTTTTCTTAATTCTTCTTTTAGCTTTAGGTAAAACTATAAAATCTGAGGAATATTTTTTACATATTTTTATTAATAATTTTGCAGTTTCGTAAATGTTTTCTGTAAATATTACTGAAATATTTGTAGATGCTAAAATTTTGCTTAAAATTCCATAAAAAATCTCTTTTTTATCCTCTTCTATATAACTTCCTTCTAATATTAAAATATACTTTTTAAATTCGTTTTTATTTTCTATTTGCTCAAAAATTCTTTTATCAAAAGTTGAATTTAAGAAATCATTATATGTTTTTCTCTCAATTGCAATATCCCCTATTATAAAATCAACATTTAAATTTTCTTCAATTACATTTATTTCTTTTTCATTTTTTAAAATTTCAATTATTTCTTTCTCTCTATAATCTGCAATTATTATTGGTTTTTGAACTAATAATTTTTGTATCATTAGTTATTATTCATCAATTCTTTCTTTATATCCATAATTATTTTTCTCATTCTTTTTTCTTTATGAAATGCAGACCAATAATATGCTTCGTCTCTTGTATTTTTTGTTATTAAAATTATAACTTTTCCATGTTCTTGTCTTCCAACTCTTCCTCTTCTTTGAATAGCTCTTATTTCACTAGGAACAGGCTCATAAAATATTGCATAATCTGTTTTTGGAATATCTAAACCTTCTTCTCCAACACTAGAACAAACTAATACATTATAAATTCCATGAGCAAAATTTCTAATTACTTCGGCTTGTTCTTTTTGTGTCATTCCATCATACTTATCTCTCTTTGCTTGTCCAACAAGCTTTGCAACTTTTATACCCTTTGATTTTAATTCATTATATATAAATTCTACTGTAGCTCTATAATTTGCAAAAACAATGATTTTTACATTTTGATTTTGAGAAATTAAAAATTTAATTATTTCTTCTAATTTTTCTAATTTTGGATGTGGTAATTTTTTGTTAATATAATCCCTAACTATACTTTCTGCAATTTTTATTCTTATATCATTAACTAAAGCTCTTTCATATATTTTATTACTGTTTTTTAATTTTTCCAAATATTCTAAAAAATAAACAGAGCTTTGAGTTTCTATTAATTCTAACAAATATTCAACTTTAATTAATTGAAGTAACTTAAACAAGATTTCTCTAAATATTTTTTTATCCAAAATTTCTGATTTTCCTAAAAATTCTTCATAGACTTTTATTAATTCTTTTTTTGTAATATCTTCGCTATTTAATATTCCTAAATTTTTTAAATTTTTTATTAATTCATTTCTAACTTTTTCAATTTCTTCTTTAGCTCTTTTTATTTCGTTTGGTAACTCTACAGAAACAAAAATTTTTTCTATTTTTTTAATATAGGGTCTAATATCTTTATCGTATTCGCTTCTAATTTCAATATACTCTATATTCAAATGATTTTTTATTTCTTCAATTCTTTCTTTTTCACTTCCTGGAGAAGCAGTTAATGCTAATATTAAAGGAAATTTTGATTGCTCTAAATATTTTTTTGCAACATATGTATATGAATATTCTTTTACACATCTGTGAGCTTCATCAAAAATTATTAAGCTAAAATCACTAAGATTTAATATATTTTCTTCTAAATCGTTTTGAATGGTTTGTGGAGTTGCAATTATTATTTTTGCAAATTTATATAAAAATTTTCTATCTTCTTTTGGAATTTTTCCTGTAATATCAACAATTCTATTTCTATCTATTTTAAAGAGTTTTCTAAAAGTTTCTGTATGTTGTAAAACAAGTGGTCTTGTTGGAGCTAGCATCATTATTTTGCTTTCTGGATATTTCATTAATCTATTTGCGGCAACAATTATAGCTATAATTGTTTTACCAGTTCCTGTTGGTAAAATAACTAACGAATTTCCTTTAATCGCTGTATTAGCAATATTTATTTGATATTCTCTAATTTCAATTAATTCTGTTCTTAATAGATCGCTTATCATTAAATATTTAAATTTTTACTAAATTAATTGGATTTCCATTTATAAAGCTTATAATATTTTCTAATGTAACTCTTCTAATTTCTTGAATTGCTTCGTAAGTATTAAAAGCATTATGTGGAGTAATTATTACATTTTTTTCTTTATCTTCCAATTCTATTAGAATATGATTTGCAATTAAACTTTCTAAACTTTCCCTCTCTAATTTACCTTTTAATAATAGTTCTATTTCTTCTTTTATTAAACTTTCTCCCTCTAATACATCTAGACCTGCTGCTTTTACTTTTCCACTCTTTAAATATTTGACAAGCGCTTTTGTATCTATTAAAGCCCCTCTAGCAGTATTTATAATTATTACACCATCTTTCATTTTTTCAAAGGCTTCTTCATTAAGTAAATGAAAATTTTCTTTTGTTAAATTTGCATGAATAGAAATTATATCAGAATTTCTTAATAATGTATCTAAATCTACATATTCATATCCAATTCTTTTAGCTTCTTCATAATTTGGATAAATATCGTAGCATATAACTCTCATTCCAAAAGCTTTTGCTATTTCAGCAACTCTTCTACCAATTTTTCCAGCGCCAATAATTCCTAAAACTTTTCCCTTTAATTCGAATCCTCTCAAATTTTCTAAGCTAAAATCTCCTTTTCTTGTTCTTTCAAAACTTTCTATTATTTTTCTAGAAATTGCCAAAATTAGTGCAAAAGTATGCTCGGCAACGCTTTCTATTCCATAAGATGGTACATTAGAGACTAAAATATTCCTTTCTTTACATACCTTTAAATCTATATGATCATAACCTGTACTTCTTGTACAAATAAATTTTAATTTTTTTGCGTTTTTTAAAATTCTTTCATTAATTTTTGAATAAATAAATATACTTACTATATCTGAATTTTCTATTAAATATGAATTTTCTTCATTTAACGGAAAATCATAAAATTCTAATTCAAATTCTTTTAGATTGTTCTTAAAAAATTCAATATCTTCGTTCGTTACTTCAAAAAAAGTTATTTTCATTTAATTACATTTAGTATAGCCACATTCAGGATTTATGCAAGTATAACAACCTTCTTCAACTTTTAAAGTTTTCATTCCGCATTTAGGACAAATTTGAAATTTATCATTTATATCTTCTTTAATATTAAAATCTAAATTTTTATTTTCTTCCTTTTTCTCTTTTTTTAATATTCCCATTTCTATAAAAAATTCTTCTAAAACTTCAGCTAATTCGCAATAAAAAGATGCTATATATTTTCCATTTTTAAAATATCCAGTGCCATTTGGATCATATACACTTCTTAATTCCTCTAATATAAATGTTGGATCATCTGTTCTTCTAAATATCGCAGATAATAATCTAGTTAAAATTGCAAATTCGGCAGCTTTTGTTAAATCTTTTGAATTTAAAAAAATTTCAAATGGCCTTACTTTATTACCATCTTTTATATATCCAATCGTAACAAAAATACTATGCTTTACAAATTTACTTTTTAATTTATATACTTTAGCATCAATTACATAAGGTCTTTCTAAAGGTTTTGTTAAAGAAGTTTCCTTTAATTCTTTTAATTCTTTCTTATCAGAAACTTCTTTTATTTTTTTAATTTTGGATAAAACAATCATAATTAATTATTTTCTATTTTTATATTTTCTTCTTTTATTAAATGATAAATTGTTGTCATTCTATTATTTATTACTAAAATTTCATCTCCTCTAACTCTATAAATTTTTCCATTTTCATCTTCTATTTCAAAAATTTTAGAAGCAATTTCTTCAAATTCGCTTTTTTCTTTTATTTCTTTTAAAACTGGAAATCTACTTCCTTCTCTATAAATTGTTACACTTTTTAATCCTTTCTTCCAAGCATAGATATATAAATCAGAAATTACTTCTGGATGTATATCTGCTGGTAAATTAATTGTGCTTGAAATACTATGATCTACATATTTTTGGGCTATGGCTTGAATTTCTACTCTTCTAAATGGATCTATATAATGAGCAGTTTTGAAGAAACAAGAAGGTAAAACTTTCTTTAATTCATTAATATCAACATTTTGTGCAATCTCATTTAAATTATTCATATCTAAATAAGCTTGTATTGTAGAATGGAAAACTCTAAACATTTTATTTCTTTCAAAACTTTCTGTTCTTCTTAAATAATAAATCGCAAATATTGGTTCAATTCCACCACTAACTCCAATATATACTTTTCCATTATATTCAAAACTTTTTACAATATTTGAAATGGTTCCAGTAGGTGCAATACTTAATAAGGCTAAATTTCTTATTCCATACTTAGAAATTAATCTTCTAGTTTTTTTGCTTAATGCTTCTTTGGCAAAAGGATTTTGTAAATATTTTTCGTAATCAATATCTAACTTTCCTTTTTCTTTAGCTAATAACGCACTATATTTGTATGCATAATTAGCTATAAACCTCATTACTTTTTCCAAAACTTTTTGAGCCTCTTCGCTATCATAATCTAAAAGTAATTGAATAAACATATCTGCAATTCCCATAACTCCTAAACCAATTCTTCTAGTTTTTCTAGAAGCTTCTCTTTGCTTTTCTAATGGATGTAGAAGAATATTCCAACTAATTACGTTATCTAAAAATCTTATTGAATGTTTAACTACTTTCTTTAATAAATTAAAATCTATTTTTGCATTTTTAGTAAATGGATATAAAACAAATCTAGAGAGATTTATAGATCCCAAATTGCAAGCACCACCATCTTCTAACGGAACTTCACTACAAGGATTTGTAGTTATTATTGGAAATCCTACATAATCGCTAGGACTATACTTTTTCATTCTACTCCAAAACATTATACCTGGTTCTGCAGTTTTATAATTGCTTTCAACGAATTTATTCCAAATATCTCTTGCTTTTATTAATTTTAAAATTTTACCAGTTTGCTCACTTTCAAAATATAATAGAAAATCTCCAGCATATCTTATTGCTAAATCAAAATCTTCATTTTCTAATTCTATAACATAATCTCCAAAAATATCTCTCTTATTTACATCTTTCAAATCTTCTTCTTTAATATCAACTTTATATTTTTCTTGCAAATATTTTTTCAAATCTTCAAAACTTTCAAATATTTTTTCCAAATTATATTTTTCTATATCTTTACTAGGAATTCCGTATGAATAATGAATATCTTGAATGTTTTTTACACTTTTTATTATTCCTTTATAATTTTTTCTATAAACTAATATTTTATTTTCATATTTGTTTTGTTCCTCTAAAGCATGCATGAATTCATCACTAACTTTTATGCTTATGTTTGCAAATCTTACTTGAGTATTTTCCATTATCTTTTTTTCAATTTCTTTTAATTCTTCTTCACTAAATTTATTTGAAAACCTTAATTCTTCAATTATTTGAGAAGTTATCCAGTTTGGTACATGTTTAGCATCTATAAAATCAAAAACATCTGGATGTTTCACATCTATACTTAACATTAAAGCACCTCTTCTTCCTTCTTGTCCAATTAGTCCTGTAGTTAAAGAATATAATTCCATAAAGCTTACGCTACCTGTAGATTTTAATGCAGCATTATGAACTATAGAATTTTTTGGTCTTAAAACGCTAATATCAATTCCCACTCCACCACCATAAGAATACGTTCTTGCAGCTTCGTATGCTGCTTTATAAATTCCCTCTATGCTATCATCTTCTATAATAACTACAAAACAATTAGCTAAAGTTTTAACTCTATATAAATCACCAGCACCAGCTAATACTCTTCCGCCTGGTAAAAAATATCCCTCATACATTAAGTTGTAAAAAATTCTTGCATATTTAATTGCATTTTCCTCTTTTTCTTCTGCAGAAGCTACAAAGGATGCAACCCTTAAAAATACATGCTCTGGCCTTTCTTCAATAAAATTTCCATCTAAATCTTTTAAATAATATTTATTTTTATAAATACTTTTTGCTAATTCGTTTGTTGCTAAATAATTTGGATTTGATGGTAACAAATCTTTATCGTACATTTCTAAAAGTTTGAAATAAATTTTTTTGTACTTTTCTATTCTTTCTATACTTAAAATTTTTACAAGTTTTTTTGAAGGATTATTAAACATTTTTAACATCTTTTGAGCTAATTTTATACTTTCTTCTTTTTTTAAAGTTTTTAGAATTTCCATAGTAGTATATACTACTAAGAATTTTTATAAATTTCTATAATATTATGGCAGAATTTGTTATATGGGCAGAAAAGTATAGACCAAATAGAATAGATGATCTAATAGATCAAGAACATGTAAAAGAGAGAGTAAAAATGTTTTTAAAAGAAAAAAATTTGCCACATATGTTATTTGCAGGCCCACCAGGAACTGGAAAAACTACATTGGCTCTAATAATTGCAAAAGAATTATATGGAGAAAATTGGAAAGCAAATGTTTTAGAACTGAATGCTTCTGATGAAAGAGGAATAGATGTTATTAGAGGGAAAGTAAAAGAATTTGCAAGAACAAAAGCTATTGGAGATGTTCCTTTCAAAATAATTATAATGGATGAAGCAGATGCATTAACTCAAGAGGCTCAACAAGCATTAAGAAGAACAATGGAAGATTTTTCTTCAGTTACAAGATTTATATTATGCTGTAACTATTCTTCTAAAATAATTGAACCTATTCAATCTAGATGTGCTGTTTTTAGATTTAAAGCATTACCAGAAAAAGCTCAAAGAGAATTTATAGATAGAATTGTTAAAGGAGAAAATTTAGAAATAGATGAAAAAGCGATAGAAGCAATAATTAATATTGCTGAAGGTGATTTAAGAAAGGTTGCAAATTTATTACAAGCAGCTGCTTCAATATCTAAAAAAATTACTGCAGATATAATATATGAAGTTGCTTCGTTGGCTAAGCCAAAAGAAATTGAGGAAATGCTAAATTTAGCATTATCTGGAACAATTGAAGGATTTAACAAAGCAAGAGAAAAATTAATATATTTTATAATTAAAGAAGGTTTGGCTGGAGAAGATTTAATAAAAGAAATTTATAGACAAGCATTGAAATTAAATATTCAAGATGATAAAAAAATAGAATTAATAGAAAAAATTGGAGAGTATGAATTTAGAATTAATGAAGGTGGAGATGCATTAATTCAATTAACAGCTTTATTGGCTCAAATAAGTTTAATTGGAAAATCTATTAAGAAATGATAGATAGAGAATTATTAGATATTTTAGCTTGTCCAAAATGTAAAGGAGATTTAGAATTAAAAGAAATGTTTTTAGTATGTTATAATTGTAAATTGGCTTTTCCTATTTTAGATGATGTTCCAGATTTATTATTAGAAGATGCTTGGAAATTAGAAGATGCTGAAAAAAATAATTTTAAACACCAACTTCACTTATGATTTTTTTATATAAATTTCTTGCTTTTTCATAACTTTTCATATCGTTAATTGGTAACCAAATATCGTGCGAAACAAATAGGCTATATAATTTTCTTTCTTTTGATAATTTAGGTAATATTATATCTTCAAATTCTATTGATTTCGACTCATTTAAATCGATATATTCATCTATTAAATCTATTACTTCTTTTTCTAATAAATACATTCCTATAGATACAAAAACATTCATTAATGGTTTTTCAACAAAATCTATAATAAAGTTATTTTCTACTTTTGCAACCCCAAAAGGAAATTCAAAACCATTAGTTAATACAATTGTTCCTAAGATATCATATCTTTTTCTAACTTCTAAATGGGTTAATAATAATTTAATTGGTAAGAAATTATCTAATTTTAAATCATCTGGAAAAGATATCATAATTCTTTCTCTTTTCAAAATTCCTACTTCATATGCATATTTTAATGCTTTTCCTTTTCCCCAATTACTTGTTTTAGGATCTATGCAAATTTCATAATTTATTTTATCTCTATAGTTTCTTTTTTCTAAATGATCTATTATTTGATCTGCATATTTTCCAAGCAAAAATATGAAATTTTTAAATCCACAACTAAAATATAAATCAATTTCTTTATCTAAGAGCGTATAATTTTCAGAAAGCTCTAATAAAGCTTTAGGTTTATCTATATTCATTCTTTTCCCACTTCCACCAGCTAAAATTACTACTTTTGTATCTTTAATTTCTTTATCAATTTCTTTAAAAACATTACTCATATTATATTTATTTTTTAAATACTAATTTAAAAAGTATGATATTAGGTTATTCCATAACATATTTGAATGCAGAAAAATTTGAAATAAAGGAAAATATAAATAAGCTTGATATAAATACAAATTTAAATATAAAAAATATACAAGAAATGAAAGTTCAGCAAGAGAAAAAACAACAAAAAGTATTAAAAGTAGATTTCGAATTTTTGATTAATTATGAACCTAAAATTGGAGAAATTAGAATAGAAGGTTATTTAATTTATTCTGGAAAAAATATTGAAGAAATATTAGAAAAATGGCAAAAGGATAAAAAAATTGAAAACAAAGAATTTGAAATAGAAGTAAAAAATTTTATATTAAGAAGGGGTGTTATAATCTCGACATTTTTAAGTGAATACCTTGCTATTCATCCACCAATACCAATACCTCAAATTTTACCTAAATAATTTAATGTTAGAAGAGTTATTAAAAGATTTATCATATTTGGGTTTTTTTATAGCTGGTTTAATAAGCTCTTCAACAATTTTTTTCCCTATACCATTTTATTTTTTAATAGTAATTTCGTCAAAATTGGGATTAAATCCTTATATAGCTGCATTATTTAGTGCGGCTGGAGCTACATTAGGAGAATTAACATCATACTTTGTTGGTCAAGGTATTTCTTCTTATGTATGGAATAAATTAAAAGAAAATAAAACATACAAAAAAATGATAAAATTATTTGAAAAATATGGAAGCTGGATATTAATAGTTTTTTCTTCTTCTCCTTTACCTTTTGATTTTATTGGAATCATGTGTGGATTTTTAAAATATGATTTAAAAAAATTTTTAATAATAACATTTATAGGTAAGTTATTTAAAATGTTAATAATAGCTTATTTTGGAGAAATTGCATTACATTATATAGGATGGTAAAAGAAATAAAGCAAGTAATAGTTATTAGAACTGATTTAGAAATGGGAAAAGGAAAAATGATATCTCAAGCATGTCATGCAAGTTTAGAAGCTTATAAATTAGCTCCGCCATATTTTAAAAATAAATGGAAATTTTTTGGATATAAAAAAGTGGTTTTAAAAGTTTCTAGTTTAGAAGAATTATTAAAAATATATGAAGAAGCAAAAAAAGAAAAAATACCTTGTGTATTAATAAAAGATGCTGGAAAAACTCAATTAGAAAGTGGAACTATTACTTGCGTTGCACTTGGTCCATACTATTCAGAAAAAATTGATAAAATTACAAAAAATTTAAAATTATTATGAAAAGAAAAAAGAAAAGAATAGAAAAAGAAATCGAAGAATTTGCATTAAAAGAATTTTATAAATTTATTAAGAAGATAAGAAAAAATGAAAAAAATTTAAAGTATATTGGCTAGCCGATATATCTTTCCTTTCTCTTCTCTGTTTCCATTACTTTTCTTTTTAATCTTTCTTCGAACTTTTTATAAAATTCTATCATTTCCTTAGAAATAGATGGTTTTACAATTTCTAATGCCTTTTCAAAATGAATTGCTTTGACTAACATTTTTTCTGGCTCTATCTTTTTTTCTATAGCTTCTCTTAAAGCTAAAATAGCAGCTTCTTTACATATTGCTTCTAAATCAGCTCCACTATAATTTTCTGTTTTTTCTGCAATTTTTTCTAAATCAACATCTTTATCTAATGGCATGTTTCTTGTATGAATTTTAAGAATTTCTAATCTGCCTTTTGCATCTGGTGGGGGAACATAAATTAATCTATCAAATCTTCCTGGCCTTAATAATGCTGGATCTAATATATCTGGCCTATTTGTAGCTGCAATAACTACTACATTTTTTAAATCTTTTATTCCACTCATTTCCGTTAATAATTGTGCAACTACATTTTCTGTAACCCTCGTACCAACTTCTAATCCTCTCATAGGAGCAATAGCATCTATTTCGTCTATAAAAATAATGCTTGGAGCAACTTCTCTTGCTTTTCTAAATATCTCTCTTATTGCTCTTTCGCTTTCGCCAACCCACTTACTAAATATTTCTGGTCCTTTAATAGCAATAAAGTTTGCTCCGCTTTCGTTTGCAACTGCCTTAGCTAATAATGTTTTTCCTGTTCCTGGTGGACCATATAATAATACTCCTTTTGGAGGTTCTATACCTAATCTTTCAAAATGTTTTGGATATTTTAATGGCCATTCAACTATTTCCCTTAATTTTTGTTTTACTTCTTCTAATCCACCAATATCTTCCCATTTAACTTTCGGAACTTCTACAAAAACTTCTCTCATTGCGCTTGGTTGAACAACTCTTAATGCATATTCAAAATCTTCCTTTTTAACGACCAATTTTTCTAGAACTTCTCTTGGAATTTCTCCTTCTTTATAATTTTGAATTTCTGGTAAAACTCTTCTTAATGCATGCATAGCAGCTTCTTTGCATAAAGCAGCCAAATCTGCACCTACATAACCATGAGTAATTTCTGCAATTTTTTCTAAATCAACATCTTTATCTAATGGCATGTTTCTTGTATGAATTTTAAGAATTTCTAATCTACCTTTTGCATCTGGTGGAGGTACTTCTATTTCTCTATCAAATCTTCCAGGTCTTCTTAATGCTGGATCTAATGCATTTGGTCTATTAGTTGCTCCAATAACAATAACTTTTCCTCTACTTTTTAATCCATCCATTAAAGCTAATAATTGAGCTACTATTCTCTTTTCAACTTCACCAACAACTTCTTCTCTTTTAGGAGCAACAGCATCTATTTCATCTATAAAAATAATGCTTGGGGCATTTTTTTCTGCTTCTTCAAAAATATCTCTTAATCTTTTTTCGCTTTCTCCAAACCATTTACTCATTATTTCAGGACCATTAATAGAAATAAAATATGCTCCGCTTTCGTTTGCAACTGCCTTAGCTAATAATGTTTTTCCTGTTCCTGGTGGACCATATAATAATACTCCTTTTGGAGGTTCTATACCTAATCTTTCAAAAATTTCTGGATGTCTTAGAGGTAATTCAACTATTTCTCTTAATTTTTGTTTTACTTCTTCTAAATCTCCAATATCTTCCCAAGTAATTCTTGGAATTCCTTTTTCTTCTATTTCTATAAATTTCGGTTTTTCTTTCAAAACTTCTATTACAGTTTCATCATCAATAACTACAATTCCAGAAGGTTCAGTATTTACTACGTAAAAAGTTATTTGTGGAAATGGATTAAAGAAAAAGAAATCTTCTATATCTTCTCCAAAAATTGTAGATAAAAATTCGTCTCTTCTTCTATGCACTGGAGAAGGAACTATTAAATCTCCCTTAATTACAGGCCTTTTTAAAAGGCTTTGCTTTAAATAAGAAATACTAGCTGTAAATATTTTTTCTTCAGCAGGAGCTAATATAACTTTTTTTGCAATTTTATATTCTGCTTTTCTAACTTTTACGTTTTCTCCAACAGAAACTCTAGCATTTCTTCTTGTAATTCCATCCATTCTTATTATATTTAAACCTATATCTGCGGGATAAGCTCTTAAAGCAATTGCAGCTGTTTTTCTTTTTCCTTCTATTTCTACTATTTCCCCTTCTCTAACTCCTATTTTTAATAAATTGTTTGAATCAATTCTAACAATTCCTTTATAGGATTCTTCTTTTGCAGTTAATTCTCCAACTCTTAATATAAGCTCTTCTGGCATAATATTTTAGAGTTTAAGTTTTTTATTTAATAATTAGTTGTATTTAATAACTTTAAACCTCAATATTTACACTTCTAATTCCAACTAACATATTTGGACAAGCATCTATACAATAAATTTCTATTTTCTTAATTATTCCTTTTGGTAAATCTGTTAAATAAATTTCTTTTGATTCTCCAGAATTAAAATTTTTATCGAGAGTAATATTTCTAGTAATTATTTTTTCATCTTCATAGATTAATTTTATTAAATATCTTTTACCTAAATCGATACCTAAATTTATCATAGTTAGTTTTATTATTGGTGAAGTTTCTTCGGTTTGTAGGGAAATTGTTGGTTCTGGATATGAATATTTTCTAACCAACGCTCTTCCAGGATAATTTAATGTTGAATAACCATAGTTATTGTATAAATCTAAAATTTCTTCTTGAGTTAAAGCTCTGTTGTAAATTCTAACTTCATCTATTATGCCTTTAAACCAATAAAAAGTTGGAGATGTGGGGTAAGAAGCACCAATAGTTATTCCTCTATCGTTCGTATAAATTGGTTGAGGAGTTATTGAAGCTACTTTTTTAGAATACCATTTAAATAAACATGATAGGTTCCTGTTGAGCTGTCATAATCAACTACTATATGATTCCAAGCATCGTAGCTAATAGGAACTGAAGCTTCTATAAGAAACCAACTTGTTCCATTACCTAAATACCATCTTATCGTTCCTTGAGAAATAGCAAGAAAGTATGTAAATGTTCGCCCAGTTATAATAACTTCAAAATTCCCAGTATTAATGCATTTAACCCATGCTGAGATTGCTATCTTATCTGTTAATCGTAAAGTTGGTGAATCTGGAATTCCTACATAATCATCCACTCCATCAAAACTTAAAGCTTTATTAAACGGAGAATCTACAAAAGTAGCTCCATAAATTGTTCCATTGTTATTATTTCCACTATAATCATAAACTATATTTCCACTACCTTCATCAAAAGGTAAATATAGAACTAATCCATCAATTTCTCTAATAAATACATTTTTAACATTAGATAAAGAATTAGCATTTGGGTTTCCATAATACAAATAAATTATTTTATTTGAATTACTAGGAATATTTGGTATTTTTACCCAAATTTTTGTATTTTCTGTATTGCAAGTATTTGGTTCTATCCAATAATTTAATAAAGTTATTCCATCACTATCTGTAAATCTAATATCTCCACAATCACTTCTCATTTTTCCTTGAGAAATTAAACTTGCAGTATCTAATGTTACTAAAATTTGATAATCAGTTAAATTATTTCCTGAATTTTCTTTAATTTTTATTGGAATTCTATATTTAAAATCTTTATAAGCATAGCTATCAATTCTTGCTTTTGAACACTCAACAATAGATTTTATTGTTGTTTCTTCTGTTTCAGAAGTTAATTTTGAAATATATCCACTAAAATATAAATAAAGAATAGCTCCAATTCCAATAGTTATAACAAGAATTATAATTGTTGCAATATATGCAGAAATTAATTTTTTAAAACTCGAGTTTTTATATATATATATTCACGTTTAGTTTCATGTAATTTAAATTTATTGAAATTCATAAAAATAAAAATTTAAATAATTTATTTATTTTGATAAGCTATTTACTAAAATATTGCCAATATCTTTTTCATATTCTTTAATTTTTTTTAAGACACCAAACAAAAAATTTTTAGCTTCATTTAAAACATTTTCCAAAGAATTTTTTCCCTCTATTATTTCATCCATTTTTCTTTCAAAATCTCTAGTTAATTCTTCGCTTAGAATTTCTGGACAATATTTTAGAAATATTTCTACTACTGCTTTTCCTAAGTCTGTTATTTTCATTTTATCTCCAATTACATATTTTCTATCATAAAGAGTTTTTACTATTTCTGCTCTTGTAGCTTTAGTTCCTAAATTTCTAGTTTCTAACTCCTTTATTAAACTTGCTCTTGTATATCTTGAAGGAGGTTTAGTTTTTTCTTTTAATAAATTTATTGATTTTATAGGAATTTCTTCATATAAATTCAAAGTTGGTAAAATATTTTCTTCTAATTTAATATAATTTTTATATATTTTTAGCCAATTTTCTTTAACTGTTTGATGAAAAGTATTATGAAAAATAAAATTATCAACTTTTGCAATTATTTTAATACTTTTTCTTATTGCTGGTTTATGTAAACAAACTAAAAATCTTTTAACAATTAAATCATATAACATAATTTCTGGTTTGCTTAATTCTTTGAAATCAGGAATTTCTTCTGTAGGTATTATTGCTGGATGTGCAGGATCATCTTTTTTTCCTTCAACAATTTCAATTTTATCAAAAGATAAAATTTCCCTAACAAAATAACTATAAAATGGAATTTTACTAATGGAATTTAATATAGGAAAAATATTTATACCTTTTAATTTTTGAGAAGAAGATCTAGGATAAGAAATATATCCTTTTAAATATAAACTCTCTGCAATTTTTAAAGTATATTCTGGCCTAAATCCAAAAACATAATAAGCTTCTTCTTGTAAATCTGTAGTGTTAAATGGTGGTAAAGGATTCAATTTATATTCTTCTTCTTTTATTTGAACAATTTTTATTTTCTTGTTTTTTATTTTTTCAATAATTTCTTTTGCTTTATTAAAATCTTTAATTTTCTCTTCTATGTAAAACAAATAAAATTTTATTCCATTTTTTTCAATTTCCAATTTTATTTTATAATAAATTTCTGGTTTAAAATTTTCAATTTCTTTTTCTCTTAAATAAACTAAATATAAAGCTGGGCCTTGAACTCTACCTATTGATAAAATTCTTTTTTCGTTTGAAACTTTTCTTAAACTAATCATTAATGCTCTCGATAAATTAATCCCCCAATACCAATCTAAATAATGTCTTGCTAATCCTGCATTTACTTGATTAATCTCAAATTCAATAAGATTACTAAAAGATTTTATTAATTCATTCTTTGTTAACGTACTAAATTTCATTCTTTTAATTTCTTTATTTAAACCTATTAAATATTTTATTATATTCCATGCAATTACATATCCTTCAATATCATAATCGGTTGCTACAATAACTTTATTTACATCTTTTGCTAAATCTTTTATTAATTTTGCAAATTTTTCTGCTTTATTATCTACTATTTCCCAATCGGCATTGAAAATTGGATAATCAAAATTGTTTTCTTGGGGTTCTAATTTAAATAAATGACCTAAAGCAGATACAATATAGTAAATTTTATTATTATAATAAGAAACAAAATAAGGAATTTTATTGTTAACTATTTTTTTAGCTACTGGGAATAAACTATATGCAATTTTTTTCATAGCAGTAGGTTTTTCTGTTAAAATAATAATTTTTTCCATATTTTAAAATCGGATAAAATATTTTATGTATGTTATAGGAATTACTCCTGGTGCTTTTCAAATTGCTAGAGCTGCTGGTGCTGAAGTTGCAAGGGAATTTGCGGGAATAGAAGAAAAATTAAGATATGGATATACTGTTGGATGTAATTTCTTTCAAATAGATCAAGAAGTTTTTGGAGAATTTGTAGAACCAAATTTAATAAAAAGAATTTCTAGATTAATTCAAGAAATGAATATTCAATGGGCATTACATGGATTATTAATTGGAGAAATTTATCAAACATTAGAACCAATAAATTATATTCTTTGGAAATTATCTCATTTAGTTCTAAATAGAGATTTAATTTTTTTATACGAAATCTTGCAAGAAATAAAAAGGAGTAATTATTCAAAAGAAGTTTTTCCGCACTATACAATTTATCATGCAAGTAGAGAATTAGTTGTTGGTTATGCCTTATTTAGAGAAAAAGAAATAATTTCAGAAATTTTAACTGCAACCCCAGAAGGTAATACAGATTGGGATAGTTTCTTAGAAAAAAGAAAAAAATTAAAAGAATGGTTTCTAGAAAATTTATTTGAAATATTATTTAAAAGAGAAGTTTCTAGAAGATTTGCAGGTTTTATTCCTTCTCCACTATCTCTTGCTCTAATTAATTCATTATATATTCCTTTTAAAGATAATAAAATATCTGAAGAAGACTTAAGAAAAATTTTAGAAAATATAAAAGAAGATGTAAAAGAAATTAATATAGATAATATTGTTAATTCTTTTAATAATCTTAAAGGAATTGGAATTAAGTTAATTGATGAAAATATAATAAGAATTGAAGAAAAAGTTGGTAGTCCTTATTTAATTAATTTTTTAAGAGATATTTATCCAAAAATTAAAAAAATATTTGAAAAAGTAGAAAATTTTTTTAAGGAAAAAATTTTAGAAAACGAATTTAAAAAAGCAAAATTAGAAAGTTTGGAAAATTCTTATTTAACATATAAGCAACAGTATGAAAGAGGAATAGCAAAAGATGCAATACTTTATGAAGATATTGTTATAGCGCTAGTATGCAAAGATGTTGAATTTGGATATTTAGATTCAAATTATGAATCCTTCTTATCAAAAAAAACTTGTGAATTTTTAATTAAAAGATTATTAGATGGTAAAAAAATTGAAGAACATGTAAAAGAAACCTATAAAAAATTAGATGGTAAATTTGAAAAAGAATTAATAGATATTGAAAGAGGAGAAATAAATTTAACTCCAGAATTAAATGTTTTAGCTTCAATTGTTTATTCAATTTCTCATTTTTTAGTTGGTATAGAAAATTTTCCTGAAATTTTGGATGAAACAAAAAGAAGAACTATTCATTTAAATGAAGAAGAAAGAAAAAAAATTGAAGAATTTGCAAAAAAAAGTCCATATGAAAAATTGAAAATATTAATAGAGGAACTTAGAAAAATTGGAATAGATAGAGAAGAAGCCTTTTTTATTGCAATAGAAACTCCAGAAGCTTCTCCACCTTATGAAGGTTTAAGAAGAATATGTAGATTAAAAGATGTCTTTATTACAAGTGAGGCTTTGAACCTAGAATTTCAAATTAGATATAATACAAATGAAAAAGCCTTTGCTGCATGTATTGATACAGAACATCTATTATCCAATGCATTTAATATAAACAATGAGATAGAAGAACTAATTAAATATATTGAAAAATGGAAAAACGAAATTTATTCAAGAATTGCAATATATCATATAGGAATTCCAAAACCATATTTTGGAACTACACACATTCCATTCGATATTGGAAGTGATGAGCAATATTTAATTTATGAATATTCGTTTAAACTAAAAAAAGCTGGATTTAACGATGAAAAGAAAAATAATTTAAAAAGATATAGTTATTTAATTTTTGAAAGAGGTGGTGGACAACTGCCATTTCAATTTTTAAGAAGTGTAATATTAGCATTAAGAATAATTAAAAAATATTTAGAAATGAATATAGAACCAAACGAAATAGAAAAGAAAAAAGAATATTATTCTGAATTTTTTGGGTTTGATGAACAATTTATTAGAGAAAAAGAAATTATTTTTCAGCATGCACTAGAACCACTAAAAGGACTAATTGTTTGGCCAGAAGAAACACATACAATTTTAGGAAGAGAAGCAATAGAAAGATTTAGAAAAAGACCAGAAGAGTGGGCAGGAGAAGAATATAAATAATAGTTAACATAATTATTACTACCAAAAAGTATTTATATATATTCTATAAAATTTATTTTTATGATTATTGAATTTCGAGAAAATTGTTTAAAATCTAAGGAAATTATTGAAAAGTTATTTGAAAAAATAAAATTACTTAAAGATAGTGAAAAATTATTTGCCGAAAAACTTATTAATAACAAGAAATTAATTGAAATGACATGTCTAATAAATGATCCAGATGTTGCCATTGAAGTAGTTAAAATTACTAGTAGATATCCAGAAATGGGTGAAGAAATTTTTGATGATTTATATGGAATTGCTGATTTGCTTTGGATGATTAAGGAAGAAGAGATTATTCCTGAAAAGGTTGAAATTAAAGATATTGTTTTTGAAATAGCTGAAACTATAAAAAATTATAAAGAAGAAGTTGCCTTTAAAATTTCTAATTGGTTGATATCTACTACTCACGAAGTTTTTGAATCTTATGATAAAATAAATAATATAGAGATTATTAAGAAGATATGTGAAGCTTTAAGAGATAAAGAGGTGATCCAAACAATTGGAAAATTTGAAGAAGAGATTGGTAGAGGAATTGTTCATGAGTTAAGTAGAATCGAATATATATTTGAAAAATATTTTTCAAAAAGAGATAAAAATTTTGAGGATATTAAAAATATCATTATTGAAGCAGTTAAAACTATTAGAAAATATAAAGGAAAAGCTGCTATAGCAGTTGCTTATGAAATAATTGATACTACAATAGTAACAGAAGATATAAATTTTGGTAAAACAATGTGTGAAATTTTTAGAAATGATGAAATTGTTAGTATTGTTGAAAAATATGAAGAAAAATTTTCTAAATCATCTTTATTTAAAGAAGAAATTAGTGAAAGAATTGTTCACGAATTAGGTAGAGCTGCCTTTTTATTAGAAGAACATTTATTTGAAGAAAAAGACATTAAAGATTTTATTGTTGAATTTGCTAAAATTATTGGAAAGAGGAAAGGAAAAATTGCTGCAGAAACTGCTGAAATAATTACTAAAGGTATAAAAGAAATTATTAAAGAAACTGATGATATAAATATTGTTAGAATAATAGCCGAGGCTTTAGGAGATGATGAAATTATTAATATTTTTATAAAAAGGATTCCAAGAGATGATGAAATAATTAATATTTTTACAAAAGATGATAAAACTTTTTTCTTTTATATTAGAGACCTTGATAAAGAAATTAAAAAAATTATTAGATATTTATTAAAAAATAAAGATATTATTACTAGAGCTATTAAAAATCTTGGAATAGATGAAAATGAGTATGTTGAAAAAATTATTAAATTATTAAGTAAAAATTATGAACAACTTAAATCTATTGAAAAAAACAAAATTATTAAAAAATATGAAAAGTCATCTGATAAAGATAAAATTATTCATATACTAAATGACATAGAAGAAAAAATCGAAAGAAATTTTAGAGAAAGAAGTGATGTTGTTTTGGAAGCATTTAGAACTATTGGAACTTATGATGGAGAATTAGGTATAAATATTGGGGAATGGATGATTGAAGAAATTCAATGTGCCCGCAGAAAAAGAGATTTAAACATACTTAAACAGATGTGTAAAATCTTAAGAGAAGATGAAGTAATTGAAATTATTAAAAAATATGAATGGAAAATTGCAAAGAATTTTATTAATTTAGTATATAGAACTTTCTATGAACTAAAAAATAAGGATAAACCATTTAGAATGATAAAAATGTTGAAAAACGGTGGAATTGATGCACTTAAATATATAATTTCCCATCCACGATATAACATTATTCTTCCTAAAGAAATAGATCAAAATATTTATGAAATAATAAAAGAAAATTTAGATGGACTAGTTACAGATAGAAATAGTTTTTTGGCTGTTCTTATTTATTTTCTTTCAAATAAAAAATTACCCAAACCAAATGAAAATAATATAAAAGAATATGAAAATATTGCTTCAGAAGAAATTAAAAATATGTATAAAATAAATAAAAATTTGAATTTAAATCAAATGCTTGTTTTCTTTTCATTAGATAAAAGTATTGTTATTAATACTGGCTTTCTAGAATATTCCCCACATGAAGATAAAACTATATACATGGATAAAAATGCTATTATTAAAAGAATTATAGAGTTAGTTAATAATTCTGAGGAGATTGATCCAAAGTTTTATACCCTTTCAGAAAATAGTATGAAAGCAGTTGAAAGTAAAAATCCCTTAGACTATGATGATAGAGTTCTAATTTTAAATCTATTAACTGATGTTTATCTTCCAGGAGGATTTAAGATTAAAAGGGGTATACTTAGATACTGTGAAGATGAGAATATAATTCTAGTAGGATATAAAATAGATGGTCAAACATTAGGAAGTGCAATTTGTTTTTATGATAAAGAGAATAAAATATTTTTAGTAGATTCTATAGAAGGTCATGAAGAGTTTAGAAAGGAAGAAATATTTGAAATCGTTTATAATGATTTAAAAGCAAGAGCAAACAAAAGAGGAGCTCAAAAAATTGTATTTAATACTTTAAATATTTCTGATGTAAATGAACTTGATAAAACACCTAGAATGTTCAATGAATATTTAAAGAATAAAAAGAAATTAGAAGAAAAAGAAATTGAAATAAATATAAATACAAAGGCGTATTTAAGAAGTACTGAAAGTGATATATGGAATGTTAGAAAGAAAGTAAAAGGATATGTTATCAATTTAAATAATTAAGTAAGATTTATAAATTTTAAATACTAATTAAAGGATTTGAAGATTCTATCTTAAAAATTTATGATAAACTCTTTAAAAATAACATAAGGGCCGGTAGCTTAGCGGAAAAGCGCCGCCTTCGCATTTTAAAAAGAAAAAGGCGGAGACCCCGGGTTCAAATCCCGGCCGGTCCAGTTTAATTTATTTTACTATATTTTACTATTTATTAAAATTATTAAAAAACAAAAAAATTATGAATAAAAAATATGTTGTTGAAATGACAAAAAACTTATATTCTAATTCTAGCTCTTTTTGTATAATAATTCTAACTGGTGGTTATGGATATATACCTCGAAATATAGAAAGAATAATGGTTGCTAAAAAATTAAATAAAATATTAAATAAGTATGGAATTAAACCGCTTAATATTATTAGTGGTGGCTATACAACAAAAAGAAATTTAAGCGAAGCAGAAAGTATTTCTCCATATTTTGAAAGAAATAATATAAAAGTTTTAAAAGAAGAGTTTTCTTTTGATACTTATACTAATTTTTATTGGTTAAAATTTATTATTGAAAAAGTAAAACCACAACCAAAAAGATTGTTTTTTGTTACATCTGATTTTGCTTATCCTAGAGTATATAGAATTGCTAAAGAATTTAATTTTAAAAATTCGAATTTTGTAATACCCCAAATTTCATATTCTATTGTAAAAAAATTATTATATTTAACTTCTAGTGCTCCAATTTATTTACTTTGGAAAATAACAAAAAATAATGTTTTTGCATATGAAAAAATCAGTAGAAAAATTTTAAGAAGAATTCCAAAATAACATTTTATTCCGATTAAATAATTAATTTTTATTGTTTAAATTTAAAATATTAAAAAAATTTATATCACTACATAGAAACGAAAAGTATTTATATTTTTCCCTAATTTATTTTTTATGTTTAAAAAGATTATTGAAAAGATAAAAAAATATCCAGGAGAAATAACTATGGGAACTGGATTAGTTGGAACAGGAATACTGATTGGTAGTTTATCACCCTTTTTATTACCCATTTCTATTTCTTTGGCTGCTATAGGTGGATCATTAACTGCTTATATAGCTCATCAACATAAAAAAGCTTATGAAGAATTCAAAAAAGCAGAATTTTTTAAAGAAAAAACTTTGGAAAACGAAAATAGAATAAAAGAACTTGAACCAGCATTGTTTGTAATAGATAATAATCAAAAATATGAAAGTGTAAATGCACTTTTAAAAGATATTGAATTTGGAAGTGAAAAAATATTAGAAAAAATTAAATTGGCTTATATAAATGGAAAAATAGATGAAAACATAAGTAGAATTTTAACAAAGTATAGTGGTTCAGATGTATATGAAGAATATGGAAGAAGAAAAAATTGGGAAAGAATATCAGAAGAAATAAAAACTGCATTAATAAATAGATATGAAAACCTTCTTAAACAATTAGAAAAAGAATATAAAGGAAGAAAAAAATATGCCGATAAAAATGAAAAATTAGAAGAAATTAAAAATAAAATAGATGAAATAAAAAATGAAATAAAAAGAATAAAAGATTATAAATCGTATATAAGATATGTAGTAATTGAAAAAGAAAAAGAATGTTGTAAATGTTGCTAACTATTTAACAAAAAATTAAAATTAAAAAGTTAATTTTTTTCTCATTTAAAAAGTAAATTTTTTATGTTGTTATGAAAAAAAATATTAGTTTTTTTGTTAAAATTGAAAAATTAAAAGAAGCTAGAAAAAGAGAAAAAGCAAGTGAAAAAGAGATATTTGAAATATTGAAAGATGCTTATAGTAAAAAAATTGTTTTTAAATCTCAAGATAAACTTCTAAAATATTTAAAAGAAAAAGTTGGTAATAAAAATTTACCATCTAAAGAAAAAATTAGAAAAATTATAATTAAAGTAGGTTATAAAATTAAATATTTTACAAAAAAAGTTGATAAAGAATTAAATAAATGTCCTATATGTTTTTCTCCATTATTTGAAAAATATTCGATAAATTTAAAAAATGAAAAAGTTATTGAATATTATTATTGCAAATTTTGTAATTTTAAAACAAAAGATAAAAGAGATTTGCCAATAAAACTTAAATTTATTCTGTAGCTCTTGGAGCTACAACAAAGTCTAATATCATTTTATCAGTTTCTTTAAATGTTAACTTAATTGGATAATCTGTTGCCCATTGAATTATTACTGTATCTGCAACTTTTGCTACTTTACTCATTGCAACTAAATAATCTAATGGATATCTTGCTCTACTATTTTCTTCTACCTGTAAATCAAATAAAATGTCTTGACCTCTCTCGATTTCTATATCTAAAGAACTTAACTCACCAATAGCATAAAATCTTATTTTATTTCCATTCGTAGATATTTCTATTTCATCAGCAATCTGTTTTGCATCATCTAAAATTCTTTTAAAACCTTCACTAGCTATTTCCGCTCTTGCTTTAAATGTTAAAGCATCTATATTTGGTAACTCTTCTTCTGTTAAAGTCAATATTGGCATAGTAAACTTTCTTTTTGCAGAATTTTCGAAAGAAATTACTAGTTTACCTGCTTCGTCATACATTACTAATTTATCTTTTTTTGTTCCTCTTTTTAAAATTGTTTTTAATTCATCTAAATTTACTCCTATAGATTCTTTTTCAACCTCAAATTCTTCAAAAGCTATTGGTAATATATTAAGTCTTATTACTGAAATTAAAGCTTTGTCTGCAGCGGTAAATATTAAACCTTTATCTTTTTCAAATTTTATTACACCTTCTTCTACTAACTTACTTATACTATCAAAAACATCTTTAAACATTGTTGTTTCGTATGTTGATACTCTGAACATAAAAATAATATTTAATTTAAATATAAAGGTTTTTATACTTAAAGAAAATTTCATTTACTTTTTTGAATTTTTCAAAATCAATTTTCTGAACTATATCAACTATAAAATCTTCTTTATCTTTTGTAAAAAAAATTCTTACAAAATCATTTTTATTTACTTTAAATATAGAAAGAAAAAAAATATTACAGTCTTCTATTTTAAAACCTTCATCTCTAACCTCAATTATTTTAGAATAAGTAAAATATTTTCCATCTTTTAATTCTTTCGAAATTTCCTTAGGATCAATATATTTATACATAAATTTTTATTAACAGAAACAATTTTAAATTATTCATATTATTCATATCCCCTCCAAGAATAATTACATTTTGTACATATATAAAACACTGTTGGTGGCTCATCAGCACTTCTCATTTGTTGCATATAATAATATGCTTCTTCATTACCACATTTCGGACAAATAACTTTTGTTTTTGGTAAATTTTTTTCTGACTCTTTTTTAGTAATTAAAATTGCTTCCTCGCTTTCCTTCTTTACTTTAGTTGTTATTTTTATATCATCTTCAAAAGAATAGTTTTTATCGCATTTTTTACAATAAAAAACTATTCCTTTTTTTGTTCTTTTTGGTATTAATATACTTCCACATTTTGGACATGTCCTCATTATATATAAGAAGCATTACCTTTTTATATTTTTTTATAAGAATAAATAAGAGTATTTGAAAATAAATTATTTATGAAAGGAATATCTCCATTAATTGCTACAATAATTTTAATAGCCTTAACAATTGCTATTGCTGGGATATTAGGTTTATGGGCAGCAAGTTATGTTGGTACCCAAACCACTCAAATTAATAAATCTTCAGAGGAAATTATTACAATAGAATGTTCTGCAATGAAATTTGAAGTTATTTCGTGTACAAAAAATAATGATCAAGTTAGAATAATACTTTTAAACAATGGACCAATAGTCATTAATGGTTTAAAAATAAATTTTATCGAAAAAGATGAAAATGGAAATATTATAGATGTTGCTTCACAAGATCTTAATGAAAAAATTAATAGAGGAGATTATAAAGCAATTACTCAAGAAGTTCCTTCTAATTTTCAAAACAAAAATTTTACTTTAGAAATTAGAAGCATTCAATGCCCAGATGTAAAAAGAGAAATTATATGTAGATAATTAAATCGAAATTGAAAAAACTATATAACCAATTAACATGAGAATTATTGAATATCTTAATCCTGGAATTATGCTTCCTTCGCTCATTTTTCCTATTAACATACCACTAAAGAAACTCTGAATTAAAATTAAATGTATTAAAATTTCTTTAATTTCTTGAATATTTATTGCAAGTTGCTGAGATTGTTGAACTGCTGGAAGTAAAAATTTTATTAAAATTATCATTATTATTAAAAACATGAAATAAATCATAAAACCATTTATTTTTGTTGGTGCTGCTATCATTTCTCTTTCTCTTCTTACTTTTTCTGTTTCTATAATACTTCTTATAACCGCTTCTATTGTTGTATTTACATCTCCACCTGCTTTTAAAGCTTCTCCAATAGTTATACTAATTTTTTTGATTAATTTAGATTCACTTCTTCTAGCTAAATTATTCAAAGCTTTATCAAAAGGTATTCCAAGTTTTACTTCAGAATACATTTTTTTAATTAGAGGTGAAAGGGATTTATAATCAAAATCTTTTAAATTTTCCAATGAGGATATTATATTTCTTCCACTTCTAATATTTTCTGCTAAATCTCTTAAAAAAATTGAAAAGAAAAATTCCATTTCCTTTCTTTTCCTATGTTTTTCATTAAAGATCAAAAATATGTTTATTAATGGAATAAAAATTGCTAAAACATTTAAAGAAATTTGAATAACTATATTTTTGAATATTTTAGAGAGAAGAAAATTGTTTAGAAAAAATATAAATATTCCTAAAAAAATTAATATAAGTATTATTAAAATTTCTTCAAACTTCATATTTCAACTTCAATGCCCTTTATTATTATTAAAAAAATTATGTTTAAAAATGGTAATATTATATATGAAAAAATTTTTAACAAATCTGTTAAAGAAATAAAACCAATGTTTGCTTGAATTGCCGCCATAACAACAATTATAGAAACTAGAAGAAGTGGTGCAGAAATTACTAAACCTACATATATTTCACTTATTGTACCTAATTTTTGTAAAAAATCTTCTCTCTTTATTTTCCAATCAAACATTAGATAATCATAAGTTATTTTTAAATAATTTTTCAAATCCCCACCACTTTCAATTATAGATGCTATATTATTTAAAAATTTCTGAAATAATAAAGAACAAGAAGTTGAAGCAACTCCTCTTATTGCAGAAATAAAATCTTCCCCATAAACTTCTACTCTAGTAATTATTTCTTTAAATTCTTTAGAAATTGCTCCATACTCATCTTCAAATTTGGAAATTATTTTAAAAATTAGATAAGGATTAATATTACTTTCAGCTAAAGAAATCATGTGAGAAACTAATGGTATAAAATTTGACTCTATTTGAAATTTATATGAACTCTCGTTTTGAAGTACATTAAAATAGAATGTTAAAAATGTAATAATAGGCAAAATAAATGGAAATAAAAATTTTAATATTAACAAATTGGTAGGAAAAGAAATAGGTATAAAAAGAAATATTATACCTATTATTAAAGATAAGAAAACAAAGAAAAAAATCCTAGCTAAATAAACAGAATATAATGTTTTTGATCTTGTAGCTATTAAAGCTTTTCTTATTCTTAAAAAAAATGGAAATTTTTTTGTTCTTTCTACTAACCAAGAAAATAGTTGATATTCAAAACTCATAAATAATTAACTTTCGATTACAAAAATATAGCCTAATTTTTTAGCAAGTAAATTTTCCTTTAATTTTAAGATTATTTTTTTTGCTTCTTCGTATTCTATTTTTTCTTCAATGATTTTCATTAAAGACTTTTTATCCTTATAATATAATTTTATAACTTCTGCAACTTCTTCATAAGTTCTTCTTCCATTTTTAAGAAGCCACTCTAAAACTTTTTTTCTATCCTCTATTTCTTTTTTTGCACTTTCCAAAGATAATCCAAACTTTTCACATATCTTTGAAATTAATATACTTTCATTTATTCTTTCTAAAATATCTTCAAAGGGATTCCATCTAAATACAATATTTTGCATTATATTTCCTTTCTCATCAAGACCAACAATTTCTACTATTTCTTGAACTCTTCTTGCAAATTCTCCCTTTTCTCTTGCTCTTCTCATCACTATTATTAGATCTAATGCTTCTAATAAACTTACCGGTAATTCTATTGGTGGAGAAATTAGTCTTTTTACTAGCGATGTTACATCTTCTGCATGAAATGTTGATGCGCTTGCATGTCCAGAAGCCATACCTTGAAACATTACATAAACCTCTTTTCCTCTCGTTTCTCCAACAATAACATAATCTGGATTCATTCTAAAACTTTCTCTTAATAAATCAAATAAATTTACCTCTCCATATTTTGATCCTGTAGGTAAAGGTAAACCAAAACCAGTTCTAGTAACCAAAGGGACCCAATGTTCATGCATAAATCTTAATTCCCTAGTATCTTCTATGCTAACTATTTTTGCTTCTGGTTTAATAAAAATTCCAAGGCTGTTTAATAAGCTTGTCTTTCCACTTCCTACTCCACCAATAATTAAAAAAGAAATTTTATGTTCGATCAAAAACCAAAGATAAGCTAAAGCTTCTATGTTTATCGTTTTTAATTCTACTAATTCGATTGGAGAGAAAGGTTTTTCAGTAAATTTTCTTATAGTAAAAGAAGGTCCTCTTTGAGAAACTTCTTCACTAAATGTTGCACTAACTCTAGAACCATCTGGTAAAGAACCTTCTAATATTGGTTCTGCATAAGATACATGCCTTCCACATCTTTGTGCTAATTTTATAATAAATTCTTTTAATTCATCAACATCATTAAAAATTATATTAGTTCTTATATTTCCAAAATATCTATGTGTTACATAAATTGGAATATTTATTCCACTACAGCTTATATCTTCAATATATGGATCACTCATTAAAGGTTCTATTTTACCTAATCCTATAAAATCCCTAGAAATATAATAACAAAATTTTAATAAAATTTCGCTATCAATTTTAATTTTTAATATCTTTAAAACTTTTTTAATTGCATCTTCCAATAACTTATTTAATTTTTCTCTATCTTTAATAGCTATTATATTAACATCTAAATATTCTAGTATAAGTTCTTTTATCTTTTCCAAATGTTTTTTTTCGCTATCACTTAATTGTGGTTCGACTACTTCATAAACTATTGATTTTAAATTTTTATCGTAAAAAATATGAGCATATGCAAAAGATTTTATTAATTCATAAGAAATATTTAGATCTTCTAATTTTTCTGGAATTCTTATTTCCTTTTCATTCATAAAATTACTACATTTTTAGTTTTTTTCTTACTGCTTTTCCTGGTTGAACTACTCCCAAAAATCTTGCACATTTTGGACAAACTCTTAATTTTACAGAACTCAAACTAATTAAGTTTGGATTTACATTTTTTAATATAAGGGAATCTTTTATTGAATATTTTTTATTTATAATAAAGGTTTTATATCTAGGATATAATCCACCACATAAATCACAGTGAATATGATATTCATTACCTCTAGCTTTTGTATGCTGATAAGTTCTTTTATATGGTGCTTTGCTTATTGGCATACAAAAATATGTATGAAAATATATATTTAAATTCTTCTTTCTTTTCTTAGATTTTCAAAATCATAAAAAAATGAAAGTTTCTCAAAAAATCCTTTTAAATCTTTATTACTTTCCAAAATATCTCCTAATATCTTAAATAAATCCCATCTACAAATTGGTAATGTTTTTAGCTTTTCAATTCTTTCAATTTCTTTTTGATCTACTTTCTTATCTTTCAAAAAATTAATAATTCTTTCTAATATTTCTTTATTAGTATCATTTTTTGGTAAAGTTAAAAATAAAGGTTCTTTACAAATAATGCAATTTATAATAGAAAGAGGCGATTCTTCATTAGATATTTCAGAGTAATCAAAATCCCAAAAATCTTCATAAAAATCAAATTCAAAGCGCAAAAAGGAATTAGATAAAATTTTATTTAATTCATTTCTCAGCCGGGTTTGAGGACAATTTCCCCCCCGGCTTTTATTTTTGAAAGATTTGTATTTATACCTTTCATTTTTAATTTTTCTATATTAGAAAAACAAAAAGAATTATAACTGAATTGGTCTTCTATAAAATTTTTTATTGATGAATCTTTTAATTGCTCCATATCCATCTTTTTATACTATTATTATATAAATTTAAAGAATTTAAAGATTTCTATTGTTTTATGAATTATAAAGTTTTACTAAATTTTTTAAAAAATAAAGAAATTATTAAGAAAAAAATAAACGAAATAAAAAACGTTTCAAAATTAAACTTAAAAGAAAAATGGAATTACTATTTACCAAAAGCAAAAGAAGATAAATGTATTGCAATAGATGGAAGTTATAATTTCTTAAAGTATAGATCTTTAGTTTTTTATGCAATTAATATTGCTAGCGTAATTTATGAAAACTCAAAAATTAAAGTTGATGTTTTTCCAATTTTTGATATAGTAGAAGATTTTATTTATTTAGAAGATTTTTTGAAATCTGAAATGTTAAAAAAGGAGATAGAAATTGCCAAAAATTGTTGTAAAGAGTTTAATATAATTCTCGATGGTTCTTTAATTTATTTTTTAAATTTTATTCCACCAAATGAAAGAAAAAATTATTTAAATTTTTTTGAAGAAAGCGATAAATTAATATTTTCAATATCAAAAACCCCAATTAAAAAAACTGAAGAAATTGATATAGGATTTTCAAACGAAATATTTAAAGAAAAAAATTTTGGAATTATTACGTTTTATTTTAAATTAAAAAAATCTTCACTAGTCTATAAAGTTGAAACTTTTGAGAAAAATAAAGATAGAATTGAAGAAATAGTTTCATTGATTAAATTTTTTGACTATAAAGGTTATCCATATATCTTAAAAAAAGCACATAAAGAAGCAAAAATATCCAATAAAGATATGGAAAGGTTTGCAAAAATTTTAGGAATAAAAGAGGAAACGGGAAGAGAAGTATTATGATAATAGGTAGATGTATTGGGGAGGCAAGAATTAATGAAGTAACATTTATATCGACTAAAATGCCAGAAGTTGGACAATATGTTATTTTAGAGTATGACAATAAAAAGATTTTAGGAATGATAGAAGATCTAATAAGATTTAATCCAGCAATAAATGAAGAATTGCTAAGTGAAGAAGAAATAGAATCTATTAAAAAATTTGAAGAAAGTTATGTAATAAAAGGAAAAATAAAAATTCTAGGAGATATAGAGAATTTAAAATTACCAAAAATTCCTCCAGAACCAGGCACAGCAATCAAAATTGCTACTAAGGAAATTTTAGAGAAAATTTTTGGAAAAGATGAAAAGTCTATAAGTATTGGAAAGCTTTTAACTAATGAAGATGTTGAAGTTTATGTTAATATAAATAAAATGATTTCTAGACATTTAGCAATTCTATCTATAACTGGAGCAGGGAAGTCTAATACTGTATGTATAATAGTTGAAGAGTTAGCAAAAAAAGGAATTACAAGTTTAATTTTCGATATGCATAGCGAATATGTAGATGCAGAATTTTCGAAAAAAAAGATATTACCAACAAAAATTAATCCAATTCATTTACATTATAAAGAAGCTGCAAGAATGATGAATATTGGAGAGGAAGCATATATTCAAGAAATGTATTTCAGAAAAGCTTGGGAAAGTGTAAAAGAAAAGATAATTAATATGAAAATTAGTTTGAATATAAACGATTTTTTTAACTCTTTAATTAAAGAATTAGAGATTTTTGCAAAAAGAGAAAGAAGTTCTGAAGAATCTATATATAAAGTAATTTTAAAAGTTGAAGAATTTAAAGAAAAGTTTGGAGAAATTTTCGATTTAAGTTATGATGATATTATTAATCAAATAGAAAAAGGAAAAGTTAACATATTAAATTTAGGTTCTGTAGATGATGAGGTAGCAGATATCTTTGTAAGTCATATTTTAAGAAAGATTTTAGAGGAAAGAAAGAAATTTGTGACAAGTGGTAAAGGATTAAGTTTTCCTATATTCGTTATAATAGAAGAAGCTCATATATTAATTCCAAAAGAATTTAATACATTTTCAAAATATTGGGCTTCGAGAATTGCTAGAGAAGGTAGAAAATTTGGAGTTGGATTATGCTTAGTAAGTCAAAGACCAAAAGCTTTAGATGCAAATGTATTAAGTCAAGCAAATAATATGATAATTTTAAAATTAGTTGAACCTAATGATCAAAAATATGTACAAGCAGCTAGTGAAATGTTAACCGATGAATTATTAGTTCATTTATCTTCATTAAATATTGGAGAAGCTATTGTTATTGGCCCTATGATAAAAATTCCTGCTTTAGTTAAAATTCATGAATTCCAAAAAAAGAATATAGGAAAAGATATTGACTTTATTGAAGAAAGTGAAAAAGAGGAAAAGAAAGAAATTGATTTAATATAAAAATATTATATATGAGTAAAGATGAGAGTGGTAGCAAAGCATGTATTTGGAAGTTTATATGAATGTGATGAAAAAATTCTTAGTAATATTAATAAATTAAGAAAAATTGTAAAAGAAGCAGTAAAAATTTCTAATTCTAAGTTAATAAGAATTACTTCTTATAAATTTGGTGGTGGTGGAGGAATTAGTATAATAGCTATTGTTGCAGAATCTCATATATCTATTCATACTTATCCAGAATATAAATATGCTTTAGTTGATGTTTTTACATGTGGAATTCATACAAAACCGGAAGAAGCTTTTGAATATATTGTAAAAGAATTAAAAGCAAAAAACTATACCAAAAAAATTGAATTAAGAAATTTAGAATAACTTAAAGTATTTTTTTGTTTTTATTATTTTTCTTTTTACTTCTTTAAGAATTTTTTCATCTTGTGTAGCAATTATAAAATTGTCTTTGTACTTAATTATTAATTCGTCTACTTTTCCTTTTTCTTTTATTACTTTAATTTTATTGCTTCTAATTAATAATTTCACTGCTTTTAAATATCTTTTATTTATATTTCCTATTTCTCCTAAGCTACCCTCTAGAATATATATTTCGTAATTTCCAAAATTTTGATCTAAAAAATCTTCAAATAATCTAAATTTTTTTTCTTTTATTAAATAAATTAAAAAATTTGTATCTAGTAATATCTTTTCCATATTTAATTTTCTTTATGAAAATTTATCCGATTGCGTTTGATTCTTTAGGAGTAAGAAGTATGTGTACTTTAGTATGTATCAATAATTTAAAAATAATTATAGATCCTTATGCTGCACTAGCTCCAATAAGATTTGGATTTGAGCCAAGTAATTTAGAAATAGATATGCTAAATTTTTATTTGAAACAAATTTACAAAATAGGAAATTTTTGCAATTATGCAATAGTTACTCATTATCATTATGATCATCATCCTAGACCAAATGATACTAATTTTTTTGAAAGTTTTAGAAATTGTAAATTTCTAATAAAAAATTTTGAAAAAGAACATTATAGTGCAAGAAAAAGAGGAAAACTGTTCGAAGAAAATTTGAAAAAATTTAAAATAGAATATGAATTTGCAGATAGTGAAGAAATAAAAATTGGAAGAAGTAAAATAATTTTTTCTGAACCTGTATGGCATGGAGAAGTTAAATCAAAAGTTGGAAGAGTTATTATGCTATTACTCAAATATAAAAAAGAAAAATTCTTTTTTGGAAGTGATGCCCAATTTTTAATAGATGAAAATGCATTAAATTTTGTTTTAGATTATAAGCCAAAATATCTTATAATAGATGGCTTTCCAACTATATTAGAAGGATATAAAGTAAAAAAAGAAAGTTTTAAAATTGGAGTTAAACATATGGAAAAAATTTTTGAAGAAATAAATTACAAGTGGATTATAATTGATCACCACTTATTAAGAGATAAGAATTTTGATAAGAAATTTCCATATTTTGATTATAAAAAAATAACTACAGCTGCCAAATACTATAATTTGGAAAATTTACTTTTAGAAGCTTATAGAAAAGAAATATTTGAAAATAAAATAAGTTTTGATCTAAATAAATATAAATCTTATTTTAGTAATTTGATTAAAAATGTGCTAAGTAATTAAAAATTATGAGTCAATTTGAAATATTTAAAGAAAGGAAAAAATCTGCAATACGAAATCTTTTAGAAGCCATTAAAAATAATGAAGTAGATAAGCCAATAGAAAAAGAATTGTTAAAAATTAATGAGTACGAAATTGTTTATTCAACTTCTAGTTGCGCAGGAAGAATTGCGCTATTAGTTGATAAAGGAAATAAAAAAGATTCATTTTTTATAGGTAAATGGCATGAAAAAGTTAATGCTGAAGAAATAATTAAAAATTTAAAAGAAAATATAAAAAACGATTTGATCTGGTTTAAACAAGAGCCATTTATTATTCATCTTGTTTTTCCAAAAATAAAATTTGCGAGAGATGTATTAAAAATTGCGAGAGATGTTGGCTTTAAACATAGCGGTATAATAAGTTTAAAAAAAGAAAAGATTGTTCTAGAGGTTACTGGTTTAGATAGAATAGATTTTCCTATTGTAATTAATTCAGAATTTACAATTTCTTTAGAAAACTTTATTAAAATAGTTGATTTAGCAAATTCTAAAATGATTAGAAATGCTATTTTGAGGCAGAAATTTTTTAAATATTTTTTCGAATATTTAGAAAAAAATTCAAAAAAAGAAATTACTTTAACTGTCTAAATATTTGATAAATTATTCTTCAATTATTTCTGCTTCAAACTCGTAAATTTCTGTTTCCTCATCTAACCAACAATCTTTTCTTAAACCAGCTTTTAAACACAAATTTTCTAAAAATTCTTTTTTATCTTTAATTATTTTCCATACTTGTGGTAAAAATAATGCAGATTGAAATCCTTTAACTATCATATAGCCCTTATTTTTATCTAATATGTTTAGTATATCTATTCTGTTTTTAACTTTAGTATCTATTCTTTTCATTTCGCCCAAAATACTTACCTCTATTTTTATATCTTTTAATTCTTCCTCTTTTAACTCTTCAAATCTAGGATCTTTACAAGCTTCTTTTGCTGCTTTAGATATTGCAATTGCTAAAGGATATATAGGATAAGGAAATCCTATACAGCCTCTTAAATTATTGTTTTTATAAATACTAACAAAAACTCCTTTTAATTCTGAAAATTGCTTAGGTAAACTATTTAAATCTATTTCAATTTCTTTCTTATTTTTTACGAAATTGACTATCGATTTTTTAGCAATATCTAAAACAACTTTTTTAAAATTATTTTCATTTCCTCTCATTTAATTTATCTATTTTAAAGACAGAAATCTATAAATTTATAATTTTATAATTGTTATGGCTAAATATCACGAAGAAATTAAGGGAAGAACTCCTTCAGGAGCAAAATTTATTCCTCATTATAAAGTTAAAAAGAAATGTCATTTAGGTGGTGATGAAATATTAGTAGAATTAAGTGAAAAAGAAAAAAGAATAATAAAAAGAACTAAAGGTGGAAATAAAAAAATTAAGTTAAGATTTGTAACATATGCGAATGTATTCGACGGAAAAAATTATAAAAAGGTAAAAATTTTAGATGTTGTAGAAAATAAAGCTCACCCTCTTTATGAAAGAAGAAAAATAATTACAAAAGGTGCAATAATAAAAACAGAAATTGGATTAGCTAAAGTAACATCAAGACCTTCGCAACATGGAATAGTTAATGCAGTATTAATTCAAAAGAGTTAAATTTCTAAAATTAATTCATCTTCTGATAAAAATTTAGAAAAAAATCTATTAATATTTTCTAAATCTCTTCTAAATAATTTTTCATAAATTATTGAATCTTCTTTTACTCCATGACTAAAATCAATTAGGTAGATTTTATCATTACCAACTAAAATATTGTGCTCGCTTAAATCACCATGTACTAAGCCTATTTTCTTTAATCTTTTTAAATTCTCAATTACTTGATTATAAAAATTTTTTGCAATTTCATGATCTAACTCAATATCTTTTAGTAAAGGATATGGAATTTCGTTCTCTCCCAAAAATTCCATTATTAAAATATTTTGATATGAAGCTATAGGTTTTGGACAATTAACTTTCGCTTTTTCATAAGCAAGTTTCAAATTTCTATATTCCCTATTACACCAATAAAAAACTATATTTCTTTTCCCTCTTTTTATCCTTTCATATCTAGGGTCTAAAGCTAATAAATTTCTTATCATTTTAAAATCAGAATGATATATTCTATATATCTTTATAGCAACATAATTTTTTTCAAAATCTTTCCCCAAAAAAACAACACTTTCTTTTCCTTCTTTAATAATTTTTACTAATCCAAAAATTATTTTTCTATTTCTTAATTCAACTAAAGCTTTTACAGTTAAATCATCTAAAACCTTAGAATATACTTTTAATTCTTCTTTAAATTCTAGGCTCATTCGGCAAATTTTTTATGTATCCGTTTTTTCTTAACCAATTAGCTTCAGATTGTGTATATACATGTATAATATCGCATCTATCATCCATAAAAGGCCATTTTTTTATTAATACAACATCCCCAACTTTAACCCAAAACTTCCTCGAAATTTTTCCAGCAATTCTTGCCATTCTTTCTTTTCCATCTTCACAAATAACTTTAACTTTATCTCCAGCGTAAAACATTTCAACTAAAGCATACGTTTCTCCATTTTTTTCATCAGCAATTCTAACTTTAGTTTCCTCACTCATATTTTTCTTATTAATATCGTATCCAAATATACTTTTTTTCCTTCTTTTATACCAACCAAAGTTTTTGATATTTTATACTCTATAGGAAATTCTTTAGATATAAAATTCAATATTTCATATGCAGTTGACTTTGAACCAATATATAAATCTATACCCTCTTTTCTTCTCTCTATTTTTGATATAAAACTTAAAAAGTCTGTCTTATTTCTTTTTTCAACTATATTTTCAATTTTTTTTAGTAATTCTTCATTAACTTCAAATCTAAGTTGAATTATTGCTTGCTTATAACCGCTATTTTTCATAGCACAAAACTTACAAACAAATGGTTTTTCTCTTACTTCTATTTCTTTTTTTGAAATAATTATATTATTTTTTAAAAAAGTTATCGATATTCTATTTTCAAATATTTCAAAGTTTTTATCTAAATTAATTTTTTTAAAAATATCATAATGAAGAGAAAAGTGAGATAAAGCTTCTTCATAAGAATTAAATAAGTATTTTTTAGATAAGGAATATCTATTACAATATTTACATTTATAAATTGAAATAAATTTAGGAAGTTTAACTTTATTTTCAAAATCGTTTCTAAAACAATCTAAACAAAATTTTTCAATAAATATTTTTGTTTCTTTTCCACACTTTGGACATATAGTTCTTATCATTAAAAATAAATAGTTTAATTATAAAAAACAGTTAATGAAATATACTTTAATACTATTAGCTTTGATCTTTATTAGCTTTATTTTTCAAATTTTAATTAAAGGATATACACAATTTCTAGCTTTAATTCCAAGCAAGGTTTTAAGGGGGGAATTTTATAGAATTGTAACTTCTATTTTTTTACATGGTGATGAAATTCATCTTTTTTACAATTCTTTTGCTCTACTTATATTTGGTAGTGTTTTAGAAAAGGTAATAGGAAGTAGAAGGTATTTACTTGTTTTTTTCTTAAGTGGAATTATTGGAAGTATTGCATACATTCTTACTAGTATTTTATTAAATGAAATTAATATACCGGCTGTTGGAGCAAGCGGAGCAATTTATGGAATAATTGGAACTTTAGCAATTTTAAGACCAACAACAATAGTTTTAGTCTATTTCGTTCCAATTCCACTTTTGTTTTTTGCATTCTTCTGGATTATAGTAGAAAGTTTAGCAACTCTCTTTCAATTTTTTGGTGCAAAAACTGGTATAGCATCTCAAGCTCATTTAGCTGGAATACTTTTTGGAATATTTTATGGTTATAAGCTAAAGGAAAAAGGTAGAATAAGAATAAGATATGAAATATAATTAAAATTTAAAAAATTGATGTAAAGATTTTTGTTTTGTACCTTTAAGTATATCTCTTTCACTAATATTTAGTATAGAAAGTACTCTTAGAGCTGCTGGTAAGATTTGATTGTTTATATAATAATCAATATCTATATCTTCTTTTTTTGCAAATAAAACGTATTCTGCTTTTTCAGAAATACTACTACCATATTTTGTAATTACAAAAGGAATTATACTACCTTCAGATAAATTAATTCCTCTTTGAACAGCTTTTTTAGCTGCAATTACATGTGGACTAATTTGCTTATATTCGCTTATATCTTTGGTTAATTGCTCATATATAGTAACATCTTCTAGTTTAAAATCATAATTTTTTAATTTATTTATTTCATTCCTTACATATTCAATTGCTTTATTAACATCATTTTCTTTCAATATTATTTCTAAAACATTTCTTTGAATATTTTTAGCTAACTTACACCAATCTCTTCGTACTGTTTCAAAACCCCTAATTTCTAATTCGTTGCTTTCGCTTAAAAGTGCATATCTTTTTTTTGCACCTATCTCTTTTTCTCTTCTTTTAACAAAAATTCCTCTAATATAAAAACCTCTATATTCTAATTCCATTTTACCTTTTAAAGAATTATTAACAAGATTCAAAAAATTATTTGCAATCTCAATTAACTGCTCTCTTGTTAAATTTTTATTAGAAACCATTAATGAATCTGTATCTCCATATATTATCTCTAAATTAAACTTTTTTGCCATTTCTGAAATATTTTTTATATAAAATCTTTCAAAAGCAGTAACACTTTCTGCACACTCTCTTTTATACCATCTAGCACCTATATAACCTAAATATCCATAAGTTGCATTTGCTAGAATTTTCAAAGAATATTGAAAACTATCTAATAATTTATATTCCTCGCTGTTTTTATCTATATTTTTAAGAATTTTTTTAATTTTTGCTCTTTCTTCAATTAAAAATTCTAAATGTTTAGGAATAAAACCTTTTTTAAATGTACAAAAGTGATAATTCAACTCTGGAACTTTATTTTCTTCTTTACATTTTTGATGCTCACAATTAAAAGTATCTATAGATATGTTGTGAGTAACTATAATACTAGGATATAAAGATCTAAAATCAAAAACAATTATATTTTCATGTATTCCAGTTTTTGGTTCAAAAACAAAAGCGCCTTTATATGGGGCTTTTAATCTTCTAATTTGTAATTCTTCGTGCTTTGGTCTATTTGGAGCTATTTGATTATCTTTAAATGCATTTTTTAATAAATATGCTTCAACTAATTGAGAATATGTATTTCTACAAACATCGAATAAAGTTAAATAAGTTATTTTTGATAAAGATATTAGTTGAGGTAAGAAAATCTCTAATAATTTTAAAACTAATTCACAATCCCAAACATTATATTCAATAATTTTTTCAATGTTTTTTCCTTCTTTAAATATTTTTTGCATTTCTTCAAAAGTCATTTCTTTCTTTCCATATCCTAAAAATTCTTTTGCAACTGCATCTAAAGTTAAAACTTCTGTTTTAATAGTCGGTGACAAAATATGATCTACGTAAACATAAATATCTAAATAAACTCTTCCAGGAATTTTAAAGGTTTTTATCCAACCTCTCTTAACAGTTTTTATCTTCGAATTTTCTTTGCCTATATTTAATTCTATTCCATATTTTTCGGCTTTTTCTTTCAATAAAGGAAAATCAAAACCATCAGTATTATATCCAGCTAAGATATCTGGATCTCTTTCTTTTATTATATCAACAAATTTTTTTATTAATTCTTTTTCAGTTTTAAATACTTCACAATTTTCTATCTTAAAATTTCCAAATTCTAAACTTAATGTTTTCTTAAATCCATCATTTCCAACAATTGAGATTAAAGCGATTTTTTGAGAATTCTTTTCTTCGAAAACTTCTATATCAAATGCATATATTTTCATTTTTGGAATTTTTTGAAGCTCTATCTTTTCAATTTTTGTTGCTAAAATTTTTTTATCTTTTTCTATTCCAACAACCTTAATCCAAGAAGATGGAGAAATGTCATTATCTATTAAAAATCTTCTATAAAAAGGTATATCGTATTCAAACGTTTCTATAACTTCTTCAAAATTATCTTTTATATATTTTCTAACTTTTGGAACTTTTTTTGGATTGTTTATTACTATTTTTAAAACTTTTAACTCTTTTCCTAAAAATTCTTTTCTTTGAATTTCTATATTTTCAATTTTTGCTTCAGGGATTTTTGTTTCTTTAATTTTTTCAATAAAAGATGGAATTTTTTCTTCTTCTACATATACATAAAAATATGGTAAAAAATTTTTATAATAAACTGTATAATTTTCACCATTCTCATCTTTACAAAAAATTCTTATAACTGGTTTTTCATCTTTTGTTATCAAATAATCAATGTCCAAAATAAATACGACTTTTTCCATAAATAAAATGATTCATTAAAACAATTATGAGAATAGCAATTTTATTTAGCGGTGGTAAAGATTCTACTTACACAATTTTAAAATCTTTTGAAGAAGGACATGAAGTTAAATATTTATTTACTGTTAAACCTAAAAATAAAGATTCATATATGTTTCATTCAGTAGCATTAGATATAACTAAGATACAAGCAGAATTAATGAATATAAAGCACTTTTATATTGAAGTTAGTGGAGAAAAAGAAAAAGAAGTTGAAGAACTAATTGAAAAATTAAGAGAATTTTCTGGAGAAATCGATGCTATAGGAATAGGTGGAATTAAAAGTAAGTATCAATATATTAGATTTAAAAAAGTATGTGATGAACTAAATTTAAAACTATATATGCCTCTACATAATATCGATTGCGAAAAATATTGGAAAGTTTTATTGGAAAAGAAATTTAAAATAATTATAACAAAAATTAGTGCTGGAGGTTTAGATAAAGAACTTTTAGGAAAAATTATAGATGAAAAAATTTTAAATGAATTAATATATAAAAGCAAAAAATTTGGTTTTGACTTATGTTTTGAAGGCGGAGAAGCAGAGACTTTAGTACTTGATTGCCCTTTATTTAAAAGGGAAATTAAATTAAAAAAATTTAAATTGATATCTGAAAATCTTTCTCATTTTCTAGAAATTGAAGATATAGAAATTGTAGATAAGTCTAATTCTTTATAAAAGATAAATAATTAAAGAAGAAACAAAAAAGAAAAAAACTACTAAAACAAAATTTATTTTTAATATTTCTACTTCTTTTCCTTTTAATTCATCTATCATTGTAGTTATTGCTATTATATTAAATAAAGATATCATATTACCCAAACCCGCACCAATATTTTGTAAAGCCACTATTTTGTTAACATCTAAACCAAATTCTAAAGCTATTTCTTTTTGAATATTTACGAAAGTTAAATTAGATAAAGTCGCAGAACCAAATATAAAAGCACCAAAAATTCCTATCAAGGGAGCAATAAAAAAATAAACATCTTTATCAATTTTCATTAGATGTTGATTTATTATATCTAATACACTTGGTGAATTAGTAGAATTTTTTCCAGAAAAAGTTAAATAACTTGAAAGAAAAGACAAGAAAAATATTATTAGAAATAATTTTAGAGATTTGTTTAATAACTCTAAACTCTCATTATATATTTTTATTTTTTCCTCTCTTTCTTTTAAAATGATTAAAATTATAGAAATTATTAAAACTATTGGAGCTATGTTAAAATTTGATAAAATCTTATTTATTAATTCCAAATTTAAAATCTTCAAAAAAACAAAAATTATTATAGAAATAAAAAAAGGATAAAAAACTTTTAAAAAATTTTTAAAAATAGTAATATTTTCAATGAATAAATAAGTAATAGCTCCTAATGCTGCAAAAATTATTGTAAAAGCAAAAAATTCTGTTCTAGATAAAACAAAAACTATCATAGAAAAAATTAGAAAAGCTATTATTATTTTAATTATTTCATTAAAATTAATATTTTCTTTTTTCTCTAACTTTATATATAAAAAATAAGAAGAAAAAAATATGAAAAAAGCTAGTATAGAGAAAATATATCCTACTAATTTAACAAAATCTAAACTTTCTAAATCTTTATTACCTATAATAATTGGTGTTGCAAAAGCTCCAAAAGTTGAATATGAATCAGAAATAAGAGAAACAGAAGCAGAAAGTATTGGATTAAAATTAAGATTATAAAGAGTTTTTGTACATATCATTCCTGGTGTTCCAAATCCAACTAAACCTTCAAGTAATATAGTAAAAAAAACTCCAATAGTTATAAAAACTAAAAAGTTTTTCTGCTTAAAAGAAAAGAAAAAATTCTTATTTTCCTTTTCTACTATTTTAAACAATAATAACAAAGAAAAGACTAACAAAAAAACTCTAAAAGCAGTAAATAATGAATCTAAATGAGCAGCTAAAATTTCATGAAAATAAACTCCATAAATAAACGAAATAATAAGTGTTATTATATAAGTTATTAAAGATGATTTGAATAAATCTCTTAAAAATAAGATAAAAAGAAAAATAGCTAAAAAAGGTAATAATACTATAATTTGAATCATAAAAGATTAAAAGAAAAAAAATTAAATTACCTTAATTTTTACATCGACCTCATTACCAAAATCAATTCTCATAATTTGTTTTAGTACTCTTTCATCTGGTTGTAAATAAATTAATCTTTTATGTATTCTCATTTCCCAAACTTCCCAAGTTGCGTTTCCATGTCCAGTACCATCTTTTATATTTGCCATAGTATAAACTTTTAATTTTTTTGTTGGTAATGGTATTGGACCTTTAAACATTATTCCATGTTTCTTTGCTATACTAATAATTTCATTTGTAACTCTTTGCAATTCCTCTAAATTTCTACTTGCTAATTTTATTATTACTTTATCCATTATATTAATTTATTAAATTAACAAAAATATATTGATTTAGCTTAAATATGAAATATTTATTTATATAATTTTTTATAGAAATCTATATATATTAAAAACAGAAAAATATTTATTTTTATCGATTAAAAACAAATCTACTTCAAAGTAATAACATGGAAACACAAAAACCAAAATGTAAAGTTTGTGGAAGTGAAAACATAGTTTTTGATTCAAGTAGAGGTGAATATGTTTGTCAAAATTGTGGAGCTGTTTTAGAAGATTATGTCATTGACTTATCTCAAGAATGGAGAGCTTTTAGTAGCGAACAATTAGAAAGAAGAGCAAGAACAGGTAGTCCATTATCTGTTGTTAAGCATGATAAAGGATTATCAACGCAGGTTGGAAAAGGAACAGCAGAATTATATAAAGTTCCTACTGAAAAAAGGTTTCAATATTATAGATTAACTCAATGGAGTAAAAGATTGTCAACTTCAAAAGACAGAAACATAAGTTATGCATTATCAGAATTACAAAGAATTGTATCTGCATTACAGCTTCCAAAAACTGTTTTAGAAAGAGCGGCAATGTATCATGAACAATTAATAAGTAGAGGTGCTATAAGAGGAAGAAGTCTAGAAGGTATAATTGCCTCTTTAGTTTATTATGCTGCAAAAGAATTACATACACCAAGAACATTTGATGAAATTGCTGAAGTTGTTGGAATAGATAAAAGAGAATTAGGAAGAATATATAGATATGTTGCAAGAGAACTTGGATTAAGAATATTGCCTGCCGATGCAAGAGATTTTATACCTAGATTTTGTAGTTTAATAAATGTAAGTGAAAAAGTTCAAAAAAGAGCATTAGAATTGTTAGAGCAAGCAGAAAAAGCCGGAATTGTAAGCGGAAAAGGTCCAACAGGAATCGCTGCTGCTGTAATATTTATTGCATCTTTATTAGAAGGTGAAAGAAGAACTCAAAGAGAAATTGCTGAGAAATGTAAACTAACTGAAGTAACGATAAGAAATAGATATAAGGAAATTGTTGAAAGATTAGGATTAGAAAATATTGTAAAAGAAAAAGAAGCTGAACTAGAAAAGGAAGAAATTATAGAAAGGAAAGAAGAAAAAAAAGAGGAAAAGGTTGTAATACCATTAATAAAAAAAGAAGAGAGAAAAAAAATTAAAAGAGAGAGAAAGAAAAAGAAAAAGAGACAGAAAAAAAATAAAAAGAAAAAATAAAAAATTATTTTATGAAATATTTAATAACAGCTGCTTTGCCTTATACAAACAATTTACCACATATAGGAAATATAGCAGGATCTCATTTGCCTGCCGATATTTTTCAAAAATTATTAAGACTTTTTGGATACGATGTTCTTTTTGTTGGAGGTACAGATGAGCATGGAAGCCCAATTGAAATAGCTGCAATAAAAGAAAAAACAACTCCAAAAGAATTATGTGATAAATATCATATTTTACATAAAAAAATTTATGAATGGTTAAGAATTGATTACGATAACTTTTCAAGAACTTCTAATAAGACTAATCACGAAATGACTCAGTATATCTTTAATAAATTATACGAAAACAAGTATATTTTTGAAGATAAAATAATTTTACCATATTGTGAAAACGATAAAAAATTTTTGCCAGATAGATATGTTGAAGGTACATGTCCATATTGTAAATATGAAAGAGCAAGAGGAGATCAATGCGAAAATTGTGGAAAATTATTAGATCCAAAAGATTTAATAAATCCTAAATGTACTATTTGTGGAAATAGACCTATATTTAAAGAATCTAAACATTTATTTATTGATTTAAGAAAGTTAGAAAAAAAATTATTAAAATGGATTAACAAAAATAAACATTGGAAAGAAAATGTAAAAAATTTTGCCCTAAGTTGGATTAAAGAAGGATTAAAACCAAGAAGTATTACTAGAGATTTAAGTTGGGGTATAAAAGTTCCATTAGAAGGATATGAAGATAAAGTTTTTTATGTTTGGTTTGATGCCCCAATAGGTTATATTTCATCGACAAAAGAATATTTCGAAAAAATTGGAAAAGAAGAAGAATGGAAAAATTATTGGCTAAAGGGATCTAAAGCAAAAATATATCATTTTTTAGGAAAAGATAATATTCCATTTCATACTATATTTTGGCCCGCAATCTTAATGGGAACTAAGGAATTTAATTTGCCTTATAATGTTGTTGGTTTAGAGTATCTCAATTTTGAAAATAGAAAAATATCTAAAAGTCAAAATTGGGGTGTATTTTTTGAAATAGAAAATGATAAAATTTTTATAAGAATTAAAGATAAACTATATGAAATCGATAGCGATTATATAAGATTCTATTTAGCATATATTTTACCAGAAAATAAGGACACAAATTTCTTTGTTGAAGAATTTAAAGAAAAAATTAATAAAGAACTAATTGGGAATTTTGGAAACTTTACTTATAGAGTTTTAAGTTTTATTGAAAAATATTATTCACTAAAAATTCCAAATGCTAAATTAAATAAAGAAGATAAGAAAATTTTAAATATATTTAAAGAATCGAGAAAAGAAATAAAAGTTTTTATTAAAAATGTTGAAATAAAAAAAGTATTATATAAAATTTTAGAATTATCATCAATAGCGAATAAATTTTTCCAAGAAAACGAACCATGGAAAAATGAAGAAAATAGAGATAAGATTATAATGATTAGTGCAAATTTAGTTAAAGATTTAGCTATTTTATTCTGGCCCTTTATAACAAAAAGTTCAGAAAAAATATTTGATCTGCTTAATTATAATTTTAAACCACAAAATTCAATTAAAAGAATTGGAAAAATAGAATTAAAAAATCACATAATTAAAAAACCTGAAATTATATTTAAGCCTTTAGAAATTTAATAATTTAGCTCAATCTTTTTTATACTTTGGAATGTTTCTTAATGCATCAAACATTGCTTGAATTAAGTTCATATGCTGTTTAGTTCTTCCAAAAGTCTTACTCCATACATCTTTTATTCCAGCAAGTCTTAGCAATTTTTTACTTTCATCATCTACAACTAATCCAGTACCTTTTGGAGCTGGAATTAATATTACTTTTACACTTCCACTTTTTCCATAAGTTTTCCATGGAATAGAATGTTCTTCTTTACACCAACATTCCCAGCTTCCACAACCTCTATAAACCTTTATAATATTTAATTTTGCTTTTCTAACTGCTTTTAAATATGCACTTCTTCCATCTTTTGCTTTTCCTCTTCCTATACCCACATGTCCATTTTCATCTCCAACAATAACCATTACAGAATATCTTATTCTTCTTCCACTCGCCGTTACTTTTTGACTTCTTTTTATGGGAATTCTTTTACCAGCACCTCCTTTAGTTCCTCCCTTTCCAATTAATACTGGTTCTATTTTTAAATTTGGTAATAAAATATCTACTATTTCTGGCTCTAATATTTTTAAATTCTTCTCAATAATTTCATCTATACTTTTTATTTTTCCCTCTAAAACTAACTTACCTAGTTTAGTTCTAGGTTTCCAATTAGCCAAAGATTCAGGTAATGGTAATTTTATTTCCTCTGTTTGTTCTATTTGGTCTTGAACTTCTTCTACATTAACCATAATCTTTTAATATTTGTTCCTTAACTTTATAAAAATCATTTGTTATATTCTTAAACTTTTCTATATAACTAGCTATATGTCTTCCTTCTATTCTATCTTGCGAAGGTAATATTTTTTCGTTATGTGGAACTTTTAATCCAGCATCTATAGCACCTTTTAAAACTGCATATATTCTATTTCCTTTTGTACTTCTATTTAATCCTATATCTAATATTGCTTCTTGAATATTATTTTTTAATGCTAGCTTACCAATTATTAATCCAGTTAAATAAGCTGCAGGCAGATTTTTACAAGAATATTGCCAATTATATTTATCTTTTAATATTTTTGAAGTTATACCAATTATCGTATAATCTTGAGCCTCTTTAGATTTAACCAATTGTGCAATAATATATTTATTTGTTTTTCTTACAACTAATCTTATTTTTCCGCTTTTTAGCAAACCAATTCTTTGTCTATAATCTGTTTTAAACTTTCTTCTTCTTTTGTATGGCATTTTATAAGTAGTTTTTTGAACCATTCTATTCTTTTTCTTTTATTAATTTATGTGTCTCAATATATAGTTTTAAATGAGAAACGTTTCTAAAAAATCCCCCTTTAGCCAAACTTCTTAACTTTTTATATGTTTGATTATCTATTTTTCCTTCCTCTTTTAATTTCTTTAAAAATCTTCTTATTGGTCTAATTCTATTTATCCATTGTCTTTTCCTAGAAATTATAGAGTATTTGCCCCCTTTTCTTACATGTTTTTTTTCTTCTTTATCTTTTCTCTCTAAAAAATCTTTTTTAACTTTAACTATTCCTCTAAATATTAATTTTTTTACATCAGCTGCAGTAATAGCTTTTTCCGCCTCTTTAATTTGAGATGGGTCTATCCATATTTTACTCTTTCCAACTTTTAATATTCTAGCTGCTAGTCTTTTAACGGTTTCTAATGCCATTATTATATTTAAATTTTTTATAAATTTTAAAATATGAAAGTTTTAGTAACGGGAGTTGCAGGATTTATTGGTTCACATATTGCAGAAAAATTAATTGAGATGGGATTTAAAGTTTATGGAATTGACAATCTCAATACAGGAAATTTAGAAAATATAAAAGATTTAGATATTATTTTTATTAAAGGCAATAGTAGAAAAATTTTAGAATTAAAAGAAAAAATTGATGTTATATTTCATAACGGAATATATTCTTCAAGCCCTATGTATAAACAAAATCCTTTTTTGGTAAGTGAAGTTATTTGGGATATGTTAGCTATTTTAGAATATGCAAAGAAAAACAAATGTAAAATAATATTAGCTTCTACATCTAGCTTATATAATGAAAATCCAATTCCGTGGAGAGAAGATATGGAAATAAAAGTTACAGATTATTATACAGAAGCTAGATATGCTTGTGAAAGATTGTGTAAATTATATGGAAAATTATTTAAAGTTAAATGTATATCGCTAAGATATTTTAGTGTATATGGAGAAAGAGAGGAATATAAAGGAAATTATGCAAATGTATTAACTCAAATGATCTGGCATGCCTTAAAACAAAAGGAATTTGAAATTTTTGGTGATGGAAATCAAAGTAGAGATTTAATATATGTTAAAGATGTTGTAGAGGCTAATATTAAGGCTTTAGAATTTGAAGGTTTCAATGAAGAAAATTTTGAAATTTTTAATGTTGGTAGAGGAAAACGATATTCTTTTAATGAAATTGCCAGTTTGATTAATAAATTTATAGAATTAAAAATAAAATACGTTAATAATCCTATATCTAATTACGTATATCATACTTTAGCAGATACAAAAAAGGCCGAGAAAAAACTAAAATTTAAAGCAAAATATGATGTCGAAGAAATATTACCAAAATTGATTAAATATTATCAAAATAATATAGAAAAAATAAAAATTTAATTTATGCTTTGGGTTTTTAAATATAGGCCAAAAAGTTTGAATGAATTTGTAAATCAAAAAGAAGCAATACAAAAATTTATACAATGGTATAAAAATTGGAAAAATATTAAAAAAGCTGCTTTATTATTTGGTCCGCCTGGAACTGGAAAGAGTTGTTTTGTTGAAGCCTTTGCTAGAGATAATAATTTAGAACTAATACAATTAAATGCTAGCGACAAAAGAGATTATAACTCTATTAGAAATATTATTGGAAATGCGGCAAAAACTTTAAGTATTTTTAAAAAAGGAAAAATATTTTTTATAGATGAAGTTGATGGAATTTCTGCTAGAGAAGATGTTGGCGCAGTAAAAGAAATTGTTAGAATTATTCAAGAGTCAAAATTTCCAATAGTTTTAGCAGCTAACGATCCTTTTGATCCAAAATTAAAAGAATTAAGAGAAAATTGTGAATTAATAGAATTTAAAAGATTAAGTATTTTTGATATTGAAAAAAAACTTATTGAAATATTAGAAAAAGAGGGAATAAAGTATGATAAAATTATTGTAAGAGAAATTGCAAGTAGAAATAATGGAGATTTAAGAGGAGCTATAAATGATTTAGAAATTGTTGCTAGAAATAAAAAAGAAATAAAAAGAGAAGATCTAGAAATATTAGGATTTAGAGATCGAGAACAACAAATATTCGAAGCATTAAAAATTCTTTTTAAAACGAAAAGCGCTATGGCTGCAAAGATGAGCATTGTTAATTTAGATATGGAACCAGATGAAATTTTTTATTGGATCGAAGAAAACATTGCAAACGAATATGAAAAAATAGAAGAAATTGCAAACGCATATGATTGCCTAAGTAAAGCTGATTTATTTAGAAAAAGAATATTATCTAGACAAAATTGGAGATATTTAGTTTATATGAATGATTTAATGACAATTGGAGTTGCATTATCTAAAAAAGAAATGTATAGAAAATTTACAAAATATAGACCACCAAGTATTTTGAAACTACTAGCACAAACAAAACAAATAAGAGAACAGGAAAAAATAAAATTGAAAGAATTTGCTGAAAAGTTACACTGCTCAACAAAAAAGATTAAAACAGAATTTATGCCATATTTATCAAAATTTTTTGAAGGAAAAAAATAATTTTATGAAAAGAAAAGAAAAATTTTTAACTTTTTTATTTTTTACAATTTTTATATATAGTTTATCATTATCTTTTTCTCAAACTTGGCTTTCTAATTGGCAATACAGAATTCCAATAACAATAACAGAAAGAAGTGGAAATACTTTAACTGATTATCAAGTTTTAGTATCAATAAATACTCAAAATTTAATTTCTCAAAATAAAATGAGAAATGATTGTGGAGATATAAGATTTACTGATAGTGATGGAATTACTTTATTAAATTATTGGATTGAAGATGGATGTAATACAAATAATACAAGAATTTGGGTTAAAGTACCAAATATTCCTGCTAATTCAAATAAAATAATTTATTTGTATTATGGAAATCCTAATGCTCAAAGCTTAAGTAATATTTCCTTAGTATTTATTTTTAGAGAAAGGGAAATATTTCCAAGTATTTCTAATACAACATGGGGATCTGGAACATCTAATCCAGAAGATACTTTTAATACTTACTATCATGATGCAAGAAATGAAATATTAATTAGATCTTCTGATTTTGGAGATTTGGCTCCAATAAATATAACAATGTTAAGAATTTACGTAGTTCAACGACCAGGAAGAGATTTAGATAATTATAGAGTAAGATATCAATTAACTAATAGAACTCAACTTACAAATACTTTTACAACTTCAGGATGGATCTTAGTTTTTGGACCAGTTAATTTAGGAAGACCATCAGCAGGAACTGTTGTTAGTTTAAATTTAAATCCACAAATAATTTGGACGAATCATTCTTTAAATTTATTGTTAGATTTATCCAGAGATACATCTTCATATGTTTCTGGAGGAGGAATGTATAGAAAACTTGTAAATATTCCTAATACAATGTGCACTTTTTGGGGTGATTCTAATAGGCAATGGCCTTTTGATGGTAGCTGTACTTTAAGAAATTATGTACCAAGCATAATATTTGTTGGATGGTTTAAAAAATACACTTCTCTAGAACCAACAATTTCTTTAGGAAATGAAGAATATCAAAGAAATCTAAATCCAATATGGATAATATACACATCTAATACTTCTTATGCTATAATTAATCGGCCTATACTATTTTCAAGTCTATGGAATGCATCCCAAATTCAATCTAATTTATTTTTGTCACACTATATTTTCTCATATAAATTAGGAAATTCGCAATGGATCAACGAAACCTATAAATTTGGCATTGCTTCTCAAACTTGGCTTTCTAATTGGCAATACAGAATTCCAATAACAATAACAGAAAGAAGTGGAAATACTTTAACTGATTATCAAGTTTTAGTATCAATAAATACTCAAAATTTAATTTCTCAAAATAAAATGAGAAATGATTGTGGAGATATAAGATTTACTGATAGTGATGGAATTACTTTATTAAATTATTGGATTGAAGATGGATGTAATACAAATAATACAAGAATTTGGGTTAAAGTACCAAATATTCCTGCTAATTCAAATAAAATAATTTATTTGTATTATGGAAATCCAAGTGCTACTTCTATGAGTAATGGAGATAATACTTTTATATTTTTTGATGATTTTAGAATAGCAACATCAATTAATACAAATAAATGGATTGTTTCAAGATATTCGGGCGATACTAATAATGAATGTGTTATCTCTAATAATGTTTTATGGCTAACAAAAAAAAGTTTGTGGAAAGGTTGTAATATATTAGCAAGAAATTTAAATATAAAGTATAATTCTCAATATACAATTCATGTAAAATTTAAAATTGATTATGTATGTGCAGCTTCAAATGATGGAGATGGGCTTGCTATAGTTATAGATGGAAAAAGTAATTCAGCATCTTATGGATGTAATAAAGGATTCTCTACAACTTCTCAAGGAATTGTTATAGAAATTTTTGATGATAGACCAAATGGAGATAATCTTAATGGTATTGGAATAGATGATGAAACAGCAAATTGTAATTTAGAAGGAAGAGTTACTTCTTCTATTCCACAAAAATCAAGTGATTTAAATGATGGATTATTTGAAATAAAATTAACAGGAACTCAAATTAATGTTACATATTATGATTTAAATCTAGCAAATGGATATTTAATAAGATCTTTAATAACTAATACTTGGAATCCAAATGGAAATGGATATTTTATGATTGGTGCGGGTGCTGGATGCTCAGATTGTAATGGAGATGGAAGTTGTAATGATCCTGATAGTGAACACGGTATTGAATATATTTTTATAAGAAAATATTCTTCGATAGAACCAATAATTTCTTTAGGAAATGAAGAAACAAATTTACCTTTTACGGCATGGGCAAATGTTACAAAAAGTTTTTCTCAAGTTGGAAATTTATGTTGGAGATTCTATGCAAATAATACTATTGGTCTATGGAACTCAACACCAATAAACTGCAGCATTAACATAATTTCTCCCGAATTTTCACTAGAAGTTAAATTAATTCGACCAAATGAGAATTCTATAAGTAATCTAATTGTTGGAGAATCTTTAAATATAAGAGCTCATGTAAAAATGAGATCTCAATACAATTTTTGTATAGATGTAAATGCATATTTAAGATATAATGTTTCATCAAACATGCCAGATTCTTTAGTTCCAACATCTTCTAATTCAATAATATCAAATGCTAATCCTATATCTTTTAATTTATGTACAAATCGAGAAATTCCAATAGATTTTACAATATATGCGACCAAACCGAGTTTTAAAGTTTTAGATATAAACTTTTGTGTTTTAAATATCTGTAACGATACTTCAAACTTTTATATTAATATTTCTTTAGTTGCAACAAGAGATTTTAATTTAAAGAAAGGTTGGAACCTAATTTCAATACCGTATAAATTTATATACTTTGATTTAAATAATGATAACTGTAATATAAAAGAAAAAATATTTCATCATTATAATGCATCTTCAAATTCTTGGAAATACTTTACCTATGATAAATTAGTTCCAGGTATTTCATATTGGGTTTATAGTGAAAAGGATTGTACCTCTAAAATTGCAGTGAGTGGAACAGTTAACTTAAGCGATTTGCCAAAAGCTATAAGAGGAAGAAAAAATTTTATTGGTTCCTTAACTTCTTTAACAAACTTAAATCAAGCTGCACAATATATTGGATGTAATAATCCTATACTTAGATATTGGGATACTTCTACTAACTCTTTTAGAGAATCTACAATTTTAGAACCTTGGAAAGGTTATATACTCGAATGTAGTTAAAATTAGCTAGGTTTCCAGCTAAATACAATTATTTCTTTGTAAAAAACCTTACCATCACTAAATATTAATTCAACTTCGCTTGTAGTTGGTAACTCTGTTTGTTGAAAAGGATATTGACAAGGAGAAACTCTAACATTTAAAGAAACATAGTATCCAAAGTCCTCTAATTTTTCTAACATTTTTGCAAATTCTTCAATATTATATTTGAATTCATCGCAGTCTTTAGATAAATTAACGATTTCTAAAAATTTTTCTTTTATATTTTTAATTAATAATGCATATTCCGGTAAATAATACGATGGGTTAATAAAAAAAATTCTACTAATATTAAAATACAAAGTTATTAAAATACCTACAATTAATATAGCTGCTAATGTCATAAATTGAGCTTTACAATATTTGTAAAATGGCATGTTTCTGATCATCTATAATTAAAATATTTTTTTCATTAATTAATCCAATTTTAATAAGCAAATCTACTGAATTTTTTCCAAAGGCATTTATTACATCAAATTTTTCCTTTTTAATTAAATTTATTAATTCGTTTTCATTAACTAATTTTTCAAAATAAAAATTTTTCGAAACTTTTATTTTTAAATTATTAAAAAAATATTCTTTTTCTAAAACTTCCTCATCACAAATAGCTAAAATTTTAAAACCAAATTTTTCATGTATTTTTATACAAAACATCTAATATCTTAGAATCTTTTTATTACCGCATGCCTCACACTTTAAATATCTTATTTTATTTTCCTCTATAATAATTGTTTCTGGCTTATTGCATACATCACAAATAACAAAATTCTTTATATACTCTTCTAATTTTTTTCTTAAAATTTCTTTATTGACTAATCCATTTAAAACTAATATATCTTTTTCAAATCTTGCAGGAATTCCAACTATTCTAGAGAAATCTCCCTTAAAATCTTCTTCTTTTCTTTTTATTTTAAAAAGTATTTCCTTAATATTTAAAATGTAGGTTTTGTTTTTTTCATATTTAACTTCAATTTCTGGAATTGCATATCTATCGCTAGAAATAAAAACATCAGGAAGTTTCTTTAAAGCTTCTTCTAACATTTCTTCATAACTTTTCATTTTATAGCTTTATACTTTCCTGGAGCAATTTCATATATTTTTCCTTGATTCATTAAATTATCTATAGCTTTAATAACTTTTTCTCTATCTAAATTAATAAATGAAAAAATTTCTGAAATAGAAATTCCATCTTGAAATTTTTCTATTATTTCATAAATTTTTTCATCAACTTTTTCAATCATTTTTAGTTTAAGTATTTCATTTATTTGAATTTCGTCTAATTCAAACCTTCTTTTTGCTTCTTGAATTAATTCATTATAACTTAAAATTTCCGATAATTTTAGAATTTCATTAACTTTTAATGAATTTTGTTTTATTCTTTTTATTATCTTAAGTTTAAAAAAACTTTCAAAAGAAAAATCAACTTTTTTAATAAACTCTGCTCTTAAATATCTATAAGTTGTTTCTTTAATTTTTCCAAAAGTAAAAATTATGTCGCCAATATCAACTTTAAAACTTTCGTTAACTAATTTTCCAAAACACTTTATTATAATGTCATCTGTATCATCGCATACATTTAATCTTGCATATGTCATTTCGCTATTTACGTATTTATCAACTAAAGTCCCAACAATTCCTGCTCTAATAACTTTTTCTCCTAATTTAGTAACTATAAATGATGGTAATTTTTCCTCTTTGTTTCCTTCAAAATATGAAGAATTTTTTATTTCTATTATTCTTAATGGTATTATAGGATATCTCATAAATTTGAAAGAAAACAAAAAATAAATATGTGCAAATATATATAGAGGGGAGGTAGTTTAGCTTGGGAGAATGCAGGCCTTGGGAGCCTGTGACCTGGGTTCAAATCCCAGCCTCCCCAATATTTTTGTTTAGAAAATATTATTTATGAGAGAATTATTGGCAAACTTAGGTTTTTTATTGCAACTATCTGGATTTTTCATTTTTATTGTTGCGATAGTTTCGGTATATTTGAATGAAATAAGAGAAGCAATATCTTTTTTTCTTACAGCATCTTTGTTCTTTATACTTGGATTTCCTTTAAATGCTTTATCTGAAAGAAAAGAAATTAATTTTAGAGAAAGTTTGATTTTATTTTTTCTAACTTTTTTATTTTTAGGAATAATTGGTTCTATACCTTATATATATTTAGATTTGTTTGAAAAAGAAGACTTAATTTCAAAAATAATTAATTCGATTTTTGAAAGTGTTTCTGGATTTACAACTACAGGAATTTCTTTTTTGAATAGCTCTAACTTATCAACTTCTATGAAAATTTATAGAGCTTTTACTCAATTTATTGGTGGTATAGGAATAGTTTATTTATTATTAACTTTTCTATATTCTTCGAATTATAAAATTTCTAGAGTTTTTAATAAATTGTTGGGTTTTGATATTAAATCAGAAATAAAAAAGAATGTACTTGAAATTTTAGTAATTTTTAGTTTGATTACTATATCTTTATCTCTTTTAATGTATTATTTTAACAAAGATATAATAAAATCTTTTTGCTTAGTAATGAGCGGAATTTCAACGGGTGGATTTTCTCACTATGATTTAAAAAGTTTAATTATAGAAGAAAAGATAATATTAATAGTTTCAATGATATTTGGTTCAATTTCTTTATTTATTTTATCTAAATTCAAAAAAGAAATTATTCCATATATCATATTTATTTCGATTCTGTTTTTAATCCTAAGTTTTAATAATATAAATTCTATAGACTCTTTATTCCACTCTGTATCTTTAATTTCTACAACAGGATATTCTTATATTAACTATAATATTTTTTCTCCTACAATACTTTTCATTTTTTCTATTTTAATGCTAATTGGAGGAATGGCAATTTCTACTTCTGGAGGAATAAAAATAATAAGAATTATAAATAGTATAAAATACATAGCAAAATTTATAAAAAGTTTTACAAAAGAGGAAAAAATAGAAGTTAAAGATGAAGAGGTTATTTCATTATCTTACTTATTTTGTTATTTTTTTATTTGGATAATAGTCAGTATAATTTTTTCTTTTTATACGAATAGCTTGGAAAAATCTTTATTCGATACTGCATCAATTCTTTCAACAGGGGGATTTTCAAGCGGATTAATAAATTCAGACTTAGCTTTGGAACTTAAAATTTTAATAATTTTTTTAATGATATTAGGAAGAATCGAAATAATACCTATATTTGCTATTTTTATATTTAGTAAAAATAAATGATTTAAGAAAAAAATTATATGAGTAAAGAATTGGGAATTAAAGCAAAAAAAGAAAATTTAAGTGAATGGTATGAAGAGGTTATTTTGAAAACTCAGTTAGCAGATTATTCTCCAGTTAAAGGCTGTATAATTTACTTACCTTATAGTTATGCAATCTGGAACTTAATTAAAGAAGAATTTACAAAAATTATAAAAGATGAAGTAAGCGAAGTTTATTTTCCATTATTTATTCCCAAAAGTATTTTAGAAAAAGAGGCTAAGCATTTCGAAGGATTTAGCCCAGAAGTTGCGTGGGTTACTAGAGGTGGAAATAGCGATTTAGATGAATGGCTAGCAGTTAGACCAACAAGTGAAACAATAATATATTCTTATATTTCCAAATTGATTAAAAGTTATAGAGATTTGCCACTAAGAATTATTCAATGGTGTAATGTTGTAAGATGGGAAACAAAAGCAACTAAACCATTTTTAAGAGGGAGAGAATTTCTATGGCATGAAGGTCATACCTTTCACGCAACTTTTGAAGAAGCTGAAGAAGAAATGAAAAAAAGAATTTATCAATATAAAGATTTTGTTGAAAAATATTTGGCGATACCCGTAATAGTTGGATATAAAAGTGAATATGAAAAATTTGCTGGTGCACATACAACAACAACTATAGAAACTTTATTACCAGATTTTAAAGCATTACAATGCGGTACATCACATAATTTAGCTGATAATTTTTCAAAAGTGTTTGAAATATATTTTCAAGATAAAGATGGAAAAAATAAATTAGTATTTCAAACCTCTTGGGGATTTTCAACTAGATTAATAGGTGCATTAGTAATGATTCATGGAGATGATAAAGGTTTAATTTTGCCACCAAAAATTGCCCCCTATCAAATTGTAATTGTGCCTATTTACTATAATGAAGAAGAAAAAAACCTAGTATTTCAAAAAGTTAAAGAAATTGAAAATAAGTTAAAACAAAAATATAGAGTTATTTCCGATTTAAGAGAAGAATATACACCTGGATATAAATTTAATGAATGGGAAATGAAAGGAGTTCCAATAAGAATAGAAATAGGAATGAATGAAATTAAAAATAAAACTTTAGTTATTCATAGAAGAGATGAAATGAAAAAAGAAATAATTAAAGAAGAAGAATTAGAAAGTAAAATTAATACTCTTATCGAAGAAATTCAATCAAACTTATTTAATAGAGCTAAAAAGTTTTTAGATGAACATATATATGTTGCAAACAATTTCGAAGAATTTAAAGAAAAAATTGATAAAGGTTTTGTAATAGCTAATCATTGTGGTGATCAAGGTTGCGAAGAAAAAATTAAAGAATTAACAAAAGCAACGTGTAGAGTAATAGAATTTGATAATAATAAACCTTTTGGAGATGAAAAATGTGTACTTTGCGGAAAAAAAGCTAAATATAAAGCCTACTTTGCAAGAGCATATTAAAAAATAAAAAATAAAACTAAATTAGCCAAGAAAACCAACTTCTTACTCTTTTTAGATATGCTGTAAATGGTACTTTATAATCTTCTCCAGCTAAATAAGCGGCTAATTTCATAAATTCTATTGCCGCTTTGCTATAATCGTTAATTTCTAAATATGTTTTACCTAAAGCTAATGCTTTTTCAAAATCTGAATCAAAAGGTATTGCAGCAATTACTGGCAAATTTGTTAATTCTTCTATTTCTCCAATAGTCAATTCATGTACTCTTCCTGTAACTTTATTAACTACAACACCAAGTGGTTTTAATCCTAATTTTTCTGCTACTTCATTTATTTTAATAACATCTGTTACTGCAGCTATATTTGGATTTGTAACATATAATATTTCTTTCGAAGCCTTCATAGCACTTACAGCTTCTCTTCCAATTCCAGGTGCGCTATCTATTAATACAAAATCGCTATATGGAATTTCTTTTATTACTTTTTCTAATTTTGTAATATCTACATTTTGTAATTCATTAACATCTAATGAGCTTGGAATTATTTTTAGGCCACTATCGTGAAAATATATTGCATCTATTACTGTTTTTGTTTCTTCTCTCAATACATGATTTAGAGTTGTTGGACTATAAAACATTCCAAAATTCATTGCTAGATGTGGAGTAGTTATATTAGCATCTATTATAGTAACGCTTTTTCCTAACTTCACTAAAGCTAAACCAAGATTTGAAGTTACTGTTGTTTTACCTACACCACCTTTTCCGCTAGCTATCGTTATTATCCTCATAAATATTTACCATTTTAGTAATTTATATTTTTAATTTTTATCAATTTTTTAGATAATTTAAATAACTCCTCTTCTATTATTTTTTTAGAATTCTCTATAAGATTTTCAGAAATATCATATCTATAATTTTTTTTAATTAATTTATTAATTTTTTCGTTAATTTTTTCATCTATAACTAACTTAGGAAAGTTTTTAAAATCTTTGATAGTTAAAATTGGTTTATTTAATAAAGCTGCATAAAGTAATTCTTTATAAAATTTGTTTTTAGAAAAATCAATAACGATATCAACATACTTTAATAACTTTATTAATTCGTTTTTTTCCAATTTTCTTTTTAGGAAATAAATTCCTTTGGAATTTGATGTATTTAAATCTAAAATCCCATAAATATAAATTTCAAATTCCTTAGATAAAAGTGTCATTATTCCAACAACCTCTAGAGAAATTTTGTCACATAAAAACAATACAACTTTTCTATTTTTATTTTCAAAAATTTTTTCTATTTTAACTTCAGGAATATTGTTACTAATAATATATGGAAAATAGATAACGTTATCAAAAAAGCTTCTTTCAATCCTATAAACATACATTTTCTCTTTATCAATTAAACTTAGTTCATCAATTTTATTTATAACTTTTTCTAAATCTAATTTTAAATCAGAAAGATTTAAAATAAAATCTAATTCTTTATAATATTTTTCTAATTCACTAAATGGTAATAAAAAAATATTATAATATCTTCTTCTCTCTTCTGAATCAAAAAGAAAATAGTAAAACTCGAAATTTAAAAATTTTAAAGTTTCAATTAAATCTATATCGTATTCGTCTATTATTCCTATTTTCATAAATTAAAATCATTCCCAAGAAATAAAACCTAACTCTGTAAGTTCCTTAAAAATTTCATCCAAAACTTTTTTAATCATTTCCTTATCCATTTGGGTTCTTTCAGATAGAATTTCTAATATTTCTTCATACTTTTTTTTACCATCACAATATTTTAATAAACCAACAGCAATGGGATCTATTTGATATAATTTTTCTTTATCAATAGTAGCATAATAGGTATTTAAATAATTAATTATAGTAAGATTTTCATTTTTTTTAGGCCTTTTTCCTTCAAACATTTCACTTTCCTAATCTTTTTCTCAATTCTTCTAATATTTCTTCATCTGTAACTTTTTGTGCAAATTTCTGTTTTAAATAACATAATTTTGCCTTTCCTACTTTTCTTTGATATATTATTTCTGCTCCTAATAATTCATGTAAATATTTTGCTACAGTTATTCTACTATATCCTAGCTCATCTGAAATTTGCTGTATTGTTAGACCTTCTGGATGTTTTCTTAACAAATCTATTATTAATTTTCTAGCATCTTCTTTTTTCTTTTTTTCCTCTCTTTCCTCCATAATATTAAGATAATAAAAAATATTTATATTTATTGTTTAACTTATTTGTTAACTAATTATTAAATCCTTAATTTTATTTCTATTAATTCTCTTAATTCTTTTTCAAAAATTTTTGCAGAATTTTTATAATCATATTCTTTTGCAATTAACCGATTTGCTTCATATTCTTCAAAATTTAGTAATCTTTGAATTTTAGCTAAAAAGTTTCCAAAATTTATATTTGGAGTACCCAAAAAACCATCATTAGTAATAACTATTTTTTTCATAGCCATTGCTTCTAATACTTCCTTTTTCATATTTTCAATTGCAATTATTAAATTGCTATTCAAATATAATTCTGCTCTTTCTTTTTTACTTAATTCTCTACTAATGAAAGTAATAAATGGATAAATTTTATTTGAAGTTGCTTGATAGACAATAAAATTTAAATCTTTAATTAATTTTTTCAATTCTAACATTTTTTCCAAAAATGAAACCAAGCCTGTATCAAAAGAATTTGCTAATATCGTAATTCTATTAATCTTATCAAATTTTTTAAATTTAGATTTAAAATTACTAAAAAACTCAAAATCAATAAAATATGGAAAATAAATACAATTTTCTATTTTTTTATTTCTAATCGCATAAAATTCGTAATCAAAAACATATCTTTCTAATTCATTTTCTACAATTTTTATATTAATTGCATAATTGCTTTTAAAATTTATATTTCTATCTATAAAAAGTATTTTAACATCTTCTTGTTTTATTGCATTTTCAAAATTTAAAGTTTTTATTATTTTTATATTGTTTTCTGGAAAAAATTCTCCAGATTCTTTACTTTTTTCAAATATTACGATTTCATAGTTAATTAGACTTAAAAATTTTATTATGTCTTCATCTACTTTATCTAAAAGAAATCCTATTTTCATAAAAATTAAACTATTGATATCAATAATATGTTTAGTATTAATCTTCATTCTTATTTTATTTATAAAAAATAATTCTGTAAATTATGAAATAAGATATGCTGCTTTTGTTATAGATGGTGATACATTTGTTGACGAAAAGGGAGAGAAAATAAGATTAATTGGGATCAATGCTCCAGAAATTGGTGAAAAATGTTATGAAGAATCTAAGGCAAAATTAAAAGAAATGATAGAAAAAAAGTATGTTAAAATAGTTTATGATGTTAAAAAAAGAGATAAATATAATAGGACTCTTGCGTACGTTTTTGTTAACGATTTAAATGTTAATTTAATAATGATTAAAGAAGGTTATGCAGTTGTTTATCCAGATAATTTAAATACAAAATTTTTAAAGGAGTTCTATTTTGCAGAAAAATATGCAAAAGAGAATAAAATTGGTTGTTTATGGAAAGATTAATCCAAAAAATCTTCGTTTTTAATTTTCTCTGGTAAATATGTTTCTGTAACAAATTTTAAACCCTTGCCTGCTAAAGATTCTAATTCTGCTTTATATTTCTTTTCTATAAATTTATTAATTTCCCTTTGCCAATGTTTCTTCTTAAACCATTCATAATTCAACAATTCATATGCCCTTTTTATGTCAACATCTTTAGCTTTTATTGTCCAATTTTTTAATTTATAAGTTTCTATATCTGTCATTGTCAAACCTATAAACTTTGCATCCTTAGTTCCTAATCTATCTGAAATATGAGCTAAATTTATAGAACCATATTTTATTACAGAATATATATAAAATCCATAAGGATCGGAATCTGTAAAAACATATACAGGCAAATTAAACTCTTGATTTAATCTTTGAATCAATCTTCTTGCTCCTCTAGGAGCTTGGCCTTGGGTTGTTAATAATATGCACTTATGTTTTTTCCAAAATTTATCTTCATGCAATCTTTCCCAGGCAGCGTTTTTCTCAACTACTAAAATAAATTCTGCATCAACTTTTTTAAACTCTATTGCTTCTACATTACTAGGTATTGCCCATCCACCACTACCTAATTTACTCCAATCTATTACATCTCCCCTATCCTCTATAATTACATCACCAACTACTCTTCCTCTCGTATCTGCATTTAAGTGAAGCTGCTCTCTTAATACATTTAAAGTAACTTCTAGATCAACTATACAATTATCACTTTCATCTTGCTCATCAAAAGTATTTTCATTGCTATTTGGTAAAGTTCTTTTCATCGCATAAAAAGCTTCTCTTAAGCTCGCATGTATATTTTCTTTTAGTAATTCTTTTGCAAAACTAGCAACTAGTAAAGTTTGCATGAATTTCTTAGCTTTATGTAAATTGAAAAAATCTCTTTCAATTTTTTTATCTCCTAATTTTAAGATAAACTCTTTTTTATCAAATATTACGTTTTTTAAACTTCTTGCAGGAATAAACATCTTCGGATTTTCCCCTCTATTTATTTGTTCAAGTAAATCTTTTCCTAAACTTTCCAATTTTTCTAATACTTTTTTAATATATTCTGTCATAATTATTTAAACTTCAATTTCTATTTCTGGCAATTTTTTGTTTGCAATCTCTTCTAACTTTTTTCTTATTTCATTTTCATCATAATTTGATAGAATAGAAATGCTTCTAGCAACTTCTGGTAAATATCTTTCAAAAATATTTTTTTTAGTTTTTATTAGCTCTGCTTTTCTTTTTTTAGAAATATATAAATAAACTTTTCTTAAAGCCTCTTGAATTGACAATTCTAATTCTTTAATAATTTCTGGATATTCTGCAATTGCTTGCTTTCCTTCGCTTTTATATGGAATCCAAACAGAAAGGAAATCTATTAATATTAGCATGTTATCCGCTGGTAAATTAGAATTTCCAGATTGAATTCCATAATGATTCCAATTTATTGACATTAATACTTTTGTTATTGCGCAGTCTCTAGCATTATAAAGTAAAGGAGTATGATTTGCAAATCTTAAAATTATTGATTGAGAAGATATTTCCTCTTCTTCTATTTTCTTTAATTCCTTTAATCCATAAGCTATAGCTACTTGAATTTGAAATGGAAAACCCCTATAAACTTTTGGCTTTCTTGTTATAGCTACATAATATTCAGCTGGATATAGTTTTTTAAGAGCATCTATTAAATACTTATTATCTATAGGACTTAAACAATCTGTTGGTGGAGCTCTAATTTTTATTTTTTGAAGTGAGTTAAATATTTTTTCTGCTTCTTGCAATGAAATTTCTTTTGGATTTTTAAACATATATTGCAGTATTTTATATGATAAGAATAATTTTCTTAATTCTTGTTCATTTAATTCGGTAATTTTCTTGTTTTCATCTAAACCAATTTCTTCTAATGTTTTTTTTATTAAATAATCTTGCTGAAATTCTTTTTTTAAGAAATCAAAAACTTTTGATTCTTTGTTTTTAATTTCTATTTCTTCTGCTTTTAAACTTAATTTTAGAACTCTTATCACAGATATTAAACTTATTCTAGAAAATTCCTTAACTAAAAAATCTAATAGTGTTTTTTTATCTGTTGTTTCTAACATTCTTTTAAATATTCCCAGCTCAATTCCATATGGATGTGGTTTAATTTCTTTAGGTTGTTTTGGTAATTTATCAGTTACTCTATCTAAAATTACTTTTTCCCCATCTTTTTCGAAAACAATTTTTGTAAATGGATTAACTAACCAAATTAGTTTTAAATATTCTTCTATTTTACTAGTATATTTTCCTTCAACCTCTATTTCAATATCTAATCCATGCCAATTATCTTTGTTTTCTTCTTCACTATATTTTATAATTTTTGGTTCATTTCTGATTACATCTATCATTAACTCGAAATAATATATTTTTTTTGAATTTATAGTTGCTGTATATATTTTAGCTGGTTTTGAAGTTGTTAGTTGAGAATAAAGTATAGCGCCTTTTGCTCCTATTCCTTGGGTTCCTATAGATTGCCTTAATCTATAAAATTTGCTTCCAACTAAAAATTTTCCTAGTGCAATTGGTAATTTTTTTGGATTAATTCCGGGGCCATTATCTATTACTCTAACTCTAAATCTATTTTCATCTAACTTTCTTAATTTTACTTCTATTGTTGGTAAAATATTTGCTTCTATACAAGCATCTATAGAATTATCTACAAATTCTTTTATTACAGTAAACAAAGATTTAGAGGGATTTTCATATCCCAAAAGATGTCTGTTTTTTTCAAAAAATTCTGCAATACTTACTTCTTTTATTTTTTCAGATATATCTAATTTTTGAGTCATATATATTATATGTGAACAATTAAATATTATTAATACTATTGATTTTGTTTTGATAAATCCTTTTGATAAGGTAAGGGAATAATAATTTTTCCACCAATTTTTGAAATTCTATGCATTAGATCTGCAAATGTATTTATAATAGTTTGAACTGTTATTAAATCAAAATTAAATTTTTCTGGTTTAATTATTATTACACTACTTGGAGCATACATTATTGTAGCAAAAACCAAAGCATATATATTTTTTGCTAATATTTTTGCTTTTGCTGCTGCAGAATAACTTTTTTCTATATTTTTTATTTTTTTAGCTTTTAAATATTCTTCATCTATTACTATAATGTCATTAAACTCTCTTAGTTTTTTTATATGTTCTTTTAATGCATTTTCAGCAATATTTTTTTCTAAAGCAACTGCTTCAAACCACATTTCTGCCAAGATATATCCCTCTTTAATTTTGTTCTCTATTTCTTTCGCATCCATATTATACTAAAAAAGTCTATAATATTAATTCAACTTTTGCTAAACAATTTGGACATCTATATGAAGTATTTAAATTTATTGTTTTGTTTTCCCTATCAACTATAACACTTTTACAATTATAACATAAAACATTTTTTTCATCATTTATATAGACAAATCTTAAACCTGTTCTTTCTGCCAAATCTTTTAATTCTAATAGTTCGTATATATTTTCATTATTTGGATAATAAATGTGAAACGGAATGGAAGAAGAAAGATCATTAATTATAAATTCGCTAAATTCTAATAATTTCTCTTTTTTATATTCTTCATTAATTATATTTAATATTTCCATATGAAGTTTTTGCCTATAAAGATATAAGATTGTTTTTTTTAAAGTTTTAGTATCTTCTAAGCCTATTTTTTTATAGAAATCTTCATCTAAAAAATTATAAATTCTTAACTGAACTGCAGAAAAATATTTTCTAAAAAGTTTTGAAAGAATTGGTAAAAAATATGCATTAGTTGAAAAAATGTTTATTAAACCAGCTCTAAAAGCATATTTTGCAATTTTATACATAGTTTCAAAAAAAATTATTGGTTCTTGTTGATAAAAAAACAATATTTTATAATTCTTCTGTTTTATTTCATCAATAAATTTTTCTATTTCAATTTTTTTTAACTCATTTTCAGTTATTTCTATGCTACAAAAATTACAATTGGTGCCAATAGAATTTATAACTAAAACCTTATTAAAAGGTTTGAAATGAAGAAAATGTAAGTTTTCTATTTCATCTTCAAAATATTTTATTTTCATATAATTTGTTACTATTAAAATATCTCCTTTTCTTTTTCTAACTTTGCAAAATCCGTTAGGATTTTTTTTAGTTATTAAACATTTTTTCAAGCATAATTTACATCTTATATTTTCTTGTGCCTCTATACTCCATAAAAACGCTCTCATAATATTTAATTACTTTGTTGAAATAAATAATTCAGAAAATTTTTCTAGCAATAATTAGAAATCCTGTATGAAGTATTCCTAAAGTCTTTGGTCTAAAATAAAATTCTACTTGCCATTCTCTTATTATATTTTCAACTATGTTTATTTGAAAATTATACTTCTTTATTTCTTCAACATTTCTAACTAAACTATTTATAGTAGGATTAAAAATTGCTAAATATGCGCCATTTTTTAATAAATTAAAAGCATGCTTAATAAATTCATTTGAATTTTCAAAATCTAAAAATATTAGATCAAATTTTAAATTTTTCACATATTTTTCATAATTAAATATATCATCATTTATTACCTCTATATACTCTTCTAAATTAGCTTTTTTTATATTTTCTTTAGCTATAGGATAAAATCTAGGATCTTTTTCAAATGAATATATTTTACAAGGTTTTAAATACCAAGCTAATTGTATTGAGAGAAATGCATTTCCTGTACCACCTTCTAATATTAAAGAATTTTGTTTTATTCCTGTATATGCCAATAAAAGCATAGCATCTTTTGGTAAAATTGCTTGAGGTCCTCTCTTTAACTTAGATAATATGTCTAATAAATTGGGTTCACAAATAGAAAATTTTTTTCCTAAATGAGATTCTAAAATTTCTTTTCCTTCTTCTATTTTTATAATTCCGTCTTTAGTATTAATTTCTTTTATATTATCCTCTATTACATATTTTGAATCTTTAGATAACAAAACTTTCATAATTTGTATTTAAGTAGAAAACTAAGAATTTTTTATTAAACTCTTCTTCCTCTTCTAGAACCTCTTCTCATATATCCATGGGGTATTGGTGTGACATCTTCGATCATTCCAATTTTTAATCCAGCCTTAATTAACGCTCTTAATGCCGCTTGCGCTCCCATTCCTGGTAGTTTAGATTTTATTCCTCCAGGACCTCTAATTCTTACGTGTACATATGTAACTCCTTTTGATATAGCCTCTTCTGCAGCTTTTTTTGCAGCTAACATAGCAGGATATGGTTTTCCACCTTCTCTATCTTTATCTGTCATCATTCCGCTAGAATATCTGGCAAAAGTATACGTACCAGTTAAATCTGTTATATGAACTATAGTTGAATTTTTACTACTAAATATATGTGCTACACCAATTATTCCCTTTTTATCTGTTTTTTCCATTAAAATTATTTTTTATTAATATTAATTTAAATTTAGTATGTATAATAGTTCTTTTAATTTAAATAACAAACTAAAATCAATAAAAAATGAATTCTATAAAGATTTAAGAAAAATTAAAATTGATGGTTTCTCTAACATTAAAGAAGTTTCAGATATTTGCTTTCAAACAACAAAAATAGCAAAAGATTTTATAAAATCTTTTCATAAAAATACTATTGTATTTCCAGGAGCAGTCAAACCCATATATAATTTTTTAAAGTATAGTTGGATTTTAAACTTACTCGCTTTTAAATCAAAATATATTAAAAATTTTGAACATATAAGATCAAATATTATACTTTATTGTATTCTAATGAAATATTACAATAAAAATTCTTTTCATGAATTATTAAAACATCTTGAAAACAAATCAAAAAGAAAAATTAGAGAATTTAAATTTCCAATACCAAGATATGTACAACATTATAATAGTTGTGGTGTTGTTTGTATGCTAAATGCTATAAAAGTTTATTTGCCTTTCATAAAATTAAATAAAAATTTAGAAAAAGAATTGTTAAGTAGAGTAATTTACAAAGATTATCCAGGAAATTTAGCTCCATTAATAGCAAAAACTAGTAAAGAAATTTTTGGAATAGAAGCAAAGGTTTTTATTGATATGAAATCATATTTATCAAAAATAGATGAAATTAAAAATTTTACTAAAACGTTTTATTCTGGAAATATTTCAGAAATAATTACTTTCTTTTTAGAAAAAATTAAAGAGATAGAATATGAAGAAAGAGAAAAATTTACTTTCAATGAAATAAAAAAATTGATAAATAATGGTTGCATGATTTCTTTTGTGAAAGAAGTTAATGAAACACTTCACTATAATTTAATTTTTGGTTATAAAAATAACAAAATTCTTGTTTTTGATCCATTGGGTTTTACTTATGAAGTTAGTAAAAATGAAATAAATAATACAATAAGAAATAGAATTAGCTTGTGGGGATGTATATTTTATTCTCCTCTTAAAAAAATATTGGAGAAAATGAATAAAACTACGAAAAAAATAGCAACGCTTGTAAAAAATTTAGAAAATATTAATTTAAATAATTTTTCTCAAAATCTATGATTTGTCACTAATAGATTTTAGACCTATCTTATTCGGATCCAATAATAAAGATATTTTATCCTCTTCTTCTTTTTTAACTAAATAAGATGGAAATGTTACTCTTCTATTATTAATTGCTATATGACCATGAACTATTAGTTGTCTTGCTTGTTTAATTGTATTTGCTAAACCTTTTTTATAAACTATTGTTTGTAATCTTCTTTCTAAAATATGTTCTGCAGTTAAATTTAATAAGTCATCTAGTTTTGTAGCATCTATAAAACCATACTTTCTAATTTTTTCTAAAATCTTTCTCTCTTCATCTTTATTTGGTTTTGCAATTAATTTTCTTGCTATTCTTCTATATTTTCTCGCTATACTTTCAGCTTTCCAAACTTCTTTTTTTCTCCTTAATCCATATCTTTTCATTAATTCCTTTTCCCTTTCTATTCTGGCTTTATCCCATCTTTTTAATGGCTTTTCATATTTTCTTCTTAATCTTCTCATTTTTTATCTTATTTTTTTGATTGTTGTGCCTTCGCTTCTTTACTTCTTATAACACCAACAGTTTGACCTTTTCTAAAATGACTTCTAGTTCTTTGTCCCCTTACAGGTTGACCTAATTTATGCCTCCATCCCCTATATGTTCCTAATTCTATTTCTCTTTTAATATCAAATTGCATTTTAATTTTTACATCATCACCAACAATATGATAATCTTTTCCATCATATATATCTTTTCTTCTATTATATAACCAACTTGGAATATTATATTTTTGTGGATTTCTAATTATATCTTCTAATATTTGAATTTGTTCTTCATTTAAATTTCCAATTAAAAATTCTCTATCTATTCCTGTAACCTCTTTAAAGACTTTACAAACAGCGTTACCATAAGAAAAACTTACTCCCTTTATTTTCCATATAGCTCTTCTTATTGGTAGTGTACCATCAATATCTGTATCTATTAATCTAATAACGGGCCTTTCTACTTTTATCTCTTTTTCCTTTTTCTTTTTAACTTTAATTTCTTCTATTTCTTTTTTTTCCTCCTTTCTACTAATTGTTTCTTTTTCCTTTAATTTTAAAACTCTAGTTCCCATAATATTCTTCAAAATTTATATAAATTTGGTATATTTCTATTAAATTTAATGAAAAAAGGTGATGTAGTATACATAGATTATGTTGGAAGAATAAAAGATACTAACGAAATTTTTGATCTAACTATAGAAGAAATTGCTAAAAAAGAAGGAATATATAATCCAAATTATACTTATAAACCAATTCCTATAGTTGTTGGTTTTGGTTTTGTAATAAAAGGTTTAGATGAGGAAATTGAAAAAATGAATGAAGGAGAGGAAAAGATAGTTGAAATTCCACCAGAAAAGGCATTTGGAAAAAGAGATGAAAATTTAGTAAAAACTTTTAATCTTTCAGATTTTAAAAAACAAGATGTTGAATTAAAAGTTGGAGAATTTGTAAATATAAATGGTATTTTAGGAAAAGTTTTAAGTATAAGTGGTGGAAGAGTTATAATAGATTTTAATCATCCTTTAGCTGGAAAAACCCTAGTTTATAATATAAAAATTTTGAAAAAAGTTGAGAATGAATTAGATAAAGTTAGAGCTGTTCTAGAGTTTTTTGTGAAAAAAGTTGAGAATTTTGAAGTTAAAGAAGATTTAGATAGCGATGCAATAATAATAGTTGATAAAGAAAAAAATTTAACTCCAGAACAAAAAAAGACCTTATTTAATATAATTTCGAAAATAATTAATAGAAAAAGAGTTATCTTTATGGATATTTTTGAAAAATAAAAAAGATAAAAAAAGAAAATTTAGTTTACCTACTTTCTGATATCTTTATTTCTTTAACTTTACTAAAAGGAATTTGACAATTACCTAAAGGTTGAACTGTTACTTTTACTATGGATTCACTTCCACTAAAATATTGATTAATATTATCTATAGTATGTTCTAAAAATCCTCCTGGAAGTAATGAAGATGTAGTATTTGTAAATAATTTAATTGTTCCTTTATTATCCTCTACCCTAATAGAAAAATTCCCTTTTAATTCTACTTTACCTGTATTTACTGCTATTATTTTAAGTTTATTGTCCTCAATATAATAATCTACATCCATTTTTGCTCCTAAACATTCTGTTATTTGTTGTTGAGTTGTTTCTACAGTTCCCGTAAGACCTCCTAGATATCCTGAAAAATAGAGATAAACACCAAGACCAATTCCTACTGTTAAAAGAAGTATGATTATTGTTGCAACATATGCTGATATTACCTTATGTCTCATAAATTATTTTATTTGTAGAAAATTTATTCTTTTAACTTTTTTAATACTTCCGCTTACTTTTAGTAATTTTAAAATACATTTTTTATTATTAATTTCGTTAATTTTTCCTAACGCAAAATAAACAAAATGTTTAGACATATGATTGCACTTAACTACAATTGTTTTTTCTTTTTCATCAAAAGTATCTTTAATTATCTTAAACGAAAGTAAAAAACTTAATTTACCAAAAGTATTCAAAATACTATTCCAAAATTCCCTCTCAATTTCTTTATAATCTAATTTTTCTTCACAAATTATTTTAATTAATAAATATCTCTTTCTTTCTCTTAAAGTTGGTAAGAGTGCTTTTAATCTTTTAATTTTTCTATAACTTGTCATATTAATTCTACTCCTGGCATTATCCATTTATTACTCCTTTTTTTCTTGCTTTCTATTAGTATTTTTTCTATTCTCTTCCAATTTTCTTTTATTTCATTTTCTTCGAAGCCCAAAATATACTTAAATGCCTCGAAAAACTTAAAATCTTTAACATCATATTTTTCCTTTGCAAAGCTAGCAACAAAAAAAGCAACTTTATATTTTCTACATAATTTAGCTATTTCCAAAATTTTTTGATATTCCTTATTTTCTTCATATAAATTTTCGAATTTTAAAGAAGAAAAGTCAATAACTATTCCTGTATCATTTATTGCTGCTTTTTTAGCAAATATATGGTTAATACCAATATCATCTCTATTTTCAAATGGATTAATTAAAAAATCTGAAAAGACATTTTGAACAGCTTCTCTATTTAATTTCAAATTTCCACCTCTAACCAAAAGAATATCAAATTTTTTTCTTTTATTTACATTCATACGGATCAAATCCTTATAATTTTTTTCAGTAAAAATTAAACCGCTAAAAGTTTCTAAATTCGTATTTATCTTTTTTATCATATTGTCGAACTCTTCAACGTTTTTTATTTTACTAAATTCCTCAACTATAATCACTTTTTTATAGTCTAATATTTCTAGTGTTTTTAATATTTCGACTATATTATCTGAATAATAAACTATATCTATCATTTAACAAAATACTTGAGTGACATAAATTTTACCATCATTAGTTATAAAAACTCCTATCCCTTCATTTTTCCAATGCTCAAATAAAATATTTCTTCTATGTCCCTCACTATTATACCAGCTATTACTAACTTCGTAAGCAAATTCTTCTAAACTATAGAATTCGTAAGAAATTATTTTTCCAGAAATTTTCTCATATATATAACTTTTGTAAATATATCCTAGAAATAAGTTTTCTGCGCCTTCATAAACATAATTTCCAGCTAAAATTTTACATTCATAATTAAATTTTTTAAATCTATCTGCTAAAGTTTCTCCATTAATACTAACATGATCAAAATAATTCTTTTCTGCCATGTCTTTACTATGATATCTAGCTATTTCTCTCAATTTTTCATCAAAATTTAAAATAGTTAAGTTATAATCTGCTCTTATTTTATTTACATATTCATGAATTTTTAACTCTAAATATTCAATACTCTGATTAAATTCTTTCAATTTTTCGTAAAAAACTTCTTCTGTTGTTTTATATCTCTGATAAATTAATGGATTTGATAATAAATTTATAATTTTAATTTCTCCCTTAGAAAGTTTTTCAGAAAAACCATTTATACCTAAAACAAAGTCTAATTTTTTAAAATTTTCATAAGATGAAAAGAAATAAGTAAAAAATATTATAAAAATTAAAAATAGAAAAAATTTTGTAGGAAAAAAATCTCTTAATTTTTTTTCAAAATAAACCCAAAATATATAAATTATAGAAAAAATTATCGACCTTAAAAATATTTGAAAATAGTTAATTGAATTAATTAAAAAACTTAAAATTAATAAAAATGAAAAAATTATAAATAAAAATTGAAAAAAATTATAAACTATTTTTTTATTTATTTTTATATTTTTTTTCATAAAAATATTTAAGCTCTTAAACCTCTTGCTTTTTTACCAGCGCTAGTTAATCCTCTAAATACTCTTCTTCTATGTTGTTTTTCACAAATCCAATTAATGTTTTTATCTGATTTAATTACAGGATGATATTTATCTACCATTATTACTTCATACCATTTATACATTCCATCTTCAGCAACATAATAACTATTTAAAACTTCTAAGTTTGGAAATTTTCTTTGAGCTTTTTCTTCAGCAATCCATCTTAGAGATTTTCTTGGTGTAAAATGTCTAATTCCTGCGCTACTTGGTTTTTTTCCAAAAATCCAAAGATATGCTCTTCTACTTCTTCCACCCTTTTTAACTCTAACTCTAACAATTACAAAACCTTGCTTAGCTTTATATCCTAATGCTCTTGCTCTATCTAATCTTGTTGGTTTATCGATTCTAACTATACTTGGCTCTTTTCTCCATTTTTTTAATCTTTCTTTAAATAATTCTTTCCTTAATTCTTTGTTTTTCCAAGTTTCCCTTAATGCTTTGTAGAGATTTAACATAAGATATTTTAAAGTTTTAAATATTTATCTTTGCATCTATTTTATGGCAATAAAACAACTATCAACAGAAGTAAAATTTTCCGAAGTAGATGAAGAATTAAGAAAAATTGTAGAAAAAAGAAAAACACAAATAAAAGTAGTTGGATGTGGAGGTGCTGGAAATAATACTATTTCTAGACTAATGCAAGTTGGTATAGTTGGTGCGCAAACAATAGCAGTAAATACAGATGCGATGGATTTATTGTATACAGATGCCGATATAAAAATTCTTATTGGTAAAGAAATTACCGGCGGTTTAGGTGCTGGTGCAGATCCTAGAGTTGGAATGGAAGCAGCAAAAGAAAGTAAAGAAGAAATTAAAGCAGCATTAAAAGGTGCAGATATGGTATTTATTACTGGTGGTTTGGGTGGTGGTACCGGAAGTGGAAGTGCTCCTATAATTGCTGAAATAGCTAAAAAGATGGATGCTTTAGTCATAGGAATATTTACATTACCATTTAAAATGGAAGGAAAACAAAGATGGGATAATGCAATGTGGGCAGTAGATTTATTGAAAGATACAGTCGATACCCTAATTTTAATTCCTAACGATAAATTATTAGAATTATATCCAGATGTTTCAATTGCAACTGCTTTTAAAATTGCAGATGAACTATTAGTAAACGCTGTTAAAGGTATAACAGAAATGATTACAAAACCTGGATTAGTTAATAGAGATTTTGCTGATATAAAAGCTATAATGAAAGATGGTGGATTAGCATTAATAGGCATGGGAGAAAGCGACAGCGAAAATAGAGCTGTAGAAAGTGTTCAAAGAGCAATAAATAATCCGTTATTAAGTGTTGATATTTCAAATGCTAAAGGTGCTTTAGTATCGATTTTTAGCGGACCAGATATAACTCTAAAAGAAGTTAATCAAATACTAGAAGTTATTAGAAGTAAATTAGATGAAAATGCAAAATTGCTTTGGGGTGTTCAAATTGATAAAAATTTAGCAGAAACTATTAGAACAATGATAATAGTAACTGGGGTTTCTTCTCCATTTATTTTAGGTCCAACAAAAGAAGAAAAAGAGAAAAAAAGATATAAAAAACCTATAGAAAAAGATTTGGGAATAGAATTTGTATAATAAGCTATGATTAAAAAAATTATTGAATTTTTTAAAAAAATTATTTATATAATTAAAATTGCGAAAAAACCTACTTATAGTGAAATAAAAAGTATTTTAAAATTTCTTTTCTTTTTAACAATTTTTATCGGAATTATTGGTTTTATTTTTTATCTTTTCGGATTATTATTTATTTCTTAAGGATAATATTATGCCAATATATGTTATTAGAACTATCGGTGGAAAAGAGGAAACTTTAGTTGAAATGATAGGAAATAAGGCTATTGCTGAAAATTTACAAATATATTCAGTTTTTAAAATAGAGGAATTAAAAGGATATGTATTTATTGAAGGTGAAGAAGATGATGTAATGAAAATTATAAAAGAAGTTCCTCATGTAAGAAGAGTTTTACAAACTACTATAAGTTTGGATGAATTAAAAAAGTATATAAAAATAGAAAAAGAAGAAAAAATAAAAATAGAAATTAATGATATTGTAGAAGTAATAGGTGGGCCTTTCAAAGGTTTAAAAGGTAGAGTTATAAAGATTGATGAAATAAAAAAAGAAGTTACAATAGAATTGCTCGATGTTACAGTAAGTTTACCAGTAACTATAAATGTAGAATTAGTAAAATTAGTTGAAAAGAAAAGTCAATAATTATGAATGAAGATAAAGAAATAATAGAATTTTTAGTAGAAGGGGGAAAAGCATCTCCAGGCCCAACTACAGCTCCAAAATTATCTGCATATAAGTTAAATGTTGGAGAAATATTTTCAAAAATTAACCAACTAACAAAAGATTTTACTGGAATGGAAGTTCCAATAAAAATTATAATAGATAAACAAACAAAAAAGTATGAAATAGAAATAGGATTACCACCTACTGCAAGCTTACTAAAAAAAGAAGCTGGCATAGAAATTGCAAAAATAACAAAAGAAGAGGCTGAAAAAGGAAAAAAATATGTTGGAAATATTAGTTTTGAAAAAGTTCTTAAAGTTACAAAAATAAAAGAAAATGAATTAGAAGGAAATTCGATAAAATCGAAAATTAAACAAGTTGTAGGAACCTGTAAATCTTTGCACTTAACTATTGATGGAAAAGATCCGAAAGAAATAATAAAAGAAATAGATGAAGGAAAATACGATGAAATAATAAATAAGTTTTTTAATCAATGAAATTTTTTTGGTTTATATATGGATTGGGTTTATTACTTTATTTATATTTAATATTCGTTCAAGAAATCTATAATTTAATTCCAAACTTATCTACATATTCTTTATTTGGAATTTTTGCATATTCCTTAGAAAAAAGTTTAATTAAAAAAGAAGAAAAAAGAAAAATTGAAATGTTTGAAGAATAACAATTTATAATTTAAATTAATGGTATTTATGGATTACGAATTATTAAAAAATAAAATTGAAGAAGCAATAAAAACTGGGAAAAAAAGAAGATTTAAGCAAAGCTTAGAATTAATTATTGTTTTAAAAGATGTTGACGTTAAAGAATTAAAAAATAGCATCTCATTAATAACATTACCATACTTTAATGATTCGAAAGTTGTTGTTTTTAGTGAAATAAAAAGAAGCGATATAAATGCAGAAAGCATTTCATTAAAAGAAATTGAAAATATTTCTCAAAACAAAAGACTAGCAAAAAAATTTGCTAGAAGTTTTGATTTTTCACTAGCAGAAACAAAACTAATTCCAGTAATAGGTAAATTGCTAGGTAAATTTTTAGCACCGTTAGGAAAAATGCCAATACCAATTACCGATGAAAAAAAATTAAACGAAAATATTGAAAAACTAAAAAGAAGTAGAAGAATAAATTTAAAACAAAATCAAATTCAAATAAAAATAGGAAAAGAAGATATGAAATTAGAGGAGTTGTTTGAAAATGCAAAGAGTGTAATAAATCAAATAGTTTCTAACTTACCAAATGGAGAAAAAAACATAAAAAAGATATATGTAAAACTTACTATGAGTAAACCTATAAGAGTTATATAAATTATGTTAACTAGAGAACAAAAGGCAAAAATAATCGATGAAATTTGTGAAATATTTAAGAACTATTCTACTATAGGATTTATAGATTTTTATAAATTACCTACAAGAGAGTACAGGGAAATGAAGAGAAAACTTAAGGGAATAAATATAAAGTTTTTTAAAAAATCTTTAATAATTAAGGCATTAGAAAAGATAGGAAAAACAGAATTAATAAATTATTTACCAAATCAAGTAGGAATTTTATTTTCAAATAAAAATCCTTTTGAAATTTATAAAGAAATTAAAAAACTGGTTTCATATAGATATGCAAAAGAAGGAGATTATGCAGAGGAAGATATTGTAATTAAGCCTATGATAACATCAATTCCAGCAGGTCCTTCAATTGCTGAATTTCAAAGATTGAAATTTGAAGTGGGTGTAGAAGCAGGAAAAATAGCAATAAAAAAAGAAAAGAAATTGGTTTCTAAGGGAGAAAAAATAAATGCACAAATAGCCACTATATTACAAAAACTCGGAATTAAACCAATAAAAATAAGATTAAACGTTATTGCAATGTACGATGGAAGAATAATCTATACAAAAGAAATTTTAGATTTAGATGAAGAATATTATAGTAAAAATATTTTAAATTGTTTTTTAATTGCTAACGAATTAACAAAAAGAATAGAATATTATACTAAATATAATATAAATGAATTTTTAATAAAAGGTAGACTTAGCGCTATTATGCTAGGAAAGAAAATTCAATTTTTCGAAAAAGATATAGTTGAAGAATTAATAAAAGAAGCATATATATGTGCTAAATTCCTTTCACAAAAATTTAATGTTTAAATATTTTTTGCTAAATAAATTATGGAATACATATATGCAGCTTTACTATTACATTCAGCAAAGAAAGAAATAACAGAAGAAAATTTAAGAAATGTACTAACTGCAGCTGGAGTATCAATAGATGAGGCAAGATTAAAAAGTTTAGTAGAAAGTTTAAAGAATATTAATATAGATGATGTTATAAAATCTGCATCCTCAGCTTCTATACCAGTTCAAGTTCAAACAACTACACAAACCACTACAGAAACAAAAACAGAAGAGAAAAAGAAAGAAGAATCAAAAGCTGCTGAAGAACAGGCAGTTGCAGGATTGGCTGCTTTATTTGGTATTTAATTTTTTATTGCGCGTAATAAAGGGTATTAGGACATATATTAGGCTATCATATTTTTTAGTTAATGAAATGCATTAGATGTGGATCAAAAAGAATTGTAGATTTCATCGATGGATTTGGAAAAGAAAGAATGTTTTGTAAAGATTGTTTTTTAAGTTTAGAAAAAGAATCTTTCATAAAATTATCTCTTGAAAGAAAACTTCCAGAATTTTATTTCAAAATAACATTTAAAACATGGAATATGAAGCAATATTAAGTAGAATAAAAAGAGGTAAAAATCTAGTATTAATAATAAGTGTTAAAAAAGGTAACAAAATGTTTGGATTTGTTAAACCTATTTATAGATATTAATGTATATACATTAAATATTTAAATTGATTGTTTCTAAAAATTGAATCATGCCAAGAAGAAAGAAAAAAGAAGAGCAATCTCAGCAATCTACACAGTAGATCAATTACATTTTCCCTTTTTTATTTTTTTAAAAATTTTATATAACTATTTTTTAAAGCTTCTATTCCAGGCATTTTTTTGCCACTTAAATAATTTAAAAGAGCTCCACCACCAATACTAATATAGGTAAATTTCTTAGGAATTTTTAATAAATTTATAGCTACAGAAGAATCTCCACCTCCGACTAAAGAAATTATATCTAAATTTGCAATATATTCAAACAATTCTTTAGTTCCCTTTTCAAATCCTTGCTTTTCAAACATTCCCATAGGACCCTTTATTATTACACTCCTACAATGTTTCAAAATATTTTTATATTTTTCTATTGTTTCTGAACCTATATCTAAAATTAATGCATCTTTAGGAATGTTTTCAATACTAATTTCTTTTCTTTCTCCATTATATTCTATTGCAACATCATCTGGTAATTCTATTTCTTTATAATATTTATGATAAAGTTCCTTTGCTTTATCGATTAGCTTTATTAATCCCTTTTTTTCCAAAATTTCTTTACTTTTATTACCTATCTCATAACCTTTTGCTAATAGAAATATATTAGCTAATAATCCGCCACAAAGAACTTTTTCTATACTTTCTGGTCTGTTTTTAAACATATAATCTAATATAGGAATTACATCATCTATTTTTGCTCCACCAATTAACCATGCATTAATTCCTAAAGGCATTAATACCTTATTTATACTTTCTATTTCTTCTTGCATTACTCTTCCAATAATATTTGGAACTATTTCAGCGAATCCAACAATACTTGCATGAGATCTATGAGCAACAGAAAAAGCATCTAAAACAAAATAGTCTATAAATTTTGATAAAAATCTTACTAAAGAAGATTCTCTATGTTCTTCAAAAGTCTTTTCAATATCTTCATCTTCTAAAAATCTTACATTATCTAATAATAATACTTCTCCGCTTTTTAATTTTTTTATTTCACTTTCAGCTCTTTCTCCTATTATATCATTAACAAATTTTATTTCAAATCTATCATCTTTCAAATATTCTTTAAGAATATTTGAAAGAATTTTTGCGTGTTGTTCTAAAGAAATAAAATCTGGTTCTCCTTTTCTAGATTGATGTGCTAATAAAATTACTTTTGCGTTCTTTTCAATGAGTTCTTTAATTGTTCTAGAGTGTCTTTCAAATCTTTCGTTTGGTATAACTTTGTTATTTATGACATCGGAATTTAAATCAATTCTTACAGCAACATATTTATCTTCTAAATTAAAATCGTCTAAAGTAAAGAATTCTTTCATAAAATTTAAAAATATAAAAAATTAAGAAGAAGAAATTATTTCAAAATTCCTAAACTTTTATTTGTTTTTTCTATTGATTTCCACTTATCTTTTTCTATTCCTGTAATTGCTCTTATTGCATCTATATTTTCTGGAATAACAACAGCTTCTTGATGAACTGCTTGAATATATCTTACTTTATTATTTTCAACATGTACTAAATCTTTTAATACTATAACTTCCCAAATATCATTTCTAGGTCTTAAATAATCTCTAAACTTTTCGATTATAACACTTGTAGCAGGATATTCTTTTCCTTCCAAAAAAATTATTCTAGTTTGTTTTTCAAAAGCGTCAATAATCTCTTCATAGCTAACATTTCTTTTTAATGTTACATCTAGCATATGCACATGCATTTTTGTAGTTGGAACTTTAACTGCTAATGAAAAAATATTTAAATGTTTTAATACTGTTTTAACATCTAAAGAATGATGAGATGGTACATGTAAATCATATTCTATAGCATCGATTGGTCCTTTTTTATATTCGTGAGGATCGTTAGCTCTTCTCGCTAAAGCAACAAAAACATATTCTACTCCAAATTTTTGATCTAATGTATATAAAGTTCTTATTAGGCTTGTAGTATTGCAACTAGGAACTCTAACATAAGTTTTATCGAATGCTTCCTCATAATTTACAAAAGAATTGAATGTCATTTCTGCAACATCTGCTTTTTCTCCACCTTGAAATATTACTTTTACTCCATATTTTTCATACAAATTCTTTTTATTTTGGGCACCAACTCCTTCTGGAGTACAATCAATTATAACATCTACTGCACCATTTCTTAGCAAATCTTCTAGAGTTCCATTAACCCACATTCCTGCTTTTTTAAATTCATTATATGCTTCTAAATCGCTAGCATATAAATCTGTGCCATAAAGAAATCCATTAGGTTCTAAAACAGTTTTTATTACATAGTTTGGGTTTTTAGTCGATATTGCTACTAGATCTATATCATCTTGCAATTTTATTGCATGTGCTACTCTTTTTCCTATCGTTCCTATACCATTTACAACAACCCTTGGTTTTACTCTCATAAATATTTTTTAGTCCTAATGCTATATCTTTTTACCAAATATTATTAAATTCCTTTCAGTTAACATTTTATTATCGACTTTAAAATTTATATGGAAATTTCGTGATTTAGCATATTCCGCTAAATAAAAACACCACTTATAGTATTCGTTATTTATAGCATTAAAGAATTTATTCGCAATTTCATTATATTTTTTCCATTTTTCGTAACTTTCGCTTCCTATACAACAAGGAACTAATATAAAAAAATTACTAAATTCAGATGCTTTATCTATAACAACCTCGCTTAAATTATTACAAGCATGAATCGAAACAATAAAATCTGCCTTCTCTAAATCTTTAATTTCTAAAATATTTTTTTCTATAAAAAATATGTTATCAAAAAATTTACTTTTGTTATTAGATTTATAATCTTCACTAAACTTTAAATCGATAGCTACTATTTTTGAATTTGGAAAGTTTTCTGCTACAAAATGAGAAAATAATGCATCCCCGCTCATTAACTCATATAAAACGAACTTATCCATTTTATTCTTATTAATTAGATTTTTCAAAACGTTAAATACACCAACAACTTCAGTTATTTCTTTTAAGATATAATTATATCTTTTTCCTTCTAAATGTGGTTTCATTAAAATATTAAAAATATCGAATGGAAACCTTTTAATGAAAAACCTTACATATTCGTGCTTAGAATTTAAAATTTCCTTAGGATAAATCATTTATAAATTAATTTTTTCAGAAATTTTACTAACCAATTCTTCTATATTTTTTTCTAATTTAATTAATTCGTTTACATTTTTATTAATTTCTTCCACATTTTCATCTAATAAAGAGAAAAAAAGTTTATAAAGCTTTATATCATATAAAGATTTTATTTTTCTTACTTCATCATACAATTCTCTACCAATTTGAAAGGCTAAAGGAGATAGGGTATCGAAAAGAATTGAAAGATAAATATATTTCCTTTCAACATCAATTATTTTTTCTAAGTTTTTAACTATATCAACCTTATTTTCTTCGATTAGTTTTATTAGAATTTCCCTAAACATTTCTATTTTTCCAAACATTAATGCTATATCTAGCTTTAAATTCTTTTCTCTTACTAAACTTATTAGTTTTTGAGACCTATCCTCCATAAATTTATTATGGAAACTGTTAAAAGAAGTATATTGAAAAAAATTTTATAAAAAAGGGATCCTTGATGCCATAAAGGAAATTTTAGAAAATTGGGAATAGTTTCTGGAAGTTATTATTATTATTCTGGTTCTCCAATATTTGTTGAATTAGCCGCATTAAGAGCTGGAGTTGATTTAGTAAGAATTTTTGCTCCCGAACGTATTTCAAATGTAATTAGAAGTTATTCATCAGATTTAATTGTTTTTCCTTATAAATCCAAATTTCTTAACATAAAAACTTTAAATTTTATTTTTGAAAATTCGAAAGATTTAGATGCCTTTGTTATTGGTAATGGACTAAGTAGAAAAATAGAAGTATTAAATGCTATAAAAGAGTTTGTTAAGAAAGTTAAAATTCCATGCGTAATAGATGCAGATGCTATATATGCAATAAAAGGCATTAAGCTGAACAAAAATTTTATTATTACTCCTCATAGCTATGAATTCTTTGTTTTAAGCGGATATAAAGTTAAAAATAATTTAAAAGATCGAATTGAAAAAGTTAAGGAAGTGGCAAAAAAATATAATTGCATTATACTATTAAAAGGGCATATAGATGTTATTAGTAATGGGAAAAAAGTTGTAATTAATAAAACTGGTAGTGAATATATGACTAAGGGTGGTTTTGGAGATACATTGGCTGGAATTTGTAGAGCGTTGTTAGCTAGAAAAGTCGATCCTTTTATATCAACGCAAGCAGCTTCATATATTAATGGAAAAGCCGGTGAACTTGCTGCAAAGATTTATAAAGAATCTCTAATTGCAAGCGATATTTTCGATTTCATTCCAAAAATTCTAAAGATATAAATACTTTATGAATGCTATACCCTATTCTGATTCTTTTGTACAAAATAAAAGGTTGGGTTGGAAATTGGATAAAAATTTAAGGAGTAGATGTGAAATTTATGAATATATTTACCGAAATTTATTACCTAAACTTTTTGAGGAGAGAAAAAGTTTTTCTATTGTAGTTGCTGGTCCTTCTAATGAAGAAACCAAAATTATTAAAAATCTTCTTAAAAAATATAAAAATGTCAACGTTAATATTTTTGAGCCCGACAAAAATAGGTCAGAAGAGTTAAGAGAAGTGCTAAAATATTTGGGAAAAAGGATTAATGTAATAGAAGATTACATATTTAATATAGGAAAATATCTTCCTAAAAAATCGATTGATGCTGCAATACTTTTAAATGTTATTAATTGGGTCCCTACAAATATAAAAAAATTAGTAGAAGGTTTATATCTAACACTTTCCCCTGATGGAAAAGTTATCATTTCTTTCTATATAACCTTATGGGATGATGGAAAAGATAAAAATTATATTATCGAAACACCAGAATTTTTTAAAACTTCTATGGAAAGAAATTCTATAAAGAGTTTAAACGAACTTGATTTTAATAATCTTTATTACAGAGATGGAAATGGTATACTAAAGGTCTATGTATTGAGAAGAAGCAATCTAAAAGAAATATTAAAAGATGTGAAAAGGGAGTATGAAAAAGCTTGTATGATTTTAAACTTTATAGACTCGATCAAATTATTAATAAACTTATAAACTAAATTAATTTTTCTAATATAGATATTAATTCTCTAATCTTACTTTTTTTAATCGCTACAGAACCTATAGATCTATACTTATTTTTACTCCTTATTAAAATATCTTTTTTTGTTTGATTTATCCTAACAAATTCTTCTTCTCCTTCATATACAGGCTTAAATAGATCAATCCAAAGAATGTTATCTTTTCCTTGCTCAATTTTTCCTATAAATTGCGATTTTCCAACAAAATAAAAAACTTTTGCTGGGCCTCTTTCATCAAAATCGACTCTTTTTTCTATTAATAATCTTTCTAAAATTTTTGTTACAGTATGTCTGTTAAGATTTAAAAAATTAGAAATTTCTGTTATAGTCATTCCTCTAGGATTTTTTTCTAATAATTTTAATATTTTTTTAGCATTTTCACTATCATACTCTACTTGCTTACTTTCAATTTCTTCATTTATCTCCATAAAAATATTAAAGTTATATACCAATATATTTATAAATTTTAATTTATACAATAAACTATAGAAAAAAATATATATATCTTAATGTATATACATTAATATGTCAACAATAACGTTATTACATTTTAAAACAACACGAAATATTGAAGAAATAGAAAAAGAGTTAAATAAAATATCTGAAGAAAACTATTGGATAATTGCAAGTAAAGAAAACGAAAAACTTTTAAAAATTATATTTAACTATAAAGTAAGTTTAGAAGATGAACTAAGAAAAGTTTTAAGTATTTCTGAAATAAGAAACATTTTTAATGGAATTTCCTCTCAACTATTAACAAGAAGAATTGTTGCCTATATGCATTTTGATAAAGAAATTTTAGAAGTAGAAAGAGGACCAGATTATATTTTTTCTTTTTTTATAAGTGTTTTGGAAAAAAACCTTAAAATAAAATTTATTAACCTCTATATTTCATCAAATGCATTACTTAAAATTATTGAAAGATATTCTATTTCACTAAATCAAATCTATTTTAAATTTGTTAATGGTCTCTTATTTGAAATGTATAAAGGAAAATTTTTGCAATATTCGGATTTTATAAAGAGAAAAATTGAAGAAAATAGAAAGAATATAAGAATTATAACAATATTACCGAAAATAAAGTTTAGAGGTGCACCAAAAAGTATTACAATTAATGGAGATAAAGGAACTATTAAATTTTATTCTAAAGAGATTTTTAGAGATGAAATTAGCCAAATAATAAATATAATCTTTGAATCAACAAAATTTTGAGAAGTACTAGAAATTTCTAAGCTATGGTAATTGTAATTTAAAATTAAAGGGAAAATTCAAAAATACTTAGATAAATAAGATTTTAATAAAATAATTTTTGTTTTTAGATCTTCTTCTTTTATTTTTTCAATATCTAAATTATAGCTTATCCAAATTAATGAATCTATATGTAATGGTGGTATCTTACATTTTTCTGATAATTTTTTCCAAAACTCCATATTTTTAGAAATCTTGCCTATTCTATAGTCTATTGGAATTTGGATATCAAAAGGAAAAATTATTTTATATCCTATTATTCTCAATACATACCCCAAAATTTTTGCAGAAAAAACAATAGTTTTATCTGTTTGTTTTTGATTTAGTGTTTTTGAGAGATTTTCAACAAAGCGTTTCAAATTTAACAACTTTTCTATATCATTTTCGCTTTTGATCTCTTTATCTAAAAATTTTTTAACTTTTTTAAACCTTCTTAATTTAATTGAAAGAAAGATATTATTATAATTTTTCAAGAATTCCAAAAAATATTTGTAGTTCTTCTTAACTGAAAAAAACTCAGAAAATTTTTCCCAATATTCTTCACCTCTCATTTTTAACTTAAAAGAATTTACTGCATTAAGTATAGATAATTTTATAAACGTTTCCTTATTATTAAGATTTTTATATAGATTTTTTAGAGCTAAAAATTGTCTATCGTAATTTTCTTCAAAATATAAGATTTCTTCAATTTTAAATTTTTTTAATATTTCTATTAATTCCATTATTTAATTCTTTTTGTAAAATATTATGGAAGAAAAAATTGCTTTAAATTTACAAATTGCTAAAGAAGAAATAAACAAGTTGATTTTGTATAGAGAAAGTTTATTAAATTATTACAGAAACATAAAATCTAGTTTAGATAGTTTAGAAGCTATAAAAGAAGAAAATGTGTTCTTACCATTAGGAAATGATGTATTTGTAAAAAGTAATATAATTGATAAAAATTTGATTATAATTGGTATTGGTTCTAATATTTACATTGAAATGGAAATAGATAAAGCAAAAGAATTATTAGAAAAAAAGATAAAAAAAATAGAAGAAGAAATAGAAGAAATAAATATATATATTCAAAATCTTCAAAATTATATATTGAGTCTATTAGAGGGGGTTAAGAAAAAAGAATAAATTTTTTATTGTATTATATTTCGTATGATAGCAGAGCAGAAAGTTTTAGATGCTTTAAAAACAATAGGTTTAAATCTATATGAAAGAAAGTTATATTTAGCACTTTTATTAAAAGGAAATGCAACAGCAGGAGAATTAGCAGAATTAACTCAAGTACCCAGATCAAGAACCTATGATACATTAGAGAGTTTAGCAGATAAAGGATTCGTAATTATACAACAAACAAGACCTGTAAGGTTTATAGCAATAGATCCAGAAGAAGCATTAGAAAGGTATAAAAAAAGATATGAAGAAAAAATAAGAGAAATGCAAAGAAGAATAGATGAATTAAAAAATAGTGAAATAATTAAAGAATTAAAGAAAGTATTTTCTGAAAGAATAAAAACAATTTCACCAGAAGAATTAACAGGAACTTTGAGAGGTTTAAAATCTTTTTTTGATGAAATAGAAAATTCTTTAAAAACTGCTAAAAAATCTATAGAAATAGTTGCTGGTAGTGAAGTAATAAAAGAATTGTATGAAAGATTTGCTGATTTATTAGTTAAAGCCAAAGAAAAAAATGTTGATCTAAGATTTTTAGTTACAGATACTAAAGAATTCGAAACATTAAATGTATTAAAAGTTTTTGGAGAAGTAAAAACTATTGAAAAAGAAAAGTTGCCAATAGAGGGAAATATAATTATTGTTGATGATGAAAATGTAATAATGAGCTTAACAGATTTGAAAAACATACCACCAAATCAAACATTAGCATTATGGACAAAAAGCGAAGTTGTTACTAAAAATTTAATTAAACCAATTATCGAAGTTGCTTGGAGAGAATATTCTAAAAGCATTTAATTCTTTATGTTTTCTTTTTTTAAGAAAAAAATAGAGGAATTTGTAAATAAATTTTCTAAAAAAGTTAAAGAAAAAGCTAAAAAAATAGAGGAAAAAATAAAATATATTGAAATTAAAGATGAAGATATAAAAGATTTTTTAGAAGAATTAGAAACTAATTTAATAGAAAGCGATTGTAACTATTCTGTAACTCAAAAGATTATAAATGATATTAGAAAAAATTTAATAGGGAAAAAAATTGAAAGAAAAAATGTTAAAAAAGAAATTCTTAAACTTATTGAAAAAAGTTTAGAGGAAATTTTAAGTTACGGAGAATTAAAAGATTTTGAAAAAAGTTTAGAGGAAATTGAAAAGAAGCCTATATTAATTCTCTTTTTTGGATTTAATGGTAGTGGAAAAACAACAACAATTGCTAAGATTGCAAAAAGATTATCTAAAAAATATAAGGTTTTAATGGTGGCTGCAGATACATTTAGATCTGCAGCTATAGAGCAATTAGAAGAATGGGGCAAAAGATTAAATATAGAAGTTTTTAAAAAATCTTATGGAATAGATCCAGCAGCAGTAATTTACGAAGCAAAACAATATGCCATAAAAAATAATTTTGATATACTTCTTGCAGATACAGCAGGTAGAAGCCACACTAATAAAAATTTAATGGACGAGCTTTCAAAAATTGTAAGAGTAAATAATCCAGATATTAAAATCTTAGTATTAGATTCATTAACAGGAAACGATATAGTAAATCAATTTGATTTTTTTAATAAAATTGCGAAAATAGATTATGTTATATTTACGAAAATAGATGTTAATGAAAAGGGTGGAAATATTTTATCTATACTATATGAATTTAAAGTTCCAATTGCATATTTGGGGATTGGACAAAACGAAAACGATTTAGAAAAATTTGAAAAAGAAAAATTTATAAAAAATTTTTTAGAATTTAATTCCGAATCTTCTTAAAATATTTGCAAATTGCTTATTTTGCATTAACTTTCCATAATTTTTAATCAATTTTTGCATTTTTTTAAATGTCGATATTAACTCTCTAACTTCTTGCTCAGTTGTTCCACTACCTCTAGCAATTCTTTTTATTCTGCTTTCATTTATTATTTCTGGGTTTCTTCTTTCTTCTATAGTCATACTATAAATTATGTGCTTCCATTTTCTCATTTTTTCTTCTTGAAATTCAAAAATTTCTTCAGGTATAGAAATGCCAAGAAATGGTATATGTTTTGCTATAGATGCAAAAGAACCTAAATTTTGAATTGTTTGAATTTGTTTAAGAAATTCCTCAAAATTAAATTCTTCTATCTCTATTTTATCTTTATCTTTTATTTCATTTTTAATTTTTTGAAGTAAAGAATTTAAATCACCCAAACCAAGCATTCTTGAAACAAATGATTTTGGATCATATTCTTCTATTGCATTTATTTTTTCCCCAAAAGTTATAAATTTAACTTTAGCATTTGTTACGCTACATGCATTTAATGCTCCACCTGCCTTTGCTGTGCTATCCACTTTAGTAACTATTACTCCGGTAATTCCAACTAATTTATGAAATTCCTCTGCTTGTTTTTTTGCTATTTTTCCTATCTCTGCAGGTATTACTAATAAAATTTCCTCTGGCTTAATAATTTCGGCTAGTTTTTTTAATTCATCTGCTAATTCTTTATTTAGAACATCCCTACCAGCTGTATCATAGATTATAATATCATATTTTTTAAATTCTAAACTCTTTTTTGCTGTTTCGTATTGATCTTTATCAACAAAAAAATCTACATGAATATTTTCTGCTAACTGTTTTAATTGATCAATAGCAGCTGGTCTATGAAAATCTAATGAAACTAAAAGGGGTTTCAAACCTCTTTTTTGAAAATAATAAGCTAATTTAGCTGCTGTTGTTGTTTTTCCGCTACCATATAAACCGACTAACATTATTCTTTTCTTTCCAATTAAACTTGATTTTTCTTTACCTAAAATTTCAACTAATTTATCATATAGAACTTTTATTAAAAATTCTCTATAGGTTAAACCAGCAGGTATTTCAGATTTTTTAATTTCTTTTTTTATATCTAATAAAATTTTATTAACGATACTTAAGTCAACATCACTTTCAATTAGAACTATTTTGAATTCATTTAATATTTCATCTATAGTTTTTTCATCTAATTTAGAAGAATATATTTTCTTAGCTATATTTTCTATTTTTTTTGCTAAAAAACCGAACATAAATATTTATCTTTTACCTAAATTATTTGTGGGTGGCGACCAAAGCGGCTGGGAACCACCCGTACCCATACCGAACACGGAAGTGAAACCAGCCAGCGTACTTCCGAGTACTGCAGCGTATGCTGCGGGAAAGGAAGTGCGTCGCCACCCACTTTATTCATATAATTTATAAACTAAATAAAAATTTTTGATTGTACTTTCATGTATTCGATATTGTATTTTTTTATAAAAGTTGTTTTTACAAATTAAGAGAATAAAAATTCAAAAATATATACTACTTAACTATCCTCTTGATAAAGATGTGAAATTATAAGAAGAATTAAAAAAAGAAATTAATTATTTTCTTTTTTGGATTTTGATAATGAAAGAACAAATGACTTTCACAATTACAATCACTACAACCAAATTTTGGAATAGATTCTAAACATATTTTACTTATCTTTTCTGCCAGTTTGCACTCATCATTTTTAAACTTTATAACATCAATTATTTCTACTTCAGGACTTACTAATAAATAATCTATATGCCATTTTAATTTTCCTTTTTTCGTTCTATTTAAAATAAAATATCTTCTTATTCTATCTTCTATTTCTAAATTTTTTCCATTTGCACTACCAACATAACAGTAATATCCTTTTTTGAATTCCACTTCTCCCAATTTTCCAACTCTAGTTTTAAAGTTATCTTTTACTTTTATAATTAGAACATATGAACCTTTCATAACTAAAATATTTTTAATATTTCGATTTTATATTATAATGCCATAGTTATTGCCCCGGTCGTCTAGTGGTCTAGGATGGCGGCCTGTCAACTCATGCAGAACGCCGCAGACCCGGGTTCGAATCCCGGCCGGGGCGTTTAAACTCTAAACTTTTAAGGTGTTTTCAAACTCTAATTCTCAAAAAATAAAAATAAAGGAAAAATAAATCTAGCTTAATACTTTACTAAAATTTTTGATATATTATATTACTATTAGAATTGCTCTTCATTTTTTCTTCTTTCTTGGCATAATCATTTATTAATAAAAATAAATAAATATTTTTTAATGATGAAATCAAAAATAAACAAATTAGAAAAAATTGAAGATCTTATTATTAAGTTAATTTTAATATTTGCAATACTTATTATAGTTGGTATTCTAATTTCATTAAACAACAAAACTGTTGCTTTTTGGATAACCTCTGTTAGCTCTATACTTTTATTCTTTTCTATTTTTGCACTAATGATTGTTATCTTCCTAAAAGAATTTAAAAGAAAATAAATATTTTTTTAATGAAATATTATGAAATTCAAACCAAAGTACTCTAAAGAGGAAGTAGAAAAATTAGTTATAAAATTAGCTAAAGAAGGGTATATGCCATCAATGATTGGCCTAATTCTTAGAGATTCTTATGGAATTCCAAATGTAAAAGAAATTGTTGGTAAAAGTATTCTTCAAATTTTAGAAAAAAATGATATAAAGTTAGAAATACCAGAAGATTTGTTAAATTTAATGAAAAGAGCAGTAAAACTTAGAGAACATCTCTCAATTCATAAAAAGGATAAGAGTTCCCAAAGAGGATTAATATTAATTGAATCTAAAATAAGAAGTTTAGAAAAATATTATAAAAGAGTTGGAAAATTACCAAAAGATTGGAAATACGAACCAGAAACAGCAAAAATTATTGTACAAAAATATTTGAAATAGTATGAAAGAGAAAAAACAACTTTTTAGAGTAAAATTGCTAGCAAGTGAAGAATTTGAAAATAAAGAAATATCAGATACTTTTTGTAGTGATTATTCTTTTTTAATTAATAGGAGATTTTGTCTAAATTTATCTGAATTAATAGATACAAATAAATTTCAATATAAAATTTGGTTCAGAATTTTTAAAGTAGAAAATGGAATTGCATATTCAAAATTTGATGGTGTAGAAACATTAAGAGAAAGAATATATAGTGCAATATTTCCTGGAATAAAAGTTATAAGAGTTTATGTAAATGCGATGACAAAAGAAAAAATACCATTTAGATTTAAATTTGTTCTAACATTTAAAAAGATAAAAGGAAAACAAGAAAAGGCTATAAGAAAAATTATTGAAGAGAATTTAAACAAAATTGTTTCAGAATTAACTATAAAAGAATTGATTAACAATATGATTATTAAAAACACTATTTTTAAAAAATTGGAAAAAGAAATTAAAAAGATTGCAATCCCACTATTTTTTGAAATAATAAAAATAGAAAGAAAAGAGAAGCCTATTACTTCCTAATCAGATTTTTAAAATAAATTTAAAAAGTAAAATCATTATCAAAAAAATAGTAAAAAATGACAAAAAATTAAAAATTATTTCCCCTCTTTTTTTAAATTTGTTTTTTAGTAACTCTTCAAAAAACATTCCACCATCTAAAGGTTTAATAGGAAGTAAATTAAACATACCGATACCAACATTCAGCAAAAATAACCAAAAAAGAAATTCTCTAAAAACTATAAAAAATTGAATTATCCTCGATAAAAATTTTTCTGCAAATAAATTTTTTGGATAATATGCATTTTGAATGTTTTTTATTCCTATTTTTGAGTTTTCATCTAATGTAATGTTATAAACTCCTGTTGTTGTATGAATAGTTATGGTTTGATTTGGGTTGAATGTTTTAGAAACGCGAATTAAATCGTTTACGTCATTAATTTCTATATCATTAATTTTTAATATTATACCTGTTAAGTTTGAATAAAATGCTGGAGAATTTTCTATAATTTCATATTTTATGCCCCGAAAATTAGAAATTATTATAAAATTAAATAAAAGTAAAAAAAGGTATGCAAATAGAGCAACCAAAAAATTTCCAAAAGATCCAGAAGAATATATTTTCAATTTCGTTTTTAATTCAGCTCTTCTCAATTTTTTTTCATCTATTTCAACGAAAAATGCTGGTAAAATTAGTAAAAAAGCATACCCCATTGATTTTACTTTTATTCTATTACTTAATGCTAATAATGCATGTGCCAATTCATGAGAAATTGCAATAATAGGAACTATTAAAAACCAAAAATAAGCTGGAACGCATAAAATAAAAGAGGATGAACATAAACCTGGTAATGATGGTAATACTACTTGAACTGGTGCAACTCTAATTGGTATTGTCAATTGATAAAAAATTGTATATAAAAAAATGGAAAAAGAAATAAAAACAGAAAATATTGCTATTAAACCTAGAATATTTAAAATTTTAGAATATTTTAAAGCAATGTTTTCTACTATATCATTTAATTTTTTTGTTCTTCTTAAAAATATTATTTTATTTTGTATTTCAATATTTTTTCTATCTAAAAATATAAAAATAGCTATTAAAATTATTAGACTTATACCTATTACTTCATTAATATCCATAAACTTATCATAAAAATTTTTTAAATTATTATGCGGGGGTCGCCTAGCCTGGACAATGGCGTCGGGTTTAGGCCCCGATGGCTTAGTGCCTTCGTGGGTTCAAATCCCACCCCCCGCAATTTTATCAAATTTTACTATTTTTACTATTCGAAACCTAAATCCTATTGAAATCAATTAAAAATATTAGAAGTTTTTTTAGGTTACTTAAAAATTCTAAACTATCACACTATCTTTTTTATTATCTATTTTTTGTTTTTCAAATTTAAGTATTCTATGAATTTCCTCTATAAAATCACAAACTTCTTTAACATGACAATATGGACAAACCACTTTTCTAAAATTTGGTAAACTACTCATAGGAGGTATTCTTCTTAAAAATAAATTTTTCTTAACAGATCTTAACAAACTCAAAATTAATTTTCTGTCTTCGTCAGTAATTTTAATTTTGAAAACTTTTCTATTATTTAAACTTAATAACATAACTTCTTTTATTTCTTTTCTAAAATATGCTTCAGCAACAAAAGCTTCTCCAGCAAGCTGAACTTTTAAGCCTTTTTTAATTTTTTTAACATTTGTTTTAATCTCAATTGGTAATATTTCATTGTCTTGAGTAACTGCAATAATATCTGGAGTACCAATAATTCCATATTTAATAGAAATTAGTAGAGGTTCTGAAATTATATATTTAAGATTTAATTTTTTTATTAAATTATCAATAGAAAACAATATTTTTCTAATATCAGCACTATTAATCTTAACTTTTCCCCTATATTTTTCTAAAACGTTCTCACTTACTAATGAAATCAAAATATCTAAATTATAAGAATACTTATTGTAATTTTTTATAAAATCGCTAATAGATTTATGAAAAACCTCACCCTCATAACTTTTTTGTTCTTTTTTTTGTTTGGAATGAACAACCTTCTCTAAAAAAAATCTTCTTTGACATTGAAAAAATTTAGAAATTTCTAAAGATGTTAAAAATATCTTTTTTGAAAGTTTATTCAATTTATTTTTAGCATACTCAATTAATTCTTTCTTATATTCTTCGGAAAACAATTCATTTTTTTGAATTTCGTTAGCATTTGAAATTATTTTTTCGTCTTTAGATAATTTTTGTAAAAGCAAAAATAATATATCTGAAGTATAAATCTCGTTATTTAAAAACTCGAAAATAATTTCATCTATTGTTTTTCTTCCGATAAAATTTAATATATCAACGCTTTTTTCTAAATCCTTTTCATTTATTTCTATTTTTAATTTCATTCTTTAACCACTTATGAACTTTTAATGATCTATTCATTAAAAAATTTTTTTCACATTTTGAAGAGCAAAAAAAGTAAATTTTTCCAAAAGAAGTAACATACATTTTTCCTGTTCCAAGTTTTATTTCTGAATTACAAAAACTACATTTCATCTTTCTTCAATTTTTTCTTCGGATTCCATTTCAACCTCTTTTAATAATATTATATCTCCAATTCTTATTGGTCCACTAACATTTCTAATTACTATAGATCCTTTTTCCTTTCCTTCCAGTATTTTGCACTTAACTTGAGTAATTCCTTTTGAACTTGTCCTTCCTATAATTTCAATAACTTCTGCTGGATATACCTCTGTCATATTTTAAATTTATTTTTGATGTGTATTATTTTTTATCCAAGAAATTATTTCGTCAAATAATTTTTTTCCTTCACCAGCATCTATAATACATGCACTTGCTGCCGAAACTTGAATACCAGCAGCTCTTCCTAAATCCTCTTTATTTTTTACATATATGTATGGAACTTTTTTCTCTTCACATAATAATGGTAAGTGCATTACTATTTCTTCTGGATCTACATTCATAGCAATAATAACTAATTTTGCTTGTCCTCTTTCTATTGCTTTTGTAACTTCATTTGTTCCCTTCTTAATTTTTCCTGTTGATCTTGCTACTTCTACCAATTTTAATGTTTTTTCTTGCACTTCTTCTGGTACTTCAAACTTTACATATTTAGGTGCCATAGAAAATATAGAAAAACAAAAATATTTATAAATATTTAATTATCTAATTAGTACTTGTATATCTGAAACAAGAAGAAGCATTTAATATATCATTTACAAAGGTTAGATATTTTGTTTGGTTCAATAAATCTCTGCACTTCCAAGCATCACTAATTAACTCTTTATAAATTCCATTTAATTTTTCATTAATAGAACCATTAATAATACTCCATTCATACATTCCATTTTTACTTTTTACTCTTAGTATTGAACCTTCAGGACTTTCTATTTTTTCACAAGCTCTTTCGCTAACTTGAATATAATTTCGAGAAATTTTATCATTTAATTCAAAAATATATGTAATATTTGGTAAGTTATATAAGATTTTAAAATAATTTACAGAAAATATTATTTCAATCTCTGTACCAGCATTATTTATCTTTTCTATACAATGTGTTGAATTTAGAATTTTATAATAAGTTGCTGGTTCTGTTCTTGTATAGTTTGTAAAATTAAAAAGTAGTCCTTGTGAAAAATAGTTAGAAATATTTTTATCTGCAGAAAAATAAATACCTGAAAGAGTTAGAGAAGATAAAATAACATATACTAATAAATCTTTTAATGATATCATAAATGATTGATAAAGAATGTGCTATATTATTTATTAATTTCTATAAAAAACTATATATTCATGAAAAAATTTTTTAGTATAAATTATTTTAAAAAACTTGCAAAAGATGTTGGTATAAAAAGAGTATCTTATGATGCTGCAAAAGAATTAGCTATAATTTTGCAAGAAAAAGTTAGTGAAGTATTAACTACTGCAAGCGAAATTGCAAAACATGCAAAAAGAAATACTATTTTTAAAGAAGATATAAAGATTGCACTAAAAAAACTAAATTTAAAATGAAGGTTTTAATGATAACACCGGAATTTTCTATAAAAGAAACAAAAGGATTAGCAAGATATTCATACGAAATATATAAAAGATTAAAAAGTTTTGTTGAAATAGAAACTGTATTTAGAAAACATTTTCATAAAGGTTTTTTAGGTTTTATTTTTAGTATTTTCTATCCAAATTTTATAACTTTAGTAAAAGGGAGAAAATATGATGTAATTCATGCAACTTCTCCAGAATTAGCATTTATTGCATCAATTTTTTATAGAAAAAAACTTATTGTTACCTTTCATGACTTGTTTCCTATTACACATTATAAAAAATTAAAATATAAAGTTGGGATATTAACACATTTATTCTCTTATATTATTTGGAAAATCGCAACAAGAGCAAAAATAATTGTTGCAAATTCATCATTAACAAAAGAGTATATCGATAAAGTTTTTCATAGAAAAAATAATATTGTAGTAATTAGCGAAGGTGTTAATGAAAATATCAAACAAATAACTGAAAAAAACCATATATTAACTCTTTGTTTTGTTGGAAACTTATCATATAGAAAAAGAGTTGATGTTGCTATAAAACTATATAGAAAAATTAGCAAAAAAGAGAAATGTAAGTTAATAATTGTTGGTGGAAAATTAAAATCTTTATATCAAGTAAATTTTAACTTAGATAAAATTAATGAAGAAAATATTGAAATCTATGATAAAGTTAATGAGGAAAAATTAATAGAAATTTACAGTAAATCTCATTTTTTAATTTTTTCATCGATAATAGAAGGTTTTGGTTTACCGATTTTAGAAGCTGTTAGATGCAAGACTTTGCCTATTACTTTTAAATTTTCAGAAATCCCAAAAGAAGTGAAAAAATTTTCTATAGAGTGTAAGGATTTAGATGATGCTGCAAAAAAAATAATTAATTTATGGAAAAATAAAAAAAGATTTGAATATATCGCTAATAAATTTTATAAATTATCTTTAAATTTTGATTGGGAAAAAACATGTAGCAAATACTTAAAAATATATAAAAAGGTTGCTAATTATGGGTAAAATTGAAGAAATTATAAAAATTTTAAAAGAGAGGTTTAACCTTAGTGAAGAAAAAATTAGAGAGGAAATTAAAGAAAAACTATATGAATTTGGTGGACTAATAAGCGAAGAAGGTGCTGCCATGTTAGTAGCAAGAGAATATGGAATTGACATTAGAGAAATTAAAACTTTTTCATTTTTAAGCGAATTGGTTAGTGGAATGAGAAATGTAAATGTAAGAGTTAAAGTCTTTAAATCATTACCCCTAAAAGAATTTGAAAGAAAAGATGGAACAAAAGGATATGTTAAAATATTTTTAGTTGGAGATTCCTCAGATATTGCAAGATTAGTTTTTTGGAATGAATTTGCTGAAGAAGCAGAGAATATGAAAATTAAAGATGGTGATATTTTAAAAATATATAATGCAAGAACAAAAGAAAATATCTTTGGAGAAATTGATATAATAGTTGATAAAAATACTTATATCGAATTTGATAATAAAGATGATTTACCTAGCATAGATGTTTTATTAGAAAAATATTCAAAAGATAAATATCAAAGATTAGAATCTTCATTAGATTCTATAGGTTATTATGAAGTTGTTGGAATTATCTCAGCAATATACGGAAGTAATTTTTTCTTTAAAATTTGTCCAATATGTGGAAATAAAGTTGGTAAAAAAGAAGAAAAATATTTTTGTGATTTACATGGTGAAGTAGAGCCAAAAAATTCGCTTTTTTTAAGATTTGAGGTAAATACTCTTAATGGAAATTTGAGAGCTGTAGCATTTAGGGAAGTTGCAGAAAAAATTGTAGAAATTAAGACAGAAGAGCTAGAAAAATTTGAAAATTTAAAAGAATTCTTAGAAAACTTATTACTAGGTAAAATCATATTAATAAGAGGAAGAGCTAGAAAAAACAAATTTTTAAATGTTATAGAATTGGTTGTTAATGAAGTTGAAAATGTCAATATTGAAAAAGAAATTGAAAAATTAATTCAATCTATAGAAAATTAAATATTATGGAAGAAGAGAAAATTTCGCTTAAAGATATTAAAGGTATTGGACCAAAAATTTTGAAAAGATTAGAAGAATTAAAAATTAGTGATCCTATGATTATAGCAATGAGTAATCCAAAAGAATTATCTGCGATATTAGATATTGGTGAAGAAAAAGCAAAAGAAATTATCGAAAATGTAAGAGAAGCTCTAGGTTTTAAGTTAGAAACTGCTGATAAAGTTTTAGAAAGAAGAATGAAAATGAAAAAAATTACAACTTCTTCAAAAGCATTAGATGAATTGCTTGGTGGTGGTATTCCTACACAAGCAATAACAGAAGCTTTTGGAATGTTTGGTAGTGGAAAAACTCAGCTTGCATTTCAGCTTGCAATTAATGTTCAATTACCAGAAGAACAAGGTGGATTAGAAAGAGCTTGTTTGTTTATAGATAGTGAAGGTACATTTAGTCCAGAAAGAATAGTAGAAATATCGAAAAATAGAGGATTAGATGCTGATAAAATTTTAAAAAATATTTATGTTGCAAGAGCTTATAGCAGTGAACATCAAATACTTTTAGTTGAAAAAGCCGCTGAAATTATTAAAGAAAAAAACATCGGATTAATAATAGTAGATTCTATAACATCTCATTTTAGAGTTGATTATATAGGAAGGGGGGAATTAGCAGAAAGACAACAAAAATTAAACAAACACTTACATCAGCTACAAAGATTAGCAGATGCATTTAATTTGGCTGTTTATATTACAAATCAAGTAATGGCAAGACCAGATATTATATTCGGTGATCCGACACAACCTGTTGGTGGTCACGTTTTAGCACATATCTCCTTTTATAGAATTTATTTAAGGAAATCGAAACAAAATTTAAGAATAGCAAGATTGGTTGATGCACCTAATTTACCTGAAAGAGAAGTTGTCTTTCAAATAACTGAAAAAGGTATTGAAGATTATGAAGAAAAATGATTATATATAGAGGTGCTGAAGCCATAATAGAAAAGATAGATGAAAACACAATTGTGAAAAAAAGAATAGAAAAAAAATATAGATTAAGAGAAATAGATGAAAAAATAAGAAAGGAAAGAACAAAAAAAGAAGTTAAGTTTTTAAGGGAAGTTAGAAGATTTGGAATTAATGCTCCTAAAGTTTTAGAAGTTAGTGATTTCGAGTTTAAAATGGAATATATAAATGGAAAAAAATTAAAAGATATTTTAAATAAAGAAAATTTTAATTTTTTTGCAGAAGAAATAGGAAAGATTGTTGCGAATTTACATTTACATAATATAGTTCATAATGATTTAACCTTATCTAACATGATTTATTATGAAAATAAAATTTATTTAATAGATTTTGGTCTAGCAAATTATTCTGTTTCAATTGAAAATAAAGCAGAAGATGTTTTAACACTTTATTATTCAATAAAATCTCTTTTCCCAGAAATATATGAAGATTTTTTTAGAATTTTTAAAGATACTTACACTAAGTTATATCCTAATGGTAATAATGTTATAGAAAGAATGAAAGAAATATTAAAAAGAGGAAGATATTCGATAAGAAATGGTAACTAAAAAATCTCTTGTAGAAGTATTATTTAAAGATAAGCCTTTAAAAGTACTTTTAGTATTATCTGATGGTATTCCAAAAAATATTACACAAATATATAAAAAAGTAAGAACAACTTATTCACATACGTTGAACATTCTTAAAGTTTTTTATGAGTTAGAATTAATAGAATTTGAAAAAATGGGAAGAGATAAAGTTGTTAGATTATCAAAAAAAGGAGAAAAAATTATTGAAATTATTAAGAAATTTTTAGGATATTTAGATTAGTTTCCAATATTTTTTATGAAAATTCGGAATTTTTTTATGAACTTTCAAATATTTTTTATGAACTTTCCAATATTTTTTATGAAAATTCGGAATTTTTTTATGAACTTTCAAATATTTTTTATGAAATCTCAGAAAGATATCAAAGTAATAAAGTAATAATAGGGAAAAAACTATAAAGAATAAATTTTTAATTAATTTTTAGTTTTTTAAATACTATAACAGTGTAATATTTTAGTTATAATTAAAAAGAATTTAACAAGAAAAATAAGAAGAGTTAAATAGAGTTATAAGAATATAAAAAATAATAAATTATTATAATAAAATTATTACTCAAAAAGAAATTGGAAAAATCATAAAAAATCAACTAATTTAATTATTTATGAGGAGGGGAAGACCATCAAAAAGATTTGAGATATATAAATTAATAGAAGAATATTTTAAAGAAAATCCATTTCCTTCCAACATAAATAGAATTTTGAGGTATGTTTATGAAAAAACAGGACAAAAATATAGTTGGAACACATTTAAAAAGTATTTAGAAGAATTGGCTAAGTTAGATAAAATTAAAAGAATAAAATTACCTCATTCTAAAATAAAAGATAAAGAAGGTTTAACATTATATTACTTAGAAATAAAAAATGAATAGAATATTTGAGTTAATGAAAAAGGGTTATTTTGTTCAAGATCCTCAAATACTTTCATTAATGGATGATGAGGAATTCAAAAAATTTTTACTTTTTTTACCAAAATCAAACGAACCAAGAATTTTAAAAAAAGAGGATGTTATTACTTTTTTGCAAAAAATAAGAAGAGAAATTTCTATTAGAATTTTCGAGCCACAAATAAAACAAAAAATATCGAACCTAGATTTATTAAATATTTTAAGAGAAAGATATAATTTTTTATCATCAATTATAAAAAAGAAGCTACTATTTTTTAATTTACTTTCTATAAATAAAATTTCAAAAAAATATAGAACATTTTCTCTTATAGGTATGGTTTACGAGATTAATGGTAAAAAAATTACAATAGATGATTTATCATCGAAAATAGATATTTGGATAGAGGATGAAGAAAAATTAAAATTAATAGAGGAAGATTGCGTTATTGGGGTCAAATGTTATTGGAAAAACGATGAAATTTATGTTAATGAAGTTATTTTTCCAGAGTTTGAAGAAAAAAACAATTTAGAAGAAGTAAAAGAGTTTAGAATAGGAATTTTTAATAAAGATATTGATATTGATGTCGATATCGTTATACAGCTGGATAAAGAAAACAAGATTTTAAAAAATAAAGTATATGTAAACTCTTCATTTCCTGTTCACCAAATTTATGTTAATAACTCATTAATATTGATAATAAATCTTAGACATGTAAAATTTAATATAAACAAATTCTTAAAGTTAAGATTAGTAACTTCTAAATCACAAGAAATACTAAATTTTGGTGGAGATTTTTTCTTAATAAAAAATAAACCAAGTTTAATTATAACTTTAAATTCTAATAAAGAAGAAATAAATAAGATAGATGATATTTTTTTAGTTAATTTAACTAATTTATCAGAAAACAACTATTTTATCGATTTAAAGGAAGAAAAAATTTTCAAAGTTTAAATTAACTATAATAAAGGATAGAAAAAAATATTTGAAAGAAGAATAAAAAAATATCATGAATACTAAAATTTTTCTTTTGGATGTTGATTATGATGTTGTTGATGATAAACCGATAATTAGAATTTTTGGAAAAGATGAGAGTGGCAATTCTATAACTGTTTTTGTTAGAGATTTTTTCCCATATTTTTATGTAAAAGTTAAAGATGAAGAAAAGTTTTTAGAGTTCTTAGAAAAAAAATTTAAAAATTTAATAGTTAAAGTCGATACTGTAGAGAAATTCTTACCCATAGGTTACCAAGAGGAAAGAACAAAATTATTTAGAATATTTTTAAAGAATCCATCAAAAGTTCCACTAATTAGAGAGGAATTAATGTTACAAGATTTCGTTGAAAATACGTACGAAGCCGATATTCTTTTTAAGTATAGATTTATGGCAGATAAAAATCTTAGTGGCTGTAAATGGTATGAAGTAGAAGGAATTTTTGTTAATAATACAAATGTTGTATTTACAAATAAAAAAATAGAGGCATCAAATATTAAAGAGATAGATTATCATGAAATTCCTAAGTTTAAGATTTTATCAATTGATATAGAAGTTGCCAATAAAGAAGGTATTCCAGATCCAAAAATTCATCCAATTAGTATAATTTCATTAGCTTTTTATCCAGAATACAATGAAAAGAGAAATCTAGTTTTAATTTCTAAAAAAGTAAGCGTAGATTTAGAATATGTTTTATCGTTTGAGAACGAGAAAAAAATGTTAGAAAGTTTTATTAATATAATTAAAGATTATGATCCAGACTTTATAATTGGATATAATATTAACAATTTTGATATCCCTTATATAATTGAAAGATTAAGACAAAACAAAATAAAACCATATTTAGGAAGAGCAAAAAAAGTTGCAAAAAGTCAAAGAATAAGCGAAGAGAGATATAAAAATTCTATTGTAGGGAGAGTAATCATAGATTTTTATGATATTTTAAAAGAATTTTCTAAAAAAGGTATGTTTAAGACAAAAAGATTAGGTTTAGGTGATGTAGCAAAAGTATTAATAGGTAGAGGAAAAGAAGATGTAGAACATAGTGAAATAATCAAACTATGGAATGGAGATGAAAAAGATTTAGTAAGGCTTATAAATTATGCAAAAACTGATGCTGAATTAGTTTTAGAAATAATGCTTAGTAGAGATTTTATTTCTCAATATATAGAAATTTCTAGGTTAAGTGGTTTATTATTACAAGATACTTTATCTGGTTCTGAATCTTCCAGAATAGAACAATTTCTTTTAAAAGAATTTAACAAAAATAATTTTGTAATTCCTAACAAACCAAACAAAAGAGAATTAAAAGAAAGAGAAAAACAAGAAGTTAAAGGTGCTATAGTTTTAGAACCAAAAATAGGTTTGCACGAATTTGTTGCTTATCTCGATTTTAAATCTCTATATCCAAGTATAATAATAGAATATAACATTTGTCCAACAACTTATTTAAAAAATAGAAAAGAAGGAGTGGATTTAATTATATCTCCAATTAACACATATTTTGTTTCAAAAAACGTTAGAGAGGGAATATTTCCAAGAGTTTTAAAGAGATTAATAGAAGAAAGAGATAAGATTAAAAAGATGATGAAAGATGAAAAAGATCCAAACAAAAAGATTTTATTGGAAGCAAAACAATTGGCACTAAAATTATTGGCAAACGCATTTTATGGATATACTGGATTTTTAAAAGCTAGATTTTTTGTAGCTGATATAGCAAATACTATAACAGCTTATGGAAGATATTGGATTACTAATGTTAAAAAATTTGCCGAAGAAATGGGATATGAAGTTGTTTATGGTGATACAGATTCTATAATGGTAAAAACAAATGCAAAAAGTTTGGAAGAGGCTTTCAAAATTGGAACAGAATTAGAAAAATTAATTAATTCAAAAACACCTCAAAACATTAAAATGAAAATAGAAGGAATAATGAAAAAAATTCTTTTTGTAACAAAAAAGAAGTATGTTGGTTATTTATTTGAAAGTGAAAAAGAAGATGGCAAAATAGTAATGAAAGGAATTGAAACTATAAGAAGGGATTGGTGCGAATTAGTTTCGGAAACTTTATCAAAAGTTATAGAAATTTTATTGATTACTGGAAGCGAAAAAGAAGCTTTTGAATATGTTAGAGAGGTTTTTAGAAAGTTAAGAAATAATGAAATAGATGTAGAAAAGCTTGCTATAATTAAATCAATTTCAAGACCTCTTAACAAATATAAGGGTCAGCAACCGCATATAGAGCTTGTCAAAAAAATGATACGAAGAGGGGATCCAAACATTCCGGGAGTTGGAGATAGAGTTAGTTATATTATAGTCGCCGGTCCACAAAAAATTGTTGAAAGAGCAGAGAGCGTTGAATATGTAAAAAAATACAAAATACCAATTGATGCTGAATACTATATTTATCATCAGTTATTACCACCTCTAGAAAGAATATTTAATGCTATTGGAATAACATCTTCTCAATTTATTACAGGTACTAAACAAAAATCTATTATTGGAATTTTACTTCAAAACGGAAATGGAGCTAATAAAAATCATTCTAATGCAGGTATTAAACAAGGATTTATTAATGAAATAAATATAAAGGAGTTTGTTGGATTCGTGTGTAGTAATTGTAATAGCGTTTATAAAAGAATGCCATTAAGTGGAATATGTAATTTGTGTAATGGAGAAATTGTTTTTTATTCTGCTAATGCGAAATCAAAGATTATTTCATTAGATTAATATATTAAAATTTTAAAACTAAATAATTTAGAAATATGAATATAAAAGAAATAATTAGTCTAGTAGATGAAACAATTTTTAATTTTATTAGTTTTTTCGATTTTTCTAAAGTATATTTTTTATCATTTTTAAGTTATTATTTTTTTTATCTAATATTTTTGATTTTTGCAATTTATATTTATTTTTTTGAAAGAAAAACAAAAATTCTAAATTTGTTAATTTTTTTATCTATTTTTGGTTTTTTAATAATTTATCTTATAAAGTATGCAGTAAAAAGAGAAAGACCATATGGTATAATAGAAAAGATAGATTATTCTTTCCCTTCTTCTCATTCATATTTTGCGATTTTAATTATTTTATTTTCATATTTCTATCTTCGAAACTATATTTTCAAATCGTTATTTATTCTCTTCGGTCTTTTTTCAATTTTTTCTATTATAATTCTTAAAATTCATTATTTCTCTGATGTAATCTTTTCAATTTTTCTCTCTTTATTTTTATTCTATCTTTTTAATAATAAAGATTTTTTGATAAAATATATAGAAAAGCTACAAGAAGTAAAGAAAAAGAAATTAAACTATTTGAAAAAAACAAAATAAGAGAAATAGATACGTAAATTAATAATGCAATTACTTCAAAATTTTTAAATCTATTTATAAACAGATTTATAAGAACAAAAAAACTTAAAGATAGGAAAAGAGCTGAGAAGGAAAAGTAAATTTTTTGAAGATAAAATAAGAAGAAAAGAGTTGAAATGAACGTATAAAATATAAGTCTAAAGTCAATAGTTTTTTTATTTAAAAAAGTAAAGAAAAAGAGTATTGAAAAAAAGATTGGTATAGTTAGCGGAAAGAATAAAGATAAAATTATAAAAGGTAAGAAATAAAACAAACTTAAATCTTTAGTTTTTAAAAAGAAAAAAATAAATAAAATAAGAAATGCAATTAAGAAAATAATATCTAATTTTAAAATTTTAAAATATCTTTCTATTTTTATTTCTTCAGTTTTTAGAACTTGTATAGCTATTGTTTTTTTTAGTTCATTAGGATTTTCTAAGTTTATTAATAAAATAGAAATATAATTTTCATAGTTTCTATATGGTAAGGGATAGCTTAAAATAGTTATATTGTTAATCTTTATAACTAATTTGGCATCATAATACTTCTCCAGTTGAACTAATTTAAAAGGAACTTCTTTAAGATTTTCTAATAATATTTTACTACCATTTTGATTTATTTTAAATGTTATGTTTACGAAGTTAATTGCAACAGGATAAAAATATCTGATTTTAAAGTCAAAATCTTCTATAAAATCTTGATTAAATAAATATTTTCTAACAGTTACATTTTTTTCTCCTATAATAACTTCATCAAAAATTTTATATAATTCATTTATATGAAGCTCTTTATCCATTAATTTTACAGTTTCGTTTTCTTTTTCTAAATCTCTTTCTAAATAAAAATCTAATTTTCCAGGAGTTGTTAATAACAAATATATTTTCTTATCGTATGGTAAAATTATTTTATCAAAATCTATAAGAAAATAATTATAACCTAACAAATTAAGTATTTTTAAATTTTTTTCGTTATTTTCTAAAACAATTCTTTCTAGATTTATTGGTTTAAAATATGTTGTTTTTTCAATTTCTATTACTTCTATGTCAAAATCTTCAAGTGCAGTACATCTAACAATTTTATTATCTACTATAATGAAAAATGTTTGATTTGGTTTTAGCTCTTTTTTTGCATTTTCAAAATCTTCAATAGTTTTTATATCTATATTGTTTATAGAAGATATTTTACTTCCAATTTTTATGATTTCTTCGCATTCAACATTTCTAAAATCTTTAATTACAATTTCTGTTGTAGGTTTAGATAAAAAAAGAAAAAGTAATGGAATGATTAATGAAAGTACTAGTATTAAAATTTTTGATAAATTTTCTTTCATATTTTAGTTAAAACTAACCTTATATATTTTAACTTCTGGATTATCAAACACTAACTCAAATTTTTCTAAACCAATTCCATTAAGAAAGTACATTTTTGTAAACATTGAATTCATTATTTTTTCATCAGCTAAAAATATATATCTAAAACTAGGATCAATAATAACCATTGCATTAACATCTGTTTTTCTTCCAAATTCTTCTTGATTAATTATTATTGGTTTATTATCTTGGTAATAGACTAGATATTTTATTCTTTCTTTATTCATAAAATATGGTACTAATACAGTTTGATTGTTTATATTTTCTGTTTTTATACTTATATCTATTTCTATTATTCTTTCACCAACATTTGTTCTTGTAGAGTAAACTAATATACCCTTATTTATATCTGATTTCTGCGTATTTAAAATAAAAATAGAATACATATTACCTTCACCTTTCTTATTTATATAAAAAAAGTTTTCAATTCCTTTTTGTGTATAGCATATTGAATTTTCTGGATAGTATTTTCTCAAACAAGAGGAAAAATAATATGGCCAATAATATTTAAATATTAAATCTTGGCTTGCAATAAAATAAATTTTATTAATTGTAATATTACAGATACTTTCATTAAATAAATTTGGAAACCTTTCTTTTACTTTTTTACAATCTTCTTCAGAAATTCTAGTATATTTTTTTAATAATTCATATGCTTCTGTTTCATTAGAAGTTGTTAGGATTCTTCCCATATCTTGAATTCTTATATCGTGATTATAAGGAATGCACGAATCCCAACCACAATGGGCACCATCTGCATGAACTTTAACATTTGCATATCCAGCAATTATATGACCAGGATCCCACCAGGTTGCAACTAATGTATATTCGTCTGAGTTATTTTTAATAAAATCAAGTGCAGCCCTCCAATTTTCATTTATTTCCATTCCTTTCATGGCGTTTGCGATTTTAAATGAATTATCTAAATAATAAAATATAAAAATAGCTAGAAAAGAAAAGAAAAATAAATTAAATATTTTTAAAACTTTTTGTGATTTTTGAAGATTTTCGATTATTATAAAATGTAAAGTAAATATAGAATAGGGTGCAACAATAGCTAAAGATGTTGCAAACAATAAAGAAAATCTAATTCCTTGAGAAATTAAATATAGAGAATATATAAACCAAGCAATTAAAAGAATTTCTTTCCAATTTAGAATTTTTTTAAAGAAAAAATTATAGACAAATGTCGGAAAAATTAAAAAGGATAAAAGAAATGGTATTAAACCTACTCTAGATGCCGCCTCTTTAATTCCTTCTATGCTAAACGTATTTAAAGGTTGTAGTTCTGCAACAGAAATATTTACTAATAAGGCGTATTTTAAACCACCTTTTATTGCTAAATAAATTTGCCATAACATAGTTGTTATTGGACGTGGTAAAGATGTATTAAAAATTCTCTCTATCAAAAATGTTAACAATTCAGTGAAAAATATTAACGCACCAATTACAATAGAAACACCTAAAATTTTTATTAAATAATTTTTAGAATTTGTTTTTTTTACTTTTCTTTCCTCATTTATATAGACATCAAAAACAACCGATAAAAGTATAAAACCTATATATAAAATTAAAAATAAACCAATTATAAAAATAAAGTAATATGCAGAATTCCAGTTCCATGCAAATAAAATGTAAGAAATCGAAGCAAAAATAAAATAAGGTGCTAGTTTTCTTATGGCAAGTAATGTACTTGGAATACTTATATTTATAAATTCAATTGTATTTAAACTCTTTTCTATTAATAAAATAGTTGAAAGTAAAACTAAATAAGTATAAAAAACGTATACAACATCGCTATCTACATATCCTGCCATCGAGACAATTAAAAAAGCTGGACTAAATGTTATTAAAAACGCAGCGAGTAGTCCAGCTAAGTTATTTTTAGAAATAATTTTAGCTAAAAAAAATGCTGGAATTGCTGTTAAAGCTGAGAAAATTGCAATAAAATATACAGAATACTTTTCTAGAGAAATTTGTATAAAATTTCTTATTAATAGGTAAGTTAAGGCAATTGTATAACTGTATCCATCGTAATATATTGGTCTTCCTGGGGGAAAATAACTTTTTTCATCCCAAGTAGATAGTACAAACTTTTTTTCTCTATCCCATCTTTCTACTATATCTTTTGCATGCCTAAAAAACCACCAAGGATCATAATCTAATGGAATATCTACATATGCAGTTTTCAATCTTACAAAAAAAGCAAAATAGATAATTAAAATTAATAACAAAGGAATAACCAAATAGTTAATTTTTTTAACTATATTTTCTTTGATTTTTTCTATATTTATCAGATTCATTAAATAAATATATGGAAATAGAAATTAAAATCGATGAAAGATTTATAAAAAACATATATAATATTTTTATAATTCTCTTCTTCTTTATTTTTTCTTTTCTAATTTTTTATAATAATTTAATTGTTGTTTGGAGATATCCAGTTGTTTTTGGAGACGAAGGTTATCATATGAGAATTTCTAAAGAGTTTGCATATAGAAAGGAATATTTACATTATTTAGATTTTATACAACCAAATCCTTCAGCATACGGATATATATCTATTTTTCATTTTTTAAAAGCTTTTGGTTTTTTAATTTCGGAATCTTTTGCAAAATTTTTATTACCACTTACTATTTTTGTAACATCTTTTTCTATTTTTGTAATTTTCTGGAAAATATTTGATGAAAAAATCGCTTTATTATCTTCTATATTATTTCAAGCATTTCAATCAACAGTAATATATTCGGTAACTTTCTATGTAGATAGCTTATTTGTATTATTTACTTTTCTATCCTTTTCTTTTCTTTATTTGTTCTTAAAAGAAAATAAAAAAGAATATTATTTCTTGTCTTCAATATTTTTAGGTTTATCTTTTATCGTAAAACCAACTTTACCTTTTGCTATATCTTTTGGAATAATTTTTCTGGTTTTTTATTGTTGTTTTTTGAGGAAAATTAATTTTAAAGAACTTTTGATATTTTTTCTTTTTCCAATATTTACTATCTTATCATTAATAGTTTTTAATATATTAGCTTATAATAAAATTTGTGTTGGTTTTTGGATAATTACAGAAATTTTAAATAAATATTTGAGTGGGAGTTGTGAAATTAAAAATATAGAATATAAAGATATATATAGCTTTGCTGGTAGAACAGAACAAGTAGGTAGCGAAGTAGATGTTTTTTCTTTTGGATTGAAAGAATATATTGATTTTGCGTATGGTCATTCATCTTTTATTATTTTTTCATCGATAATTGGAATTTTTATTCTATTTTATTATAATAAATATGAACTATTATTTCCATTAATTCCATTAATTCTTTTAACTGTGATGTGGCTAATAATTATATATCCATTTAAGAATGATTTAGGAGTTCTTTATAGAGCAGAGGATACAGCAAGATATCTATATTTTCTTAATCCTTTTATTGCATTATATTCCTCTTTATTTTTATATTCTTTCAAAGAAATTTTAGATTTGATAAAAAACGCAAGAAATTCTTCGATAGTAAAAATAGCGTTTCTACTAATTTTTTTTATATCACTTTTTATAATAACTTACTACTTTTTTATCTCATATTCCTTTAAGCTTGAAATAATGAAAAGAGTAAAAACTTTTTCGGAATATTTTTTTGAAGCTTGCAATTATATAAAAGAAAGAACAGAAAGAAATACAACTATAATGAGTTTATGGGGATATAGAGTTTTATATGCTTGCGAAAGAAATATAGGAGGAACAGCCGATTTAAGATTGAGTAATAATTCAACATTCATAAATGAGTTGGCAAAAAAATTTGGTATAGATTATTTTTTTGTTGAAAAATTTAGTATAGACCCGTTAAACAGAAATTTATCTGAAATGTATAATTTAGAGTGGGTAAAATTGCTATTAAATTCGAAGGACTATTTTGAGATTTTCTATGAAAATGGGGTTCCAATAGATGATTGCATTAATAATTATTTATTAAGAGGAATGCCATGTGATGGCGTAATAATTTTTAAGATAAAATAATTTAATTTAAATTATAGATAGCCCCGTCGTCTAGTGGCCAAGGATGCCGGGCTTTGGTCAAACCAAAGCTTTGAAAATAATGAAAGAAACCCGGAGACCCCGGTTCGAATCCGGGCGGGGCTATTATTTTTTAAATATAACATAATAATTGAATTTATCTTCAAGAATTTCAAAGTTCTGAATATTTAGTATTCTTAAATCTGATATTAATTCTTTTTTCGAATAAGTATGATAAAATCTTTTTAATTTTCTTCTTTTATAATTCCAAGTTAAGAAAATATCTCCAAAGTTATGTAGCTTAAGAAAATCTATAAACAAGCGAAAAAATGTTAAGGATGAATATCTTTTTAGTACAGAGAATAAGCACAAATCTTTAGAAACCCTTAAAATTTCTTTTATTGCTTTTATTCTTTCAATTCTTTTCTTAATATGATGAATTGTTGCAATACTAAAAACAAAATCAAATGAATTTTTTTTAAAAGGTAAATATCTTGCATCTGCTAATATAAAATAAATTTTAATATTTCTTTTGTTTGCATATTCTTTTGCGTGTTTTATCATGTTTTTCGAAAAATCAATTCCAACCAAAAAATTATCTTTAAATTCGATTAGTTGGGTTGCTGTTCCACAACCAACTTCGAGTATTTTTTTGTTTTTTAAATTCTTTAATTTTTTTAATATTTTTAATATTTTAAATTTTTGTCTAATATTTATCCAACTATCTGCGACTTTTTCATAAAAATATTTTACGTACTTTTTTTCTATATCCATAATGAAAATTTTTGTTAATTATCTATATTTTTTACAATTATTGTTTATTACCAACGAATAGTAAAAAATATATAAGGACATGTTCATATTATAAATTATGGAAAGAGAAAGAAATTTAAATTTAATTCAAACTCAAAATATTAAAAAAATGTATCTTAAGGAAATTGAAAAAGCGAAAAAAGCTTTATTAACAGCAAAAAGCCCTAGAGAAATTAGGGCATTACAAGCTAGAATAAAATATTTGGAAAATTTATTAAGGAAAACTTCTGAAGAGTAATTTTTATTTAATAGATTTATGGAAAAAGCTTTAAAAATAGATGTACCTATAGAATATTTAAAAGAATTATCGAATGCTAAAAATAAGAGCGAATTCGAAAAATTAAAAATTCTTTTAGCAAAAAAATACGGAATACCTGTTTTAAAGACAATGGAATTAATAAAACTTATAAAAGAAAAAATAGGTATAGATATTACAGAAAATATAAAAAGTAAAACTATTAGAGCAAGTAGTGGAGTATTAATAATAACTCTGGCAACAAAGCCTGGAAATTGTGGAGGAAATTGTATATACTGTCCAACTTTTTCAAATGTTCCGAAAAGTTACACACCTAATGAACCAGCGATTCAAAGAGCAAAAAGATTTGAATATGATCCATATTTACAAGTAAAGAATAGATTAATGCATTACGAATTAATGGGTTTATTAAAGGAAAACTCAAAAATAGAAGTAATAATTCTTGGAACTTTTTTAGCTTTGGATGAAGAATATAAAAAATGGTTCATAAAAAGAATTTTTGATGCTTTAAACGAAGAAGATAGCGATTCTTTAGAAGAGGCACAAACGAAAAATGAAAAAGCTAAATATAGATGTGTTGCACTAACAATTGAAACAAGACCAGATTTATGCTTTGAAAAGCATGTTGATGAAATGCTTTCTTATGGAGTTACAAGAGTAGAAATAGGAGTTCAGAGTGTTTATAATGATGTTTTAGAGTTTGTGAGAAGAAATCATACAATTGAAGATGTCATCAAGGCAACAAAAATTGCAAGAAACGCTGCGTTAAAAATTACTTATCATATAATGCTAAATCTTCCAAAAAGTGATATAGATAGAGATTTAGAAATGTTTAGAATCCTATTCGAGGATGAAAATTTTAGACCAGATTATTTGAAGATATATCCCTTACAATTATTTAAAACCACTGAGCTTTGGAAGTTATATGAAAGAAAAGAATTTAAGTTATATGAGTTTGAGGAATTAGTAAATTTGTTGGCAAAATCTTTTAAATTTATTCCAAAATATGTTAGAATTCAAAGATTAGGAAGAGATTTGCCAAAAAATGATATAGATGCAGGATATACTTTTACTAATTTAAGAGAGTATGTAGAGAAAAAAGCTAAAGAAATGGGAATAGAATGTAAGTGTATAAGATGTAGGGAAGTTGGAATAAGAATTAAAAAAGGGATTAAACCGCATTTGGAAAGTATACATTTGGAAAGAATAGATTATATAGCTAATAATGGTAATGAAATATTTCTTTCTTTTGAGGATAAATTCGAAACTATATATGCATATTTGAGATTAAGAATACCAGATACATCTCATAGAAAAGAAATAGATTCTAAATCTGCATTAATAAGAGAGTTAAAAGTTCTTGGATTTCATCTACCAATAAATTCTTTACCATTAGAATTTAATTTTCAACATAGGGGTTTTGGAAAAAAATTAATGAAAATTGCAGAAGAAATAGCATTAAACGAATTTGATAAAAAGAAAATGGTTGTGATAAGTGCTATAGGAACAAGAGAATATTATAAAAAACTAGGTTATAAATTAGAGGGACCATATATGGTTAAAATGTTAAACTAATTCAATAATTCAATATTAAATAATTAAAGTGAATTATTTAATGGGAAAGTACATTGGAATAGAAGGAATTGATGGTGCCGGAAAAACCACTATTTCTAATATTTTAGCTAAAGAATTAAAAAATTCAATAGTAATTAAAGAACCATCAGATAATGAAATAGGGGAATTTATAAGAAATTCCTTAGAAAATAAAAAGGAGTTTATGAAAAGTTATTTAATTTCTTCCTTACTTTTTTTTGCTGATAGAATACAACTAAAAGAAAAAATAAAAAAATTAAGAGAAGAATATGATTATATAATTTCTGATAGATGTTTTTTGTCTACATATGCATATCAGAACGCTTTAATAAAAAATGAGGAAGAGAAAAAAACTTTTAATAAAATATTTAATATTTTACTTCGATTTGTTGAAATACCCGATGCTATAATTATTTTGGATGTAGATGTTGAAGTTGCATTAGAGCGATTGAAAGAAAAGAAAAAAAGTATTTATGAAGAAAAAGACTTTTTAAAAAAAGTTTTAGATAATTATAGAAATTTTGAATTAGATTTAAAAAATGTTTACTTAGTTGATGCTAATAGAAGCATTGAAGAAGTAAAAAAAGATGTAATCAAAATTATACAATTACTTTAGCTTCTACATTTAGCAATTCTTTTAAACAAGTTTCAAAAAATCTAATGTTTACTCCTTTATTACCTATAATTATTGGTCTTTGTTCTTTTGTTGCATATATATACAAGTAAGGACCTTTTAATTCAATATCTTTTAATTCTTTTGCTAGCTTTCCACTTGGATGAAAAACTCTAAAATATTCCCTTAAATCTAATGTAATTTCTAAAACTCTTAAATTTAAGTTTAATTTACTTTGTAAGCTTTGAATTGTTTGACCTTGTTTACCAACTAATTTTCCGGCTTGATTCTCTTTAACAATAATAACAACATCTGGAACAGTTTTAGATTTTATTCCAACTTCTTCTTTTATTTTTCTTAAATCTAGAACATTTATTATATCTATATTTTCTACTTCTTCCATTATTAAGTTTGCTATTTCTTTTTCCTCTTTACTCATTTCTCTTTTTCTTAATCTAGTTTCTAATAGTAACTTTAATCCCAATTTTGCACCTTCTCTAATAACATCTTTTAATCCCAATTCTATAATATAAGAATTTGATTGGTTCGATAAAACTTCTTTAAGAATTTTTATTGTTTGATAATATTCTGCTTGTAATAAAGGATCGCCAGCAATTATTAATCTAGAATTGCTTCCTACTCTCATTAAAATTTCAATAATTCTTTCTGGTTTAACTAATTGAACATCATCAACAAAAATTATTGAATCATCGAAGCTTCTTCCAGATAAAGAAGAAAAATCAGATATTATAATTCTTTTTTGATTAATAAATTCTTCTATTTCTTTCCAATCTTCTTTTAAAGAATCTACAATATCTTTTAAATATTGCTTGATATTTTCAAAGTATAAATTACCTAACTCAGCAATTGTAAACTCTTTTTTAGTAGAAGGATCAATTAATGGTTTAATTAATATTAATTTTTTATTTTTAGATTGCCTTAGAGTTTTTATAACATAATCTATAACAAAAAAGGTTTTTCCTGTTCCTGTTGGTCCAAAAATCGCTAAATAAGTTATTCTTTCATTATTTAATGCATTATATAATTCTTTCTGGTTTTCAGTTAAGGGTTTTGCTGGCATAATACATAACATTTCTAATTTAAATTTATGAAGATAGAGATTAATCAAATTGAAAAATTTTTAAATTTTATTTGTAGTGGATATGAGAAAGAAATTTTTTGGGAGATAAGAATTTTTCAAAAAGATAAAATATATTCTCAAAAATTTTTTAAAAGAAAAGAAGAAATAATTTCATATTTAAAGAGGGAAATAGAAAATTTAAAGGATAAAGATTGTTATATAGGATTGTTACCTAGAACAAAAGAAATTGGAACTAAAGATTCAATAAAGTTTGGAAATACATTTGTAATAGATTTAGATAGTGAAAAAGCAATTTTTGATTATGAAATTATAAAAAATAGTTTATTTAGTCTTAATTTTCCAGCTAGTTTAATAGTTAATTCTGGTAATGGTTTACATATTTATTATAAAATAAATAAAATTGTTGAAATCGAAAAGTGGAGTATTTTTCAAAATGCATTAATTAACTTCTTTTTAGAAAAATTTGAAAACTATAATGTAGATAGAGTTGTTAAAGACGAAGCAAGAATAATAAGAATAGCTGGAACGATTAATAATAAAAAAGAACCAAAAGAAACAAAAATTTTAAGTGAAGGTAATATTTATGATTTTGAGTATTTTAGCGATTTTTTAAAAAACTTTTTAAAACTAGAAAATATTAAACAAGAAAGTAAAAAAATTGGAGGAAAAGTTGGAAGGTTTGAGGTAATGGCACTATTACAAGCAGCAAGATATTATTTACTTAAAGGAGATTTAGATAAAGCAAAATCTTTTGGATTAAATAGAGCAATTTTTTATGCTTGGGCTAAGTATTATGGGTCACAATATAAATTTAGAAGTAAAAGGCAATTGTTTAAAAATTTAATTTTTGAAAGTAAAGAAGAAAGTGGAGAAAAGTATGAAGAATGGGAAATTGTAGGAAATGAAAAAGCACCTATAGATAGAAGAACAAAATTCTTTATTATTGGTAATAAAGTACAATTACCAAAAGATTTTGATATTAATATTGCTAGAAAATTTGAGAGAATTGATAGTTTTGAAAAAATTTGGAATTTTACTATTGAATATTTAAAGAAGTTTGATAGAAATATATTAGAAGATCAACAAAATTTTTTCGAAAAAATTTATAAACCAATTAGAGATAATTTTGATAGTTTTTATAAAAATGAAATTAAAAAAGATAGAAAAAATATATTAGAATATTTTAAAAATTAAATTAATTTCAAAATATATTTTTTAAAAAATATATAGTATTATTGCAAATCTGATTAGTGATGATTTGCAATCTGTAATATGGCTAAACCTGTAAAAGAAGGTCAAATAGTTGATTTAGAAATAAAAGATATTAGTAAGAGAGGCGATGGAATAGCAAGAATTAACAATTTTATTATTTTTGTAAAGGGCGCAAAGAGTGGAGAAACTGTAAAGGTAAAAATAATTAAAGTTATGCAAACCTTTGCTATAGGGGTAGCAATGAGATGACCCCTATTTTTTCTTTTTTTATTAATATTTAAATACTTTTTTAAATAATAACTTTATGACAAGGAAACCACATCTAAACATAGTAATTGTAGGACATGTAGATCAAGGAAAATCAACACTAGCCGGTAGGTTATTTTATGAAACAGGAGCGATAAGAGAAGATGAGTTAAAGAAGCTAAGAGAACTTGCACAAGAATTTAAAATAGAAGGAGGAGAATTTGCATATATTTTAGATAGAGAAATAGAAGAAAGAAAAAGAGGAATGACAATAGATATAGCTCATAGACCATTTGAAACGCAAAAATATTTCTTTACAATAATAGATGCACCAGGTCATAGAGATTTTGTTAAAAACATGATTACAGGAGCTTCTCAAGCAGATGCTGCAATATTAGTTGTAAGTGCAAAGCCTGGAGAAGGAATTCAGGCTCAAACAAGAGAGCACGCATATTTAATAAGATCTTTAGGAATTAATCAGTTAATTGTTGCTATTACTAAGATGGATACAGTAAATTATGACGAAAATGTTTATAATAAATTAAAAGATGAGATTTTAAATACGCTTTTAAAACCATTAGGATATCCAATAGATAAAATACCTGTAATACCTGTAAGCGCACAATATGGTGAAAATATAACTAAAAAGAGTGAAAAAATGCCATGGTATAAAGGACCTTGCTTAGTTGAAGCATTAGATATGTTACAAGTACCACCAAGACCTGTTGATAAACCATTAAGAATTCCTATACAAGATGTATTTAGCATTACAGGTGTAGGTACTGTACCTGTTGGAAGAGTTGAAAGTGGAAGATTAAAGGTAGGAGATACAGTAATTTTTGAACCAAGTGGAATAAAAGGTGAAGTAAAATCTATAGAAATGCATCATCAACCAATGCAAGAAGCATTACCTGGAGATAATATTGGTTTTAACGTTAGAGGTGTAGCAAAAACAGATATTAGAAGAGGGGATGTTGCTGGACATCCTTCAAATCCACCAACTGTTGCAAAAGAGTTTATAGCTCAAGTAGTTATTTTAGAACATCCAACATCTATTTCAGTAGGTTATACTCCAGTATTTCATATACATACAGCTACAGTAGCAGGAAAAATAGTTGAAATTATTGCTAAAATAGATCCAAGAACAGGACAAGAAATAGAAAAAAATCCACAATTTATTAAAAAGGGAGATGTTGCAAAAATAAGAGTTCAACCATTAAAGCCAGTAGTTGTTGAAAAGTTTTCAGAGTTTCCAGCTTTAGGAAGATTTGCAATGAGAGATATGGGAATTACAGTTGGAGCAGGAATAGTTTTGGATGTAGTAAAAGCTAAATAATTCTTTTTTTATTTTTTATGTGGTTAAAAAGATTAAATGCACCAAAGTTTTGGAAACAAGAGCCAAAAAAGTATAAATATTCTGTTAATCCATCTTGTGGTCCTCATCCAAAAGATTATTGTATACCGTTAGCAATTATTGTTAGAGATATATTAAAATATGCAGAAAATTTAAAAGAAGCTAAACAAATTATTAAACAAAGAAAAGTTCTTGTAGATCAAAGAGTTGTAACAGATTATAAGTTTCCATGTGGATTATTTGATGTGATTTCTTTTCCAGAAATTAATGAGCACTATAGAATTACTGCAAATAAATATGGATTGTATTTAATAAAAATAAAAGAGGATGAGGCTAATTTAAAAATAGTTAAAGTAAAAAGAAAAACAAAAATATCTAATGATACTTATCAATTAACTTTTCATGATGGAAAAAATATTTTAACAAAAAACAATTCAATTAAAACTCACGATAGTTTATTGATAGAATTACCTTATTTTAAAATTTTAGATCATCTAAAATTTGAAAAAAATTTTTTAGCTTTTGTTTTTAGAGGAAACAATAGTGGAAAAATAGGTAAAATTATTAATATAACTGAAGGAGGTTTTAATAGAGCATGGTTAGTAGAAATAGAAGCTGAAAATGAAAAAATCTCTACAATAAGGGATTATGTAATTATAGTTGGAAAAGAAGATTCTTTAATAACATTGCAATAAAATGGAAAAAGAAAATATAATGAGAAAAAAAATATTTTTAGAGAAAGTAGTTATAAATATAGGTTGTGGAGGCGATATGGAAAAAATAGAAAGAGCTAAAAAATTATTAGAAAAAATGTTTCCAAATAGAAAAATTGCTATTACTTATTCTAAAAAAAGATCTACATTTGGTGTTCCTAAGGGAAAACCTATAGGAGTTATGTTGACATTAAGAAGAAATGAAGCAATAGAATTTGCAAAAAAAGTTTTTAAGGCATATGAAAATAAAATTCCTTCGAGTGTTTTTGATGATTATGGAAATTTTAGTTTAGGAATTAAAAAATATATTGATTTAGGAATTAAATATGATCATACTATTGGATTATTGGGTATGGATGTTTGCTTTTCATTAAGAAAGCCAGGATATAAATTAAAAGACGGAACAATTTCTAAAAAACAAAGGGTTACAAAAGAAGAGGCAATAAAATTTGTAAAAGAATTCTTTAATGTTGATGTTGTTTAGATAAATTTATAGATTTCTACTTCTTTATTATGGTTTTTGAAGATGAAATAATAAAAGAAGAAATAGCAGGAATAGTAAATGCTTTTTTAATGTTAAAAATAAAAATAGAGGGAAAAGTAGTTTTTGATAAAATATCGAAAAATCTAGAAAGTGTAATTTATAACGCTTTAGAAAAGGGATTTGTTGATGAAATAGATGCACTAAGTATTTTTGGATTTGTAGCATATTAATTATGGATCCATCATTAAGAGTTCCATTTCAACCAAAAAAGAAAAGAGCACATGGAAGAGAAAATTTTAGATGTAGAAAATGCAATTCAACAAGAGGAGTTATAAGAAAATATGGAATAATGCTTTGTAGGAAATGTTTTAGAGAAGAAGCGAAAAGATTAGGATTTGTAAGATATAACTAATCTTCTATTATAACTTTTTTCATTAATGCATAACCACTTAAACCTTCTCTAAATCTTACTAAAACTCTTCCTCTATTTCCATGAGCTCTTATAATTTTTCCAATCTTCTTTTTATTATTAATCTCTAAAATTACTTTTTTTCCTATTAATTTTAATGCATCTTTTCTATTATTTATCCCATCTATTTCTACAATTACTTGATTTCTGTTTTTATTGTGATTGCTTAATCTAAAATTTAATATTACTCCTTCCATATTTTTAGATTAATCCTTTTGATTTTAATAAAGTTTCTAATTTATCTAGTTTTGAATTAATCATTTCTAAATAAATTCTTAAATTTTCAATTTTTGTTTCTATTAAAGAAAATTTATCTTGTGTTTGTTGTGATTGTGATTGGATTGGTAAAGAAATTTCTGAAGGTTTTTGAATATTTTCAATAGGTTTTGATAATTCAGATTCTTTAAATTCTTTCTCGATAATTTTTAAATCTTCTCCTTTTTCTTTTTTCTTAAAAATATTAAATAAGGCCATAAATTATATATTAAAATATTATTATTCTTTTTTTCTTTCTAAATTTTCTAAAACTTTTGCAACATCTCTAATCATTAATCTAACACTTTCTCTTAATTTATATACTTCTTCAAAATTTACTTTATGAGTTTTTCCTTCTAATATTAAAGAATAAATTTCATCAATTCTTTTTAATATTTCTAAATAATCTGGAGAAATATATTCATTCTTAATGAACTTTTCAATAAAGTTTTGAACTAAATTTTCTTCGTTAAATTCTACATTTAAAGTTTTTAAAGCTCTTCTCATTAGTTCTCTTGAAACTTCTCTGGTTTTTGAAGCAATACTTTCAATTTTTTTAATTTCCAAAACACTTAATAATAATATCATTTTTTCTACAAATTTTTGAGCTCTTTCGATCCATAAATCAACTTCTTCACCTTTTATATCTCTTATTTCTTGATGTTCAATTTTTTTTCTTAATTCTACAATTTCTCTTATCCATTCTGCATATTCTTGCTCTACTAAATTTTTATCAACTAATTCTTTTTTAAATTCTTCATATAATTTTGATGGTGCGGGAGGAGCTTTTCCTAAAAACATTAATAGTGCTTGTGCTGAATTAACAATTGCATAATAACAATCTTCAGCTATTTGTAATAATTTTACTGATTTTGCTCTGAGAATTTTTTTTGGTGCATCTTCTATATATTTTTCTATTGCTTCTCTAGTTAATGGTATTTTTCCATTTAGCCATAAATTTTGAAAAGTTCTAAAAGTTCCATCATCTACTACTGCATACCCATCTTTTATAAAATTATAAACTATAGGATGACCACTTCTTACATAATCCCAAAATTCTGTTAGTTTATATGATGGTTGAAGCGATATTAAATTAATAATTTTTTCTTCATTAGTTACTTTATCTTTAATTTTTATTCTTGCTTCATCTATATTATTTGCAATTTTTTCTAATTCTTTATCTATTTCTTCTAAATAGTTTTCTAAAATTCCTGTTCTCAATATATTTCCGCATCTTGGACATTTGTCTATCTTATTTTCCAAATCTATTACATGTTCAAAATCTTTTTCGCAATGTTTGACTATAGTATCATCTATTATTACTAATATATCGATATCACTTCTTTCTTTAAATTCTTCTCTTAAGGAAGATCCAAATATTACAACACTTTTTATTAAATCTTTAAATTTTTCTTTAGCCAATCTTCCAAATTTTCTTGCTATTTCTATTCTTTGTTCTTTTGTCAGCATAATTTAGAAAACACCTTAATAAATTCGTCTGTAATTTTTATTGCTTTATCTAAAATATTTCCATCAACTTCTTTTATTTCTTTATGTTCAATTTTTTTCCATAGGGAATCTATTTCTAAATATTTATCTAAAAAATCTTTTGAAATAATATTTTCATTAATCATTTTTTCTAAATATTGTGGAATTGTTTTTGGATCAGGAATATAATTGTATTTTTTCATAATAACAGCTTGTGCTATATCTATTACGCAATATCTTAAATCAAAAATCATTGATTTTAAATCTTCTTTTATTCTTTCAAATCTTATTATTGAATTTCTCTTTTTAAGTTCTATAGATTCTTCTGATGGTGAAATTAATCCTAAATTTAACATTCTTTGTGTTGGTTTTAAGAATCCAGAATCAAAAATAATTAAGCTATATCTTAAAAAATTAACTAATTCTGGACTTCCCTTGGAAATTAAACTCCAAAAATCTGTTATTTTAGTAACTTGTACATGTAGACCAAATTCTTCTCCGCTTAATCTTATTTTAAATGATAAGTTTTCAACATCTTGTGAAGTTTTAAGAGGGGTATCATCTATTATTATCCAAACATCTATATCGCTAGTTTTTTTCATTTTTCCTCTTGCTGCAGACCCAAAAATACTTACAGATTTTATTAAATTTCCATATTCGCTAATAATTTTTTTTGTAAAGTTTATAACTTTTGGTAAAACCTCTTGCTTTAATTGTTTTTTTTGTTCTTCGGTTTTTATTTCTAGTTCTTCTAATTGTTTTTCTAGTTCTTCTATTTCCATAAAATAAGTAAGAATTATAATAAATATGGAAAAAGAAAAAATATTAGAAAAACTAAAAGAAGTAATAGATCCAGAATTGGGTTTTGATATAGTTTCTTTGGGATTAATAGAAGAAATTAGTATTGAAGAAAATAAAATAAAAATAAAATTATTGCCAACAACACCATTTTGTCCATATTTACCTCTTATTATAGAACTGATTGAAAATAAATTAAGGGAAATTGGATTCGAAAGCGAAATAGAGGTAGATTTCGAAAATATATGGAGTTTAGAAAGAGTAGATGAAGAAGTTAAAAACTCTTTAAATCTTTAATATTCTATAGATTTTAAAATAGTTTCTGCAAATTGATTTTCTGGTATTGCACCTTCAAAATCATCTTTAATTTCATTTTCATGAATTATTACAGTTTTTGGAACTGCTAATACATCAAATTTATCAGCTAAGTTTGGAAATTGCTCAGATTCTACAACAATACCTCTAATTTTTTTATTTAGAAAAGCAAATTTATGAGATGGTAGACTCATATATGGACAATATGGACAGCTTGATGTAACAAAAACAAGAATATCTATATTTTTATCTATTTTCGAAATTGTTTTAGCTAAATTTAATGGAATAGATAGTTGTTGAGAAGAAATAAATTCAATTTCTTCTAAAAATACTGGAAATTCCATACCTAAAGGAAATCCAAAATGGATTATATTAGGATGTTTTTTATAAAATATTATTGGACCATCTGATTTTTTATCTAGTTTTAAATTATATTTTTCTATAACCTCTAATGTCTTTTTGTCTTTACTATCATAAAAATTAAATTTTAGCTTATCACTTAGCTCAGAAATTTCTTTACATAAATGCTCGGTTAAATGTGAAAATTCGAAGTTATTTTCATAATCCAATATTACTTCAATTTCTATTTCATTTTTTAGCTTTTCGTTTAATATTCTTTTTAATTCTTCTTTTTCGTTCTTAGATAAATGAGAATGGTTTTCCATCATATTTATATTAAAAATATTTATATATTTTTCATATCCCTAGTAACAAAAGAAATTTGGAATAAAAATTAGTGTAAATTAATAGTGTAGAAAAAATTAAGCTACCCATCAAGTAACTTCTTTTAACATTTAAAAAAATTGTAAATAAGGAAAGAGAAGTTGAAGTAAGAAGAATTATTATTCCAATATAATTCGAAAAGATAAATACAATAGTTATTATTATCAAAATTATCAAAATATTTAATATTTTAAAGTTAATTTTTTGAAAAAACTTAAATAATCTTTTGTAAAAAAATATAAATAATAAGCAGCCAAAAAATGTAGATAGAGAAAAAATGGATAAAGTTAATATAAAAATTTCATAGGTTGGTTTTCCAAATGTTTGTTCAAGATAAACACTTAATCCACTTCTTGGATTTCCTATAGTATAGGAAGAAGATGCAGAAAAAATTTCGTTCGAGAAACAAACAGCAGAATTTAATAGTAAGAACATTCTATCATTCAGTATTGGTTGAAAAATTAAAATTATTTGCGAAGTTCCTAAAGATGGTAATAATCCGCTAATCATTCCTAAAAACAATGCTAATAAAATTCCAAAAAATAATTCTTTTTTGCTTATTTTTATTTCTACATCTTCTATTTGATTTTCTAGAAAGTTTTCTTTTTGAAATAAGTTAAGTATAGCTTGGGAAAGTGCAAAAAAACCACTAAATAGAGCTAGAACAGCTTTATTAAAATCTAGTAAATTAAATGAAATTATACCTAAGAATCCTGCTAAAATAAATATTAGTAAGCTTTTTATTTTTTCTTTTTCAAAAAAGAAAATTGTGTAAACTGCTATCAAAAGAATTAATCCAATATAATCTTTTAGAGCAGTAATTATTTTTGATATATAATAATTAAAAAATAAAACAAATATAATAGTAATTGGAACAACAAGAACAGATGAAATCAAATATATTTTTAAAGCTTCTAATAATAATCCTTCTTTTGCAAGTCTTTGAGATGGTAGCGTGGATAACGATAGTTCCTCTGGAGGAGAAGATAAATAGCAACTAGAAATAGCATTTCCAAAATTCTGAGATATTGCTAAAGAAACTAAAAAAGATATTGCTAAAATTTCATTTTGAAAAAATAGAGAAATAAAAATAGGAATTAATAAATTTTGATGTAAAGATGGTATTAATCCGCTAAAAAATCCTATTAAACTTCCAATTAAACAAAAAGTTATTATTTCAATCATTTATAATTTTAATATTATTTTGGCTTTGCAATATTATTTGCAAATTTCCTCTATAAGAACTTAATATTCCAGTTATTTTTACAGTTTTTTCTATTTCAATTTTATCTTCTATTAGTTTAAAAACGTCTGGAAAAATTGTAATTGTAAAATTTTTTATTTCATCAGTTATAATTATGTAATTAACTTTTTCTCTTTTAATAATATCAATTATTTTTCCAGTTACACTTATTCTTCTTCCTAAATATTCTTCACTAATTTCTGATGGCTTTAATTCTTTTGGTTCGTAAAGATATAAGAAATATAAAAGAAGGGAAATTCCAATTATAAATGAAATAAAAGAAAACATTAGTACAAAAATTTCAAAATTCATAAATTCAATTTTATATTACAAATTTTATAAGGGCCGGTAGCTCAGCGGAAGAGCGCTCGCTTGGCATGCGAGAGGCCGCGGGTTCGAATCCCGCCCGGTCCAAATTTAATAATTAAAAATTATTTCTTTATTTCAATAAAAATTTTGATATCATCTAAATCTAATTCGTATTTACTCGCTTTTTCAAAAAATAATATTGAATTAGTTTCGTTTTCGATTATTTCTTTATGTTTTTCTATTAATTTCTTAATTTCTTCATTACTTATATCTATAGCTATATTAATTTTTTCAAAAATACTTAGATTTTCTTTTTTTCTTACTTCTTGAATTTCTCTTATTATTTCTCTTAAAATTCCTTCTTCTTTAAGTTTTTTGTCAATTTTTTTGTACAAATATACTATATAGTTTTCTGTATCAATTATTTCATAATCTTCTTTTGCTTCAAACGAATTTTTAAATTCTATTTTTTTAACATTAGTTAAAATAGATATTATTCTTTTTGCTTTTTCGGCATTTTTTATTTCTTCTTTTTTATAAACGATAATAACTTTTTTTAGTGGCTGTCTAATTTTTATTTTTGCTTTATTTCTTGCTTCTAAAATATCTTGTATTATTTTTTTTGCAACTTCTACAATATTTTCAATTTCATTCTTTATAAAACTTTTTTTTGGTTTTGGATAATTCTCTAGATGTACGCTTTCAAAATTTTTAATATATGAAATTTCTTGGTAGTAATATTCTGCTAAAAATGGTGTGATAGGGGCTAATATTTTTAGAGATTTGTCAAGTATTTCTAATAAAGTATATAAAGCGCCTTCTTTATCTTTTCCATTGTAATTAATCCAAACTCTATCTCTTATAATTTTTATATAGAATCTTGAAACATCCTCAACTAAAAATTCGAAGAATTTTTTGTTTAATACAAACAACTTATCTAATTCATAATTCTTTAATGCTTGATTATATTGTAATATTAAGTTATGAAGCTTTGAAAGTATATATTTATCTTCAATCTTTAAATTTTTCTTTTCTGGTTTTTTATTAACATATAATTTTATGAAATTAAATACATTTCTTATAATATTTAATTTTCTATTAATTTCTTCAACTTCTTTCCAATCAAAATAATAATCTTCCCACGGAAAACCAAGAAGAAAATATGCTCTTAAAACATCTCTTCCATACTTTTCAATAACTTCTTCTGGAGCTACTATATTTCCTAAACTTTTACTCATTTTTCTTCCATGTGCATCTAATACGAAACCATGCATTATAATTCTTCTATATGGAGCTTCTTTGAAAGTCATATAACTTGTAATAATTTGCGAGTTCCACCAACCTCTAATTTGGTCTGGACCTTCTATTTCTAGTTGTACTGGCCAAAATTTCTTAAAAAGTTTTTTGTTCTTATGTAAACCTATAGATGCCCACGGTGCAACACCACTATCAAACCAAACGTCTAAAACATCTTTAATTCTTTCCATTTCGCTTTTACATTTTTCACATTTTAATTTTATTTGATCAATATGTGGTCTATGCAAATCTTCTATTTCTATTCCTAATTCTTTAACACTTCCAATTACTTTTATATTTCCACAATTTTTACATTCCCAAATTGGTAATGGAATACCCCAATATCTTTGTCTAGAAATTGGCCAATCTGATAAGTTTTGTAACCAATCTTTCATTCTATATTTAGCAGAATTTGGATACCAAATAACTTTTTCGTTTTCTTCCAATAACTTATCCCTAAATTCTGTAACTTTAAAAAACCATTGATCTATCGTTATTATATATAATGGACTTTTACATCTCCAACATATTGGATATTCATGCTTTATTTTTTCTTCTTTTAATAGCGCATTTCTTTCTCTTAAAATTTTTATAACAATTTCATTTACTTCTTTAATTCTTTTATCTTTAAAAATTCCAAAATTGAAAGTTCCATTTATATTTACACTATTTATAATTGGTAAGTTATATTCTTTGCAAACAATATAATCTTCTTTTCCGTGTGCTGGTGCTGCATGAACTAAACCACTACCTTCTGTTAAACTAACAAATCTTTCGCTAAGAATTACTTTGTAAATATTTGATTTATCAAATTCTAATAAATCACTAAATGGATGTTCATATTCTTTAAATTCTAATTCCTTTCCTTCAAATTCTCTTATTATTTCATAATTTGTCCAATTAAATTCTTTTGCTAATTTTTCTAACAAATCTTTCGCTACAATATAAATTTTATCATTAACTTTAACTTCTACATATTTTGCACTCGGTTTTACCATAATTGCTTCGTTATCTACTAAAGTCCATGGTGTTGTAGTCCAAATTATTAAATATTTATCTTCCTCTTTTAATTTAAATAGAACATAAATTGATGGGTCTTCTAATTCTTCATATTCAATTTCATTATAAGCTAAAACAGTTTCACATCTAGGACAAATGTGAACTGGATAAAATCCTTTAAACAAATATCCTTTTTTGTATGCTTCTTTAAAAGTATACCATGCACCTTCAATATATTCATTTGTTAAAGTTAAATATGGATTATCGAAATTCATCCAAACTCCTAAATTTTTAAATTGTGAGTTCATTACTCCAATAAATTTTGTTGCAAAATTTTTGCATTCTTTAATAAAATTCTCTATTCCAAAATTTTCAATATCTTTTTTACTCTTAAAATTTAATTGTTTTTCTACTTGATATTCAATTGGTAAGCCATGAGTATCATAACCTGCTTGATCCCAAACATTAAAACCATACATTTTATAGATTCTTATAAAAAAATCTTTCAAAATTTTATTTAAGGCAGTACCCATATGAATGTATCCTGTAGCATATGGAGGTCCATCTAAGAAGTAAAAAATTTTTTTATTTTTTAATTTTTCTTTTTGTTTATAATAAATTTTGTTTTCTTCCCAAAAATTTAAAATTTTTTCTTCTTGAATTTTAAAACTCATTAATAAAAACATTAAATTTAAAAAATAAATATTTTTGTTGAAAAATAGAAATTTATTAGTTAATTTTCGACCATTGACATTTATTGTTTATACAAGAACATCTATAATTTTTCAAATTTTCATAACACGACTTCCAAACACACATAGAAATAATTTCTTCTGAAAGATTTCCACAAATTTCTCTTGAACATCCATTAATTTTACAATCTTCATCAGAATTACAATAAGAATATGTTGAGGTTCCACAAAATTCTTTTTCTAAATTAATTTCATTTTTATTATAGTCTACAAATCTTATTTTTTTGCTTATGTTTGCATTATATATTTTAACTATTTTTTTACATATACATCTACATCTTACTCCATCTTTTTCAACTTCAAGTATTTTATAATAGTCTTTTTCAACTTCAACTTTTATTTCATCAGTACAGCAATTAACACTAATATAAACATTTATTGTTTTATTTGATTCGTTTATAAAATAATAGTTTTTATATTCTTCTAAATCAAAACATTCTGTAATTTCAAAAATTTCTTTGATCTCTTTTTCTTTATTTTGAAATGTAAATATCAAAATTATATAGGTTATTAAAAACACTAATATTACTAATATTAAAAATATTTTTAGGTTTTTCATAAAAATACTATAAAACTATAATAAATGGGGCCGCTGGGATTTGAACCCAGGTCACTGGTACCCGAAACCAGCGTCCTTCCAAGCTAGACTACGGCCCCATAATCGGTTAAATCTGTTTAATATGCTTATTTTTTCAGCTTTTCATTTTTAATTATGATGAAGCCGGTATTATCTGAAAAATGATGAAGAAGGTTTCGTCTGAGTTATTCTAGTTCTCTATAATCTATTTTTAAATCCTTCAATATTTTTTGATTTAGTAGTTTTTCATCTCCAACAATATTTTTAACTTTCTCTGCTATTTTTGGGCCTAAAATTAAAGATAAAGTAGCTAATGGAATTTTTCTTAATTGTTCAATAGTTTTTATTCCATAGTTATATAATTTTCTTGCTCTAACTTTTCCAATTCCTTCAATTCTTATTAATGGTATTAATTCCTCTTTTATACCATATTTTACTCTAATCCTTAATTTCTTAATCTTTTTTAATATTTCTAATTTACCTAACAATAAGGCGAGCTCATGTAAGCTATATAGCATCCAATCTGCAATTTCTAAAATTCCTCTTAATTCTCCAGGTGTTATTTTAAATTCTTTTAAAATTTCATCTTCGTTTTTTTCATTAATCCAAGAATCTAATATTAATGATAATTTAAATGTTGGTAAAAAATATTCAAATTCTAAATCAAATTCATTTGGAATTTCTATTAAAAATTTTCCTAAATTTGAATAATAAAAATTCAATAACTTTTCATATTCTTTATCTCTAACATTAACTAAAAATTTCATTTCTGTAGTACTTGAAATTAATTGAAAAATCAAAATTTCTTTTGTTTCTTCATTTATTTTTTGAATTCCATCTATTAAAATTTTTGCACTTAATGGATCTATATATAATTCGCTAACTCTTTTTCCAATTCTTGTTGCTCTTAATTCTTTTTCTTTTTCTTCAATAAACTTCCAATTTTTTAATAATTTAATTATTTCTTTTGATTTTGTTTCTAAAAATTTTTTGTTTTTTGTTTGATAATAAAAGAAAGATGTTTTTAAAAATTCAACTAATTCTTTTTCGTTTTTTACAAAATTTGAAGAAATTAAAGATAATATTTGAGATCTTAATATGACTTCGTTTCCAATTTTTGAAATTATTTCTTCTAAATCTCCAAATATATATCTCTTAAATAACATTTTGGCTTCTGCTTTTGTTTTTGCAAATAATAATCCTATACCAAATTTATCATATGGAATTCTTCCAGCTCTACCAACCATTTGCTTATATTCTATATTTGAAATAAACTCTTTTTTTCCAGATTCAAATCTTTGATAATTAGCTATTAATACGCAAAAGCTTGGTAAATTTAATCCCATAGATAACGTTGTAGTAGAAACCAAAACTTTTATTTTTTTATTTCTAAACAAATCTTCTATAATTTTTCTTTGTTTATATACTAAACCAGCATGATGAAATGCAATTCCATTTTTTAACAATTCAGATAATTTTCTACATTGTTCTGTAGGTACTTCTAATGCATTTAAAATTTCTTTAGAAAAGTGAGTTAAATCTTCTTTAACATATCTTTTTGTTATTTCACTTAATTTTTTAGCTAAATTTTCAGCTTCTTTTCGTGTTGAACAAAAGATTAATATTTGTTTATTTTTATCTAATACAGTTTTAATTAATCCTTCTATGCCATTTTCTTTTAATTTTATTTTTTTAAAGTTGTTTAAATAAATATAGTTATTTAATAAAACACCTTCGTATAAATTTATAGGTCTAAAATCTGTTTTATAAAAATTAATATTTAACCAATTTGCAATTTCTTCAACGTTTTTTATTGTAGCACTTAATCCAATTATTTTTATGTTTGGAATAATTTTTTTAATTTTCATTATAAGAAATTCTAATGTTGGACCTCTATGAAAATCGTTTAGTAAATGAATTTCATCAATAATTATTAATCCCACTTGAGAAATCCAATTAGCTTCATGTCTAATTAAAGAATCTAATTTTTCATATGTAGTAATAATAATATCATAATAGATTAAAAATTCATCTGCACTATCATAATCTCCAACACTAATTGCAACTTTATAATTTTTAAATATATTTTTGAATTCTTCAAATTTTTCATTCGCTAATGCAACTAGAGGAACACAATAAATAACTTTATTATTTTTTTCTAATTCTTTTGCAATAGATAATATTGCTAATAATGTTTTTCCACTATTAGTTGGAGCAGAAATTATATAACTGCTATCTATAAATTTTAAACATTCTTTTTGATATTCGTAAAGTTCATTAATTCCTTTTTGCTTTAAAGAATTAATTATTGAGAAATCTATTTTAAAATTAATCAAATCTTCTATTTTCATAAATTATTTGAAGCAATTTAACTTTCTTTTTCTATTTCAAAAATTATTTTAAATTGTTTATTTTCATTTTTTAATTTTTCTATAATTCTTCTATCTATATCTATTGCAGCTTTTGTAGATAATATTGCTGCGGTTCTATCATCTATATAATCACTCTTTCTAATTACTATTGATTTATCGTTAGTTAATTTTAATGCTGGCGAACCAAATGCATAAAAGGTATCTTCAAGTTCATCTACTTTAATTGTAATTTTTACTTTTGCCCCACTTTTTAAAGCAATTTTAAATTCTTCGCTAAAATCATTTACACTTTTATTTGCTTTTATTCCAATAATACAATCTCCTTTTTCTGTTAGGAAATTTTCTTTTGTAATTTCTAAAGTAGATTCGTGAATAGCTTGTATATTTGGATGACCATAAGCAATAACTTCTTCTTTAATACTTTCAAAAATTTTAACTATTCTCCATCTATTTCTTTCTAATTCAAAAATTCCAAAAGCAGAATGAAAATAAGGAATATTTTTTTCTTCTAATCTTCTTATAATTTCAATTCTTTCTTGAAATCTATTAGCCATAAAAAATAAATTTAAAAAAGAAAAAATAAGGTGTTAAGGAATTATTCCGCTTTTATTTTTATATACTTATGAAGGAAGAAGTTATATATTAAAGCCACTATTATACCACTTATAAATCCTGATATCAATCCTACTATTGGACCGATTATAAGTATTGGTAAACCAATTGCCATTCCAAACGCTCCTCCAATAGACGCTACTCCAAGAACTGCTATTAACCCTAAAACAAGAGAAAGTATTGCTGATACAACTCCCATTACTAAGCCAAAAGATACATAGTCAAGCTTTTCTATTTCTTTCATAAATTATAACTTTTTATTTAAATATATAATGTTGTTTCTTCCTCTTTTTTCAACGCTTACTATTCCTCTTTGCTTAAAAGACGAAATTATTTTGCTTATTTTTGCTTTAGAAAGTTGAGTTAGTTCTACTAATTTCTTTTGATTTATTGGATTATTTTTCATTAATATTTCTAAAACTTTTCTTTCATTTATATCTAAAACTTCGATTATTTTCTTTCTTTCTTTTTCTAATTTACCTTTATAGTATAGATAAAGTATTGCAATAATAATTAAGGAAGTTATTACTATTATTGTTATTATTGAATAAGGTAATGGAATTATTTTTTCTATTTGCTTTAATGTAAAATTTAATTCAAAAGTTGTTATGTTATTTTTTCTTACAAATAAAATAATTCTTTTTCCATCACTTAAAAAAGTTATATTTTCTGGAATTTCTTCTTTTTCTTCTTTTACTGCATATCCAATTGGTAAAAAAATAGATATATAAAATCTTTCTGCTTTTGTTAATAATTTGAATTCATATTTATTTTTTTCATTTATTATTTTATCTGTTTCTACTGAAAATTTGAAAGAAATTGGTAAATCTGAAATATTTAATACTTCGCAAATTATTGAATTTTTTTCAAAGAGATTACAATTAACTTTATCGCTTCCTTCTAATATTTTTAAATTATATAATTCTTTGTTAAAAACCATTGAAATATCTTTTTCTTTTAAAGTTATTGTTATGTTATTAATCGTTTTTAAATCTTCTGTTATATATTGATCTATTGATATTATATTGTTACTTAAAGCAAGTGGTAAAATTAGTATTGCTATAATCGCGATTTTAGTGAGTTTATTCATATTTTATTAATAAGTTTAAAATTTTTAAGCTTTTTCTATTTGCTTTTTAAAAAATCAAAAAAATTTTAATTTTTATTTAATTTTCTAAAAAAATTTTAATTTATAAACTTTTTTCTAAAAATTTTTTAATTTATAAACTAAGATCTAAAAAATTTTTTTAATTAAAAAATTGGCTGTAAACTGTTTACTAATCGATTTAAATAACCCTCTATATTTTTTTTATTTATGGAAAATCCTTACCAGAGCTACATAGCAATGAAGGTAAGGATTTTCCATGCTGCTAAATAAACCATGACGCTCGTAAAAAAACTTGGTGCAATAGCACTTGGAAGCATTTTATTAGCTGCTACTCTAGTACCTTTAGTATCTGCACAATTAAATGTTAAAGCAGCTGTAGAAAAATTAGGAGCTCCCGGAGATTATTGGATAGTAGTTGGAAGAGATGCAGCAGTTGATGATGTTATAGCTGGTATTGATTTAGCAACAAGATTTGCAGGATTTGCAACAACAGAAAAACAATTAACTGGAACAAAAGAATATGAAGTAAGAGGATGGGATGCAAGATTAAATTTAGATTCTCAATATTTAACTACTGGATTACCAGGATTTATAGATCTATATGATAAAAACGTATTACCACAATTAAAAGATAATTTAGTAGTTAGAAATGGAACCAAAACAATTAGTGGAGTTGCAGAATATGTAACATTAGGAAAAGATGGACAAAATCCTATTCCATTAGCTTCAGAAATTTATGCTAATTCAACATTAGCTATAGCTTTAGGAAATAAAGAATATTTAACATATTATGTAGCATTAGATAGCAATTGTGAAAGAAATATTTATGCAGATGCTACTCAAGGTTTATTAGTAAGATTTAAATTAGCTGGTAAAGATGTTGTAGTTTCTGAAGTAGGAAGGGATAAAGTAAAATTATTAAGTGGTTTTGGACCAGAATGGATAAATGCAGGTGATGTAAGAGATGTTACAGGAACATCTTATAAATTAAGATTAGATAATGTAATTGGTTTTGGAAGCGATGCAATAGTTCAATTATCTGTAATTGATGAAAAAGGAGTAGCATATCCATTAGCATTATATCCAGGACAATATGATGTTGAACCAACAACAGGAGTAAAAGTAGTTGTTTTAAGAGCATTTGGATATGGAGATACAAAAATGGCATATTTAGTTGCTGGAGTTGAAAGTGAAGTTAGAAATGAAGATAGATTAGATAATGTATTCCAATGGTATGTTGCAACTTGTAGTGGTACAGGAGTTTATTACTTAAAAGAAATAGGATATAAATTAGCTCCAAATGAAACAGTATATTTAGAACCAGGACAATCAATAGCATTTCCAAATAATTACTTGAAATTACAATACTTAGGACTAACATTAACTGAAAAAGATTACTTAGCTACAGTAAACTTTAGAGTTGTCGATATGCCAACTGATAAAGATAAATACTATGGAGTATGTACTACTGGTACTCTTAGTTCTGTAAGTGGTGTTGGAGTAGAAATTAGTGGAGTACCATTATATACAACACAAAAAGTCTATGACAAATTATATGCAATTCATGCTACTTGTGACAGCCAAAATATTTCAGCAATAGTTGCTTATGATTCAAAAGATCAAAAATATGTAAGTATCTCATCACCGACTGTTGGACCAACTGGCTTAAAATTAAGTCATGGTTTACAATCTAATGGAGATGATAAAGACATCAAGGTAATATTATCAAAAGATGAAAGTAATCCTCTTCTTGATATAGTAGTTGACGACGAAAATAAAGTAATTACAGGTGTAAATGGAGCTACTGGAACCGATTTCCAAATAGGAGTAAGTAATTTAATAGGAAACTTCAATAATACTTGGGTATACACAGCATTTGGTCACAAAATATTTGTATCTAGCGATGCAAAATCATTAACATTAAAGTGGACTCCAGTTCAAGGATATGCAAGAGTTGTATTAGGAGAAGCTACTGAAAAAGTTGCTGGTGGAGAAGTAGTTAGAGTATTAGATGTAAATAAATTACAAGTTCCAGTTGCAAAATTAGATACAGAAGTTGATTTAGCTACTGTAGATAAGAATCTAGTAGTTGTTGGAGGTCCATATGTTAACAAAGTTGCAGCAGCATTATTAAATGTAACATATAGAGATTTTGATGCGATAAGAACATTATATGAAGATTTAGGAGCAATAGATAGGGGATTAATAAGGGCATTTGATTTAGGAGGAGGAAAAGTTGCATTATTAGTAGCTGGATGGAGAGCAAAAGATACAAGATTAGCAGCTAGTGTACTACAACAATACGAAAGATTTGCAGATAAATTAGCAGCCGGAGATACATTAATAATTGGAGGAACTAAAGAAGCTCCAACAATAGAAGCAAAAACTTCTGAGTAATCTCTTCCTCTTTTTTTCTTTTTTATTTTTTAAATAAAATTTAAAATTTTTTATGCGATGATATAGCTGTCCCAGAATGAATTTTTAATGATTAAAGGGGTAGCTTTTGAGCTCTTTTATTTTATTAACAAAATTTTCTAAGCTAATTAACAAAAAGCTTTTATTTATTTCTTTAATAAAAATTTTTTTTGGTAAATCCTTAACATCTTTTTTAGAAAAAGAAATATATTTTTTGCTTTCTTTTTCAATAATTTCTAAATTTTCATCTCCATTTATAATAAAAAATGGTTTAGTTCTAAATAATCCAAAACATAAAAAATCAATTAACTTATTTGATAATTCTATGAAATCATTTAAAGGAATTGAAACATATTTTTTCTTTTTACTAGTTTTTAATTTTCCTCTTAGTTCATTATTATCAATTTTTATAATTATATCACAGCTTGGATAAAATTCACTTCTTTTTCCGCTAAGTGGAACTCTTTTAGCTTCAATTCCAAATTCTTTTAATTTATAAATAACATGATATTCAAATCTTCTTCCAACTCTATAACTCATAATAAGTTTAAAAAAGAAATATAATTATGGTTGTAAAACTCAAAGATATAATGTCTACAAAATTAATAACAATAGATGAAAATAAAACTATTGAAGAAGCAGCTAAGAAAATGAAAAAAGTTTCTTCGCTATTAGTAAAAAGAAGAGGAAAAATTTATGGAATTATTACAGATACAGATATTGTTAAAAAAGTTGTTGCAAAAGGTTTAAATCCAAAAAAAGTTAAAGTCAAAGATATAGTTAGTACACCATTAATAACTTTAGATGAAAACGAAGATGTAAGAAAAGCATCTTATATAATGACAAAAAGAGGGATTAAAAGAATTGTTATAACTCGAAATGGAAAAGTTGTTGGAATTGTTACTGCTACAGATATTGCAAGATATGTTCCAGATTATATTGATTTATTAGAAATAGGTAAAAAATATGCTGGTGTAGAAAGACCAATATTAGAAGATTTGGAAGATGAACTATTAATTGGAGAATGTGAAGAATGTGGAAATTTAACTTCTGATTTAAAATTAGTTAGTGGTAGATGGCTTTGTGAAGATTGTAGAGAGGAATGGAAATAAGAGAAATATATAAGAAAAAAATTATTCCATTAAATTTAAATAATTCTTTGAAAGATGCAATATTAAAAGTTTTAATTATTAATAGAAAAGTTCCTATAGTAGATAAAAACAATTTAATAGGAGCTTTAACAGATAGCGATTTGCTAGGAATTATAGTAACTAAAAAATATGGATTAAATGAAAAATTAAAAAACATAGACTATATTTCTTTTCCGATAACAATAAGTAAAAACGAAAATATTGTAGAAGCAATAAAGATGATAAAAAAATATAATTTAGGTAGTTTAATAGTTATAGATGAAAACAATTTTCCAGAATATGTTCTGAAAGATTATGAGTTATTAGATTTTATAGAAGTTGATGGAATTGCAAAAGACTTTATGACAAAAAATCCAATATGTGCAAAATTAGATAAAGAAGAAAATTTATTAAAAATGTTAGTTTTTTCGAAATTTAGAAATTTACCAGTTATAGATAAAGAAAAAAACTATTTAGGAATTTTAAATGTAAATAAAGTTTTAAAATCTATATATTTAAATAATTTTCAAATTCCAAAAAACATAATTCAAAAAACAAAAACTTTTGATGAATACGAAGATATTAAAGCAATAAAAAAATATTTAAAAGAAAACGAAGCAGCAATTATAACAAAAGAAAATAAAGTAACAGGAATTATAACTCCTTACGATATTATAAAGGAATTTCATGAATAATTTCATATATTGGACCACTAAAAGTTAAAGTACTTTTTACTAAGCAAATTTTATCTATAACAAAAATTTCTTCAAAGTTAAATGAATTAACAAATTCAAAAATTTTATTTTTATTAATTACATTTTTTACTCTACATAAAGTTAAGTGTAGCGGTTTACTATCACCACCAATTTTTTTATAAATTTCTCTTCTAAGTTTTTCACCTTCTTCACTTTCAACATTAATTGCAATAACTCTAAAATATTCTTTACTAGGAATTAGTATAATATTTTTTAGTTTTGCCTCAATTTTTCCATAATTTTTAAATTCTTTCAATTTCTCTATAATTTCGTTTAAATTGTTTATTTCTCCTAAAAAAGTAAAAGATATATGTAAATTTTCTTTTTCAACAAACTTAGATTTTATTGCATTTAAATTTTCTAAATCTTTTTGTATTTTAACTATTTTGTTTTTTAGATTTTCGTTCAAAAAATATGCAATAAAGGCTCTCATTAAATATTTATATATTTGATTTTTGAATAAAATTATGGCTGAAAAGAGAGTTAGAGTTAACGAAATAATTGGAAAAGTAATTGTTGGAGAGAGTGGTAAAAGAATGGGAATAGTAAATAGTTTAACTTTTATAGTAGAGACAGGAGAAATATTAAATATTGTTGTAGAGCAGCCAACAAAATATTTAGAAGAATTTAATTTAAAAAAGGATGATAATGGAAGATATTTAATACCATTTCATGCAGTAAAAAGCATTGGAGATTTTGTAATAGTAAGCGAAAACGAATTAGTTTAAATCCAAATTATTTCTACTTCATCTATTCTCCAATTTCTTTTAATTGAGGAATTTTCTATGTTTATAGAATATCCATGCTTATAAGCTAATAATGCATTTATTGCGATCATAACACCATTATCTGCTGCGTATTTTTGAGGCACAACCTTTAATTCTGCATTTCTATCTTTACACATTATTTCAAACATTTCTTGTAATCTTTTATTTGCAGCAACACCACCAACTAATAATACTTCATTTTTTTCTAGCATAGCCGTTGCTCTTTCACTAACTTCGACAATCATTGAAAATATAGTTTCTTGAAAGCTAAATATTATATCTTCTAAATCATATTTTCCTTCTTTTATTAATTTTTTAACATAAGTAACTATTCCGCTAAAACTCAAATTCATACCTTTTACGCTATATGGCATTTCAATATATTTTTTACCTTTTTTTGCTAATTCTTCTATTTTTGGTCCCCCCGGCATTTCAAAATTTAAAAATCTTGCAACTTCATCTATAGCATTTCCTATAGCAATATCTTCAGTTTCTCCAAGAATTCTATATCTTTTATTTACTAATGAAATTATTTGAGTATTTCCTCCAGATAGATAAACAATTATAGGATCTTTTGAATTTGTTAACCATTTACCAATTTCTATATGAGCAACTCCATGATTTACATCTACTAAAGGCTTATTAAGAGTAAGAGAAATATATCTAGCAAAAAAAGCACCAACTCTTAATGCGTTTGGTATTCCCATCCCTCTAGAAAATCCTATAACATCGACATCTTTTAAATCTATTTTCGCCTCATCCAAAGCTTTAAATAATAATTCATTAAACTTTTCTAAATGATGATTAAACATTTCTCTAGGTAAATAACCTTTACCTTTTTCTGTTTTTAATGTATCTCTAATATCAGCTAATATTTCTTTTTCATTAACTATACCAATTCCTAAAGTATGTGCAGTGCTTTCTATTCCTAAGGAAATCATAAAAAAATTGATGTACAAAAGTTAACATAAAAAAAACATAATATTAATTATATAGGATGGGCGAAGATAATTTAACTAGAATTTTGAGGAAACATGGAGGAGAAAAGAATATTAGGACTAATGCTAATTCAGACTTTCATAGCTTTATCTCTGGGTCTAATAGGTCCTATATATGCTCTATATTTCGAAAAATTATCTAATTATATATATTTAGTACCTGTCCTTATAGGTATATATTGGATTTTTGTTGGTATTTTAGAACCAATTTTTGGAAAATATATAGATATAATAGGTAAGAAAAGGAGTTTTATAATTGGTTGTATAGCAACATCTTTTGCAATAATTCTATATCCATTAGCTAATAATGTTTCAATAATTATTATAGCACAAATTATAGCTGCTATAGGTTATTCCTTAGAAACACCATCTTATTATTCGCTAATAGCTGAGTTAACAAATAAGAAAAGAAGAGGTGTTGAAATAGGAAAGGTAGATGGAATTGGAAATATAATTTATGGATTATCTGCATTACTATCTGCGGCATTTTTATATTATACTAATTTTGAAATTTTGTTTTTTATTTCTAGTTTTTTGTACTTACTAGCAGGAATTTTTGCAGTAAGATTAATTGAAGATATTTAAAATTTATATTTAATTTTTTAATAATTTTTAACATGGTAATAGATGTTGGAACAATATGCGTAAAAATTGCTGGAAGAGAAGCATCGAGATATTGTGTAGTAGTTAAAAAAATAGATAATAATTTTGTATTAATTACTGGGCCTAAGCAATTAACTGGAGTAAAGAGAAGAAAATGCAATATAATGCATTTAGAAGCATTGCCATATAAATTAGATATAAAAGAAGATGCTAGCGATAAAGAAGTTTTAGAAGCTTGGAAAAAGAGCGGATTATATAAAAAATTTAATTTAAAGCTACCATCTGAATATCAATTAAAAGAGTCTGAAAATAAGGAAAAAGAAGAGAAAAAAAGTAGAGGAAGGAAAAAAGAAAAAGAAGAAAGTGGAAAAAGTTGAATGGCTATATAAAACTTTTGATGAGGAAACAGATGAAAGATTTGGAAAAGATCCTTCTCAAAGAAATTTAGAAGAATTAAAAAATACAGGAATTATAAATATCGATAAGCATATTGGACCTACGAGCCATTTAATTTCTGAATATGTTAAAAACATATTAAAAATTAAAAAAAGTGGTCATATAGGAACTTTAGATCCAAATGCAAGCGGAGTTTTGCCTATATTGCTTAATAGAAGTACAAGATTAGCTCCACTATTTCAAAAATTAGATAAAGAATATATTGGAATAATGCATTTGCATAAAGATATTAGTGATGAAATTCTTATAGAATTTGTTGAAAATAAGTTTATAGGAAAAATTCAACAACTTCCTCCGAGAAGAAGTGCTGTAGCTAGAGTTTTAAGAGAAAGATATGTTTATGAAGCAAAAGTATTAGAAAAAGATGGTAAAGATGTTTTGTTTAAAATAATTTGTGAAAGCGGTTTTTATGTTAGAAAATATGTACATGATATAGGACAGAAACTAAAAATAGGAGCTCATTTAAAAGAACTAAGAAGAGTTTCTATAGGAAAGTATGATTTTGAAAATAATCGATATTTTAAGATTTTTGATGAAGAAAATTCTATAAGTTTATTCGAGCTTGCAAAAATTGCTGATGATGAAAATAGATTAAAAAAAGTAATATTACCTGCAGAGTATTGTTTACCTCACATAAAAAAAGTTTTTGTAAAGGATACCGCAATTTATAATATAACTTTAGGTTCTCCATTATATGTTGCTGGTATTACAAGAGTTCAAAAAGGAATAAAAAAAGATGAGTTAGTAGCGATATTTAGCTTAAAAAACGAGTTAATAGCTTTTGGAAAATCAATGATGAGTGATGAAGAGATGATTAAAGCAAAAGAAGGAGTTGCTGTTAAAGTAGATAGAGTTTTTATAGAAAAAGGTATATATCCAAAACTAGTCTAAAATTCTGAAATTGAGAGATTGTTTTAATAAATTATGAGTAATTTCTATTGGACCCGTAGCTCAGCTTGGATAGAGCGCTGGCTTGCGGAGCCAGAGGTCGCGGGTTCAAATCCCGCCGGGTCCGAAAAATTTAAATAATTTCTTTAACTTCTTTTTCTCCTTTTTTCAATTCTTCTTTTTGTTCTTTATCAATTTCTAATAATAAACTTAAAAATTCTCCTACATGTGTTTTTTCTTCTTTCGCTATATCTAATAGAATTTTTTTAATTTTTTCGTTTTTTGCTTTTGAAGCTAGCTGTTCATATAAATTTATTGCGTCTAATTCTGCAATTATTCCTAATCTTAGAATTTGTTTGTCACTATCTTTTTCATCTATTTTTGTTGGTTTCTCAGATAGCATAAACTATTAAAATTTTTGATAATTTAAATAAATTAATTAAATTAGCATTATGAGAGTATTATTATCTCATTGTGATTTTATAGAATTTAAGCCAACAAGAAAGGAATTAAAAGATGCGGAAGATGTAGAAATTAAAGTAAGTAGATATGAAGAAATTCTTGTTGCATTTACTTGTATAGAAAAAGATGATAATAAAGAAAAAACTTTAAAGATGGTAAAAGAAATAGAAAATGTAGCTAATAGAATTGGAGTTAAAAAAATCTTAATATATCCTTTTGCTCATTTAAGTAATAATTTAGCAAATCCTAATGAAGCAAAAAAATTAATTAATGTTTTGGGAGAAGAATTAAAAAAGATAAATTTTGAAGTTTATTTTGCTCCTTTTGGATGGTCTAAAGAATTACATATAAAAATAAAAGGTCATCCTTTAGCAGAAAATTTAAGAATTCTTTAAATTTTTTGAATAAAGATAATTTATTTAATATGATGCCGGGGTAGCTCAGTTGGTAGAGCGTCCGGCTGTTAACCGGAAGGTCGCCGGTTCGAATCCGGCCCCCGGCGAATCAATAAGTAAAAATATGTGCTTTATTACTTGTAAATGAATATTTTTTCACTAAATAATAGGTATAAATTTTTTATTATCATGTAATTATAATATATGAACAAAGCAAACATTAAAAAAGAGTTTGATAAGAATACGAATAAATATAGGATAAGAATTATAGAAGAGTCACCACTTGATGAAAAAAACTTATATAAAATACTTTTTGAAGTTTTTGATAAAACAATAAAAATTTATCTTTCACAGAGTAATAATAGTAATAATGAAAAATTAGATGTTTATGTAAAAGGAATTAGTACTCAGGAGCTTATAGTTGCACTCCAAAAATATGAAAATAAATTAGAAGAAAAAATATCATCTCTAAATCTTTATTCTGAAGTTATAGATGTTTCTTTTGGAATAGGTGCAATTGGAATTTTATCTAGTTTAATAGGACGATATTTTTTTAATGTACATTCAACTTATGAGCAAATTTTCTTTTACATAACAATTGGAAGTATGCTTTTAAAAGTGTTTCTAAATATAAAAAGAAATAAGATACAAAAAAAGATTGAAACATTAAAAAAATTGAACTTTAAAGCTGATGAAAATATCAAATAAATAATATATTAATTTTTATGCCCTACCTTGCCAGCCTCTGACGAGCTATGAGTCAAGCTAGCTATGAATCAGATGCACGGGGTAGGGCATAATCATCAAGAATTTTAATAGTATAAATGCTTCTTTTTTATTACTTAAATAAAATTCAAAAAATTCTTTTATGATAAGAATAACTTTTTTGGGAACTTCTGCGGGAATACCAACTTTTAATAGAATGCATCCTTCTATAGCTATAGAATATTTTGGAAAAGATTATAAATTGTTTTTATTTGATTGTGGCGAGGGAACTCAATTGCAACTAATGAAAGCTGGAATTAGTTTTATGAAAATTAATTCGATATTTATAACTCATTGGCATGCTGATCATTTTGCTGGATTAATTCCTTTAATTCAAACGATGAATATAGAAGGAAGAACTAAAGAGTTAAAAATTTTTGGACCAGAAGCTAGTAAATATGTAAAGAACATACTAAGTTTATACGAATATAAACCATTTTTTGAAATAGTACCAATAGATGTTAAATTATCAAAAAATCCAATAAAAATTTTTGAAGATGAAGAAATTGAATTTTATTCTATAGAAGTTACGCATAGTATTAAAAGTGTTGCTTATGCTTTTAAAGAAAAAGATAAATATAGCATAGATGAAAATAAATTAGAAAAATTCAATTTAAAAAAAGGAAAATGGCTAGAAATTATAAAAAAACAAGGAGTATATAAGATTAATGATAAAGAAATAAGAATTGAGGAAATTGCAAATTTGAAGAAAGGTATAAAAATAACTTATAGTGGAGATACAATTTTTGATGAAAATTTAGTAAAATTAGCTAAAGATTCTAAAATATTAATTCATGAAGCAACATATATTGAAGAAGATAAAGAAATTGAAAAACTTCATTCATCTTGTAGCGATGCAGCAAAAATTGCAAAATTAGCTAATGTAGAATTATTAATTCTAACTCATTTAAGTAGAAGATATCAAAGCGAAGAAGACATTCAAAATATTTTAATCGAAGCAAAAAAAATATTTTCAAATACAATAGTTGCTGAAGATTTTTTAACTATAGAAATTTTGAAAAATGAAATAAAAATATATAGGAAGATATGAAAAAAGAAATTTCTATAACTTTTATAGAAATAGAAAAGTGGTTAAAAGAAAATAAAGAAATTTTAATAAATTCTATTATTAAAAAAATAAAACAAAAAGAAAATATTTTTTATTTTAAATTATTTAAAGGAAAAAATTTTCATCTAATTATTTATTTACCATATTTTTTATTTTTTTCGAATTCTTCCATTAGAATAGAAAAACCATCGAGTTTTCAAATGATTTTAAGAAAATATATAGAAAATCAAAAAATAGTTAATGTTATTCAAAAAGAGTTTGATAAAATTGTTATATTTGAATTATCAAATTCAATAAAACTCATTATTGAATTTTTCTCCGATGGAAATATAATAATTTTAGACAACGAAGGAAAAATTATAGATGCATTAATAAAAAGAGAATGGAAAGATAGAAAAATAGATAAAAATTTAGAATATAAGTTTCCACCAATAAAGAATTTATTAAAAAAATCTTTTCATGAAATATTCGAAATTTTAAAAAAAGAAGAGAAAAACATAATAAACTTTTTGATGGAATATTTTGGTTTAAATTATTATTATTCTCAAGAAATATTGAAAAAACTAAATATAGATAAAAACAAAAAATGTAGCGAAACATCCCAAAAAGAAATAGATTTAATTCTTAAAGAAATTGAAGAAATTAGAAATTCCAAAAATTTCTTTTTGAAAGAAAACGATATTATTTGGATTGGTAGCTTAGAAATAGAGAATTCTATAAAATTTGAAAAGATTAACGAAGCTTTTATATATTCCTATAATAAAAGCGAAAAGAAAAGAATTGAGAAAAAAAATAAAGAAGAAAAAGAAAAGTTAGAAAAAATTTTAGAAAAGATAGAGGAAAAGAAAAAAGAGATAAATTTAGAAATAAATGAAATTTCTTTAGTTATTGAAACTATTCAAAAAAATTATATTAAAATTAATGAAATTTGTGAAAAGATATTAAATTTAAGAAAAATGAATGTTGATTGGAATGATATTAAGAATATAGTTAAAAAACAATATAAAGAAATTCTAGATATTAACGAGCATAAAGGCATTCTAATTTTAAATATAGAAGGAAAGAAAATTGAAGTAGATTTCAAAAACTTAAGAGGATATATGAACGAATTGTTTGAAAGAAGAAAAAAATTGAAAGAAAAATTAGAAAGGATTGAGCAAAAATCTTTAGGAGAAATTAAAATAGATGCAAAAAATCAAATACAAGAAGAAAAAGAGGAGATAAAAGAACAAAAACAATGGTATGAAAAATTTAGATGGTTTATAAGTTCAGATGGTTTTCTAGTTGTTAGTGGAAAAGATGCCGAAACAAATGAAGAATTAATAAGAAAATATACTAGAAAATATGATTTAGTATTACATGCAGATATTCATGGATCACCATTTACTGTAATTAGAAACGATAAAAAAGGTGTAATTCCTGCACAAACTATCTATGAAGCAGCTCAATTTACAGCTTGTTATTCGCAAGCATGGGATTTAGGCTTAGGAACAATACATGTATATTATGTTAATCCAGATCAGTTAGTAAAAGCAAATTTACCTAAGGGAAGTTTTTTGATTAAGGGCGAAAGAAATTGGCTAGAAAAAGTTAAATTAAGATTATCAATTGGAATTTTGGAAGAAAAAGGAAGTATAAAAGTTTTTTCTTCTCCACCTGTTGCTGCTAGAAAGAAAACTCAATATATAATAACTCTAGTTCCTGGCAATAGAAGTGCAGATGAATTAGTTAAGGAAATAAGAAAACATTTTGAAAGTATTTTACCTTTTGAATTAAGAAGTTTATTTGAAAAAATTAGTGATGAAGAAATAAAAAAATTAATCCCTTTTGGCAAGGGTGAATTAGTTAAAGTTTTATAAAATTTTTAAGATTTCTCTTTAATTGCTTAATTAACTTTTCTTCTTTAATTTTATAGAAATTAGAAATTTCTTTAACAACTTCTATTACATCTATACTACTCATTTTTATATTTTTATATTCATATGGACCATCGCTTTCAGTTAATATATTTTTTATATCCAATACCTCTAAAGCTTTTTTATGATTTTCTTTATTTTTTATTGTTATATTGAAAGAACAAAAATATCCTAAATTTTTAATTTCTTCTAAATAAGAAGAATAATTTACCCAATGAAAATTTACTTTTTTTATATCAAACTTTATTACTAAATCTATAACTTCTTTTAATGTTTTTAGCGAATGAACATTTATAGCTAAATCATATTCTTTTGCAATTTTTAATTGTTCTATGAAAATTTCCTTTTGTTTTTCAAAGTTTTTTCCAAAAACTTTATCTAATCCTATTTCTCCTATTCCAACAATGTTTTTGAATTTTATTATTTTATTTAGAAAATTTATATCGTTTTTAGAAATTTTTTCTGAATTCCATGGATGAAATCCAACAAATATTGGTAAATTATAATTTTTGCTAATCTCTAAATTCTTTTTTATACTTTCTAAATCTTCGCTTACTGAAAAAATCAAAATTTTATTATTCAAAAAATATTCAATTTCGTTTAAAGAATATTCATAAGCATGACAATGAATATCAAAATATTTAAAATTAAACTTGAATTTGTGCTGTTCCGCCCGCATGCCAGCTTAATCTAGGTCTAATTACTGCTGTAAATATTCTTTCTAAATTATCATCTAATATTAAAGCTGCTCCATGAATTCTTGGTAATTTATTGAAATAGTATTGAAAATCTTCTTCCATATATGTCTGCATTACAGAATGCAATGCTTTTAAATCTTCTCTAGAGGTTAATCTAAAAGAAATTACTATATCTGTTTGACTTAATAAGTCTTGATGTAATTTATTTGGCATTTGTGTTATACAAATTAAATTAACTCCTGGTTCTCTTCCTTGTTTTGCTATAGTTAATATTGGTTCTAATGCAATAGTTTTTTTATCACTTGGAGCAAAATTTTGTGCTTCTTCAAAAACTAACCAGGTAATTGGGAAAAAATATTTTTGTTCTCTACCTTCTATTTTTGCTAACTCTTCTTCTTTTCTTGATAAAACCCTTTTAAAGTAAGTATTTGAAGTAATCCAAGCAGCTATCATATTCATTATAGCGTTACTCTTAACTCTAGATAAATCTATTACACTAACTTTTCCTGGAATTACTATATCTTCTATTTTATTTCCTTCTTTTTCAAAAATTCCCCAACTATCAACAGTTTTAAAAATAGATATTAAAGTTTTTTTGACGTTTTCATCTATTTCTTTATCTTCTTGAAGTTTTCTAATAATATCTTTTAAATCGTATTTTTCAACTTCTTTTTTCAGTTCTGCCAAAATTTTTTCTAAAGAAATTGCTAAATTTGAAGTTCTATCCCATTCAAATGTTTTAACCCAATCTTCAATTGTAAAATCGCTAGTAGTTAATGTTAATGGCTTATCTACAGGTATACCAGCGGCTATATAATCTTGAAATAAACCTTTTGGAACGAAAACTTCAATATAATCTTTAAATCCTTTAGGTTCAAGATCCCATTGTTTTAATAAATTTTTTTGTTGTTCATTTGGAAATTTTATACTCCAATAAATACCCATTGGATCTAAAATAACGATTGCAGATTTTTTTCTAATTTCCTCTTCTATTTGGCAAAATTCTTCAATTATTACACCACTAGAATAACTTTTTCCACTACCCCTTTTTCCACAAATTAAAACTACATGACTTTTAGTAAAATCAAAATAAACTTTTGTAGTTAGCTGCCAATCGTAATCACCAATAACCAAATGCCTTCCTATATAACCGGCACCTTTAGTTCCAATCTTCTTTTTTTCTTCTTCACTTCTTCCAATAATTGTTTCAACAACTTCTGAAATAACCATAAATATTTAATTTTTAGAGCAGAGAATTATTTATGACAAACATCAAGGAAGTTTTAGAAAAAGATTTAAAAGAAGCAAGTTTAAGGGGATGGATTTATAGAAAAAGGGAATTGAAAGATAAAATTTTTGTTATTTTAAGAGATAAAGATGAAATAATTCAATGCGTTTTTTCTAAAGAAAATTTTGATGAAAAAAGTTGGAAAGAATTATTGGAACTTCAAATAGAAGCATCTATAGAAGTTTTTGGAGTTGTAAGAGAAGATCCAAGAGCCCCCAATGGAAAAGAAGTTGAAGTTAAAAATTATAAAATATTCGATAAGGGATTACCATTTCCATTACATGGAAGAGAAGAAGTAAGTACTATAATGAAATATAGACATCTTTGGATTAGAAGTAGAAAATTTAATGCAATACTAAAAATTAAAGCAACATTAATGCAAGCGTTAAGAGAATGGCTAGAAAAAAATGAATATATAGAAGTAAACCCGCCAATAATTATTCCTATTGCAGTAGAAGAGGTTCAAACACTTTTTGAAATTAACTATTTCGATAAAAAAGCTTATTTAACTCAAAGTTCTCAATTATATTTAGAAGCATTAATTTATTCGTTAGAAAAAGTTTATTGTTTGGCTCCAAGTTTTAGAGCAGAAAAATCGAGAACAAGAAGACATTTGCATGAATATTGGCATTTAGAAATAGAAAGTGCATGGTATGATCTAAAAGATATAATGAGAGATGCTGAAAGTATGGTAAAATATGGAATTGAAAAAGTTATTGAAAAAAATGAAAAAGAACTTAAATTTTTAAAAAGAGATACTAAAATTCTTGAAAATTACGTTGAAAAACCTTTTGAAAAAATAACATATGAAAAAGCAATTGAAATATTGCAAAGTAAAGGTTTAAACATAAATTATGGAGATGATTTAGGTGCAGATGAAGAAAGAGTTTTAACATTAGAATTCGAAGTTCCTATCTTTGTTACTCATTATCCAAGAAAATTAAAAGCATTTTATATGAAAGAAAGTGGTAATGGAAAAACAGTCGAAAATTTTGATTTATTGGCTAGCGAGGGCTATGGAGAAATAATTGGTGGAAGTCAAAGAGAAGATAATTACGAAATTCTCAAAAATAAAATAATTGAATGGAACTTACCATTAGAAAACTATGAATGGTATTTAGATTTAAGAAGGTATGGTTCTGTTCCTCATAGTGGATTTGGATTAGGAATAGAAAGAATGTTAATGTGGGTTTGTAAATTAGATCATATTAGAGATACTCTACCTTTTCCAAGATTAAGAGAAACAGAAATATTAATTTAGCTAATATTTTATACATTTTTTATTATCAATTTATATTATATCTATATTAGTAAAAGTAAAGATGAAAAAATTTCTAGTTAGCAAAATTAAAAATTATTAACAAAATAATTGAAGATAAATTAAATAATTGATTTAATGCGCCGGCCGGGATTTGAACCCGGGCTACCGGCTTGGAAGGCCGGTGTCCTTCCGCTAGACGACCGGCGCATATAAAAATAATCTAAATAATAAATTTTATCTTATGGGTCCGTAGTCTAGCGGTAGGACGCCGCCCTGACGCGGCGGAGATCCCGGTTCGACTCCGGGCGGACCCATTAATTTTAAAATTAGAAAATAATAACTATAGATGGTTTTGCTGGTAACGAATCTTTTGCCTTTATCTCATTACTTTCTTCTTCTTTTTCAATAGTGATTTTGCATTTAAACACTTTTTCTAAAAATTCTCTATATTGAGATAATATTTCAAATTCTTCTTCTACCAAATAATTCAATATTTTTGGTTTTTTAATTATCCTTTTTGCAACATCATTATCTGAATATTTCTTAATTAATTCGTTTAAATTTTTACCGCTATCTATTTCTTCTTTAATCTTTTTAGCTATTTCTAATTTCTCCCTATTCGCTACAATTATTTTTATTTCTTTATAATTTGTGCCTTTAATCTTTAGTATCTCTCTTATATCACTAATCACAAACTCTATATACTCTTCACTTTTTAAAATATCTTCATCTATTTTTTCTACTTTTGGCCAAGATATGTTTAATGAATTTTTTCCAATTTTTTCAAGAATTTCAGAAGTTATATGTGGAATTATTGGATACAATATAATATTTCTAACTTCAATATAATAGTTCAAAACTTCTCTATTTGGAATGTTAACTTTATATAAATATTTATTGAATTTATTTTCTAATTCAAACCAAGCTTTTTGAATTATGTTTTTAAAATTTAAATTTTCATATTCATTTTCAACCTCTTTTACAATTTTCTTAATAACATTTTCAAACCAAAAATCTATAATTTCTTTTTCTTCTCTTCCTTTATTATAATTTTCTATACAGAATTTATACCATTCTTTTAAGTAGCTTTCAATCTTTTCTGCTAAATTTAATTCTATATTTAAATCTTCTAATCCAGAATTTCCTGCATAAGCACTTAAAAATCTTAATATATCTGCTGAATACTTTTCAAGTGCATCTAATATAGGAATAAAATTTCCTTTTGATTTACTCATTTTTTCTCCATTAATTAATAAAAATCCATTAATTCCAACTCCTTTTGGCCAATATTCTTTTGGAAATATTGCAGCATGATGAAAAATCATAAAAGACAAATGATTGGGAATTAAATCTTTTCCACTAATTCTTAAATCCATAGGATACCAATATACAAACTCTTTTCTCATTTCTTCTAAAATTTTTTCATCGATTCCATATTTTTTAGAAATTTCTTTTGAATTTCCTCTTCCTAAAAATATAAAATCGAAAACTTCTTCATTAAGTTTTTCGGCATCTATATTTTTAATCAAATGAGCGATTGTATAATATGCCATGTAAATAGTTGAATCAGATAAACTTTCGATAATCCATTCTTTATCCCAAGGCAAAGGAGTACCTAAGCTTTCTTTATGTGTAAAGGCCCATTCTCTTAATATTTTTATAGAATTTTCAAAATTTCTTCTAGCAATTTCAGGAATTATTTTCATTTGAGATAAACATTCTAAAGCCAATTTTTTCCATTCTTCATTAGAATAATCTAAAAACCATTGATCGCTTAATATTTTTACTATAACTTTATTTTTATATCTAGATTCAAATCTTATAGGTAACGTATAATGTTTTTCAGCAATTTTTAGAGAAATTAATTTTTCGGCAAATTCGTTTTTTATTTCATAAATTTTTCTATTTGAAAATTCTCCAAAAATTTCTTTAGTAGATGCATTATAAAATTCTTTAGAATAAATTTCTTCTGTAGCTTTTTCTAATTTTTCTTTTTCATTTTGAGAAGAAATTTTCATTTTTTCAACAATATCTTTTGCTGGAAAGTCTGAGAATCCTTCTAATTTAAATAAAGATTTCATATTTTTTAAGCATTTTTCAGCAACTTCTTTATATTTTTTATTTTCTGATTTTGTTAAATCTATTAATCCAATATAATCGTAAGGAGCATGCGCTGGTACACTCATTACTATTCCTGTACCTATTTCAATATCAACAAAACTAGCTGGTAATATTGGAACTTTTTCTTTTGTTAAAGGATTTTCTGCAAAATTCAGAATAATATTTTCTATTTCAACTTTTTCTAATATTTCTACATTTCTTTCTTGATTTTTAATTTCTTCAATAACTATAGAATTTGGTAATAACCAGAATTCTTCATTTACTTTTGCAATTACATATTCATAATTTGGATTTATCCAAATGTTAGTAACTCCATAAATAGTTTCTGGTCTTAATGTAAAGCATGGTAATATTATTTCTTTATCTTTATAATAAAATTTAAATTTTACAATATATCCTTCTATATAATTAATTCCAACAAAATCATCAGGTCTATCATGATCTCCAATAACTCTTTTAACTTTTGGATCCCAAATTACCGGATGCTTATCTTTTTTTATAAAACTTTTTTCTCTTAATTTAAAATATTGCCATTCGATAAATTTTGAATAATGTTTATTTAAGCTAGTTGTAAAAAATTCTCTTCTCCAATCTATAGAATATCCTAATTTTTTAAGAGCTTCTTTTGCTTTTGGAACAAAATATTCAATCCAATAAATTGGATCTTTAAACTTTTCAATTTCTTTTTCGTTAACATGCATTAATTCTATTAATTCTTTTTTAATTTTTTCTTCACCCTCTCTTAATCTATATGCTGCAGCTATTATTGGAGAGCCTGTTGCATGAAATCCTTGGGCAAACAAAACATTATAGCCTAATAATCTTTTAAATCTAGCAATAAATTCAACTCTAGAGGAAGTTGTTAAATGACCTAAATGTAACAATCCATTTACATATGGATATGGAAATGTTACAAAAAATTTTGGTTTATTTGAGGCATTCGCTTCAAAAACTTTATTTTCTTCCCATATTCTTTGCCATTTCTCTTCAATATCTTTTAGATTTATCATAAATAATTCTATTTATGGCAAATTCATATATTTTAGCGGATAAAGGAATTTTTTTCCATAGATTTATTAATAGCGAATTTCTAACGAAATGGTGTGGTTTATGGAATAAAAATAAAAAATACTTAGAATATTTTGCTATAAAAATAAATGATGATTGGTTATCTAAGGAAAATCAAGTTGGTTTTGTTAAAGGAATTAATTATGTTACTCATTTTTATGAAACAAAAGATTTTTTAATAAAAGAAAAAATTAAATTAGAAAACTCACTTATTATTTCTTTAAAAATTTTAAACAAAACATTAAATACTAAGAATTTTAGATTATTTTTAGAATTTGCTGTAAACTTTAGAAATTTTGATGAAGGAATTGTAGAAAAAAATTATAGAACAGAATATTATGAAAATTCGGTTAAAATTAGCGATAATGAAAGAAGTTTAATTTTTAAAAGTAGTAAAAATGGAATTTTTGTTGGAAATGAATTCTATAAAATTCACTATCCGAGTAATCAAGCTTTTAAATGTTTTTTGCCTAAAAATTTCGTTATTTACGATTTTATAGATAATGTTTATAGAGTAAACTTTTTCTTTTTAATAGACAAAAAATATAGTGATGTTTTTGAAAGGTTGAATAAGTCAGATAGAAGTAAAAGTTATAGCAATTTGTTATTAAAAAACAAACTAGAAACTAATATAGAATTTATTAATGATTTATATAAAATAGCTATATTAAATTTAAAAAGTTGCTATGATGGAAACTCTTTTATTGCTGGATATCCATGGTTTGCATATTATTGGTCTAGAGATGCAGCTTTTTCGATAATTGGAGCTTCTTTAACTTCTATGCAAAACTATGCTAAAAATTCTTTAATATTTTTCTTTAAATATTTCGAAGATAAATTTCCAAATTTTATATTAGAAAATAAAGTTGCTTATAATTCGAAAGATTCATTACCTTTATTTATTATTGCTTTATATGAATATTTTAAAAATTCTGGAGATATTGAAATTATAAAATTACTGAAAAATAAGCTAATAAAATCTTTAGATTGGTATAGAAAAAATTCTAGCGATCATGGCTTTATTTATAGCGAATCTAATGAAACGTGGATGGATACAATAAATAGAGAAGGATATAATTTGGAAATTCAAGTTTTTTGGTATTATGCTTTGAAGTGCTTATCTAAATTTTTTGAAATTTTAAATTTAAAAGAATTAGAAAATTTATCGAAAATTTATTCTCAAAAACTAAAAGAAAACATTTTGAAATATTTTTTGAAAAACAATGTTTTTGTTGATAATTTAAAAACTAATAAAATAACTATAAACTCTATTTTTCCTTTTGTTTTTGGAATTGCTAGAGATAAAGAAATATTTGAAAATGTAGAAAATCATTTAAAAGAAAAGTATGGATTTCTAAGTTTATCTAAATACGATAATGAATTTAATGAAAACGAGTATCATAAAGGTGCAAGCTGGTATCATTTAAATGCACTAGTTTCTTATGTTTATTTTGAGTTGGGAGAATTTGAAAGGGGTTTAGAAATGTTAAAAAATTTGTATGAATTAAAAGATGCATATTGTAAAGATTGTTTAATAGAAGTATATAATGCAAAGAATAAAAGTATAATGATTAAAAAACCTATTGGAATTGAAGAAACTTCATATTTACAAGCTTGGAGCGCAGCTAACATTATTTATGCTATTCAAAAGGGAATATTAGGATTAGATGTAAATATTAGTTCAATTTCTCTAAAGCCTTATATTAATTTTAGTATAAATAGAAGAATAGGAAATGATATAGTAAAAATAACTTATTTCAATAATAAAATTTCATATAGCAGTTTAAAGAACAAAAAGTACAGAATATTACTTAAATATATTTGAATTGGTTTATGAATTATGTATGAAGACTTAATAAAAGCTGTAAATAATTTTTTGGAAGCAAATGTAGTAGAAAAAGGAAAAAAAGAAGATAAATATTTTGTTGATTTTGATTGCAAAGTTTTATACAAAGATGATATAGAAAAAATTCAAAAGTATTTAGATGAAAATTCAAAACTTCATTATGTAATACTTTCTTTTTCTTCTTCTTTTTCTAAATCTTTAAATAAAGCAACACAAAGAATTTATTTTAAAGTTTTTGAAACTAAAGAAGAAAAGGAAAAATTTTTAAAAGAATTAGAAGAGGCAAAAAAAAGAGATCATAGATACTTAGGAGAAAAATTAGATATTTTTCATATTGAAGAAGAAATAATTGGTAGTGGATTACCTTTATTTCATTTTAATGGAGCAATAATAATAGATGAATTAAAAAAATTGATCAAAGAAGTTAATAATAGATTAGGCTATAAAGAAGTAATTACTCCACATATTTCTAAAACATTTTTATGGAAATTAAGTGGTCATTATGAAAAATATAAAGATAGAATGTTTTTAATTCAAGAAGATGATGAAGAATTTGGATTAAAACCAATGAATTGTCCTATGCATTTAATGATATTTAAATCTAAGGTTAGAAGTTATAGAGATTTACCTTTTAGAATTGCTGAATTTGCTACAGTTTATAGAAGAGAACAAAGTGGAGAATTGCATGGATTAACTAGAGTTTGGAGTATAACGCAAGATGATCATCATTGTGTATTATCTATGGAACATTTAAAAGATGAAATTAAAAGAATTATTAATGAAATAATTAATGTTTATAAAATTTTTGCTTTAGACGTTAAATTTAATTTATCTACAAGGCCAGAAAATTTTATTGGAAATTTAGAAGATTGGGAATTTGCTGAAAAAACTCTAAGAGAAATATTAGAAGAATTGAATGTAAAATACGAAATAAAAGAAAAAGAAGGTGCCTTCTATGGTCCAAAAATTGATATAGATGTTAAGGATGCATTTAATAGATATTGGCAATTAGCGACAATTCAATTAGATTTTAACATGCCAAGAAGATTAGATATAACTTATGTTGATAAAGATAATAAAGAAAAATATCCAATAATGATTCATTTTGCTATTTTAGGTTCTTTTGAAAGATTTGTTGGTATAATTTTAGAACATTTTTCTGGCAAGTTACCATTATGGCTAGCTCCAATTCAAGTTAGTATTTTGCCATTATCTGAAAAATATGAAGAAGAAGCTAAAAAACTTTTCGAAGAATTAGCAAAAGAAAATATAAGAGCAGAAATATTAAGCGAAGGTACAATAGAATATAGAGTTAGAGATGCTGAAATGAGATATATACCATATATAATAGTTATAGGAAAAAAGGAAGTAGAATCTGGTAATTTAACTATAAGATATAAAGGAAACCTAATGGTAATGAAAAAGGAAGAGTTTATTAAAAAATTAGTAGAAGATATAAAAAATAGAGAAATAAAATAAAATATTTTTCTGATAACTTTTTTATTTTTTAAATTTTTAGTTTAGTTATCTTTTTTACATTTTGAAATTTAACAATTGTTAAACATATTTAGTCCTAATACTATTTAATTTTGTAATTTATGAGTATCAAATAGAAAATTGTTTAATTTTTACTCTTCATATTTCTTTTTTATAATTTTTTTACATTCATTACATAAATAATTTTCTATTTTATCTTATGGATTATCAATATTTGAATTATTAAGCAATTCTAATAACTCTTCACGAGAAGAAGGAGAGTACATTATACAAAATTTTTTTGGAGGCTCTAAATGATGGGGTAATTCATAAAGTTGTGATGCCAATTCATGTATAGATACCATTTTTACATGTTTTTTATAGTATTTAAATTACATTTTCTAACAGGATAAAGAGAAATAAAAATTAATAAATATGTTTTTTCATCTATAAGATACTGCATAGAAGCTCCCCATGCTTCAAAACCTCTTATGAGAATATGAAAAGGAAGATCTTCGTATGGATAAATAATTCCTCTTGTAAGGAATTTACTTTCAATTACTACTACATTTTTTTTCTGAGTTTCTATAAGAGAGAACAACCATTCCAGATTTTCATAACATAAGATATATGAATGTGGATTATTTAGAGCCTCTTTTGCCTTTTCTATTATTTGTTCTTTCGACTTTATTCCATGAGAAGAAAGAAATTGCCAATGTTCTTTTCGAAAGTTTTGAAGAGATTGAAGTGTGTATTCAAGATATCTTTTTCTTATATTATTATCTGCAAAATCTGGTATAGGAGATTCGGAAATATCTTCAATATTAAAGCCATTACTAACAAATACATTATATAAGGTTTTTTCTAATTCTTCATTTCTTTTTTTCATTATGATTTTAGTATTTCTTTCTATCTTCCTATTTTCCATAATTAGTTATATTTTTAATTAGTTCTTGACAAAACTTAAATATTTTTATTTTAAAAGATAAAATCATTACTTTATAAAGTTTTAATATAAAAAAATAAAATATAAAGGATAGATTTCATTTCTTTACTTTAATTCTCTTCTTATGGAGCGAATAGCATCATTATAACTTTTTTCATCTTTAATTTCTGAATGTTTACCGAAGAGGAATATTGTGCCCAATTCATTTATTAGTTGATATTTCTCTTTTCCTTCTATAATTTTTTTAATATCTTTGCTGCTCATTCTATTAAACATCTTTGCAATTTCTCTTACAACTCTAGTGTTTTCAAATGTATATAATAACCTGTAAAAAACATTTATAAGCTCTAACTTAATCTTATCTTCATATATTTTAATAGTTTGGCATATTGTTTCTATTGTTTCTAGTCCTTTTTCATAGTTCTTTTCTGTCAAAAGTTGAGTAATTTCACATAACTCATGCATAATTTGAGGAACATATTGGCTACTACATGTTGGTATAACGCCAATTATTTGACGAATGTAATATTCACTTCCATTTAATTTTTTCAAATTAGAAATTGATAGATATAAGTTTGGTAATACTTTTTCTGCTGTTTGTGGATCCAATCCTATAATTTCTCCTATAGCTTCTATAAACAAATTTTTATAACCTAATAGCGAAAAGGCAATATCTGTTATCCAAAAACCAATTTCATGAGCAGATTCCTTATTACTTTCTCTAATATATGGAGATAAAATTTTGACAACTTCATTTGAACCTAATAGGCAAGACGCTTTATAAATTTCTTCCTCATTTCTAAAGTTATTAAATCTCCAAATAAGTGCTTCTAAAATACCTTTTGAAAATTCTGGGGGATATCTTCGAAGAGTATTTATTACTTCTTCGTTTTTTAATACCTCTAAGACTTCTTTATTTCTCAATTCTTCTATCCAATCTCTACCCATAAGTCCTTCTAGGAAACCTTTTGCCCACACTTCGAAAAGTCGCTTTTCTTGAGATTCTATAAAGTCGTTCTTTATATTTTCCATCTTCATAATAATATTATAATAATTAATATATTTAAATTTTTAGCTACTTAACAATAGTTATATTTTTTGTATATCTTTTTTACTCCTTTTTGGTAAATCTTTAAAAGATAAAAAATATTTTAAAACTTTTATGAAATTTAAAAGAAAAAATAAGAACTTACTAAAAATAGCTTTTCAGTTTTGAAAAATGTATTCTAAATAAATATTTAATTTAGTATAATCCTTTAATACTTGGTTATTTCTACTTATACAAATTTTTTCTATATTTTCTATATAGGACAAAAAATTTTAATCATGAAATAGTAAATAATTTAATGGATCTTGAAGCATATAATTATTTAATAAAAATCAAGTCAATATTTTCTTTTTTAGAAGATTTTTTATTTTGAGAGAAGTTTTATAATCTTCTAAAAATAAGAAATAAATTATAAGAATAAATTGATGTATAGTCAATACATTTTTCAAAAGGAAAAAATACTTTTTAACATTTTTAGATATTTTTCTATTTCATTTTTAATATGTTTTTCAAATTTTCAAAATCTTCTGAGTCTATAGAATAATAATTTTATTTACATAAAAGTTAAAATTTTTGTTTTTTAGTTATAATTTTTCATATATATATATTTCCCATTTGTTAATTTTTTTAATTCTGCTCTTTTTTACTTTTAATCTTTTTAAAAAATATTTTTTTATTTTTTATTTTTATAAGATAACTGAACAAAAAAGTATTTAAAATCCTTATTATCAAGTTATTTTAGTAAGGTTTTGCTTCTTTTAAATGCAACATTAAATTGATTAAATAAATTTTATCTCTTCTTTTTTTAGAGATAATGATTAGTAATTTTATTAATAAAATTAAATTCTACCTAGAAAATGATTACTTTTTTCGTAATCATGGAATTCATGCGCAGGCAAATAGCCCGCATAAATAATAAATTCTCTAAGTTCTCTTTCTAATTCTTTTCCTTTTATCTTATTGAGCTCCTCAGTTCTAACTTTTTTAAGATTTTCAGGATTTAATTTATATTTTTCACACATTCTTATAGCTTCTAATTCTACTAATGCCTCATAAGTTAAATAGAAAAGCGATAGTCTTAGAATACTTTTTTTATCATTTCTATACAATGTAATAGTTATTTTTTTTCCATGAGGAGTTTGTATTATATATTCAGAACAATTTTGCTTTATTATAGATAATCCATTTTTTTCACAATATTCATTTATTCTTCTTAGAATAATATTGTTGAGTTCTTCACATTCTTTTTCATCAATAGATTTAAATAATTCTTCTTCTATAGAATGTAAAAATTCATGAAATCCAAGCCCCAATACTTGTTCTGGAGTTAGCTGTTCAAGTCTTTCTTTTACAAATATTTTGCTACTTTCTGCGTTTGACCAAGGATTTACTTTAAATTTTTTCTCCCTTTCATTATAAGTAATTTTAAGGGAGACAAAACGACTAAAAATATATTCTAAATTAGATTCTATTCCCTTTAATACTTTTTTGTGGTTTTCATCTAAGTAATTTTCGAAAGTCTTATCTCCTTTGATTGAATAAGAAAAACATGAAAAAACCTTCTCTTTAAGGTATTTTTCTTTCAATTCTTGCAAAAAAGAATTAAGTTCATAAATATTCCCAAAATTGCATTTCCAACCATTTAAGAAAAAAATTATTTGAAAGCAATTAGAAAGTTTAATTTTACCTTCAGTTCCAAAGTCATTAGATATTTTTTTAGTTTCATAAGAAAATTCAATGTTTCTATCTTTAAAATATGATGAAATAATCCTAACAGTTTCGTTAATTTTTTCTTCTTGAGTAATGTCTATTTCTGTGTTCCTATTTTCATTATAAGCTTCGCATAAAAGTTTTAGCTCTTCATTTGAACTTGGAAATTGACATGTAATTTCTATTTTTTCTATCAAAAGTTCTGTTTCATTAAGAAATTTTTCTATTTTTTCCGCACTTATAATTATGGGTTCTGGTAAATTTTTTTCTATTTTATAATTTTCTTTTATGTGTTCTTCTACTTTATTTTTTGCTTCGAATAAAATTTTTTCTAAAGTGCTTAATGAGTTCATAAAGTATTAGTTAATCTCGATGCATATATATATATATATTATTGGTATATATCATTGGTTACTATAAGTATATATTATTAGTTACTATAAGGTTATAAAATTTAAAAATCAAAAGTATAAAGCCCAAATATTTTAAAAATTCTCTATCATATGTTTTTTGACTAAAAGAAAAATTTCAAGGAATGAAATAATTATTCATCTAAGGGATAGAACAAGAGCAAATTTTCTTAATTTTCAAATATATGGAGAGCAGATCTAACAAGAATGATAATAAAATAGATAATAGATATAAGAATATACTATAAATTTAGTTTTTTTGTTAAAAGCAATAATATAAAAAAAATTATTAAAACTAATATAATTGATATGAACATAATAACTTTCCAAACATAAAAATTCTTTTAGAAGAAATAAAAAACTTTATCAAAGAGAAAAAATAAATACTAAATAATTAATTTACGTTTTTTCATTTTTATTCTTTTAATATTTTGGAACAAACATGTTATCGATTGTTATATATCAAAAATTTTGAAATGTTAAATAATATAAGTTTTTTGTTTAATAAATATTTTTATGTTTTTAATTTTCGATCCAATATATTTGATGCTAGCATTGTTTGGATATTTTTTAATGTTTATTATAGCCGCTTATATAGCTCCTAAAGTAGCCAATAAATTTGCTGGAAAATTCTCTTTATATTCTTCTATGTTAATTCTAGCTTTTTTAACCATCTTTTCTTTTAGTTTAGTAATCTTTTTAATTTTTTATTTCTTAAATTCTTATTTTGAATTTGGTATAACTGAATTTTCAAGTTTGTTGTTTGGTATAGTAATCTTTTTAATAATTTCTAATTTTTTAATTTACCTCTTTTCTCCACTAATAATTAACTTAGTTTATGGTGCAAAAGAAGATGAGAAAATTCAAAAAATTGTTGATGAAGTAAAAGGAAAATTAAAATATAGAGGAAAAATAAGAGCAGTTATTACTAGGAATTTTAATTTACCAAACGCTTTTGCTTATGGAAATTTTATATTTGGAAAATATGTTGCAATAACTCCAGGAATGTTAAATTTAGTTAATGAGAAAGAATTAAGAGCTGTTATCGGACATGAAATAGGTCATCATATGCATAAAGATAACGCAATAATGTTATTTTTTGGTTTATTACCTTCTATTATCTATTTTTTTGGATACTATTTAATAAGAATATCATTTTATATGAGAGGAGAAAGAGATAGGTCATCTGGAAATGTTATTTTATTTCTATTAGGAGTTTTTTCTGTTGCCATGTCATTTGTTATTCAAATATTAGTTTTAGCTTTTAGTAGATTAAGAGAATATTTTGCAGATTTGGAGGGAGCAAAAAGTGCTGGAAAAAGAAATATGCAATTATCCTTAGCAAAACTTCATTATTATTATACAGCAAATTTAGATTCTTTACAATTACTTAGAAACTCTAAGATTAGAGCTCTTTTTATTTTAGCACTTACTAATGCTTTAGCAAATCCAATTAAAAATATCGATGAAAAAATCGAGGAATTAAAAAATACTGAAGTATCTCCATTACAAGAATTTTTATCTACACATCCACCAATCCCAAAAAGATTAAGATTTTTAGATACTTTACCATATTAAAGCATTTATGTTTAAAGATGAAAAGATAAGTAAGTTCATCTTAGAAAACAAGATAGAAATAGAAAATATAAAACCTCTTTGTAAGCATTTTGAAAAGTGTGGCGGATGTATATTTCAAAACATTTCATATAGAACAGAAAAAGAAATTAAATTAAAGATTGCTGAAAAAAATCTAAATTTTATAAATAATTTGAAATTATCTTTCTTTGAAAGTAAAAAAAGAATATACTATAGAAATAGGATGGATTATTCTATTGTTAGAAAAGATAATGATATATTAATAGGTTTGAAAGAATATGGAAAATGGTATGAAGTAGTAAATTTAGATGAATGTTATTTACTTAGCGAAGAAACAAGCGAAATATTAAAAAGAACTAAAGATTTTATTATAAAAAATAATTTAGAGGCATATGATTTAATAAATAAAACTGGTAACGTAAGATATATAGTAATAAGAGAAGGTAAAAATACTAAAAAAAGATTAATTTCAATAATAGTAAAAGAAAGCTTTCCTATTGAAAAGTATTCAGAAGAAATGAAAGATTTGGCAAATTCTTTTGTTCTAGCTATAAATGATACATTGGCTGATGTATCTTTTGGAAGAATTGAAAAATATATTGGAGAAACATTTAGTGAAAAAGTTTTAGATAAAGAATTTATAATTCCTCCGTTTTCATTTTTTCAATCAAATACTGAAATGGCTGAAGTTATGATTAAAGAAGCTAAGGAATTTTTAGATGGTAAATCTTTAGCAGATTTATATTGTGGTGTAGGATTATTTGGAATAAGTTTTGCTGAGAATTTTGAAGAGATTATTGGAATTGAAATAGATAAAGAAGCTATAAAAGCGGCAAAATTAAATTCTATAATTAATGGAATAAAGAATGCTAATTTTGTTGAAGCCAAAGTTGAAGATAAAATAAAAGATATTAAAAGCGATTTTATAGTTGTTGATCCACCAAGAGCTGGTTTATCTAATAAAGTTATAAAAGGAATTATAAGTAATAAAAATATAAAGAAAATTCTTTATTATTCTTGTAATATAGAAACTTTTGCTAGAGATTTGAAAAAACTTTCTAAAAACTTTAAAATACATGAAAACATAAAAATTTTTGATCAGTTTCCTTTAACTAAGCATTTTGAGCTTCTTGCTTTTCTAGAGAGAAAAGAATAAATATTTACTATTTAGTAATAATTATGAGGACAAAAGAATTAATTAATCTCTTTTCGGTAGTTATATTATCTTTAATTAGTTTAACCTATATTCATGAAATAGGCCATGCTTTTTTTGCAAAGTTAAATGGATGCGAAACTAAGTCATTAATTTTTGATAATGGCTTAACTTCTTATACACTTGTTGCATGCGAAAAAAATAATGATATACTAATTATTCTTGGAGGACTAATTTTTACTTTAGTATTTTCTTTAGTTTTTTTAACTTTTGGAAAAGAGTTTTATATTTTATCACTATCTATTTCTTTTCTTTTAGCTCTAGAAGATTTAAGTCTTTTCGTTAACACTTATTATATAATAATTTTTTCTTCTATACTTTCTTTTTTTGGATATTTAAGATTTTTTGAAAATGTAAACAAAAAGAAATATAAATAAGTTTTGTTATTTGTTTTTTGTATTTTTCGAATTTATGTTTTTTCTTTATAACTTAGACCAAAAAGAGTTTTAACTTTTTGTCTAGTTTCTTTATAATTAACTATAGGCGGAAAATATCCTGGTATTCTATAAGTTATGGGATCGTGCAGATAAAATACAAGGAACATTTTTTAATTCTGGTATATAAGTTTTGATGTATTCACATTTTGGATCTAATTCTTTGGATTGTTTAACTGGGTTAAAAATTCTTATAGCATAATCTGTTCCTACAGAAGCTACCCATTGCCAATTTCCAACGTTTACAACTTCATCATAATCTATAAGATGCTTACTGAAGAATTTTTCTCCCAGACGCCAATCTCCTCCTAAATCTTTTGTGAAAAAACTAGCTAGTAACATTCTAAGTCTGTTGTGAATCCATTTTTCTGATTTTAATTGTCTTATAGCAGCATAAATTATTCCATTTTATATTTCTTCTATCTTCTCTAAGCTCTAAGTTGTTCATATACGGATATAAATTTTTTAATGCATACCAATATTCTCTCCAAGCAAGTTCTTTTACAAATTTTTCACTAATTTTGCCCAAATTATAAATATGGCGTATCGATAATATACCAAATCTAATATATGGAGATAAGCGTGTAGACCCGTTTAAAAATTTTCTTAATTTTCTATACTTCGAAAAATCATATTTCAAGAATTTTTCTGCATCGTATGCATTAAATTTATTAATTTCGTATTTTAACTTCTTAGTTGCTTCTTGCCAAGTTGGTTCTTCTTTTGGATTAAGAAATTTAACGTTAAATTTCCCTATAATTTCTAAATCTAGTTTTTCTTTCCATTTTTTGTAAAAACTTGAAAAAGACCAAAAATTTTTATTTTTCTAAAATCAGCTAAAAAATTATCGAAGATTTTAACAAATCTCACTTTTTTATTAATAGCTAGCGTTTCAACTTTTTTTAATCTTTCTTCTCCACTCCAAGTAAAAGCCTCAGCTGTAACAATTGCTTTTGGTTTATATTTTTCTATTAGATAATCAAAAATTTCTAAAGTCTTACCTACGTAAACTTTTAGTGGAATTTCTTCAGAAAGTTTTTGTAGTGCAGTTATTATAAAACCTAGTCTTAAATCGTAAGCTTCAAATTTATCGAGTATATCAGTATCTATAATAAATATTGGTAGTACTTCCCCTAATTTAGATGCTGGTATAGAGCTCTATTATCATATACTCTAAGATCCCTTTTAAACCAAAATATGATTGTTATAAATATTGAGTTAATTCTTGAAAAGAATTGGTTTTTTTGTCGTGGATCTCCTAGCATTTTTCCATCTTTATAGATCCACGATAACGATCTATTTATTTTTTAATCCTAAGATATAATATTATTGAGATTTACGCGGGTTAGAATCAGACTAATGTAGGATTGAAATATAATTTTGGATGAATATAATGAAAAATAACTTCTTTTTCAAAGTTAGAATCAGACTAATGTAGGATTGAAATAGGTTTCGATATATTCGTAAATTTTAAAAGTTCTTGGTTAGAATCAGACTAATGTAGGATTGAAATAATAAATTTCTCTTGCTATATTTGCCGATGGTGCTAAGTTAGAATCAGACTAATGTAGGATTGAAATATATTGTAAATAATGTAGTTCTGTTTACAAAAATATTGTTAGAATCAGACTAATGTAGGATTGAAATAAAGATTCAAAAATTATAACAGATTCACAAGGAAAGTTAGAATCAGACTAATGTAGGATTGAAATTATTTTTATTTTTTATTGGAATAGTATTTGCTAATTTTGTTAGAATCAGACTAATGTAGGATTGAAATCAGTCACTGTAGTTGGAATAGATAATGCTGTAGCTATGTTAGAATCAGACTAATGTAGGATTGAAATTTTTTATTAGATGGAACAATGCCATATATTCTATGGGGCGGTTAGAATCAGACTAATGTAGGATTGAAATAATAAATGTAAACATTGTGTGGAATGGTGGAGTTAATGTTAGAATCAGACTAATGTAGGATTGAAATAGCAAATTAGAAAGGGATGACAAAAAAGAATTGGATTGTTAGAATCAGACTAATGTAGGATTGAAATTATTTTATTGATGTTAAAAAAGGTGAAGAGGTTATCGTTAGAATCAGACTAATGTAGGATTGAAATCTAAAAATTTTCCATCTAAAAAGATTAATAAAAAGGTTAGAATCAGACTAATGTAGGATTGAAATAATTGTGCATTAAGAACGAATTCAACTCATGCAGGGTTAGAATCAGACTAATGTAGGATTGAAATGGAATATTTAAAATTTATGATTTTGTTTATATTGATAAAACAGTTAGAATCAGACTAATGTAGGATTGAAATATCCATTCATTCGATTTTACTTACAAGTGATTTTTGTTAGAATCAGACTAATGTAGGATTGAAATTAGAATTAATGCAATTTCCTTATCGACCATAAAAATGTTAGAATCAGACTAATGTAGGATTGAAATAATCGTTTACTTTTATATATTTTTACATCTTCGATTTTGTTAGAATCAGACTAATGTAGGATTGAAAAACATTTTTCTCATTTTTATTAAGTCTATAAATTATTTTTAAAATTAAGGTAATCTCTAAATCTAATCATTTTTATCTAAATTACTTTTATTTTTCAAAACGTAATAGTATCTATTTTTATCTTACTTAATAGAATTTCAGGAAGATATCTTTTTAAAGAAATAGATTTTCCAGCTTTTTAATAATAGAAATAACAGATAGTGCAAGATTTAATCTTTTTGCCTCTTTAATATTTACCCATTTATACTCGCTATGTTCTTTTAAATTAATTATAGGAAGTTTAGAAATTTCTACTATAAAAAATATAGGAATTTGCATTGTTCTATTATCTGGATATACTACAGAAGTAACATCAAAAAGTTTAACATCTTTCTCTTTAATATTTATTGCTGTTTCTTCGAATAACTCTCTGATAGCAGCCTCTTTTGGATTTTCACCAAATTCTATACTTCCTCCCGGAAATTCCCACACATCTATATCTTCAGTTCTATGTAACAGTAAGAATTTATTTTTGTATTTAACAATTGTATAGACTTGTACCTTTAAAATCTTATCTTTTTTGGCATGCTTATATTTAAGCTTTTTGCTTCGAAATAGCATTTTTTTTAAGTAGATGTTTTGGAATAGAACAATTTTTAATTATAAATTCATTTATACTATTTAAAAGTTTGTAAACTTTTATCTTCTTTTTATTGCTTCTATGAATTAAACTTGAATTACACCAAATACTATTAAAATAATCTTCTTTAATATTGAAATATACTAAATTACACATTATTTTATATTTATTTTTTTGATATATATTTTAACATTCTTTAAAATAAGGCAATACATATAATTTTTTCTGTTTTTTTTAAATTTAAACAATCTTTTTCAATATTACAAATCATATCAAATTTTTATCTTTTTTTAAGAAATTTATAATAAAATCTAAAAAATAGATTTCTTTTTAATAAGCTAAAACTATTTGATGGTGTTTATTTATTGTTTTTTTATCACTTCATTTTTCATACAAATCTTTATAATAAAAGTTTTAAAATGGAAGGTGTTACCAATAGTATTAAAGTTAACTTTGAATAAGTTTAGAAAATTTAAACTTAAATTTTCTTTTTTAAACTATTATTATTAAATTACTAATAAATGAATCGTTTTTCTGTAAAAATAGATAAAAGTTTGATAGACAACGAAAAGACCAATCAATATAAAGAAATTGGCAAAATATTCCAAAACTAAGAATCAATTTCAAAAAGGTAATCCAGTCAATATCTTTATAACTTTATAAAAAGTTTATTTAAATTTTTCTAGCAATTTATAAAATATATAAGTTATAATAAAAAATTTTTTCTAATTTAATTTAACAACTTATTTTATTAGCAATATTTAAAAATTTAATTAAACTTTAAAATACTCTTAATTTCTTTTTAAAATTTTTATAATATGTTTATGGAGCGTTTAAAGATTATAAATTAAAAACTCTTATTTTGTAAAAATATTATACTTAAATGAGGGTTAGGGTTGCAGTAGCACAAATGAAAATTGAAAGAGATATTTTTAAAAATCTTAAAAAAGTTGAGAGGTTTATAATAGAAGCAAAAAAGTTTAGAGCAGATATAATAGTTTTTCCAGAATATTTTCTTGAACCAACTCTATCTAAAAGTTTAAGGTTTAGAGTAGCTAAATTAATAAAAGATGTACAACAACTTGCTAAAAAATATTCTATTTTCATTGTTGGCTCTAATCCAGAATTTAAAAAAGGAAAATGGTATAATACTGCTTATTTAATTTCTAATAAAGGAAAAATTATAGGGAAACATAGAAAAATATTTTTAATGCCTAAAGAATTGGAATTGGGTTTTTCAAGAGGAAATAAAATTAGAGTTTTTAAAACAAGATTTGGAAAAGTTGCAATTCCAGTTTGTTGGGATGCATTTAATCCCTATTCTCCAGAGTTAATGAGAAAATTTAAAATAATGGGTGCTGACTTTGTTTTTATACCATCATATTCTTTAAAATTTAAAGAGTCATCTCCAATTAATGTTAAAAATTGGCTATATTCTCATTGCACATGGAATGATTTTTATATAGTTTTATCATCTAATGTTGGAAAACCAATACCAATTAAATCGTTTGGTCATAGTTTAATTATTTGTCCTGAAAGAGGTATTTTAAAAGAGGGCAGTGAAAATAGGGAAGAATTGCTGGTTGAAGATTTAGATACAAAAATATTAAGAAGAGCCGAAAAATTTGATAGACAGTTTGTAAGAGCATATGTGGAAGCAGCAAAAGAAATGAAAATGATTAAATAATTTACTTTATTTTCTTCAAAATAAACTATATAAACTATAATTTTTCAAAAATTATTCTTTGTTAAACATCTATAAGTAAAACCGACTTTTGGTTTATATTTTCTTATATCTTTTGGAATCTTTTCGATTTTTATTAAAAATTCTATTAATGAAACAAAAATTTAACTAAAAAGATTTTTTTAGAAATGTAAAAGATATAAGTAAAAAAGGTTACAAAAAAGATGAGTATAAAAAATCTTTATATACTAATGATTCTCTCTTATAGCTAGTTTATTTTATTTGATTTAAAAGAGAAAAAATTTTATTTTAGTATATGTTTTATAATTTTTTGTTACTTCTTTGTTTTAATTAAATGTGATTAAAGGACAATTTTTGTTTAGATTTATTAGTAGATAAAACTATAAGAGAAAAAAATATCTGAACATTTAAATTTTTTACTCTATACTGATCGTAAACCTTTTAATAAATTCTTTATTTTTTAACCAATCATTAATTATTTTTTCTTTTAAACTTGGATTATATAATGCACTTGCTGGATGAAACATTGGCAAAACAAAATAATTCTTAAATTCAAAAATTTTTCCATGTACACTCATATTAATAAACTTTTTTCCATTTTTTTCAAAAATATATTTTGTTGCAATTTCTCCTAATGTAATTATAAGTCTTGGTTTTATAATTTCTATCTGTTTATCTAAATAATTAGAAGTACAAATAAAAATTTGATGTTCATTTGGCTTATTATTTGGTGGAATACATTTAACAACATTTGTTATATAAACTTCTTCTCTTTTTATTCCAATAAGATTTAATAATTCGTTAAGAAATTTACCAGCAGCACCAACGAAAGGTCTGCCTTGAATATCTTCGTCTTTTCCAGGTCCTAATCCAATAAGCATTATTTTAGAATTTATATTACCTTCTCCAGGCACAGCATTTTTTCTTATTTTATATAATTCGCATAATTTACAAACTTTTATTTTTTCGTTTATTTCGCTAATTAATTTTTCTTTAAGATTTAAATCCATAAGAATGTCTATATTTTTTAAATCTTAATTATAATTATGAAGGTTTTTGAAATAAAAAATGTAAAAATAGAATGGTTAGGTCATGCAAGTTTTAGAATTTATAACGATTTAATTTTATATTTTGATCCATACATTTTAGATACAAATCCAAAAAAAGCAGATTTAATTTTTGTCTCGCATGATCATTTTGATCACAAAGATGATGAAAATATAAAAAAGTTAATGAGAGAAGATACAATAATCGTTGGTCCAGAATGTGTAACAAAAGATTATAAAAATTCAATTACTTTAAAACCATATGATGAAAGAGAAATTAAAGGAGTAAAAATTAAAGCATTTCCATCCTATAATCCACAAAAACCATTTCATCCAAAAGAAAAAGAATATTTAGGTTTTATTGTAAATTTCCATAACGTAAAAATTTATTATCCAGGAGATACAGAGTTAATAGAAGAGATGAAAGAGTTGAGAAAAGAAAATATAGATGTAGCTTTGTTGCCTATAGGAGGAACATATGTTATGGATGTTGATCAAGCACTAAAAGCTATAGAATACATACTTCCTAAATATGTTATACCAATGCATTTTGGAAAATGGAGAACTATTGAGTTAAAAGCTGATGTTGAAAGATTTAAAAAAGAATCAAAAGTTGAAGTAATAGTTTTAGAACCCTTAGGTAAATGAAATTAAGAATTGCATTGTTTTCTTGGGAAAGTTTGCATTCTTTAGCTGTTGGTGGTTTAGCAGTGCATGTTACAGAGTTAGCTGCTGCATTAGAAAGATTAGGAAATGAAGTTCATGTATTTACTAGAATAGGACCAAATCAAGGAATATATAGTTTAATAGATGGTGTTCACTATCATAGAGTTAGTTTTGCTTTTGATAGTGATTTAATTAGAGAATTAACAGTTAACATGGCTAGAAGTATGGTTGAAAGGTTTAATGAAATAGAAAATGTTTTTGGAAGTTTTGATATAATTCATGGACACGATTGGCATATTGTTACTGCTATTGATGAAATAAAAAGAACAAAAAATAAAAAAGTTGTTTTTACTTTACATTCAACTCAATATGGAAGAGATGGAAACAATTTTTTTGATGGAAAAGCTAAGCATATTAGAGATTTAGAATGGTTTGGAACTTATATTGCTGATAGAGTAATAGTTTGTTCTCAAACTATGAAAGAAGAAATAATGAATATCTATCAAGTGCCAGAATACAAAATTAGAGTTATACCAAATGGAATATGGGCAAGAAATTTTGATGGAGAAATAGATCCATATCACGATGTTAAAAAATATTTTGGGTTTGGAGTTTATGACCCAGTAATTACTTTTTTAGGTAGAATGACTCATCAAAAAGGTGTAGATATATTATTAGAAAGCATTCCTTTAGTTTTGCAAGAATTTCCAAATACAAGATTTATATTTATTGGCGATGGATATTTAAGACCTCAATTAGAAAGGAGAGCTTATGAGATGGGATTATTAGGTAAAAACGTATTTTTTACTGGCTATATAAGTGATGAATGGAAAACAAAAATAATTAAAGCTAGCGATTGCGTAGTAGTTCCAAGTAGAAACGAACCTTTTGGAATAGTAGTTTTAGAGGCTTGGAGTTGTAAAAAGCCAGTAATAGCTACTTGCGGAACAGGAGCGGGGGAATTAATTTGGAATGGAATTAATGGTTATAGAGTTCAATTAAATCCTGAAAGTATTGCATATGGTATAAAAGAAATTATTAAAAATCCTATGCATGCAAAATATATGGGAGAAAATGGTAGAAAAATTGCTGAAACTATTTTTAATTGGGATAATATAGCAAAGCAAACTTTAAGAGTTTATGAAGAACTTTTAAATAAATAATTATTTTCTTAGTAAACTTTCATAAATTTCTAAGGTTTTCTTTGCTGTGTATTCTATTTTGAAATTTTCTTCAACTCTCTTTCTTCCATTTTTTCCCCATTTTTTAGCTTCTTCTAAATTGCTTAAAACAACTTCTATACCCCAAGCAATATCCATTGGATCTTCTCCATTTACATGAACACCACATCTATTTTCTCCACTAGGTATTACTTGTTCTTTTAGTCCATTAACATTTTTTGCTCCAACCACTACGGGCTTTTCCATACTCATTGCTTCTAAGCTAACTATTCCAAAAGGTTCATTAATAGAAGGAAATACACATAAATCTGCTAATGCGTAATGTGCAATTCTTTCTTCTTCACTAACCCATTTAGAATAAATTTCAACATTATTTAAATTTAATTGCTGTTTTAACTGTAATAAATTACCATATTCTTCTCCCTTTCCTAAAATAACTAATTTAACATCATCAAATTTTTTGTTTATTTCTGCCATTGCTCTAAGTAAATTATAAACACCTTTAATCCATGTTAATCTTCCTACAAATAATATAACTTTTTCATTTTCTATTTTATATCTATTTTTTAATTCTTCAACTAATTTCCAATTTACGTTTTTTAAACTATATTTTTCTGTATCAATTCCATTATAAACTACTTCTATTTTATCTTTTGGATAACCTAAAGAAATTAAAAAATCTTTCATAGAATATGAAACTGTAATTATTTTATCTGCATATTTTGCCGCAACTCTTTCAATTTCTTTAATTGTTTCGCTTCCTCCACCTAGTGATCTTTGTTCTTCTATAGAATGAATATGAAATACTGCTGGTAAATTTGTATTTTGCTTACATATAATTCCGCTAAATGCAGATAGCCAATCATGAAAGCTTATTATATCGAATTTTCTTCTTTGTTTTTTTATTAACAAGTTAACAAATTTAGTTGCAGAAAGTATATTATATGTATATATATCTGCAAAAAATTTTAAATGCCAACCCCATCTTCTTAAATCTTCTTTAACAACAATAGGAAAAATATCCATTACGTTAACTAGCATAGGTCTATGAATTTCTATTCCATTCCAAATTTCATAAGTACTTAAATTTCCATCGTTTAAAGTAAATACAGAAATATCATTTCCAAATTCTTTAATTTTTCTTGTTATTTCTATTGCATAAGTTCCTAAACCACCAACCAATAAAGGATAATATTCATAACAGAAAAATCCGATATTCATATTAGCTTAAAATATATTTTTTGAATATACTTTATTGCGCATTTTCTCATATCTACTAATTTTTCGCTTTTTAAACAATTAATTAATAATTTTTTCCATTTTGTTTTATCTTTGTAAATTTCTATTACATATTTAAATTTGTTTAGAAATGCATATCCTTTAAAATCATTATATTCATCTTCCCAAACTAAGAAAGCATTCCCTTCTAAACTAACATCATCGAAATCTTTTAAAACCTCATCTAATCCACCAGTTTTTGTTCCTAAAGTTGGAGTAGCATTTACTAGTGCCATCATATATCCAGTACCACAAGGCTCTTTATTCGGTAATGAAGGATATAAAAGTAAATCGCTTCCTGCATACATTAATTTCGCTAGTTCTTCATTGAATCCAAAAATGAAAACAAATTCATTATATTTTTGATGCAACTCTCTAAACTTATCAGCTATGTATTTTCCATACCCATCATTTGGATGATGTTTTCCCAAAACTATAAATTGCGCTCCTAAATTAATCATTTCTGGAATAATTGGTATAATTTCTTCAAAACCTTTTTGATATGAAATTCTTCTTGGCATCGAAATTATAATTTTATTTATGTCTAATTCTTTACCAGTAATTTCTTTAATTTTTCTAATTAATTCTTCCTTTTTCTTTCTTTTTATATCTAATATATTTTTATAGTTTGAATTTCTATAATCTTTATCTTGCCAAAATTCTACATCAATTCCATTAACTATTCCAAAAACATTTTTTTGATTAAAAATTTCTTTTAATCCTTCTCCATATACTTTTAAAGTGACTTCATAATCTTTACTAACAGTATTTACTATATCACTTAATTTAACTCCACAATACAATAAATTTATTTTATTATCATAAATCAAATCTTTGTGATTATTATCGCTAATTTCATTTAATCTTGAAATATCATAAATTTGCTGATAAGCAGTTCCAGCGTTATGAATAGTAAAAACAAATTTTACTGTAGAAAATTCATAATAGTGAATACTATTTTTTGCATAAAAAGCTACTAAGCTTGTTAATGCATCATTAAGATGAATTATATCTGGAATAATTTTTAAATATCTTAGTAATTCTAATGTTCCTTTTCCTAAAAATATTGCATATTTTAGTAAATCTCCATAGTATAATGAAGTACAAATTTCTTCGTTGTATAGAAAATAAAATTCAATATCGTATTTATTAGCTTTATAGATTTTTGTTTTATAAACTTTATCTATAGGAATTTCTATTTCTCCAATTAATTCTAAATTTAAATCAGAATAATCTATTTCTTCAATTTGATTATAATCATTAATTCTGTATTTGTATAATGTAGATATAGTAATAACGTTTAATCCTAATTCTTTCAAAGATTTTATGAGCTCTTCTGCAACTTGACCAAGGCCTCCAGCTCTATTTTTGAAAGTTTTTAATTCTGGAGTTACAAATACAATTTTTTTAGTAATAGGAAAAGAATATCCCATATAATATAATTAAATAACATTACTATAAAATAAATCTTTATGAAAATTAAATTGAATGAGATAATTGAAATAATATTAATTTTTGTGTTAGCATTTTTTGTATATAGAGTTCTTTTAGTCTGGTTATTTAAAAATCCATATCCAATGGTAGTTGTTGTTAGCGGATCTATGAGGCATGATATAAATTTAGAGGAAAAACATTTTAGATATTTAGAAGAAAGATTTGGATATAATAGAAGTTTTATTAAATCGTGGCCAATAAAAAATGGATTTGGAGAAGGAGATATATTAGTTGTAATTAAATATGATAATTATAATATTGGTGATGTTGTAGTTTTTAGGAATAAATGTCATAATATTCCAATTTCACATAGAATTATAGCAATTAACGAAGATGGCACATTCCAAACGAAAGGTGATAATAATTTTAGTCAAAACATTTCACCTTGTTACGATGAAAGAAGAATTTCTAAAGATGATATATATGGAAAAGTAGTTTTAGTAATTCCTAAAATAGGATTAATAAGATATGCATTTTATAAAATTTTTGGATTTTAAATTATGTTTTTTCTTTTTTGTAATTCTTTTATTATAAAAGAGTAAACAGTTGAATGCATTCTTCCCTCTAGTATCATTTCTATAGCTCTTCTTACTAAATCGTAATTTTCTTCGCTAGATATTATACCAATAATATTTCTTCTGATAATAATCTTTGATTTTGTCAATTCTTCTATATTTCTTTTTGCTTTTCCTTTTTCTCCAATTACTCTTCCTTTAAGTTCTTTTAATCTATTTCTATTATTTTTATTTCTTAAAAAATTCTTTATTTCAATTATTTGAAAACGAAAATTTTCATTAAAAAGTTTTCTACATTCTTCTTCATTAAAACCAAAAATATATGCATCTATAATTTCTTTTGCTTTTAAAAGTTTATATCCATCTTCACTTTCAATATTTAATGAATTAGCATTTTTATATATTTTTACATCTAAATTTTTCTCTATTTCTTGCAAAAATTTATCATCTATTTCTTTTTGTAAAAATATTTCTGTTTTCATATATATTTTATATTTTTATTCTAAATTCGCTTTTATCCTTTTTATCAAAAACTTCTATTCCATATTCATTTAATAAACTTCTTATTTTATCAGAATATTTATATAATCCTTCTTTTCTCATCTCATCTCTTATTTCTAATAATTTTTTGATAAAACTTTCATCTAATTTACTTTCTCTTTTAGTATAAAATAAACCTAAAATTTTACTTCCTAGCTCAAAAAATATTTGATAAACATTTTCTGCTTCTTTTTTTCCTATACTTTCTATATTTGATAAAATTAAATCACTCATTTCTAAATATTTAGATAGTGCTAATGGAAAATTTAAATCATCTGCCAATGCTTCTAAAAATTCTATTTTTAATTTTTCTACTTTTTCTAAAATTATATTAGTATCTTCTTCTTTACTAACTTTTTTTAAGTAATCTAAAGTTCTATATAGTTTATCTAAAATTTCTTTACATTCATTTATAGTTTTTTCATTATAATCTAATTCGCTTCTATAATGAGCTCTTAAAACAAAAATTCTTAAAATTTCTGGATTATGTTTTGAAAGAAAATCTTTTAAAGTTATAAAGTTTCCTTTTGATTTACTCATTTTTTCTCCGTTAACAGTTAAAAAATTAACATGTATCCAATATTTTACGAATTGTTTTTTTGTTACAGCTTCTGTTTGTGCAATTTCGTTTTCGTGATGTGGAAAAATTAAATCCATTCCACCACCATGTATATCTATTTGTTCTCCTAGATGTTTCAAATTCATTATACTACATTCTATATGCCAACCGGGAAATCCTTTACCATATTTAGAATTCCACTGTAAAGGATAATTCTCATCTTTAACAAATTTCCACAATGCAAAATCAGCAGGATTCTTTTTAGTTATATCTGGTTCAACTCTGTGTTTTATTAATTCTTCTTTTTTTATTCCACTTAATTTTCCATAATTTTCGAATTTTGAAACATCGTAATAAATTCCGGTTTCAGTAATATATGCATATCCATTTTCAATTAATTTATCTATAAATTCTAAAATTTCTGGAATTAGTTGAGAAGGTCTTGGCTGAATATTAGGTCTTCTAATGTTTAATAAATCCATTGCTTTAAAGAATTCAAACATATATTTATCAACTATTTCCCAAGGACTTAATTTTTCTTTTTTTGCTTCTAATATAATTTTATCTTCTCCTTCTAAAATTTCTCCACTTAAATGACCAACATCTGTAATATTTCTTACATATTTAACCTTATAACCTAAATATTCTAAAAATCTTATTAAAATATCAAAAGTTATAAAAACTCTAGCATGTCCTAAATGGGAATGAGAATAAACAGTAGGACCACAAACATATATTTTTACTAAATTATTTTCTAATGGTTTGAAAATTTCTTTTCTTTTAGTTAAAGTATTATAAAGCTTAATTTCAATTTTCATAAATTTTAATTAAAACTAAATCTTAAAAAAATAAAAATAAGATTTGCTTACTTTGCTAACACAATTTCTATAGTTGAAACGTTTACTTTTTTTCCTGTTTGTGGATTTTCTCTTTCTTCGCTATCTATTGTTATATTTTTTATTTGAGCTTCTTTTACATATCTTTTTCTTACTATATTTGCTACATCAACAGCTCTACTTATTGCTCTTCCTCTTGCTCTTATTCTTACTTCTTTTTGACCTGCACCAAACTGAGTTATTACTGCTAAGATATAGCTCATTATTGGTTTCTTTCCTATTAGTATTATATTATCTTCTTTCTTTACTTCTGTCATTTTAAATAAATTAATCTTAAAAAATAAATTTATTATGTTCTTTCAACATATTATATTTGAATTTGTTTTACCATTTTTTCTATTTTTTCTAATAATTTTTTCTTTATTAAGAAAATCTCAAATATTTAAAGATTATACAATAGAATTTGGAATTTCTATTATTATTTCTTTTTTAGGAAGTTATTGGTTATATATCAATAAACTTAGCAGTATAATAATATCTTCTTCAGGTATAATTATTTTTATAATATTTGTATTAGTTATTTTGATTTCTATAGCACTTAAAGGTTATAAAAAAATAGAAAAAAGTTATGAAGAAATGAAGAAAGAAAAAAAATGATTGAAACTATAATCTTTGGAATATCAATATTTTTTCTAACTTTTTTAATAGTTTTTGGAATTTTAAATAGGCTAAATATTTTTAATTCAAAATTTATTAATTATATTATTTCTTTATCAGTAGCTTTTTATTCGTTATTAACTTTAAATTATCTAAATTCTTTTTCATCTTTTCTCTCTTTTTTATTATTGTCTTTATTATTCATATTATTTATAGCAATAATATTAATAGGGTTTTCTATTATTAGAAAGATTTATAAAAAGAATATTTAATTTAATATATTATGCCTACTTTAAGAAGCGGTGCTGTTATAGTTGGAGCATATGCAACGAAAATAAGAAAAACTTTATTTGCTCAACTAAAAGATAAAGTAAAATCTAAAGAAATAAGTTCTCAAGAAGTAGCGAGAGCAAGCGGAGAAGTAAATAAAATGTTATATATTTTATTTGTAGAAAAGTTAAGATTAGATAAAGGAGATGTTGTAAGAGTATCTATAGATTATGATTTAGTAGATAATCAAATTGTTTGGAATTATGATACATTAAAGGTTGAAGCATATAGAAAAGTTCCAGAAGATGAAATAAATAGACATTTAGAAGAAATTAAAAGGGGATTAGAAAAAATATCTCAGCTAAAAATTGAAGAATATAATATAGTTAAAGCAAGGGAAACAAGATTGGGTGACGTAATCTTTGATATTAAAAAAGGTAAAGAAGTTGTTGGAATATTAATTGCAACTCAAATAGATGAAGATGTAATTGTAAGGGGTGCTATTAAAGAACCACCTTTTTTAATTACAAAATCAAAATTAAAATTTGAAGAAAGTGTAGAAAATACTGTAATTAAAAATTTTGCAAGTTTGTTAAGAAAAGCAACGCCTACTAGTGAAGAAGAAGCAGAAAAAACAATAAAAGAAATAAGAGAACTTTAATGAAATATCTTTTAAATTTTTTTGTTGAATTTCAAAAACTTATTTCTAAAAATGTTATTATTGAAAGTTTTGATTTTGATAAGGTAAAGAAAATAGGTTTTTTGGATTGTGGATATAAAAAAGAAAAGATAAAATGCGTATGTGTTATTTATAATAAACAGAAAAATGAAATTGAAAAGATAGATGAAATAATTGATAAACCATTTTTTCCATATATTCCTACTTTTTTATTTTTAAGAGAGGCACCATATATGATTGAATTAATAGAGAAAAATTCAGCAGATTTGTATGTTATAGATGGTCATGGATTGTCTCATCCAAGAAAAGCTGGAATAGCTACAGTAATAGGAGTTTTAAAAGAAATTTCTACAATAGGCATTGCAAAAAAATTTTTGTATGGAAAAATTGAAAACAATAGAATTTTTGTTGATGGAATTCAAGTAGGAATAAAATTTAAGGAATATTATATAAGCATAGGTAATAAAGTTGATATTGAAACATTAGAAAAGTTTATTAAATTTTTTAATTATGAATATCCTTGGCCAATGAAAGAAGCAGATAAAATATCAAAAATTATATAATTTCTCCTACTAAAAAATTAGAATAAATGTTAGTAATTTTTACATTAGTAAAGTCTCCAAAACTTGCATTTTTTAAAAATATTGGTTTATAGTAAATATTTCTTGCAATGTATCCATCTTCTATTTTTTCATCTACTAAAACTTCTCCTTTCCAATTTAACCACTTTTTATTATTTTCTAAAGTAATTTCCCTAATTAAGTTATGCAAAATTTTAGACCTTTCATCTATTATTTTTGAATGTAATTGTTTTAATTTAGCTGCATATGTATTTGGTCTTGGAGAAAATTTTGATAGATTAACTACATCTGGTTTTAATTCTTTTATTAATTCTACTGTTAATTCAAAATCTTTTTCTGTTTCTGTAGGATATCCTACAATAATATCTGTTGCTATAGTTATATCCTTTATTTTACTTCTAAAAATATTTATCCAATCTAAAAATTCTTCTACTGTATATCCTCTTCTCATATCACTTAAAACTTTATTAGATCCACTTTGTACTGGAACATGCAAGAATTTAAATATTTTTTCATTTTTAAATAATTCTGCTAATTTTTCAACTTCTAATTTTTTAAAATGTAAGGGATTCATCATACCTATTCTAATCCAAAATTTACCTTCTATTTCTATTAAACTTTCCAAAAGATCTATTAAATTTGTTCCAATATCTTTTCCATATGCAGAATTATCTTGAGATGTTAACCATATTTCTTTTGCATTATTTTTTATAGCATTTATAACTTTTTCTTTTATATCGCTTATTCTATAACTTTTTAAATTTCCTCTTGCTAATTTTGTTTCACAAAATGTACAAAAAGATAAGCATCCGCTTGCTATTTGAATTATTTCAATAATTGGGTTAAATCTTATTGATGGTAATTTTGCTTTATTGGAATTTCCATTTAATTCTACTCTTTTTATTCCTATCAAAGAATCTTTTACAACTTCAACAATTTTATCTATAGAATTTGGAGATATTAAACTAGCTTTTGAATTTATTTTTTCAACTCTTTCTTTTTCAGCTTTCGCCATGCAACCAGCAACTATTAATGGTTTATTAAGAGAAGATAAATATCTAATTCTTTGTATCATTCTGCTGGCTGTTGCTTGTTTTACTACACAAGTATTAATTATATTTATATCTGCTTCTTTTGGATCATTAACTAATTCAAATTCATTATTTAGCAACAAAGCTATAATAATTTCGCTATCATTCTTATTAGCTGCGCATCCATAAGTTTCTATGTAAAACTTATATCTTTGCATAATTTGATTTTTATGTATAATTCTATTTTAGTTGGTGTAGATGAAATTTGGTTAAAATCAGAAGTAACAAGAAAAAAATTAATGAAAATTTTGTTAGAAGATATAAAAAAGAGAATTAATACAGAAAAAATTATAGAAAAAAGAGGAAGAATTATAATAGATGAATATAATGATGAATATTTAGAAAAATTAAAAAAAGTTTTTGGAATTAAAGTAATTTATCCAGCTATTAAGGTAAAATCTGATATAGATGAAATATCTAAAGCAGCTTTAATTTTGCTAGAAAATTCAAATTTAAGTTTTAAAGTAAAGACTAAAAGAGTTTATAAAGGATTTTCAAAAAATTCTTTAGAAGTAAATAGGGAAGTTGGAGATTTTATAGTTAAAAATAAAAATTTAAAAGTTGATTTAAAAAAACCAGAAAAAATAATTTATATAGAAATTCATAAAGAATTTTCTTTTGTTAGCGATAAAAAAATTAAATGCTTAGGTGGTTTACCTATTGGAAGTGAGGGAAAAGCAATAATGTTATTCTCTGGTGGAATTGATTCTATGGTAGCTTCTATATTAATAGGTAAAAGAGGATTAAATTTAGATTTTTTATTCATTAATTTGGGTGGTAACGTAATGGAATATTTTATAGTAAGGGCTTTTGAAAAAATAAAAGAATATTTTCCTTATTCAAAACTTTTTATATTAGATTTTGATTTTGAAAATTTTTTTAAAATAAAAGAAGGCTATAGGCAAATTTGTTTTAAATATTTAATTTATAAAGTTGCTGAGGAATTTTCAAAATTTAATAATTATAAAGCTATAGTTAGTGGAGAAAGTGTTGGTCAAGTTTCTTCTCAAACTTTCGATTCTTTAATACTATTAGAAAATCAAATTGAAGTTCCGATATTAAGACCTTTAATTTCATTTAATAAAGATGAAATATTTGAACTTGGAAAAAAATTTGGTTTGCTAGAATTTAGAGCTCCAGAATTATGCCAATTAGAAAAACATTCTGATGCACATCCATCAGAAAATATTTTAAAGGAAGAATTTTCAAAATTGAATATTAATTTTAAAGATTTAATAAAGAATATAAGAGAAGCAAAAAAAGAAGAATTTGATTTTTCTATATTTATAAAATATTATAATAAAGATTTAATTGTTGTTGATATAAAAGAAGTTGATAAAATAAATTTTAAAAGTGATAAAGGTTATTTAATAGTTTGTCCTAAAGGAATTTTAGCTTATCATTATGCAAAAAAATTAAGAGAAAAAGGTATAAATGCATATGCTTTAGATTATAAAACAGCAACAAGATTAGGATATAAAGTTAAACAAATAAGTGAAGAAAATAATAAATAATTTTTAAATTTTAAATATAAAAATGAACGAATTAAAAAATTTAGAAGAGTTTGAAAACATTTTAAAAATTTCAGAAAAATATGCAATATTAATAGATTTCTATGCAAATTGGTGTATGCCTTGTAAATATATTGCACCGATATTAGAAAAAATTGAAGAAAAGTATAAAGATAAAATAAAAGTGCTTAAAATTAATGTTGAAGATTTTCCGGAAATATCAATGGAATTTGGAATTGTAAGTGTTCCAACAATTGTTATAATTAAAAATAGGGAAGAAATTGATAGATTTGTTGGTGCCGCATCTGAAACTAAAATTATTGAATGGCTAAGGGAAAATAATATTATTTAATCCCTTTTAATAATCCATCTATCTACATATCTTTCTTTATTTTGTAAAACAACTACTCTGGATCTCTTATCTTCATCCATATATTCGAAATTTGGTAAATATTTTAATAATTCAAATGCCCATTCTTTTATTTCTTCATGAGTTAACATATCTTCTTTTTTTAATCTTTTTGTTGATAAACCTAAATGCATATATGATTTTACCTCAACAAAATGTGGATTTCCAATCTTAATCAATTCTGCCCAATTAGGTATTTTTGATTTATCATAATTTAAACTTCTTATTAATGTTATTCTAATTACTGTTCTACAATTAGCTTTAGATAAGAATTGTAAACTTTTATTCCATCTTTCCCACGCATCTTTGTATAGAGGAACATTAACTTTTTTAAAAGTTTCAAAATCAGCTGCATTCATAGATAAATATAATTGCGTAGGTAAAGCATTTTCTTTCTGTAATTTTTCTAGCATTTCTGGTTCTTGACCATTAGTAACTAAAAAAATTGATTTTGTTGAAGGAAGCGATTTCAAATAATTTATTAATTTATCTAGTTTTGGATACATAGTTGGTTCTCCGCTTAATGAAATTGCAAAATGAGATGGCATGCCATTAAAAATTTCTTTAAAAACTTTTTTATCAACTTTTGGATTTCCACCAAAACCACTTAATAATCTTTTCCATTCTTTTATCAAATTTTTTATTATTTCTTCTGGTTCATCTACTTTATTTTCATCCAATTTTAAGAGTTTATAAAATTCTACTGGTCTCCAACAATACACACATCTATTTTGACAAAACATTGCTGCAGGACTAAATTGCATACATTTTAGTGTTTCAATTCCATAAAATTTGTTTTTATAACATCCACCCTCACCTTCTAAAGCTTTTTCTTGTAAATGGCATATTTCAACAGCAGAATGATTATATACACCATATCCTGCATTAAGCAATTTTTTCTTTGTATTTTCATCTATTTTTATTTTATCTTCTATCATTGGAAATTCTTCTTTAACATCTTCCATAAGATATATTTCTTTTCTATGAATTATTTATGAAAATTTTATGCGAAATTGTTAGTAATGAATTTTTGCCTATAGTTAGGGCTTTGATATCTAAGAATTTAATAGAAAAATATGGATTTACACAAACTGAAGTTGCTGAAATACTAGGAGTATCTCAACCTCTAATTTCTTTTTATCTTTCTGGATTAAGAGCAAAAAATGTTAAAAAATTTTTAGAAAACAAAAAAGAAGTTTTTGAAGAAATTGAAAATTTATGTAAAAAAATTGTATATGAAAAAATAGATGAAAAAGAGCTTGCTCAAAAAATTATTGAAATAGCGAAAAAATGCTATAAAGAAGATAATGTAATAATTCCATGTAAATAGCTATTCATATCTTAATGCTTCTATAGCTTCTAATTTCGAAGCTCTTTTTGCTGGAAAGTATCCAGCAAAAGTTCCACATAAAAATCCAATTAAGAGAGCAATGCCAATCGAAGTATAATCGATAGTAACTAAATTTTCTATTCCTCTTCTAAATATCATAGAACCTATATAACTAGTTACTATATATTGTAAACCTAAAGAAAGAAATATTCCAATTATACAACCAATAATAGAACCAATTAATCCTATTATTGCAGATTCAAATAAAAAAATTTTTAGAATATCTCTGTTTTTTGCTCCTATTGCTTTTAATATTCCTATTTCTTTTGTTCTCTCCAAAACAGCTGTAAACATAGTATTAGAAATTCCTATAGAACCAACCAAAATAGAAACAAAAGCTATTGATAAAAGAAATACTGATAAAGTAGATAGAGTTTCTGACACTATGTTTCTATAAAAGGAAGGAGTTACTATTGTAAAAGTTTCTTTTCCTTCTTCTTCTTTTCTTAAATATAATAAAAGGTCATAAACATTTTTTCCAACATCTTCTATATTATAATCTTTTTTAACTTTTATTACAATAGAGTTTAATTGATTATTTGTTTCATAAATTTTTTTAAAATCTTTAATTGAAATAAAAATTGCTCTATCAAAATTGCTTAATATTCCACCAGCTTCGTTTAATATTCCAACTACCACGAATGTTTTGTTTAGTATTTGAATTTTATCTCCAACTTTTATATTTTCCTTAAAAAATTCGGTAGAAGCTCTAAATCCAAGAATTACTTCTCCCTCTTTCTCTATAAATCTTCCATATTTAATTCCAATTCTTTCTGCCTCTATTTTTGTCCAAGAATCAATACCATAAATTCCATAAACAAGTAATCTATATTCTTCTCTTTTATATTTAACAGGTAAATTATAATAGAATATTCCATAGACATTTTCTACACCATCAATTTTTTTAATTTTATTTATATCGCTTTCAGAAAAAGTAGCAGTTCTTGTAAAAGCAAATTGCGCTCTTCTACCCATCTGAATTGGTAATATAGTTATGATGTCTGAACCTAAATTTCTTTCTAAGGTATAAGCAATGCTCTCTTCCATAGCCTTTCCTAAATTAAATATTGCTATAAAGACAGCAGATCCTATTATAATTCCTAGAATTGTTAAAAAACTCCTTAATTTTCTTCTTTGTAGATTTTTGAAAATAATTATAAAAATTTCGATTAAATTCATTTCTTTTTTTTCCTTGAAAAAAATTTATAAATAATTATACTCAAAATTATTAAAATTGATATAACAATAATATATGAGATAGGAAACATTTGAATAGATTGATTTGATTGTTGAATAGTTCTTATTCTTGGTTGATATCTTTGAGAAATTGTAAAATTAGAAGTTTCTATCAAAATTTCTTTTATTTCTTCGTATTTATTATTTAAAGAATCAAAATAAGTTAAATTAACGAATAAATTTTTTCTTAAATCAACATCGATAGTATCATAATCTCCAGAATTCAATTCCTCTATAAAAAAGGACTTTTCATTAATTTTTATTAAAATATTTTTTGCTTTTGATAAACCAACATTTACAATTTTTATGCCTACTTTATTTTCATAAACATCTTCTAAGAAAACATCTAATTTTGGTTTTGCTAAAACCTTTAACGAAAAGCTTTTTGTTTCATTAAAAATTCTTGAGTAATCTTCATCAAAATATGAAACTAGGAATGGAATATTATAATATCCTACATCAATCCAAGAATTAGCTAAAAGATTAATTGAAATTTTTGAAGATTCAAATTTTCTAATTTCTTTAATATAAAATTCATCTTTATGTGGAACTATATTTTGATTTGGTAAAATTTTTATTTTAACATCTTTTGCACTAGAATAACCACTATTATAAATTTCTAATGTAACTGTAATGTTTTTTCCTATTTCTAAATATTCGCTTGAGAATTCAACATTTTTTATAAATAGAATTGGAAATCTAATAATTTTAATAGGAATATTGAGATCGAAATTTTTCTTTTCAGAATCTATATAATATGAAATGAATGCTTTAATATTTGTTGTTTTTGCATTTTCATTTGTTTTAATTAAAAAACTTTGAGAAAATAAAGAGTTTGGAATTAATTTTTCCAAATTAAATTCTTTTGGATAAATTTCAATGTATTCGTTACTTTCGAAAATAATGTTTATAGATTTTATTTCATTTTTTGTAGGATTTTGAATATTTAAAATTAAAGTTGCATATGAATTTGGATAAATTTCTTTTTCTAATATTTGATAATTAACAATAAGTTGAGAATAAGTTGGAAACGCTAGGAAAAAACTTAAAAGTAATACTAATGTTTTTATTAAATTTTTCTTTGTCATGATAATTCTTCTATAATCTTTCCATCTTTAATTCTTATTATTCTATCTGCATATTTAGTCAATTCTTGATTATGAGTAACCATAATAATTGTTGTACCACTATTATTTATTTTTTCAAATATTTTCATTACTTCTATCGCAGATTTATAATCTAAATTTCCTGTTGGTTCATCTGCTAAAAGAATTTTAGGATTATTAGCTATTGCTCTAGCTATTGCGACTTTTTGTTGTTGGCCCCCAGATAACTGATTTGGTTTATTATAAAATCTTTCTTTTTCTAAACCAACTACTTCTAATAATTCCATCGCTTTTTCTTTTGCATATTCTCTTGATTTTCCAGAAATTAACATTGGAAGCATTACATTTTCTAATGCATTTAAATATGGAAATAGATAAAAGAATTGAAATACAAAACCAATTTTTTCTCTTCTTATTAATGCTAATTCATTATCATCAAGTTTTGAAACATCTTCATTATCTATTATAACTTTTCCTTTAGATGGCTTATCTAAACAACCAATTATGTGAAGTAATGTTGATTTGCCAGAGCCAGAGGGGCCAAGAATGCATAAAAACTCGCTTTTATCTACTTCTAAATCAATTCCTTTCAAAACATAAACTTTAGAGCTTCCAATAATATAATATTTCCAAATATTCTCTAGCTTTATAATTTTCATATAATAAATTTACAATACAATTATGATAATATTAAGTTTACCTCCTATAATTAAACATTTAGAAGCTTTTTCTGTTTTTGTAGATAATAGAATTAAAAAAATTGATGAAAAAAATTATGAAATTTTTTCATCCAATTTTTCTAAAATATACAATGTTTATTTTGAAAAGATAAATGAAAAAGAATTTTTAGTTTATAGTAATGATAATGGAACAATTATTAAAAAATATATTGGCTATCCGATTATTGCAGTATTAATAGATAAAAATATTTTGGAATTATCTAAAAATTTCAATTTATTAAAGGGAATTAAATGGAAAGAATTAAATGAAAAATTTAAAAATTATCAAAAGGTTATTGAATTTCTTGAAGAAAAAATTGAAAAAGATAAATTTAAAGAAATAATGGATTGTGCTCTAAGAAATCAGGAAAAGCTTAAGGAATTAAGGTTTTATTTAAAAGTTTAAGGAATTGAAACAATATATATGCAAGATTTATAGCACTTTCTTTATTTTCTATTATGAATTCAACAAAATCTATTGCAACTATTTTTTTTATTTCTAATGAATTTATTATCTTGTAAATTTCATACATATTTAATCCAAAAGCTTCGGGAAAATTAGATTTTATTAAATAGTTTTCCATAACATCTACATCAAAGCTTATGTAGGTGCTTTCATATGATTTTAAGAAATTATTTATTTTTTTGATTGAATTTTCTAAATTTTCCTTTATATCAAAACTTGTAATATATTTAATTTTTTTATATTTTAAAAACTCTTTTTCATCTTCATCCAAACTTCTTATACCTATTAGAAAAATTCTCTTAGGATCGATGGATTCTAACAGTCTTCTTAACCATGTAGCTCTTGAATATTTATTTTCGTAGAAATTTTTTAAATCGGCATGTGCATCAAATATTAAAATTGAAAAATCTTCTTTGAATACTTGAGAAGAAAAAAACGTTATTAAATGATTAGAAGAGAATATAATCAGAATTTTTTTATCGCTAGAAATTTTTAATATTTTTTGATATATTTCTTCGAATTTTTTAATTCTTATATTTCCAAAATCAAAAATTTTTAATTTTTTCATTACATTATCAAAATTTTTAGGATCTAAAGGTTCTATATCCGCAAACTCTCTTAGTTTTTCTAAGTTTTTCTTTTCACTTTTTGTTTGATAAAAAGAAATTAGGCAAACATTAGATTCTTCGTATCCATGAATTGCAAATTTGAATTTTTTTACCATTTTATGAATTTTTAAATATTTTTATTAGTTCTTCGAAATAAGAAGTTCTTATTGATTTAGAATCCAAATAACTTTTACTGGCTTTTAAATTTTTTTCTTTTAATTTCTGAATTAAAAAGTTTATACTTTTTACATTAGTTTTTAATTTTTTTGCTAGAAGATGAGTATTGAAAGATATTGGAGGTATTGTATAATCTTCTGCAATATCGTTTAGAGCTTTTTCAAAAATTTTTCTTACTTCTGGATTTTCGACATTTTTAATAGATTTTTCAATATACTTTTCATCAAAAAGTTTTCCTATATATGTAGGTCCAAAATGTGAGAACTTTTCATTACATATTTCGCATTTTTCATGAATACCAATTTTTTTGTTTAAACATGTTTTACAAAAACTTATAAAGTTTATATTTTCTTTAAGATACTTTTCGATTTTCTTTATAGACGATTTTTTAAGAATTATATATACTTTAGCGAAATGTTTTTCTGAAAAACTAAAAACCACATTTGAAATATATTCGAATACACTAAAAAAATTAATAATTTTTGAAATTAAATTTCTAATAGCAATTTCCCTTTCCATGTCATTTTCATAACAAAATATTCCATATCTCATTAAACATTTATCACTATATTTTCCAGCTAGAGTTGCAATATCTGTTGCTGTTAAAGATAAAAGAGTTTCCTTAGATAAAAAATCTAAAATGTATGGAAAGAAAAATATTGGAGATCCGAACGGATCTATATCTATTATATTAAACTTTTCGTTTAATTTACATTTTAAATTCTTTGCATTTTCGTTTAATATATTTATCTTTACATCGTTTATTTTTGCATTTAATTTTAGATATTCTATTGCTTCTCTACTAACATCATTTGAATAAACCTCTAAATATGGAATAGATTTTTTTATTCTTATCGAATTTGCACCTATTGAAGCCAATAAATCTAGAAATTTATAATTCTCTTTTGCAAAATTTTTATAAATTTCGATATTTAGATTTCTTACAATTTTCATTTGCGGATTATAAAAACTCTTTTTGTTTAGTAGCTTATTTAGTTTCAATTTAATATCTTCTTCAAAAATTTCCATATTTTAGAAAACAAACGAAAGCAATATATATACTTAAATTTATAATTGATAAATTATACTAGCCGATGAAATAATGGAATATAATATAAATGATCTCTAATGAATGCAGTGGGCACCTATAGAGGCTTAGATGCAACCCTTAGCATATTTTGCTAAGGGTGAAGATTGAGAGCGATGATATGAGCTTAATGAGAGGGAGATACAAGATAATATTCGGGTTGGTGGCGCTAAGCCCGCCGGGGGATGCCTCGGCTCGGGAGCCGAAGAAGGGCGTGCCAAGCTGCGATAAGCCCGGGGTAGGCGCATGGAGCCTTTGATCCCGGGATCCCCGAATGGGAATCCTGCTAGGGATTTAAGATCCCTAGCACTCGGGCTTTATGCCCGAGGGGGAACGGGGGGAAGTGAAGCATCTCAGTACCCCCAGGAAAAGAAATCAATAGAGATGCCGGGAGTAGGGGCGACCGAAACCGGCACAGGGCAAACCGAACCCTATAGCGATGAGCTATAGGGGATGTGGAGTTGTAGGACCCGGGTCTACCCTTCCTCCCATACCCGAAGTCCGCTGGAATGCGGCGCCGTAGAGGGTGATAGCCCCGTAGGGGAAATGGGAGGGGGGGTAATGCCGGGTATCCTGAGTACCACTGCGTGGTTTCGCAGTGGGAAGCTGGGGGGCATTACCCTCCAACTCTAAATACTCCCCGAGTCCGATAGCGAACTAAGTATCGTGAGAGAAAGGTGAAAAGAACTGCGTGAGCAGAGTGAAAAGAGCCTGAAACCGGCGGGCGACGGTTAGCCATGGCCCGAAAGCTTACTCCCTCTGAAGAGCTAAATGCTCGAAGAGGGGGTAGCGGGGTCATGGCGTCCGTGTTGAAAAACGGGCCAGGGAGTGTGGGGGAGTGGCGAGCTTAAGAGAGTTAATCTCGAAAGCGTAGCGAAAGCGATTTCCCGCAGCGCATATGCATAATGCATATGCGCGAGGGGAAAGGTCTTAAAGGGCCTTAAGTCACTCCCCCACAACCGGAAGCCGGGCGATCTAGGCCGGGGCAGGGTGAAGGGGGTTAATAACCCCTGGAGGCCCGAAGGGGTGGTGAGATGCCAGTCCCTCCTCTGACCCCGGTCTAGGGGTGATAAGCCAAACGAGCCCGGGCATAGCCGGTTCCCCCCGAAATAGCCCACAGGCTAGCCTCCCCGGAGCATTCCTGGCGTGTAGAGTTACTGATTGGACGATAAGGGCCGAAAGGCCCGGTCGTCCAGTCAAACTCCGAAGCGCCAGGATGCGAAGAAGGGGGGAGTTGGGGTGCTGGGGAAAGCTCGGCATCCGAAAGGGGAACAACCCAGCCCCGGGTTAAGGTCCCAAAGTGGTCTCTAAGTGCCGAAGGGGTCAACCCCCTTAGACAGCGGGGCCGTAGGCCTAGAAGTAGCCATCGGCTAAGAAGTGTGTAACAACTTACCCGCCGAGGGGGTTGGCCCTGAAAATGGAAGGGACTAAGAGACCCACCGAGACCCGGGACCACCTAGCTGAGCTAGGTGGTGGTAGGGGGGCGTGCTATGGGTTGAGAAGGGGGTGAGTGATCACCCCTGGAACCCATAGCAATGCAGATCCTGGCAGCAGTAGCAGCTTAGTGGGGTGGAAATCCCCACCCCCTTAGGGGCAAGGGTTTGCCGGCAATGTTCGTCAGCCGGCAGTTAGCCGGTCCTAAGGGCAGGGCTAATCTACCTGCCCGAAAGGGAAACCGGTTAATATTCCGGTGCCACCCCCATACGTGCGGCAACGCAAGCCCTGTTGGTGACGCCTCGGGCTAGGCGGAGGTAACCCAAGCCTATAAGCCCCCGGAGTCTCGTAATGAGGAGAAGGGGGTGAAATGGCGATGGGCCTGGTGTATGCCAGGTTCCGCCGATGCCTGGGGCCCGTGAAAAGCCAACAGGGAAGGATTGGGGGTGACCGTACCGAGAACCGACACAGGTGCCCTGGCTGAGAAGGCTAAGGGGGTGCGGGATAACCCGCCCTAGGGAACTCGGCAAGTTGGCCCCGTATGTTCGCTAGAAGGGGTGCCTGGGCTCCTGAACTATCGCTCAGCGAAAAGCTGGGTGATAGCTAGGGAGCCCAGGTCGCAGTGACAAGGGGAGGGCGACTGTTTAACAAAAACATAGGGGGCTGCAAGCCCGAAAGGGTGTGTACAGCCCCTGAGGTCTGCCCAGCGGGGGTGTGTGAAAGCCGGTTCCAACCGGCCGAAGCCACCCCCGAGCGGCGGCGGTAACCCTGACCGTCGTAAAGTACCGTAATTCCTTGCCGCTTAATTGGCGGCCAGGGAACGGCTTAACGACCCTCCCACTGTCCCAGGGCGGGACCCGGCGAAAATACCATCCTGGTGAATAGGCCAGGGACCCCCAGCGGGAAGCGAAGACCCCGTGGAGCTTTACTGCAGCCTGGCGTTGCCCTCTGGGTAAGGATACGTAGAGTAGGTGGGAGCAATGAAGATGTGGTTCCGGCTACATCGGATGCGAAAGTGAAACACCACCTATCCTTACCTAGGGGGCTAACTCGGAAGAGGACAGCGCCAGGTGGGCAGTTCGGCTGGGGCGGCTCCCTCCGAAAAGATATCGGAGGGGCCCAAAGGTCAGCTCAGGCGGGTCAGAAATCCGCCGTAGAGTGCAAGGGCAAAAGCTGGCCTGACTGGATCCCAACAACAAGGGATCCAGAGGCGAAAGCCGGGCCTAGCGATACGCTGGTTGCCCGTAATGGGCGCCAGCGGTAACGGAAAAGCTACCCCGGGGATAATGGGTCCGTGGCCGGCGAGAGTCCATATCGACCCGGCGCGTTGATACGTAGATGTCGGCTCCCCCCCTCCTGGGCGTGCAGAAGCGCCCAAGGGTACAGGTGCCCACTGGTTAAAGGGGGACGTTAGCTGGGTTCAGAACGTGGTGACACAGTTCGGCCGGTATCTGCTGGGGGTGCAGGGGGCCTGACCGGAACGACCTCCTAGTACGAAAGGAATGGAGGTCGGGGGCCTCTGGTGTACCGGTTGTTAATCGCAAGCCGGGCAGCTACGCCCCAGTGGATAAGCCCTGAAAGCATCTAAGGGCGAAGCCACCCGGGAAAACAGGCCCCCAATCGTACTGCTGGGAGAAATCCCGGCAGTACGACGAAGCCCCTCCTAGACGAGGAGGTTGATGGGGTGGGGGTGTAAGCGCCGAGCTTTCGAGCGAGGCGCGAGCCCGCCACTCCCAATAAGGCTAGGCCACCAACCCGATTAAAATCTTGTATCTCCCTCAATGGTTAGGTAATTAGAAAAAAATATTTATACTTTTTCGTATATAAATTAATAACATGATAATACCGGTTAGATGTTTTACATGTGGAAAAGTAATAGGACATTTATGGGAAGAATATGAAAGAAGAGTTAAAAATGGAGAGGAAGCAAAAAAAGTTTTAGATGATTTAGGATTAAAAAAATATTGTTGTAGACAAATACTTTTAACTCATAGAGAATTAATAAAAGAAATTGCAAAGTTTAAATAATGTATCCAAAAGATAGATTAACAAGATTTGAAGTAGCGAGAATTATTTCAGCAAGAGCACTACAAATTGAATTTGGTGCTCCTTGTTTTGTCGATATAAAAGGAAATTCAATACAAAAAGCTAAAGAAGAATTTAAAAGAAAATTAATACCTTTATCTGTTAGAAGAAGGATGCCTAATGGAGAAATAGTTGAAGTTGATTTAGAAAAAGCTATTGATAATTGGCTGAAGGAACACGGCGACGTTTAAATACAAAATAAATTAAATAAATTATTAGAATTAATGCAATTAAAGAACAACAAAATATTATTAAAATTTTAAATAAAAAATCTCTTTTTTCTTCTTTAGAATCTTTTATAGGAAAGTCTTTTTGATTTTCAAAATGAGATTTAAATAATTTCAAATTTTTTAAATCTATCAGATAACTTTCGACTTCTCTATTATTGTTGTAAATTTTTAAAATTTTTGAATTGTTTGGAAGATTGATTATAACATTTTTAATAATATATTCATATTTCTCTATTCTTTTTCCTCTTATTAAATCGAAAGTTTCTTCGAAGAATTCATCTTCACTATAATCTAAGTATATTGATTTAATTTTTTTCTCATTTTCATCAAAAATTGATATTTCTATTTTTCCACTCTTATCAATACTTTCACTTTCATTTTCTACTATATTTATTCCACTATAAAAGTAATAGGTTGAAAGAGAAATATTTCCTTCTTTACTAACTAAAATTTGTAAGTCCAAATAAATTTGAGAGAAAGATATGTTAATGATTAAAAATAAAAAATTGAATAAAGTGAAAAAAATTTCATTTAATTTTGAATTCATACTTTCTTAATATATCTAATTTTTTTATAGTAATAAACAAACAAAAAGAAAGAAATAACTATAATTATAATAAAAAGAATCCATATTGGAAATCTAGTTGGTTCGATTTCACAATCTGGATCGTCAATACAATTTTCATCGCAAATGCCATCTTTTATATTTAAACAAAATCTTTTGGGTTTTGATTCTACACAATCTGGATCTGCATTCTGCACATTCAAATATATACAATCTGGATCACATCTATTATCTTGAATTCCATCACAAATACCATCATAAGAACCAGAAGGACAATCTTCTGGACAATTAAAATAATTTTCTGGAAATCCACAATTACCATCTCCACAAATTGTTTCTTCGAAGGATAAGTTCATTAATTTTATCATATCTATTTTTGTACCATTTGGAAATACACACATTATACAAACATCTGTAATATAACAATCTGTAAGACTTTCTACAATTTCTACTTCTAATCCAATTTTCTTACAGTAACTAAATTCAATTCCTTTTTTTCCTGTAAGAAATTCCCAAGCTTCTATTTTTTCTTTATTAGGAAGAATACAATATCCGATATCACCTTCAGGAGTTTTTTCATTTATATATTCATATCCCATTGCAGTACAATAAACTGCTGCAGGATTTCTTAATGCATAAGCGTTTTTTAGAGTTGAGAGAAATAAAAGTATAGTTAATATTATTTTTATAAAAATTATCTGATTGTTTTTTATAAACATATTCATAAATAAATATAGTAAGTTTTTGTCTAATTATGGAGGTACAACACCTTTAACATAAAATACCATATTAATAAGATCACTAAAAGGATGATCATCATATGGAATATATCCATAACCTTTTTCATGATAAACACCATATACGAAACCATCAATTAAGCCCCAACTATTTCTTATTATCCAACATTTAGACTTACCATATTTTTGCTTGCAAATTTCACTATTTTCATCATAACCTATTAGCACAATTGCATGTTTCCATGTAAAAGAAGCTACAGCCAATGGTCCATAACAAATTAAAGCCTTTTTTATTTTGTTTATATCATTAGGTATAAAGTTAAATTCTTTTATTTTCCATACTTTTTTTAAATAATCATTACATATATTACACTGCGTATAAGGTGCTAATCCATATGAGTAAGCAACGTAAGGACAGCAATTTTCATCAACAACCCCCACCGATTTTACATATTCAAGAGCTAGATGGGGATATCCACCATCACAACTTCCACAATAAGAACAGCATGGTTGGTTGTTAGATACTAATTGCTGTTCAGAAAGATCTTTATTGCAAGCTGGACAGTTTTTTTCTATATTATATACACTTTCGACTGTTCCAATAGTTGTAAAGGCCCAACACGATCCACATGTACCTTGGTCTCTAACAGGATTTAAATAATTTTTTCCATTTACATTTCTCCAATCCCATTTTTCAGGCAATTTATTACATTCTAAACTACAAGGATATTTACATTCTTTTTCTTCATCTATACATTCTGAACCATTCCAATATTTTCCTTCTTCGCAACATGCTCTACTATATTTTTTAAAATTAGAGGCAACTGGATTGCATCTTAAATTACCAGAACACTGATTATCACAAAAACATTCTTCTCCTTTATTTTTTCTTATTGTATAACCCCTTTCGTCTGAATTTGGATCTTCTGGACAACAAACTTTTTCTTTAGAATCTTCAATACAATCTATTGAATTTCTACAATTTTCACCAATGAATCTATTACAATAACCATCTCCAATACATATTGGATTTGGTCCTTTACATTCTTTTGATTCTAATTTACACTCTTCAATTTCACAAAAATCGTTAGAAATATTAATTGGATAATCACAGTTAAAAATTTTTATCTTTTCGGAATCTTTTAGAATACAATATTTAGAAGCTTTATAAATTTCTGTTTCTTCTACATTAAAATCTAGAAAAAAAGAATAATTTCTATTTTCAATATTAATTTTTATTATATTATCTTTAACTATTAAATTACTTAATCCAAGAAAATATTGCGTATAAAAATATTCTGTTGAAATTTTTGAAATTTTCTTAATTAATTCGATAAAGTTTTTAACTTTTTCTTCTTCTATCTTTCTTTCAATTTCTTTAGAAAAATAGAATAAAAAGTTTTGAACAGAAGAAAATATTATAATTCCTATAAGAAATGAAATAATTATTATAGATATCAAATTCATTTTTATATTACTCTTAAAATTATATATCCAACCTCTCCATCAGGTATAGGAATTGTCGAAACATAACTCTTTATATTGCTTCTTCTGTTATCTAATATATTATTGCCATAGATATAGTATAACGTTTGATTATAATATATTACTAATTGCCATCTATTTTTTCCAATAGAATTATCAAAGATAGGAAAAATTATATCTGAAACATTATATGTTCCCAATGAAATTCCATAAAAGACTTTATCTCCTAAATCTATTCGTTTTCTTGTTTCTTCATCATATCTTTTTAAATATAATAAACTATCGATCATCATTTGAAGATACGTTTTTTCTAATGTTTGAAATTTTGCAATATATAATGTGGCAATTAATCTAAGTGCTAAATCATCGAATACTATAAATCTAGATATTTCATGAGTTTTAGAGGAAAAATAAGAGGTATAATAGATAGAATAAATTATTACAAAAGAAGTAATAATTACAACAATTATAATCCATATTAATTCTGATTGAAATATCATAAAATTATTATTTTTATTTTTATGAAAAAAAAGTTTAAGATACAATCAACTCACTTTTTAGCTATAATTTCTATAATAATTTCTCTTTTTTCAATTTCTTTAATAATTTTTTATAATGAATATTTTAGGTCAAAATATTTGGAAGAACAAGAAAAAATAAATTTTAAAAACGAAGTTTATCAAATTGCTAAAAAATTGATAAGTTGTTTAGGAGAGGAAAAAGAAGGAATTTTTTATATTAATAAATCTAAACTTGATGAATTTTCTAAATTATATGAAGAAATTGAACCAAGATGTGCAATAGCAGATAGTTTTGATTATACAGTTAAAGTAATTCAATTAGAAAAAGAAATACGAAATTATCCATTTAATTTAGGAGGAGGATGTGGATGGGCATGGGTAATAAACAGTGGAGCGGGTAAAATGCATAGTTCTGTTTCTTTAGTAACTTCAGATGGAAAAGAATTAAGAAGACATTATACATCTCCAGATATGAGTGGAGATCCTTCTAGAACTGCTGTTGATAAAATGGGAAATATATGGGTTGGTAATAGAAATAATAATTTGTTAGTGAAAATTGCGTTTGATAAAAATCTTTGTAAAGGAAAGATTCCAGAAGATATTAATAAAAATAATAAAATAGATGAAAATGAAATGATTTCTTTTAATGAAGATGGATGTATATTGGAAAAAGTTTATTTAAAGGATTGTTATAAAGGAAATAAAGGTATAAGGGCTGTGTGTATTGATAAAGATGAAAATGTATATGTAGGATGTTGGGATAGTAAAAAATTATTCAAAATTTCTAAAGATGGAAAAATAGAAAAAGAGTGGCAACTTTCATATAGTCCTTATGGTTGTGTAGTTGGAAATGATGAAAAAATATACATTACTACAATCTCTTCTAACATTTTGATATTAGATCCAGAAAGTGGAAACATAGAAAATATAAATATTGGTATAGATGAAGCTACTTATGGTGTTTGGAGATGTTATAATTTAGATTGTATAGTTTTTTCTACATGGTGGAATGGAGGTGTAATTTTATTTAATACAACTTCTAAAAAAATAATTTGGAAAAAATATTGTGGTAGCCATACTAGGGGGGTTTTTGTTGACAATGAAAATAATATTTATGCAGTTTCTAGTGGACATTCTAAAGTATGTAAATTTAATTTTAAAGGAGAATCTATAAAGGAAGCAATTACTTGCGGGGAACCAACAGGAATATCTATGGATGCTTGTGGTAATTTATGGGTTGAATGCAGATCTTCTGGAATCGATATCTTTGATAAAGATCTTAATAAAATTAATTCCTTTACGATTTTAGGTTCTCACTATACTTATTCAGATTTTACTGGATTTCTTTCAGATGCAAAAGTAGAAATAGCAGAAGTTGAAGAAAGAAAAATCATTATAGAAAGAAAAGAGTGGAATTTTGGTTTAAGAGGTAGTGAAGTTTTTGTTGGAAAAATATCTATAGGTCCAAAAATTTATTACGAAACTTCAATTTCTTTACCTATATTAATAAAATATAATGAAACACATATAATTGATGGAATTCTAACGATTATAGCTTATAAAGGATTTTTAGAAAATTTTTATAGTTTTCTAGATAGTTTATGCAGCAAAGAAATAAAAGAATTGGAAATATCAAAAAAATTTTATTTTGATTATGATGTAAAAGTATTTAAAGATAAAGTATGTAGCGAAAATGTCTGTAAAAAACTTGTTTGTAACTATGATATAGAGGAAAGAGAATTTAAAAAAGGAGAAAATATAATAAATATAAGAATATACGATGGAAAACTACTTTTTAGCTAATTAATAAAAAAATGAATCCAATTCACATTTCTATAATAGTATTTTCGGTTTTTATTTTATTATTAAGTTATTTTTTCTTAAATGTTAATTTTTCAAAATTTGCTGAAAAGTTTTTTGAAATTAAAAAAATAGATATATTTGAAAATATAAAAAATATTTTCTCATCTTATTCTAAGTTATCTCTTTATTATTCGGCAACTTATAATTTAAGAGGCGAATCTCATACATGGATTTTTAATGGTTTCAATCCTTTAGAATTTGAATTTTTAAAAAGTTGTAAAGAAAATATTACTAAAAGTTTATTTAATATTTATTTATCAAAATTTTATATTTCTTTACCTCTAAGCATAAATATAACTTTTACTCAAAAATGTCAGTGGAATTTAAAGGAAGAAGATGTATTTTTCGGAAAGCATGATGAGGGAAATTTTAGTTTAAATTGCTCAGAAGTAAAAATTATTATTTTTACTAATGATACTATTTTACTAGATAGTATTGAATCAGAAAATTTTATAACAAATAATAGATATTGGTATTTATATAGAAAAATATATGAGTGGGCTAGAGAAAATGGTGATAGATTTGCAAGTTGTGTTTGTAGCTTAGTTAGTTCTTGTGCAGATTGTAGTTCGATAAACGTGTGCTATCAGAATCTATTCAAATCTTTAGAAACAAAGTTTAATAATGATGAATATATAACTTGTAAAGAAGCGAAACCATGTTGTTATAGAGAAATAGGTGAGCCTTGTATTGATTTAGATGGTTGTCACTTTTGGACAAAAAATACCTGTTACTTGGATCCAAATTATGAATGTCCTTCTTTAGATTCTTATTTTGAAAAAATATTTTCTATTACTAGGGTTTCTTCTTCAAATGTTTTTGTTTATTTAACATGTTTATGGGTTGAAAATAGAATGGAAACAAGTGCAATTTATGAATGCAGTGAACATAAATATTATGAATCAACACCTTCTGGTCCTGATAAGTTAATCTTTACAATTGGAGTTTTTGCAGGCTGGAAAAATTATAAAGCTTGCAGAGAGATAATAAAGTGTTATTATGATGCAGATAATGCTAAATGTGAAAATTGCAATAATGATATATGCGAAATTTGCTATTTACCTTTTATAAATTGTGAAAAAAATCCATGCTATCCGTTTCCTCAATATATGGAATGTAGAAATTGTGAAGTTCAATGTGAAAACGAAGCTTGTAAAATCATAAAATGTGAAAAATGTAAAAACAAAGAAGAAAGATGTTTTTCTTAAAAAATTATGAAAATATTTGAAATTATAATTATTTTAGTTTTTACGCTTTTTTCTTTAATAGTTATCTTTCAATACTTTTTTGAAAATAGATTAGAAATAAAAGAAAAAGAGATTATAATAAATTCAAAAGAAAATTACTTTTCTAAAATTAAGGATTTAATAGTTAGTTGCTTCAATGAGAATAAAAAAGAAAATAAAATAATTGTTTGTTATGAGATAAATTATTTAGGAAAAAACGAAATTAAAAAAGAAGAAATTGAAAAAACTCTTTCTAATTTAAATTTATATGTTGAAATAAATTTTGAAACAATTAATACAAATGAAAAAACTTTAATTATTTATTCTATTGATAAAATTGTATTGAGAAAAGTAAAAGAAATAATAGGTTAAAATATATCAACTTTAGTAAAATTTTTATATAAAGTAACTTCAATTTCAAATTCCTTAATTCCATAGAAAGATTTAATAATAAAATCTAAAAACTCTTTTTTTCTTTCAAAATGATAACTTTTCATAGTGGTGTTACAGCTCAATTTTTCACATTTTATTCTTTCATCTTTATAAGCTATACATAGAAATTCACCTTCAATAATTTTATCTTTAATATCGTTTAAATTATCTAGTTTTGTAATACTTATAGGATAAACAAAAAGCGCTTGAACATTTTCATTTAATATAATTTTTTCATTTTCTTGAGAAAATGGAAAGCTCCAACACATATTTTCTATCTTATTTTTTAAATTGTAGAAACTTTTAAAAACTTTATTTCTGCTTTCTTCTTCTCTATATGCACTAAATACATAAACAAAAGTGAATAAAAGAATTACTGAAACTAATGCTGCAAAAATTATTTGAAATGGTATTTCCATAATTATGCAATAATCTCTATTTGATTAGAATCTAAATACTTTAATATTACTATATCATTTTTTTGAATATATTCATTTTCTACTTTCCATATTATATCGTCTCTATATCCACAATTATAACTTTTAAATTGAAGAGTTCTACAATTATCATAATCTCTTAAGACTTTTGAAATGTTGTGTGGAAATATTTTGAAGTCTTGTGATGTATGAAAAGAAATTTTAAAACAATAATGTGTTTTAAAATTTTTATATTTTTCAGCTTCTATCCAGCACTTAATTAAATAAGATGTAAATTTTCTTATAATTTCATCTTCATCTTCAGAAAAAATTTTTATACTTTCAATATTTTCCTCAATTTTACATTTTTCTGGAATTTTTTGGTTTGGAAAAATTTTTGTATATAAGTTGCAATAAAAATAATTTGAGATATTTTCCCTCCAAAAAATCATTATACTAATTGAAATAAGCAAAGCAGCAATTCCTATAACGAAATACCAATTAATTTCTATTGCAATTAATTTCATAATAAATATTTTTTGATTCTAAATTTTAGAATTAATTTAATAAATCAATTAACTATTTATGATTTATGATTTCTGAAGAAAAACTTCAAAAATTAAAAAAAGAATTTTCTGATGTTTATATTGAATTTTATTTAAAAGAATTAGAAAAAAAAGAAAGAAGAAATTGGTATGAAAAACTTTGTTATATTTCATCTAAAATCATTCCTTTAAAGATTGAAAATAAAAAATTAAGTGAAGATATAGTTTTTTCAAATTTAAATGTTTTACCAAATGAGGTAATTTCTTTGGCTTTATTTTCTTTTATTTTTCTTTTTATAATTTTCATTCCTTTTTATTTCATTTTTAGTGACATTGGAATTTTTTTATTTATAGTTCCAATAGGAATTTCTTTTATACTTTATAACTATCCTAGTTTTAAAGCACAAGTAAATAAAATTCAAACTAATAGCGAAGCAATTAAAATTATAACTTATTTAGTTTTATATTTGGAGCAAAATCCAAATTTTGAAGCTGCATTAGAATTTACTTCTAGAAAAGCTAAAGGAATATTAGCTGATGACTTAAGAAAAATAATATGGGATTTAAAAACTGGAAGATTTTCTAATTTAAGAGAAGCTATCGAATTTTATGTTCCAAAATGGATGAAATGGAATGAAAATTTTGTTAGAACATTAATTTTATTATCAAATGTATCTTATGTAACTTCTCAAGAAGAAAGAAGAAATTTGTTGAGAAAAGCACTAGATTTTGTTTTATCGAAAAATTTAGAAGAAACAAAAATATATGTAGAAAAGGTTAGAAATCCTATAACACTTCTCTTTATGTTTGGTCTATTAATGCCATCAATTGGTTTAATTATGTTTCCAATGATTTCTGTTTTTTTGCATTTGTCTGTAAAACCAGGATATATAATTTTTGGATATTTAGTTGTTTTACCATTAATGAATTTATATCTAATAACTAGAACTATTTCTTTAAGACCCGGAGCTTTTTTAATAGTAGACATTTCTAAACATCCTAAATTAGCTCCAACAAACTACTTTTATCTAGGAAAAAATTTAATTCCAATAATTCCTTTAGTGATTATTGTTTTCTTAATAATAAGTCTTTATGGATTTTTGCATTTTATTGATTTTTATTCAGAATACTATAGACTTTTAAATATAGGTGCTGAAAGAAAATTAGAGGAATTAATAAGAGAAGAAAATAATATAGAAAATATTGGAAATTTAATTGCTAGCTTTCTCATTCCTTTAGCTTTAGGAGCTTCTTTATTTTTATATTTTTATTTAAATTCTTTTCAAAAAGTTAAAATAAGAAAAGAAATTAAAGATATAGAAGAAGATCTTCCTAATCTTTTAATAACGAGCGGAAATTTTTTGGAATCTGGATATCCAATCGAGAAAACAATAGAAAAAACTTTAGAAGAATATGAAAGATTAGGATTAAAAGAAAAACCCGGCTACAAATTTTTTAATCTTTTAAGAGAAAGAATAATGAAATTTGGAGAAAATATTAACTTAGCAATATTTGGAAAAAATGGATTAATTAATTATTTTCCTTCAGTATTATTAGAAGAGGTATTTAGAATTTTAATAGATACAACTTATAAAAGTGTAAAAAGCGCAGGTAATATAGCAAAAACTATAGCAAGATATTTAGAAAATTTATTTCAAGCTGAATTTAGATTAAAAGAATTGTTAAGCGATGTTAGAGGCAATTTGAAAATGCAAGCGCAATATTTAATTCCAATAATTACTGGAATAGTTTCTTCTACAGGAATATTCATTATTAATATGCTTGCAATTTTATCTAATTGGTTGGGAGATTTAGAAAAAGCTTTTGGAGCAGTTGGAACATTTAAAGAAATTATTGATGTAATGGTTGGAGATTTTAAAAAAGTAATTCCGCTAACTGTTTTACAAGCTGTTGTTGGATGTTATACTGTTATTGCAATAGTTTTAATGTCTTATTTACTTAGTGGAATAGAAAGTGGATTCGATAGAGTTGCAAGAGATTATGAAATTGCTGAAAATTTAAAATTTGGATTAATAATATATTTTATAGTTGGAATTATGAGTTTAATTGTGTTTTCTCAGATTGCTCAACAATTAAAACTAGGACTTACTTAATATGTTACCTTTAAATATAGTGTTTTTAGTAATTATAAGTATAATTGCTGTTATTTTTGTAACTATTTTAGTTTTAAATATTAAAGGAATTACCTTAGAAAAAATTTTGGATTTTTTTCATATTTATTCTTCTTCATATGAATTTCAAGATTGTGTTACAAAATTTATTAATAAAAATAATATAAACTTAGATGAGCTTTGTGATATTTGTAAAAATATTGGTAGAAAAATAAAAAGAAGCTGTGTTTGTTTTGTTGTATATAGTGAAAATGTATATTTTTCAAAATGTGAAAATGTTTGTTTAAATAACAAAATTTGGTTAGTTAGGTATTCTTTAGCAGAAGATAAATCGTTTATAGATTGCTAGTTTAGTAAGTATATTATTTTTTCTTTTTTGTTGTAAGCTATTAATAAATAATTATTTGCTGGATCAAAGTTTTCAGTGTTAATAAAACTTTCGCTTATTTCTATATTTTCAAAGTTTTTTTTAGATTTTAAATAAAAACATACAAACATTTCAAGTTTTAAATTACTTTTATTTGATTTCTCAATACATAAATTAGAAAGTTCTAATAAATAATCTTTAGAAAATTTTTCTTTTTCAATTATTTCTATTTCAAAATTTTCTTTTGGTTGCTTTTCTTGAAAAAAATTAAAAATAATATCTTTTAAATTAAAAAAGAAAAGTATAAAAATTATTGTTGCTATCATAGATAAAATAAAAATAAATACTGTTTCTATTGCAATAATTTTCATAAACTAAAAATATATTTATAGAACTAAATAATTTATGGATGAGTATAGAATAAAAGAGAAAGTCGTTCAAATAAGAGAAAATTATTTGAAAAGGGAGATAAAACTCAATATTTTTAAAACATTTCTTTTAATTATTTTATTGATCTTTGTTTTTTTCATATTTGTTTTTTATTTTAGTAATTTTTTAAAAGGCGAAACATTTTCTCCACCTCTTCCACCAGAGAATATAGAAGAGGAACCAGGAGGATTGGAAGAAATGCCACCACTCCCATCAGAAAACATTTAAAATTGATTTAAAAGTGAAAGTGAATTGAAAACCAAAAATTGATCGAAAACTATATATAGAAGTTTAACAACATTATTTTATGGTGTTGAAATTCAATAATGTTTTATTTATTTGGTTTATATTATCGTTAATTTTAATTATTTGTTTTTCTGAAAGTATACAATTAAATTTAAATGAAGGATGGAATTTAATTTCAATACCCTTCAGAAATTATATAATTAGATTTAATGATTGTGAAATTAAAGTTATATATAGCTATGAAAATGGGAAATGGAAAAAAATAGATATAAATAATTTAGAAATAGGAAAAGGATATTGGATAAGAGTTACAAATTCGTGTAGTTTAATTTTAAAAGGAGAGGAGGAAACAAAATTTGAACTTAATATAGTAAAGGGATGGAATCTTGTAGGTTTTCCTTTTGATATATTAGTAAAAGATTTATTAGAAAAATATGGTAATAGGATAACAAGAATTTATTCTTTTGAAAATGGAAAATGGAAAATATTAAATAGGAGTGATAGGTTAGAAATAGGAAAAGGATATTGGATATATGTTACTTCTAGTTTTAAATTAATAGAAGAGAGGAAAATTCAAGAGGAAGTTGAGGAAGTTCAACCACTTTTTGGGACATCTGTCCCTTCTATATCTCAAGAATTTCTTGACTTTATAAATTCAAAAGATTTTGCTATACTTCCAGAAGAATTCAGAAATAGTCTTAAATTAATTGCAAATGAACTACAAAACATTCAAAATACTATACAATCTATATCCGATCGATTAAAAAATATAATAGAAAAATATAAACCCGAGGAAGAAATTACTAAACTTGAGGAACTTTTAAGAGAAATAAAAAATGTAAATTCTACTTTGAATAACCTATTGAAAAAAATAGATGAGTTAAGTAATAGAGTGGGCGATCTTTATAAAAAAACAGATTCTCAAACAGAAAAAAGAATAATAGCTCGAGTGATATATTATTTAGAAATAACTATCAGAAAGTATCTTACAACTCTTATATATCATTGTAATTCTTTAACAAATCAAATACAATCAAGAATAAATGATCTTAGAAAAATTGCTGGTCCGTGTAATATAGAATGTGATCCAATTCCTTCTCAAGCAACAGTAGGTCAAACAATATCTATAAGATGTAAATGTTCAAATTGTAATGAAAAATATATTGGATATGTTTTATCTCCAACAAATGAAAGAAA
>JAWBAK010000001.1:338336-408820 GCA_038997165.1 Candidatus Aenigmatarchaeota archaeon
TACTGATACTTGTATGTGCACACAATATTATACTATTTATGATAATATAAATTTAAATAAAGAAGGTAAATGGAAAGTTATAATTAGTGCTAAAGATGCATATAAAGAATTTGAAATAGAAGTTAAACCTCAACCTCAATGTAATATAGATTGTACTGTTCCATCTGAAGCATATGTAGGAGATACTGTAAACATAAATTGTAGATGTAGTGGATGTGAAGAAACTTTAGAAATATCTTCTAAATCTCCAGGATGGTTATCATCATTTAATAAAATTAGAGAAGGTAAATGTTCAATATCAGGTACAACTATTTCAGCATCTATAAAATTAGATGTTGGAGGTACTTGGACAATAAAAGCAAAAGCAGGAAATACTGAAAAAACACATAATATAAATGTTAAATTCTTATGTAATATAGAATGTGATCCAATTCCTTCTCAAGCAACAGTAGGTCAAACAATATCTATAAGATGTAAATGTTCAAATTGTAATGAAAAATATATTGGATATGTTTTATCTCCAACAAATGAAAGAAAAGATTTGAAATGTGTTTTTAGAAGTGGCTATGGAATGACAACTACTGATACTTGTATGTGCACACAATATTATACTATTTATGATAATATAAATTTAAATAAAGAAGGTAAATGGAAAGTTATAATTAGTGCTAAAGATGCATATAAAGAATTTGAAATAGAAGTTAAAAAGTGCCAGCTCGAATTATTAAGTCTTTCTCCATCAATTATAGATATACCTTCAGATTTATGTGGAAAAACTATTAATATTCTTATGGATATAACTTATAGATTTTCTGGAGATTGTAAAGGAGAAAAAATTGTTGTTAGGAAGCAAGATGGAAGCACTTTTTGTGAGCTTTCAGTAGGAGAAACTACAAGAGGTAGATGTAGTGGTGATTATAATGTTCCTCTATCTTCAGGTACATATGTGTTTACTGCAACATATAAAGGACTTTCTTCGGTTTCGAATAGTATTAATGTAAGATGTAGTACACCATCACCTACACCATCACCTACACCAGGAGAAGGTGGTAGTCCTGGAGATCGCCATAAGTTTCTTGCTCCATTTCCAATTTCCATTAATTTAAAGAAAGGTTGGAATCTAATTTCTAATCCTACTGATTCAGAAGTTTCAGTTGAAGATTTAAAGAATTTTGGATGTTCAATAAAAGGCAAACTAATATATTATGATTCTGAGACAAAAAAATGGGTACGAACTGATAAAATGCTTCCAGATGATAAAGGATATTGGATTTATTTGAATAACGAATGTTCTATTACTTTGGTTCCTTCTGAAAAATTAAATGAAAGAAATTTAGTTCTTTCAAAAGGATGGAATCTAGTAAATGGTTTAGATGGAATAACATGTAAAGATTTAGAAAAATATGGATGTAAAGTTAGAATGAGAAATAATAATTGTTTTATCTCTTATATTAATAATGCATGGAGATATCTTAATAAAACAGAAATAGGAAAAGGATATTGGATATATTGCGAATAAAAATGAAAAAATATTTAAAGAATGAAAAAAATATTATGAGAAAAAATAGAATATTTAAACAATTTACGGCAATTGAAATTGTTTTTATGATTTTTATTTTAATTGTTGTAGTTCTTATAGTTGTTAATCTTCTTATGAGAAATGTAGGAACTCAAAAAATAGAACCATATATAGAAAACATTCAACAATTAGCAAAAGAAAGTTTTATGAGACAATATTGTGATAATTTATGTTCTGCAATAAAAACTGCAACAAATTCAAGAAGTAGGTTGCAAGCTATGGTTAGTTGGTGCTTGGCAAAAATTACAGATAGAGGCAAAGATTTTATAGATATAATTGAAGATGGTGTTCCGGGTTTTTTTGTTGTTGCAGGATATCCTTATTGCGAAGCTGGTATATATTGTTTTAATTTTTATAGTTGTGAAATGGGAGGATTAACACTAGATATAAAGGAATGTAGAAGAATATTATGTCAATATTACTATGAAACTGAAGGAAATACAGCTAAGGCAACTCAAAATATTAAAAATATAATTGATTGGGGAAAATGTAGCGTAGACCAAAATCTTTTAACTGGAAAGAGATTATTTAGAAATTCTGCGAAATGGTGGTATGATCAATATTTTAATAGAGTAGAGCCAGAAAATTATTGTGAAGTGTTAATAGCTGGTGGTGAGATAGAGGAAAGTGAAATAGAAGAGGGTGGTGGAGAGGAATCATTACCACCAATTCCTTCAGAAACGTAATAATTTTTCTCAATCCCTTCAGAATAAGATTGAAAAATTTTGTTGAAATTCAGTTTTATGTAAAAATGTATAATATTTTACTAATATGGTTTATTTTAATGGTAACTTTATCTACTCAATAACAAAAAAGTAGTGATTCTTCAATTATTAAATATGCTAGTCTAAATAAAAAATAGAGATATTATTGTTCTTATAATAGCTATTAGCACTTCAGGATAAAAAGTTCATCCTCTTTTTATGTCTTTTATACTTTCAGAGAATATAACAAAATAATTTATCTTTTACTTCTTTGTTTATGTCTTCTTGATCCTCTAGAACTTGCTCCTTTTCCACTCGAATGATGTGGTTCGTTCATTCTAAAATCTCTTTTTAGTAGCCAAGGATCAAAATTATAAAACAATTCTTCTATTTTTCTTCCTTTTATTATTTTAATTAAAGCTTTTGCTAATGCTTGTCTTATTGCATCAGCTTGGCTTACTAAACCACCACCTCTAACATTAATTTTTATTTCATATTTTGGTAAAACATTTTTTATATATTCCTCACTAATTAATAAAACTTCTCTAATTCTCCACCTTAAACTTTCAGTACCCCAATAATTTAATGGAATTGAATTAATTCTAATATTTAAACTATTATTTTCTTTCTCTTTTAGTTTAAAAGTTATTCTAGCAATTGCTGTTTTTCTTTTTCCTACAACATGAATAATTTTTGGTAACTTTTGCATACTATACTTTTAATTAAAAAAATATTTAAATACGTATAAATTTATAATTTATTATGAATAAAAATATAACAACACTTTTTATTTTAATTCTTTTTTTAATTTCATTTTTATTTATTTCTTTTTCTGAAGAAACTTCAATAATGTTAGAATTAGATTTAAAAAAAGGATGGAATTTAATTTCTATACCCTTTTCTAATTATCTTATCAAAGAAAATAATTGTAAAATAAAAAATATATATTCTTATAATTCCATTAGAAAAACTTTTTGACGAATTCCAAATATAGAGTTATTAGAAGAAAATTTTGGTTATTGGATTTATGTATATAATGATTGTAAAATTATAATAGAAGGTAAAATAGAAGTGCAAAAAGAAATAAATTTAAAAAAAGGATGGAATTTAATCTCTTTTTATACTTCTCTACCATCGGATTTATTAAGAAATTCGTGTGATATCAAATCAATATTCTATTTTGATTCAAATAAAAAATCCTGGATTAAAAATCCAGAAATTTTAGAAATAGGAAAAGGATATTGGATATTTACTGAAAAAGAATGTAATATATCTTTACTCGAAATTTTGAGAGAGTATAAGACTGAAAACTTTATAAATTTAACATTAAAAGAAAGAGATTCTATAAGAAACATTTCTCTACCTATTCTACCTATAAAGGAATCGACATCTTTTTTTGTAAATTTATTGTTATTTTTTTGGAGTGAAGAAGACACAAAGATTTCAAAACTTATTCTTTTTTTGATAGGAGAGATTCAAAATTAAAAGAGGAAGAATTTAGTTTCCTAATAGATCCTACAGGAGAAACTATATCTTTGAAAAGGTTATTTAATGCTGGAGAATATGATTTAAATATAAAAATATCTTCTAATAAATCACGGAAAGTTAAAATATATGCATTTATTTCTATAAATAAAACAATTAAATTTCTTGATTTAGGAATTTTTGAGATAAAAGAATTTAAGGTTTTAAGATTTGAGGTAAATGATGATGGAAATATTAATGTTCAAGCAAAAAAAGAAAAATCAAAAGAATTAGAATGGTGTATTGAAGATGGTGATTGTGTAGAAAATTTAAAATGTTTTTATCAAAAGTGTGTCAATCCTAAAAAATTGATTTGTGATGAAAATGTTGAAGGAAGAATAATATATGAAAGTGGAGAAATAATAGTAGAAGACTTTGAAAAATATTGTTGTGAAAATAGAAGAGTATGCAAACCCTTTAGTGCTTGTTTGGTTGAAAATGAAAGAAAATGTAGAGAAATAGATAAATGTAAGCATAGTGTTACTCTTAATATAGAAGTGAATCCAAGAGAAATAACAATATGTCCTTCGCGTGTTGTTATTAATGGTTCTATAAAAACAGAAAGTTGTAAAGATAATACTCCATTCATTATTAAAGTGTTATATGATTCCGGATACTTTATTTCTTCAGAAAGAGAACCACCATTTATTGAAGATATAATATGTATTAAAGAAATAAGAATTAAAAATAATACAGGAAATTTTTCATGTGAATTTTTTGTAGATAAATTTTCTAAAAATAGGAGATTATTAGTTAGAATTTATTCTAGAGAAGGTGAAGAAGTTTTTCCTATTCATTTTTTTGAATTAAATATTTCTTGTAATTGTAATGAGAACGAAAAAATATGTAAGAATAAAGAAATTTTTGTATGTAAAAATGGAAAATGGGAAAAAGGAGCATTGCCTTCTTGTTTACCTGATGAAGTTTTTGATTTAGATTTATGTAAATGTATAAAATTTGTAGATTTATATGACTTTGAAGTTTATTATGAATATTCTTTACTTCCATGTATTTTTGAGAAAGAAATAATAGGTGAAATAAAAGATAACAGAACAGATAATAGAAGTATTATAATTAAGAGAAGTGGAGAGATAATTTTACCATCCTATCTTACTTTAATTATAGAAGTATTTAAGAAGCAAGATTTTATAGGTAAATATATTCCAATTCCAACAGAGGATGTTATAAAAAAAGAAGTGGAAGTTTACATTATACAAACAAGAAGAAAAGATTTTCCTGGTATATTAAGTCCAACAGAAGCTAGAATAATTTTACCTCCCACTAGAGTATGTCATGGTAATGTTGAGATAATAAGTGGAGTGGGTAAATTTAAATGTAAAGTAGATCAAGAACTTATCAAGTTATATTGTAATCCTTACTTAAATCGTTTATATTGTTTGTTTGATGTTAGAGTAGGTGAGAAAAGAAAAATAGAAAGTTTTTTAATACCAGTTTGTTAAATTACTTTACCATCTCTTTTTTGCTCCTAATAATAATGATATTTCTTCTAAACTCATATAATTAGCTCTTTTTAAATCTTCAGAACTTTTAATTTTAATATTTAAAATTTTATCTTTATATTCTTCTGGAATTCCATAAAATATCTTTAAATTTTTAAGAGCAATTTTACCTCTATATTTTTTGTAGGGTAACATTCCTCTAACCATTCTTCTAAATATTTCATCTGGATATTTTGGATAAAATGGCCCTTTATATGGATCTCCTCTTTCTCTTTTTTTCTTAAATTCTTCAATTATATCTTCTTTATCTCCACTAATTATTGCTTTTTCAACATTTAGTACAATAACTTTATTTCCTTTTAATAATTCTTTAGCAACAAAACTAGCTAATCTTCCAGCAATTTTATCTTTTGCATCTATAACAATTTCTTTCATCATATTATATTATAATTCTAACATTACTTCCTTTTGGATTCTTTTTAACTAATTCTTCAATACTCATATATTCAATATTTTTTTTCTTTAACTTTAACTCTGCTAATTTTGAAAATCTCCATGCGGCAATTTTTATATTTTTATTTATTTCTCCAATACTTAAAACTTTTCCAGGAATAAGTGCAATTTCTCCATCTCTAGTATATTTATTTATTTTATAGAGATTTACCTCAATTTTTTTTCTTCTAGGTTTATTTAATAATTCAGCTACATATTTCCAAATTTTTGCATTATTTTTTTTGCTGGCTTTTTCTAAAAATATTATTAATTTTCTTAAATATGGATTTGTAGGTCCAGTAGGTCTTACCATAAATATACAAAAAATAAATATTTTACTTTATAATACATATAATGGAAAATAAAAAAACGATTAAAATGAAAATAAATTTTTGGCAAATAACTACAATAATTCTATTTATTGCTCTTGTACTATCTCTTTATACAAATTATACTGGTAGATTCTTATTTATAAATTTAAATTATTTGAATCTAGAAGAAATAGGAAAAAAAACTGTTGATTACATTAATAAATATTTTGTTCAACCAGGAACTTCTGCAAAACTAAAAGAAGTTAAATTTGATAGCTCTTTAAATCTTTATATTGTAATTACTGAATATCAAGGAAATGAAATTCCTGTTTATGTTAGTAGCAATGGAAAATATATTGTCGGCTTTAATCAAGTTTTTGATATGGATAAACCTTTAAGAATTGAAAGAGAAGAAGCTAAACCTCAAGAAATTCCTAAATCTGATAGACCAAAAGTAGAATTATTTATATTTAGCTATTGTCCATATGGAGTACAGGCATTAAAACCTTTTGCAAGTGTTGCAAAATTAATGAAAGATTATGCAGATTTTTATGTTAAATTCTTTAGTCATATGCATGGAGAATTTGAAAAACAACAAAATATAATACAAGCATGCATAATTAGAATGTATCCAGAAAAATATTGGGATTATGCAATTAAATTTGCTGATGAAGTTTTTAGAAAATGTTATGGAAATAAAGAGTGCGATAAAAATGAAAGCATAAGAATTATGAATGAATTAGGAATTGATAGTAATAAGATTTTAAAATGTTTAGAGAGTGAAGGAGAAAAATATTATAATGAAGATATTAAAGATGCTGAAAATTATGGATTAACAGGTTCTCCTTCTTTTGTAATTAATGGAGTTTATGTAAGAGTTGTAAGAAGTGAGGAAGGAATTAAAGAAGCAGTTTGTCAAGCATTTAATATTCAGCCATCTATTTGTCAAGAAAAACTATCTGAAGAAATTACTCAATCATCGGGAAGTTGTTAATAATTTAAAGAGATAAATTTTTACTTATTTATGAATAATAAAAGAATTATTACATTAATTTATTTAATTCTTTCAACAATGATAGGTGCAGGAATCTTAGCATTACCAAATAGTTTATATTCTATAGGACTTATATCTTTTTTATTTATTTCTTTATTGATTTTATTGATTATTTATTTCTCTTCTTTAATTCTTTTAAAATCAAGTTTAAAATGTTATAAAACGGGCTTAATAGAAGTTTTTGAAAGGTATTTAGGAAAGAATGTTGGAAAACTTTCTTTTATAATAATTTTTTTCTCAATCATATTTGTCTGTATAATTTATCTAAACATTATAAATTTTTCTCTAAAATATTTTGTTCAAGAATCAGAAATTTATACCTTATTTATTTCTTCAATCACAATGTCAGCTTCATTAGGAGGTATTAAATTAGTTGAAAAATCTAATGAATTTTTATTTACAATAAAGATTTTAATAATTATTTTTTTTCTTTTATTGGCGGTTTGTATTCCAAAGAAGTATAGTTTAAAGTGTTTTGAATTTAATTTAACAAAAATTTTTAATTCTATTTTAGTATTAGTTTTTTCTTTTTCATTTTATACTATAATCCCTTCTCTTCTATATATTACTAAAAACGAAAGAATCTTAAAAACTTCAATAATTTATTCAATATTAATTGGATTTTTTATTTACTTCATTTTTTCTTATATAGTTTCGTTAAGAAGTGGAGATAGAGAGATTTCAACATTAGGTTATAATGAGTTATTTAATTTTTTAACAATATTTTTGGTTGTTACTCCGTATTTAACTCTTTCTTGGGTTTTGGGTGAAAATATCAATGAAAAATTAAAAATTAAAAAAAGAGTCTCAATACTAATTTCGTATAGTTTACCCTATATTCTTTTTATATTTCTTCCAAAATCTTTTTTGATGTATATAGAAATAACCTCTGCATTTTTTATCTTAACGATTTATTTTTTAATAGGACTTATAGGATATAAATATTCACAAAAGCTTAAAGTTAATAGACTATATTCATTATTTTTAATTATTTTTTCCTGGATTTTAATTCTTTTTAAATTCTTAGATTTAATAATTATATGAAGTTAAACACAAAACCCCTAAATTTAGAATATAGAAATAAAAAATTGTTTTTAGATAAAATTGAAATAAGGCCCACTACAAGGAAGTTAATAGATATGAAAGACGTTTTAATGGACCCTTCTTTTATAAATAAGAAAAATCAGAACGAAATTCTTTATTTAATGTATAGAGATTTGAAAAGAAAAGAAGACAAAGTCTTATTTAGAAAGTATGAAGTGAGATATGACATAACAATAATTTTTTCTAAATATTTAGGAAAAGAATTTAATAAAACTTTTGGGCATTTACATCCTATTGCAGAAAATAATTTAACGTATCCAGAAGTTTATGAAGTTTTATATGGAAAAGCTTTATTTATATTACAAAAGTATGAAAAAAAGAAAGTTAAAGATGTTTTATTGATTTATGCCAAAAAGGGTGATAAAATTTTAATTCCCCCAAACTATGGTCATGTAACTGTAAATATAGGCAAGAGAGATTTAATTTTATCTAACTTGGTTAGTAATAAATTTTCTTCAATTTATGAATTATATAAAAATAAAAACGGGGCTGCTATCTATATAATTAGAAATGGAAAAAAAATTCAAATAGTTAAGAATAAAAAATATACTGAAAAGTTTAAAATTAAAATCATCAAAAAAATTAAGTTCTTTAAATTTTTTAAGGAAAATTTGTATTCTTCTTTTATTAATTATCCACAATTTTTTAAATTTTTAAATAAACCTTCCTTAATTATCAATTTACATTATTAAATTTCTTCTATATTATTTCTAATCTTCTTAATTCATTATTTATATAATCCAATTCGTTTCTTAATGTTTGTCTTTCTTGATCGCTTAAAGATGGATTTGCTAAGGCTTTTAATATTTGTTCTCTTCTTGTAAGAAGTTGTTGTATATAATCTACGTCTTGACCCCTTACTATTGCTTTTCCTATCATTCTCATTCTTTCTGTGAATTTCCAAATACTACTTATAGCTCTATAAATAATTCCAAAAAGAAGATAATTAATTGCTAATAGCGCAACTCCAGCAAAACTATAAGAAAGTAATTCTACAAACATTGATGCTAATAATCCTCTATATGCTATAAGTGCCGAAGCAAAAACAACAACTCTTCTTACATTTTCGTTTGTTAGAAAATCTATAAATTCATAAAAAAGTGCAATAATAAGTGAAAGGGGTAGTATTAAAGCAAAAATTAGAAAACTTCCTATAGTAGTTATTTCTAGATCTTTAGGTGCATATCCTATAATTATACAACTTCCTGTTACAATCAAATTTTTTGAAATTTCGTTTGTTGTGGAAATATTTTTACATTCTTTAATAAGAGGATCGGGTTTACCTATAAATCTTGCAGCAAAAAGTATTTCTATACCAAAAATTCCAATAAAAATTAAAAAAACACCAAATATTGCAATATATTTTCCTCCCCTTCCCCAGTATCGTGCCAAATAGGCACCACCAATTGTAATTACGGTACCTAATAAAATAAAAAGAATTGATGCTCTACCCCAAGACGGAATTTCTTCTTCAATTCCTCCAAATATTTGAAAAAAATATTTTTCTACTACAAGAGAATAAAAGAAATATACGAGGGGAATTAGAATGATTAAAGCAATTAAAGCAATTATCATTATCCACCAGTTTCTTCCTACCATCTGGCTCATAACTTAATTATTGTTTATTAAATTTTTATCTTATTTCAATAGCTTTTACAGGGCAATTTTCCTTTGCTTCTTTAGCCTTTTTAATTAATTTTTCATCTTCTGTTTCAGTAATTTTTGGTTTTGAAAATCCTTCTTCATCAAATTCAAAAATTTCTGGTGCTATTGCAACACAAGCACCACAACCAATACATTTTTCACTTACACTTATTTTTATTTTTACCATAAAATTATTTTTAGAAAATATATTTTAAAATTTCATAAAATTATGGAAACTATTAGAAAAGCTATAAAAGAATTAAAAGAAGGAGATTTAGTAATAATAGAAAATGCTCCATGTAAGGTTGAAAGCGTTTCTACTTCGGTAAGTGGAAAACATGGTGCAGCTAAAACGAGAGTAGAAGCTATTGGAATATTTGATGGAAAAAGAAGAAGTATTGTTCAACCAGCTGATGAAAATGTTGAAGTCCCTATTATAAAAAGAAAAAAAGCACAAGTTTTAGCAATAATAGGAAATAATGCTCAATTAATGGATTTAGAAACTTATGAAACAATAGAATTAGAAATTCCAGAAGAAAAAAGAAATAAGTTAAAAGAGGGGGAAGAAACTTGGTATTATGAAATAATGGGAATAAGAACTTTAAAAGAATTAAAGTGAGATTATCAAACTTTAATGGCTATTTTTATCCATTTTTAAAAGAGGAAATCGAAAAATTTATAAAGGAAAATGAAAAAGAAATTAATGAAATAGATGAAGAAATATTATTAGCTATAGTTCCTCATGCAGGTTGGAATTATAGTGGAAAATGTGCATTACATGTATATAAAAATTTGAGAAAAGTTGAAAATGTTATAATAATTGCTACTAATCATTCTTCTATAGGTAAAGTTATTTTAAGCTTGGAAGATATTAAAACTCCTTTAGGTTTAATTAGAATAAATAAAGAATTTATTAAGAAAATTCTAAATAAAATAGATTTTAGTGAAATAGATGAAAATATTCATGAAAATGAGCATTCGATTGAAGTTCAATTACCTTTTCTTCAATACTATTTAAAAAAATTTAAATTAGTTCCTATATTAGTTTCTAATTTAGATAAAGATGAAATAGAATTATTTACAAATTTTTTGATAGAAAATATCGATTTAAAAAATTCTGTAATTATTTTTAGTGGGGATATGATACATCATGGCAAAATTTATAATTTTGAAATTTTTAAAACTAATAAAAAAGAAAATGTAAAAAATGCAGATATGGAAATTATTAACTCTATATTAGAAAAAAATATTGAAAAATTTAGAGAACTCACTAAAAAATATTATACTATTTGCGGCTATTACGTTTTTCAAATTTTTATAGAAATTTCTAAAAAACTAAATTTAAATAATAAACTTCTTTGCTATTATAATTCTGCAGATATAACTAATGATGAAGATATTATTGTTGGATATTCTTCAATAATAAGCTATCATCCAAATTTTACAACTTTATAATCTTTATTTTCAATTTCTTTAATAGCTATAGGATAATCGATTTGAGAAATTTGAGATTTGCCTATTATTGGTAATTTATAATTACAATAGACACATCTACTTCTTTTTAAATTAACCTCTTCTACTCTAAATCCATATCTTTTAACTACTATTTTTTTGCAGTGCGGACAATAAGTATTTTCTAATTTATGACCTAAAACATTTCCTATATAAACAAAATTTATTCCTTCTTCAAATGCTATTTCTGAGTGTTTTTCTAATGTTTCTAAAGGAGTTGAAGGAAAATCTAGCATTTTATAAGTTGGAAAAAACCTTAAAAAATGAATAATTGATTTTTCTCCCATTAAATCATAAATTTTTTTACAAAGTTTTCTACAATCTTCTAAATCATCTCCTACTTTTGGAATTATTAAATCTGTAATTTCTAAATGAATTTTTTTCTTAGAAAATTCTTCTAAAGTATTAAATACTGCTTCGTAAGATGGAATAGATATATAATTTCTTGCAAATTCATTATTTCCATTTCCTTTAAAATCAATTGTTATCGCATCTGCAAATTTTGAGAAAAAGTCAATAGATTCATCGCTTAAATATCCATTAGTTATAAAAATTATTTTTATTTTTTCTTTTTTTGCAATTTTTGCAACATCGTAAATAAATTCTGCATATATTGTTGGCTCATTATAAGTAAAACATATAGAGCTAATATTATATAATTTTCTATATTTTTTTACAATTTCAACTATTTCATCTGGTAAAAATTCAAAACCTTCTATTTTTCTTCTTTGAGAAATATCATAATTACAACAATATTTACAAGCCCAATTGCAACCAAAAGTTCCAAAACTTAAAGCTATAGAACCAATATAAAAATGAAAAAAAGGTTTTTTCTCTATTGGATCTAAATTTGCTGAACAAAATAATCCATAATTTGCTAAGTAAAGTTTATTATCTTTATTAATTCTTACTCCACAAAAACCAATTTGATTTGGTAATAATTTACAATATCTAGCACAAGCTGTGCAAATAACTCTATTTTTTTCTATTTTATAAAGAATTGCTTCTTTCATAAATAAATTTTTTACTACAGAAAATTATGACTAAAAAAGAGGTAATAAAAGAGGTTTTTATTCCTAAATGGTTGGCTTGGTTTAATTTGGTTTTGATGATATTAATTACAGTTTTTATTCTATATATTAATTCTGTTGTTCCAGAAAATGAGAAAATACCAACACTAGGTTTAGTAATGATAATTTTGATTTTTATAATTGTTATTGTTATTGTATTTTTATCGGCATATAAAAAATTGCCTATCTATTATTTAAGGGAAAGATAATTAATGGAAGTTTTTATTTTAAGATTGTTTCATAGAAAAAAGAGAGATAAAAGAGTTACAACACATTGTGCATTAGTAGCTAGAGCTTTTTTAGCAAAAAAAATGTTTTATTGTGGTGATGAAGATAAAGAGTTTGAAAATAAAATAAGAGATGTTAATAATAGATTTGGTGGAAATTTTGAAGTAGAATATATTAAGAATTGGAAAAAATTTTTAAAAGAATTTGATGCAATAAAAGTTCATTTAACTATGTATGGAATTCCTTTATTAGAAAAATTAGAAGAAATAAAAAAACATAAAAAAATATTAGTAATAATTGGTTCGGAAAAAGTTCCTAAAGAAGTTTATGAATTAGCGGATTACAATATTTCAATAACAAATCAGCCCCATTCAGAAATAGCTGCTTTAGCAATTTTTTTAGATAAAATTTTTGAAAGTAAAGAATTTTATACAGAATTTGAAAATGCTAAAATAAAAATAATTCCTAGCGAAAAAGATAAAAAGATTTTAAAGATTAATTAAAGTAAATAAATATGGCAGTAGGACTTTTTGTTGCAAGGTTTCAACCTTTACATAAAGGGCATGAAAGAGCTATAAAGAAAGCTTTGAAGCTATATGAAAAAGTAATAGTAGTAATAGGAAGTGCAAATAAAAGTAGAGAAGAGAAAAATCCATTTACAGCAGAAGAAAGAAAATTAATGTTAGAAGCAGTATTTTCTAAGGAAATTAATGAGGGAAAAATTGAAGTATTGGCAATAGAAGATAAAGAGAGTGATGAAGAATGGGCAAATGAAATAATAAATAGGGTTAATTTTGATGAAGTTTATACTGCTAGCGATTGGGTAGCAAAAGCTTTTGAAGGAAAGAAGAGTGTTAAGAAATTTAAGCCTTTTAAATATGAAACTATTAACGGAACAAATATAAGAAGATTAATAAAAGAAGGCAATGAAGAATGGAAAAAATATGTAAATAAAAAAGTAGTTGAAATAATTCAAAAAATTGCAGTTAAAGAATTTTTCTCAAAACTTTCTCCTTAATTTTTTTAATTTTTTAATTAGCGGGGGGTGGATTTGAACCACCGACCTCCGGGTTATGAGCCCGGCGGGCACTCCAGGCTGCCCTACCCCGCTATCACTATAATTTATTTTATTTTTTGAATGAAATAAATTATTTTCAAAAATATTTATGGAAGAAAGAATAAAAGAAGTAATTAGAGAGGCGTTAAAAATTTCTGTCCCGTCAAAAGCGGAGTATGAATATATGAATGAAATTAAAGAAAAAGTTTTGCATATTACTCAACAACATGCAAAAATTTATAATGCAGATGTTATGGTTTGTGGAAGTTTTGCAAAGAATACTTGGTTACCTAAAAAATATGAGATTGATATTTTTATTTTATTTTCTCCTAAATTAGAGAGAGAAAGATTAGAAGAACTTGGATTAATAATAGGAAAAAGAGTTGCAGAAGAGCTTAATGCTGAATATATTATAGAATATGCAGAACATCCATATGTAAGAATAAAATATAGAGATGTTCAAATAGATTTAGTTCCTGCATATAAAGTTGAAAAAGCTAGTGAAAAAATAAGTGCTGTTGATAGAACTCCTTTTCATACAAAATATGTTATAGAAAAATTAAAAAATGTATTGAATGATGAAGTTAGATTGCTAAAAAAATTTATGATTGCTAATGAAATTTATGGAGCCGATGCAAAAACAAATGGATTTAGTGGCTATGCTTGTGAACTTTTAATAATTAATTATGGAACTTTTTTAAATACATTAATAGAAGCAGCTAATTGGAAGCCAATAACAATTATTGATATAGAAAATTATTATTCTGAAAATGAAAAAGAAATTTTAAAAAAGATTTTTAAAAATCAACCCTTAATAATTATTGATCCTACAGATAAAGATAGAAATGTTGCTGCAGCAGTTAGTCCATATAATTATTTTAAATTTATTAGTTTAGCAAAGAAATTTTTACAAAATCCTTCAATTTCATTTTTTGAAAAAAAAGAATATAAGATAGTTGAAGAAGAAGAAATAATAAAATATCAAATTGATAGAAGAACTGAATTAATAATATTAAGATTTATTAGACCAAATATTGTTGACGATATAATTTATCCTCAAATGAGAAGATTTGCAAATAGAATTCAAAGTATTTTAGAAAAATATGAGTTTAAAATTTTAAATAAAGATGTTTTTTGTAACGAAAAATTTTGCTATTTAGTTTTAGAAATGGAAATATCTAAGCTACCAAAAATTGAGAAAAAGAGAGGTCCAATATTTTATGATATTAATAACACAAAAAGATTTTTAGAGAAGTATAAGAATTACGTAACTTATGTTGAAAACGATAGATGGTATGCAGAAATACCAAGAAAATTCGTTAGAGCTATAGATAAGATTATAGATAGTTTAAGCAAAGATGAAAAAACTTTAAGAGAAAAAGGCATTCCTAGCTTTGTTGCACAGCAAATTTCTAAAGGTTTTGAAATTACTAATGAAACATCTAAAATATTAACTTTTGTTAAAGAAGATAATGAATTTGGCAAATTCTTAACTAAATTTTTAAATAAAGAAAAATTAGAGATATGAGAGTAATTGCAATTACTAGCGGAAAAGGTGGTGTTGGAAAAACTTTTTTTTCTGTTAATTTAGCTACAGCATTAACAAAATTAGGCAAAAGCGTAACTTTAATAGATGCTAATTTTACAACTCCAAACACAGCTTTAATTAGCGGATATTTAACATTTTTTAATACAATTCACGATTTTTTAAGCGAAAGAATTAATGATATTTCTAAAGTAATATATAAAACATCCTATGGTTTTAAAATAGTTCCAGGAAGTATAGATTTAAATTCTATGATTGATGCAAGAATTGAAAGATTTAATTTATTTTTAGAAAAAATAAAAGATGAATTTATAATACTAGATACTGCAGCTGGAATTGGAAGAGAAGCAATTTCTTCTATAATGAATTCGAAAGAAATAATAATTGTTGTTAATCCTGAAATATCTAGTATAATAGATGCTAAAAGAGTTATAGAAGTTTGTAATAAGATTGATAAAAAAATTTTAGCATTAGTTGCAAATAAAATTAATAAGAAAGAGGATGTTAAAAAAATTGAAAAATATTTAAATTTAGAAGTAAACCTAATTTTACCAGAAGATAAAAGAGTTAAAGATTCTATTGAAAAAAGAATTCCATTTATAGAACTTTATCCATCTTCCTATATAGCTTCTCAAATTCTAAACTTTGCAAGCTATTTAAGTGGGGAATTATACGAATTTAAACCAAACCTTTTTGAAAGAATTAAATATTCATTTTACTTATAATTTATGAATGTTTTTGAAGCAATAGAAAAAAGAAAAAGTATAAGAAAATATAAAAATATAAAAGTTGATTTAAAGTACATAATGGCAATATTAGAATATGCAATTTTAGCACCTTCTGCTGGAAATGTACAAGAATGGAGATTTATTATAATTGATGATAATAAAACAAAAGAAAAATTAGCAAAAGCAGCATATGATCAAGATTTCATTAAAGAAGCACCATATGTAATAGCTGTTTGTGCTGATGAGGAAGAAATTTATAATGCTTATGGAAAGAGAGGAAAAGAAAGATATATGTACATGGATTGTTCCTTTGCTGCTGCTAATATACTTTTAGTGGCAGCTGCACTCGATTTAGGAACTTGTGTAGTTGCAGCTTTTGACGATTCAGAAGTAAGTAAAATTTTAGGTTTACCAGAAAGTATAAAACCGATATTTTTAATACCTATAGGTTATGCGGATGAAGATCCAATAAGACCAGAAAGAAAATCTTTAGCTTCATTAGTTTTTTATAATCAATATGGCAAAAAACTTAAATAATTTTAAAAACAATAATTCATAATGAGTAAAAACAAAATTTATTGTAATTTAACATTTATAAAGTTCTTTTTATTACAAATATTTTTATTTTTTGTCTTTATTCCTACATATTCACAAATTGCTATATCTTCTTTTTCAGATATTTTTATTAAAAATGTAGAGCTAAATATTCCAACATTTTATAATATAATTGCTGGTCAAAAGGCATCTATACCAATTCAGATAAAGAATTTAGAATCTAAAGAGATTAAAGTTTTTTTAAACATTTTTCCACCTTATTATGAAGGTATTTCTGCATACTTTGAAAAAAATGAAATAATAGTTAAACCAAATTCTGAAGTAACAACTCAATTAATAATTTCTACTCCAATTGATACAAAAGACAAAATAGTGACTTATCAAATTTATGTAAATGTAAATGGAATAGAAAAAATATATAGATTAAATCTTAATGTTATTGGAATAAAGGGTGAAATAAAAATTGAAAATTTTGGAATAAATAAAATATTGTTTGATCCAGAAGAAGAATTAAAAATTTTTGTAGAATTTAAAAATACAAAAGATTATTCAACTTCTATAAAAATTAAAACAGAGATACTAAGAGAAAATGAATTAATAGATTTTTATGAGAGACACTTAAATATTTTAAGATATTCTTTATCAAATTTTACATTTGAATATAAATTTACTTTTTATCATAAACCTGGAAAATATTTAATTAATATTTATTCTTTTGATGAAAAGGAAAATTTAATTTCAAAATTAACGTTTGAAGTAAATCTAAAAGAAATAAGGGACATAAAAAAAGAAGTTATTAAGGAACAATCATTTTGGTTTTATAGAGTAAATTTATTTATTAAAAATATAGGTAATGTAAAGCAAACATTTACTTTAGAAGAAGAATTTCCATTAATAATAAGACCGTTCGTAGTTTTTGAAAATATAAAGCCAATAATATTTGATGGTAAAGCTATTTGGAATGTAACTCTAGATCCATTAGAAGAAATTGTTATTTCTTATTCCATTGCTTATTGGATTCCTATTTCTATAATTAGTTTATTAATTGCATTAACCTTTTTCTACTTTTTGTTAGGCATTATATTTCCAAAAATATATAAAAGATATGAAAAAAGCGAAGATATTTACAAAATTAAAATAATTGTTAAGAATACAACAACTAAAAGAATGAAAAACATAGAAATAACAGATTTTGTTCCTTTGCTATTTACTATTCAAAATTTTGAAACATTAAAACCTCAAATTAAAAAAACCAAAGAAGGATATAATTTAATTTGGAAAATTAGGGAACTAAGACCAAAAGAAGAAGTAATCATTTCTTATTCTATTAAACCTATCATAGAAATTATCGGAGAGTTAAAATTTCCTAAGCCTAAAGTTAAATATGTATTGAGATAATAAATTTTATGCTTGAAAACATATTTTTTGTTTTAGTAGATGGTTTAAGTGATTTATTAAGGGAAAAAACTCCATTAAGAGAAGCAGCGAAGCCAAATATTTCATCTATTTTATCAAAATCTATAGTTGCAAAATTTTGGATATTTAATGAAAAAACTTGGCCAAAAAGTGGATATGCTAGTGTAAGTCAATACGCTAATTTTAGCATCTTAGGTTACGATATAAGAAGATTATATATAAGAAGAGGTGTAGTTGAGGCTATTGGAAGCGATTTAGAATATAAAAACGGATGGCTTGCAATTAGAGTTGATTTTGGTTGTGTTGATAATAATTTAATTGTTATTGATAGAAGAGTTGGTAGAAATATATATGGTATAGATAAAATTGTTGAAGATTTTAATAAAATTGATTTTAATGTTCCATTTATTTTAAAAAGAACATATGGTCATAGGGGAGTTTTAATATTAAAAGAAAAGTTAAGTGATGAAATTACAAATAGCGATCCGTTAGAAAATAATAAAAGAGTTAATTTTGTTTTACCAACATCGAAAAAGAAAAAAGCAAAAGAATCTGCTAAAATTGTTCAAACTTTGTTAGAAAAATTTTATTTTTTTACAAAAAAGCATGAAATAAATAAAAAAAGAAAAGAAATGGGATTATTAGAAGTTAACTATTTATTAACGAGAGAAGCAGGTAACAAATTACCAAAAGTACCTAATTTTTTAAAAAAGTATAGATTTAGAAATGGAATAGTAATAAGTGAAAATGGTGTTATTAAAGGAAGTTGTAAAATTGCTGGATTTAATTCTTTAACAGTTGAAGAAATGGAGCTAGAAAATCAGTTTAAATTCATTTTTGAAAAAGCATTAGAATTAAGAAAAAAATATCAAATAATTTATATGCATATTAAAGGTGCAGATGAAGCAGCACACGATAAAAATTGTGAAAAGAAAAAAAATATTATCGAAAAAATTGATGAACATATAGGATATTTATTAAATAATGTTAATTTTGAAAATTCTGCATTAATAATTACTGGAGATCATATTACTGATTGCATTACAGGAAAACACGAATATGGATTTGTACCAATATTAATATATAGTGAAAAAATAAAAGGAACTAAGGCTAAGAATTTTAGCGAAATAGATGCATATAAATCTAAAAAAGAATTTAGGCCAAAAAATTTGTGGAATTTTCTTAAAAAATTATGATAGTTAGAGATATAAAAATTAGAGAAATTTTTTCTCATAATCTAAAGGAAACAATTGAAGTAGAGGTTGAAATTTCTAAAGGAAAAGTAAGAGCTAGTGTTCCTATAGGAACTAGTAGAGGAATTTATGAAGTTGAATATTTACCAACAAAAGAAGTTATTAAAAATTTTTTGGAAATAAGGGAAAAATTTAGAATGAAGGAATTTAAGAATTTTGAAGAAGTTGATAATATAATTTTAGAGTATGATAAATCAGAAAAATTAAATAAAATTGGTGGAAATTTAGCTTTGGCAATTTCCTTAGCAATGCTAAAAGCGTTTGCATTGCACGAAGATTTAGAAGTTTTTGAATATGTAAGTAGCTATTTTAATTTTAAAATAAAAATTCCTAAGCCAGTATGCAATGTAATAGGTGGGGGAAAACATTTTGGTGGAAGTGATTTTCAGGAATTTTTATTAATTGGAAAGACTTCAAATTTTAAAGAAGAAATAAAAAAAATAATAAATTTATACTTTAAAATTGCTGAAAGATTAAAAAAAGAAGATAGATCATTTAATTTTGGAAGAAATTTAGAATCTGCATGGATAACGAATTTATCAACTAAAAGAATTCTAGAAATTCTTAGAAACTTTTCAAAAGAATATGAACTATATGTAGGAATAGATGTAGCCGCTTCTTCTTTTTATGATGCTTCTAAAAAAATGTATGTATATGAAAAAGAAGGATTAGAACTAAATAGAATAGAGCAACTAAGCTATTTATATGATTTGATTAAAGAGTATGAAATTTTTTATATTGAAGACCCATTTTATGAAGAAGATTTTGTAAGTTTTGCAACATTATTATCTCATTTTCCTCAAAAATTAATTGTTGGAGATGATTTAACAACTACTAATTTAGAAAGATTAAAAAAAGCGAGCGAATTAAAGTCAATAAATGGAATAATAATTAAACCAAATCAAATAGGCTTAATTACAAAAGTTGCAGAAGTTATAAAATTTGCTAAGAAGAATGATATAAAAATAATATTTTCTCATAGAAGTGGAGAAACAGAAGATCCAGTAATTTCTCAGCTTGCTGTAGGATTTGGTAGCGAATATATAAAATTAGGAATTGCTGGAGAGAGAACCATTAAGATAAACGAAATTTTAAGAATAGAAGAAAAAATTTTAGGGTAAAATAAATAAATTATTTTCATAAGTTGGTACAATTGCTTGTATTCCTCTTTCGTTTAATTCTTTTTCAAATTTTTCTAAATTTTCACCATGAACAATAAAAACAATATTTGGATTTACCTTTTCTATAAATTCGAATAATTCACTTCTATCTGCATGTGCAGAAAATTCATAAAGTTTATATTTGCTTTTAACTTTTTTATTAAAACCATCCTTTGTAATCAATTTTCCAGTTTCTAATAAAATTCTTCCAGTAGTTTTTTCAAGTTGATAACAAGTTAAAAATATTGCATCATTTTCGTTATTATAAATTTTTTTAACATAATATTCGGCTGGACCACCTTCTAACATTCCAGAACCACAGATAATAATTTTTGGATCTTTTTTCATTATAATTTCTTTTCTTTGTGCTTTTCTTTTAACTTTTTTCGAATTTTTTAAAGCTTCTAAAAAATATTTTTTTTCATTCAAATAATTTTCAAATTTTTGATATATTTTAGATATTTCTATTACCATACCATCTAAGTAAATATCTACTTCTTTATGTATATTATATTTTCCTAAAATTGTCAAAATTTCTTGAGATCTTCCAACAGCTAAAGAAGGAAGTAAAATTGTACCATCTTTATCTAAAACTTCTCTTATATCATTTATAAATTCTTTTTCCAATTTATCTCTTTCTGGTAAATTTTTATACCAATATGTCCCTTCAATTATCAAAATATCTGGATTTTTTTCTGGAAAATTGCAACCAAAAGTTAAATTAGTTTTTCTAAGTTTAAAATCACCAGTATATAAAATTCTCTTATTATTTATTTCTAGTTCAATCATAGAAGCTCCTAATATATGGCCTGCATCTATAAATTTGAAACTAAAACTTTTCTTTTCAAAAACTTTTTCATAGCTAACATTTCTAAATTTTGAAATAATTTTTGAAATATCGTTTTCATCGAATGGAAAGTTAATTTTCTTTTTTCTAAGTACTTTAAGGTTATCTCTTAAAAGTATACTTGTAATTTCTTTTGAAGCTCTTAATGCATAAATTTTTGTTTTATTTTTTGAAAAATAAGTTATATAACCGCTATGATCTAAATGGGAATGAGATAATAAAATGTAATTAACATTTTCAACCTTTAAAGGTGTTTTTGGTGGATTTTCAAAAACTTTTAGTCCATAATCTAAAAGAATTTTTTCACTATTACTTTCTATTAAAATTCCACTATTTCCGATTTCGTTTAGTGCGCCTAAAAATTTAATCTTTATCATTTAATAATTTATGGTTAAAATAATTAAATATTTAAGTATATTAACTTTGTTATTTTTTTTAATCTCTTTTTCACATACTTTTACTCCTTATAAATTTTCTATAATATTACCAAAAAATCTAAATACAAAATTAAATGAAGAAGTTCAAATATCTTTAATTGTAAAAAATATTGGAATGATTGGCGATCGATATAACATATCTATTATTCCATCTACTCAAGATATATTTATTTCTTCAAATTTTTTTGAATTTTTATTAGAGCCACAAGATTCAAAAGTAGTGCCAATAAATTTAATTGTTTACTCAACACTAGGTAATAAATTTATTAATGTAACTGTGTGTAGTTTAGGTTTATTAAATCAAATTAGAGTAGAAAATAAAGGTAGCTTTATTTGTAATTCTGAAGAATGTGAACTAAAAGAAGGTTATTCTTGTATTACATCTTTAATAAATTTAAGAGTTGCAACCTTTAGTTTAGGAGAACATATAAATGAATTTATAATATTTCTTCTATTTTTGATAATATTTGTGATTTTGTTAAGTTTTGTGGAATATAGGCGCCAGAAGCTTTAAAATGACCACCACCATTAAAGAATTTCGCTATATTATGAACATCTATATCTTTTATACTTCTAAATTCTAATTTTACTCCTTTAAAGCCTCTATAAATTATTATTAAAAAATCTATATCTTTTTCCTTTAAATATTCAAAAACTATATATGGTGGTATAGTGTTTTTTGTTTCTAAAACTCCAACATTAAGATTTTTTATCCTAACAATTTCAAAATTTTCTTCAATAAATTTTTCAAAATCTTTTTTTATTTTTTCAAATTCTATCATAGAGTTTTTAACATCTTCTTTATTTATAAATTCTTCTGGACTAAAATTTAAAATTTTTTTTGCAAGAAAACTAAAATATTTATTACACAATTTTCCATACTTTATTTTTAAATGTGCAAAATAATCTCTAATGATTTTTGCTTCTTCTCTTTTACAATTATTTGTATCTATTTCATTAACTATTTCTATCCAAGGAGAATAGAAATTAAAGTAATTACCAACTAAATTTGAGGCGCTTTTACTTTTTGAATCTATTATTATTTCAAAATTTTGAAAATTTGGAATTCTTTCATTTATATGATGATCTATCCAAACAACTTTTTTAAATAGAACAGATGAAATTTTTGCAATTTCTTCTTTAATACTTAAATCAAAGAAATAAATATTATTGAAATTTTGAATTTTTGAAAGAACTTTAAAGAATGTATATTTAAATGAAAGATTTGAAGTAAAATATATTTTAGAGTTTTTTTGAAATTTTAGTGCTATTGCAGCACTTATTAATCCATCTAAATCATTATGCGAAATTATTATATTTTCCTCCATTAAATAAGTAATAAAGTTTCTATAAAAGCACCTATTAATAGTAAAATAACTCCAACAAAATATAACCTTATAGAATCTATTAGAATATATTTTGAATTAAATTTTTTCTTTATAAAATAAGAAGAAAGTAGTATTCCAGCTGATGTTCCAAGAAAATATGCAATAAATTCAAAAATACCATGAGGCATAAATGTTAAAAATCCAATTAGAATTCCTTGAATTCCATGGGAATGAATCATAATTCCTATTGCAGCTGCTAATATTGTAATATTCCAAACTAATACTATTAATATTCCTCCATATATAAACGAAAGAATAAATGATAATGTTAAAACACCAAAATTATTTAGGAAAATTTTTATAAATCCTTCTCCAAAAATAAAATTTCCTCTAATTTTTTCAATAGTATTTATTTGCTGCTTAAAAATTTCATTTACTATTTCTTTTGGTAAAAAAAGAAATAAGCTAGTTAAACCAAATAGAATACCAAAAAATATTATTAAAAAAGATTTTATAGTTTCATAATGTCTTTCAACGAAACTTTCTTTAAATCTATATATGGATTTTTTCATATTCACTAAAATTAATTTTCTTAATAAAGGCCAAATAGTTATGGAAATAAAAAATGTAACAAATATTCCTACAAATTCTCTAAATATTACGTATGAAATATAAACACTTATAATAGAAACAATTGAACAGTATAAAAATGCAATAAAAGGGTTTCTTTTTAATAAATTTTCATTAATTAAAGATTCGAGTACCATAATATTTATGAAAATAAAAATTAGTAAGAAAGTACTAGTAATGCTTTCAACAATTTTAATTATATTTCTCTTTCTTTCGTCATATTTACCTAGCTATGTAAATAATTCTTATTCTTCTTTTTTATCAGAAGAAAATATAAATTTTTTTGAACCAACGAGAGAGTTAAAAATATATTTGTTACAAAAAGGAAAAACAATTGTTTTGATTTATGGTTATTCTAATATTTCAATAAATGAATTAAATAACTTAGTAGAAATTTTTTCAAAAAATGTATATTTCTTTTTAATTAATTCTTCAATAACTCAAGCATTTATAATTTCTCCGATTTATGAAAAAACAATTTTCAATATTTCGTATTATAATTTGCTAAAAGAACTATGTAGAGCAAGTTTGGAAGCGCCGATAGAATGTATAGAAATAATTTAATTTTTTGCGGTATTGATCTAGCTGGAAGCGAGAAAAGAATTAGTGGTATAGCGTTTTTAGATAAAGATTTAAATGTTAGATGTTATTCTGTTTTTTCAAATGAAGAAATTATAGAAAAAATAGAAAAATTTAAGCCAATTATTATTTCTATAGATGCTCCGTTATCTTTACCTAAAGGAAGAAAAAGCTTAGAAGAAAAATCAAATATTCATTTCAGAAAGTGTGATTTAGAATTAAAAAAATTAAAAATAAAGTTTTTTCCACTAACGCTAGGTCCTATGAGAAAATTAACAGAAAGGGGGATTTTTTTAAAGAAGCTTTTAACTAAAAATGGTTATAAAGTTTTAGAAACATTTCCTGGAGCGTTTTATGATTTAAATAAAATAGATAGAAAAAATTTTAGAGAAATTCTTAATTTTTTTAAAAAGATTTTAAATATAAAATCTAAAATAAAAAATCTACATGAGTTAGATGCAATAACTTGTGCTTATATTTCATATTTATATTATAATGGCAAAACAAAAGAAATTGGAGAAAAAGAAGAAGGAACGATTATTATACCTAGAATTTAATTTTTTTAATTTTTTCAAATTCTATATTTTATTTCAAATTCTATATTTTATTAACGATTTAATCTATTTTAAAAGTTTAACTGCTATAGTAATTTTTTTTCAAAATTTAATAAATCCTCTATCAATTCTAATTAGATTTTTTGACGGAATAAAAAATTTAAATATTTTAGAAATAAATACTTTTTTAATAATTTTTTTCATTTCTTTCTTTTTATCCTTTTTTAAAATAAGAAAGAATAGTAGAAACATTAGAAAAACCTCTTAAAACATATTTTTCATTTATTACTATTGATGGAACAGAATTTATTTCAAATAATTCATTTAAAATTTTTATTTCATTTAAATTCCAATCTTTATCAATTATAAAGAAATAAGAATCTATATTATATTCTCTCAGCTTATCTAGTTCTTCTCCTTGATTTATGCAATCAGCTCCACAAAAAGATGAATAAAAGTATAAAAGCGTTGAAATATTTGTATCGCATTCTTTTTTATATTTGATTGTTAAAAAATATGAAGTTGACATCATTTTCATATATTCCGATTTTAATTTCAAATATTCATCAGAGAGTTTACTTTCAAATTCATATTCTTCTACTCGATATGGCAAGCTTTTTGCTATTACATTGAAACTATAATCTCTTACTTTATTAATTATATTTTCTAATAGTTTACATTTTGTTTTTTTGTCTAAAAAATCTAGAAATATAATTTCTTTATAAGAATTAATTTCTTCATTTAGACTTTTTGTTTGAAAGTATAGATAATTTATTTTTTCTATTAATTCTTTTGTATAAAAAAATTCGAATATTTTAAATCCCATGTAAATGCCAATAAAATAGAAAATTAGAGTTAAAATTAGGGTAAAAGAAATTATTCTAATAATATTTCTTTTTTCTCTCTTTATTTGCATATTAATATATATAGATTAGCTTTTTCAATTTCTTTAATTATTTCTTTACAATAATTTTTTGCTTCTTCAATATTTATAAACACCTTTTTAATATCTTCGAGCTCGAATCTAAAAACTTTTTTAAAACCAAATTCAATTGGTGATTTTTCATGCACTACATTATTTTTCCAACGATTTAAAAATAATGTTTCGTTTAATTCTTTTTCATACCAATTAGAATCTGGAGAAAAAATTTCATAAATTGTTAGATTTCTACTTTCTACAAAATTTTCATAGTACCAAAAATGTATACTTAGATAATATGGAGTAACTATTATTTCTTCGTTTGATAAATATTTTACTATTTCGTTAATTGGAAAATAAATAAAATTTTCATTTAAAAGTAGATTTATTCTATAAATTGTATAGTCAATGAAACTAATTGGTAGTAAAATTATAAGAAAAATTTTATTGTATTGAGATAAAATAATTAAAAATGTTATTAAAAGGGCTAGAGAAGAGTATACGAATTGTCTTGAAAGTACCAAATATCTTGAAGTGATAAATGAAAAAAATATATTAAAAAATAATATTGTTAAAAAAATTGAAAAGTAAATGAATAAGTATTTATCTCTTCTATTTTTTATTAAATAAATAAAAATAGGTATAAGAAAAAATATTTGAGTTAATATTTTTATAAATATCGAAAAAAAAGAAGAATAATCAGAAGAAACAACAGTTTGTTCCTTATATAATTCGATTGGAAAAGTAGAAAGAAAAGTTAAATAATAATCTTTATAATTTTCATAATGTTTTGTTACTTCGCTCCAACCTTCATATATTTGAAAAAACTTAAATAGAAAAAATAAATAAAATAATAAAACAAAACTAGAAATTGATAAAAATTTAAAACTATTTATAAAAAAATTTTTGATTTTTCTTTTTTCAAATTTTAAAAAATAAAAGAATTTTGGAATAATTAAAATAATGTTAAAATAGAAGATTAGTAAGCTTATAGAATCAATAATAATACTTTTCTTTAAATCTTTTAAATTTTTCTTTTTTAAATATTTAACAAAGAAGAGGAAGGAAATTGAAGAGAGAAAAAACGAGAGAGAATAAGGTCTTACAAGTATAGATGAATAAATTAGAGGAGTAAGGCATAGAGAAAAAAGAACTATTATTTCTTCTATGATTCTTAGTTTTCTTATATTATTAATAATTTCTAAAATTAAAACTATACTAAACGAAATTAAAATAGAATTTATCAATCTAATATATTCAATTCTAAATGTTAAATTAGTTATTGGTTTTATAAAAAAATAGTAAGTTGGAAGCTGTGATTCCCAAGTTATACAGTTACTAAAGTAAATAGAACAATGTAAACTAACAAGTTCATCTATAAATGGATCTTTTGAAAAGGAGAACAAAAAAATTATAACAAAACTTATTATCCAATATATTAAGTACCTTTTTGTTTTTTCTTCAAGCATTTTATTATATGTATACTTTTTTCATACTTAAAATATAGTTAAATAGGAATACGACAAAAATTCCAAACAAGTTTGATATTAAATAATAAATTTTAAAGATCTCAGTTAAAGTTATTAGAACTACTAATCCTATAATGATTCCTATACCTCTTACTAAGTTTGTTTTAATCATCCTTATCAAAAAATTTTTTAATCCTCTTCTTCTTAAATCTGAAAAAACTAAGAATTCACATAGAATAAAATTCCATAAAATACTTATTTCGAACGAAGCAATAGCAGAAAAAACGTAAAATATATTGAAATATTCTGTTAATAAAAATAAAAAAAATTCATTAATAAAAATTCCGCTAATTCCTACCAATGAAAATTTTAATAATCTTTTATACTCTTTTGTATCTATTAGCAATACGAAAAACAATTTTATAAAGTTTATTATTTCTTTAAAATTCATTTTAGACTTTCCATATCTTCTTTTTTCAAATTCAAATGGAACTTCTATAATTTTTAGTTTTTGTTTAGAAAGCAGTTCAAAGAGAAATTTAAAGCCTATGCATCTTATATTTTTTAAGTTTATCTTTTCTTTATTTAGTATAAAAAAACCAGAAAGAGGATCAGATATATTTTTTAAGTTAGGAAAAAACGAAGAAATAAAATAAATTGCCGTTTTTGAAAAAATTTTTCTAATTTTAAATCCATATATTTTACTTTCTCTAAGAAACCTACTAGCTATAGCTATATCAGCATCATTTTCTATTAATTTATTATATAATATTGGAATAATTTTTGGTGGATGCTGAAAATCTGCATCCATTACGCAAACATATTTATATTTAGCTTTTTCTATTCCAAATTTTATTGCACTTGCCAATCCTCTTTCTTTTTTTCTAACAAAAACTCTTATTCTATTATCTTTTATTTTTCTTGCTTCTTCATACGTTTTATCAGGACTATTGTCATCTACAACAATAATCTCAAAAAAATCAAAATTCTTTTCACATATCTTTATTATTTCTGGAATTATTTTTTTAATATTTTTTCTTTCATTATAAGTTGGTAATATGATTGAAATACTTTTTTTATTCATAATATTATGGATAAATTTATTTTTTACTATGTCTCTTTACTAATTCATAATATAGCATTAATACCAGTGGTATTTTTTTCTTTTTTATTTTACTTAATGCTAATATTTCATTTATTTCTTTCTGATACTAAAGAAAGATGTAAACTTAAAAAAAATTTTTATCCATTTATATCTATACATATTCCAGTTTATAATGATTTAATAGCTATTAGATGTATTAAAAAATGTTTAGAATTAGATTATCCAAAAAATAAATATGAAATAATTGTTATAGATGATAGTGATGATGAAAATGTAAAAAAAGCTATTGATAATTTTAAAGATAAAATAAAAATATTAAGAAGAAATACAAGAGAAGGATTTAAGGCGGGTGCACTAAATTATGCATTAAAATATTCAAAGGGAGATATAATTGTAATTTTTGATAGTGATGAAATTCCACCAAAAAACTTTTTAAGAGAAATTGTTAAATATTTTAGTGACAAAAAAATTGCCATGGTTCAAGCAAGACTAAATATTTACAATTCTAATCAGAATTTAATTACTAAATTTGCAAGTTTATTACTAAGTTTTTATTACAATATAATTCTTTCTTTATTTTATAGATACGAAGCATATCATTGTGCGGGTTCTGCTGTTGCAATAAGAAAAGATGTATTATTAAAATTGGGTGGTTGGAATCAAAAAAGTGTAACAGAAGATGCCGACTTTAGTTTAAAATTAGTATTAAATGGATATAAAGCAGTTTATGTTAATAATTTAAAAGTTAAAGCAGAAGTTCCATTTTCTTTAATTAGTTTTCTTAAACAGCAAGCAAGATGGACTTTTGGTTTGGTTAGAGGATTCATAGAAAATTGGAAAAAGATAATTTTTTCTGATCTAATCAATATTAAACAGAAAAGCCTAATATTTTTTCAAATGTTTTTAAATTATTTGCTTGGAATTTTTATATTAATTTTTACATTTTCAGGATTTTTTGTATTTATTTTTGGTGAGCCAAGAGAAGCTACTTTAGAAGATTTAGTAAAAACTTTTTCTATATTCTTTTTGACTTCAGGATTCTTATCAAATCTATATTATATAGCTTTGAAAGAAAAAATAAAAGTTAAGTTTGAATTAATTTTTGTTCTTTTAACACTTGGATTTATTTTATTAATAAATAATTCAATATATTTTTTGAAGGCTTTTTTTACTGATAAATTTTATTGGCATGTAACGCCAAAATCACTTAGTAAGCCATCTCAGCTTTTTAAAAAGAATAAAAAATAAAGTAAACAACATTATAATATTTTGAAAAAGAAAATATGGAAAAACAAAAAAGGAAATTAGAAAATCTTTTATATCTTTTTCTTTAAAATAAATTAAAGAAATTAAAATTAAGATAAATGTTAGAATTCCTGATAAGACTCCTAAAAAAGAGGCAATGTGAAATTGCCAAATTCCAAGTGTAACTTTATATAAATAATTAATATTTCCAAAAAACGAGAACCAAAAGAAAAAATACATAAAAATTTCTATTAAATTTTTCTGAAATTGTAGCCAATAAAATATTTGATAAATAATTAAAGGAAAAATTATTAAAGAGAAAGGAAACCAAAAAATAGTTAATGGTAAGCTATATAGACCTAAAGAGGAATATTTTGGATTAAAAATTACATTTTTATAATCTTTTATGCATTGAAAGATTAAACTATTCCATCTAATTCTTTGCTTTGCAAAACTCTTTAAATTATTAGGAGCAATTGTATATGCAATGATATTTTTATCTATTAATACTTTATAGCCTTTCATTTGAATTCTTATTATAGTATCTATGTCTTCGCTATAACTTTCTTTGAACATTACTTTCTTCAAAACATCTTTTCTAAACATAGTAGCGCAACCCCAAATATATAAGGTTCCTAATTTTAGCGAATTTAATCCAAATCTAATTAAATTTTGATAATTGTATTCAACATTTTGAAAATATGTTATTAAGTTATTCTTATTTTTTATTTTTAAGGCAGAGGTTACTACGGCAATTTTCTTATCTAAGTAAAAATTTTCTACCATTTTTTTAATAGCATTTTTATTTTCAAGAACTGTATCAGCATCGATAATAAGAATAAAATTTCCTTTACTTTTTTTTATTCCATAATTTAATGCAAAATGTTTTCCTCTGTTTTTTTCAAATCTATATACTTTTGCATATTTTTTTGCTATTTTGCTAGTATTATCTTTTGATCCATCATCTATAACAATTATTTCCAAATTTGGATAATTTTGAGATTTTATATTTTTTAAAGTATTTTCTATATTATTTTCTTCGTTATAGGCAGGTATTAATACAGTAACTTTTGGATATTTTTTAATATTTAATTTTCTTTTTGGAGCTTTATTAAGCAAAGATTTAAGAAATAAAAATAACCAGCTTAAAAGTATTATATCTAAAGCTAATAAAGGAAAAATTGAAATATTTAATACAATATCAATCATAATGGAAAATTAATTGATCAAAATTTATTAAATTATGTAGATGGCCCGGTTAGTGTAGTGGCAGCACAGGGGCCTGTGGAGCCCCTAGGCCGGGTTCGAATCCCGGGCCGGGCCTTAATAGAATAAAATTCATTTTAAATTGTAAACATATTCAATAATTTTTATGATAATAGAATTCTTATTCGCTTTTCTTTTAGTATTGCTAATTTATTTATTTTTAAAATATATTGAAATAAAATCTAAGATTAATGAAAAAGCTTTTGAATTATTTCAAAAATGGAAAGAAAAGGAATTAGAAAAGGAAGCTAAACTTTTATTTGAAAAATGGAAGATTGAAGAAGAAAAAAGAATAAGAGAAGATGCTATAGAAAAATCTTCCTTAACAATTTTAGGAAAAGTTGGTGAGCAACTAGCACCACTAATTCTTTTTAAAAATTATAATATAAATTTAAAAGATTTGAGATTTATAGGTTCTCCTATTGATTTTATTGCTTTTAAAAATTTAAGCGAAGATAAACCAGAAAAAATTCTATTTATCGAAGTTAAATGTGGTAAAAATTCTCAACTTTCAGAAAAGGAAAGAATGGTAAGAGATTTAATAAATAAAAAGAAAATAGAGTTTTTGGAAATTAATATAGAAGATGAAATAAAAAAATTAAAACTTAAAAAATTAAATGAATTTAAATAACTCCAAGCTTTGCTAATATTTCATTAGCATTATATTCTTTTTTCAATTTAACATATGCTTTTTTTAATCCCTTTCTAGTTATTAGAGTATTAACTTTTTCAACTTTTACGTTAAGCCATTTTTCTATTGCTTCTTTTATTTGTTTTTTATTGGCTTTTCTATCTACAATAAAAACTAATTTATTCTCTTTTTGTGCTAATCTTATTGCCTTTTCTGTTTGATATGGATAAAATATTATATCCATACATATATTAGGAAATTATATAAATTTATGCTATTTAAAAAATCTTTTGTTTTGATAATTTTTCTAATTCTTTTTTTATCTATTTCTTTTTCCTTTGAGGAAAAAATAAATAATATAATTTCCTTTCCTATGAAAATTGGAGAATTTCTATATAAAAATTTTGGTTTAGAAAATTTGGTTGGAAAATATTTAAAGACTTTAAGCGAACCAACTAAAACAATAGTAGTTATAATTTTTCTGATTATTTTAATTTTTATTTTTATATTTTTTATAAAAAATTTAATTTTATCAATAATTGCTTTTTTAATTTTTTGTTTAATAATTTATTTATTATTTCAATTTTTTTAATATGGTAAAAAAATTTTATTATATTCTTCATCCAAGACCTGTATATATTATAGGTTCTGGAAGTGTTAAAAATAATGAAATAAATTTTATGGCAGCATCTTGGGTAATGCCAGTAGCAGAGGATGTACCTTCAATATGTTTAGCATGTGATAAAGAGCATAAAACTTTTGAATTAATTGAAAAATATAAACAATTTTCTGTTAATGTTGTGGAGGATATAAATTTAATTTGGAAAGTTGGAAGTATAAGTGGGAAAAAAATAGATAAAGTAAGAGAATTTGGACTAAAAGTAATTAGTGGAAAAGTTTTAGATGTTCCTATTTTAGAAAATAATTTAGCTTTTTTAGAAACTAAAGTTATAAATTTTATAGATATAGGTGAGGTTAGATTATATATATCAGAAGTAAAGAATTTTGGAGGAAACTTAGAAGAATATGGAATAAAAGAATATTGGAAAATTCCATTACATAGAGGCGGAAAAGTTTTTGTAAACATTTCAAAAGGATTAAAGTTTATTAAATAGTTAAAAATATTATATGACAAAAACATTTAAAATCAAAATTAAATTATCTTATATAATAGCAATTCTAATAGTTTCTTTAATTTTTATTATTATCTTTTTTAATTCTTTTAGATTTAGTGAAAATGAAATTAAATTAAAAGATTTAATAGACAGTAATGATATAATAATTGGAAACACTTCTTCTAATATAATTTTAATTGAATATAGTAGTTTTGATTGTTCAGCATGTAGATTTTTTCATTTAAATTATTTTGATAATATAGAAGATGCAATAAAAAATAATAAAATAGCATATGTTTTAAGATTAATACCTCTAAAAAGAAATGAATTAAGTATAAATCTTATTAAAATTGCTTATTGTTCTATGAAATTAAAAAACTCTTTAGATGTTATTAAGTATATTTTCAAAAATTATGTAGATATAAATTCTGTTGAAGATATTTATAAAGTTTTTAATGAAGATATTTCTGAATTAAAAACTTGCGTAAATAGTATAGAAGCTGAAAATTATGTAAAGAGTTGTTATAAAAAATTTATTGAAAATAAAATTGAAGGTACACCAACCTTTGTTTTAATTAAAGATGGTGAAATTAAAAAAATTGTTGGTGCTCAACCAATAAATTTAAATTAAGAGGCTAATATTTATTTCAGCTATAATTGTTGGCATAAAAATTTCAAAGTCTGTTAAAATTTCTGGATGTATTTCTCCTAAAAATCCAACAATTTTATTATTTGAAATTATATATGCTTGCCTTCCTTCAATAAAAAATTCTAAATTACTTTCTTTTAATTCAAAATTAATTTTCAAATTTCTAAATAATTCTTCTAGAACTGAAATCATTTCTGATAAATTTGCTTTATCGTAACATAATGCTATTGCTAAACTTCTATATTCTTCTAAATCCCTAACTATATAACCAATTTCAAAAATATTTTGTGGATATTCTTTTGATGTATTTTTTGATAAGAATAATAATAAACTTGGAAATAAATAATTTCTTAAAACGCTATATTCTTCGCTTACAGGATTTAATAATTTTGTTGGTTTATCTTTTATTTTAGCTTTTTCCAAAGTTTTTTGATTTATTAATGTTGGATTGATAACTTCTAGAAATTTCATTCCAATAAGAATTTCTCTTATTTTATTTTCAAACTCTTCTCTTTCATGAATTTTTCCGATAGTTATGGTTCTGGGTTCTTTTAATTCAAAATTATTATAACCATAAGCAATTGCAATATCTTCAATTACATCTCTTTTATGTAATATATCAACTCTATAATAAGGAATTATAACATCAATATCTTCTTCATTTAAAGTTATTACTTCATATCCCATTTTTTCTAATAGTCTTTTTATTTCTTCTACTTTCAGTTCTAATCCTAAGATTTTGTTAACTTCACTTCTTTTTATTCTAATTATTTCATTATCTATTTCTGGGAATTCTTTTTCGTTAAGATAAACTTTTTGTGGTATTCCAAAAAAAGAAAAGAAATAAATTAAAATTTTAGTTACAATATCAACACTTCTTTTATCAGTTCCAGTAATATCAACGAAAATATTTTTAGTATTAACTGTTAATTTTGTTTTTTCAGAATTTAAAATAGGGGGAAAAGAAATAATAGATTCTTCATCATAAATTGCTGGATATGGCTCATAAATTAAATTTCTATATTCTTTTCCCTTATCTGTTATTTCCAAAATTTCTTTTAATGTCATTTCATTTTCATAGGTTAGCGGAATCATTTTTTCATTTGGCAAAGCCTCTCTATAGAAAATTTTTCCCTTTATTTTATCTAGATCATGAATTCCTATTGCAACTAATTTTCTATTTCTTCCGACATATTTATGTAAAATTTCTTGAAATTCAATAATTTTTCTGAGAAGAGATTCATTCATAGATACATTTTTAACTACAAAACATGAAAAAAACTCTCTACATCTAACTTTATTACTATAATAAACTTTTACATTAGAATTTTCCATTTCAATTTTTTTAATACTTCCGCCAAAAACAAAATCTTTAATACCTTTTAAAAATCCTTCTTCAAAAAATAAATCTATTCTATCAGAAGTTATTGTAATTTTAATTTTATTATCGCTAATTTCTTCTACTTCTGGCTTAAAATTTTCTATAATTTCTATTATTTTTTCGTTATTATCAATTTCCAATTCTTTTTTTATTTTTTGTAGATCAAATTCAAGTGTTGGCATATTACATATTTCTTAAAATATCAATATTTTGAGACATTATGTCTCTTATATCATTTATTCCTGTTTTTAGCATAACTAGTCTACCTATTCCAATTCCCCAAGCTAATACTGGCAAATCAATATTAAATGGTTTTGTAACTTCTTCTCTAAATATTCCTGCACCACCAACTTCGATATATTTATTTCCAATTTTTACGAAAACTTCAACACTAGGTTCTGTAAAAGGAAAATAAGCAGGTTTAAACTTAACTTCTTCGCTTCCAAAAATTTTAACTAATTCTTTTAAAATATAGAGTAGATTACTGAAGTTTAAATCTTTATCAACTATAATCCCTTCTAATTGATCGAATTCAACAAAATGTTTTGCATCAATAGTATCTGGTCTAAATACTCTATCAATTGCAAACATTTTTAATGGAATTTTTACTTCTTTTTTACTTATTTTATATAAAACTCTAGCACTTATTGCTGTATTATGACTTCTTAATATGTATTTCTTAGCTAATTTTTCATCGAAATATTCCCAACTCTTAGAAAATTTCCCAAGATGAGATTCTTTAACATTTTCAAAAATTTCTTTATCTATTTCAGCTTCTTTGTCTGTATCAATATAATAAATGTCATGAATATCTCTAGCTACATGTCTACTTGGCATAAATAGTGCGTCGCAATTCCAAAAGTTACATTCTATAATTTTTCCTTTAAATTCTTGAAATCCTAATGAAATTAAAAATTTTCTTACTTCATTCAAAATTCTATTATAGAAATGAATTTTTCCAGGATAAATTCTACCAGCGCTAACTAGTTCATATTTTTTAAATTTTTTGTTTTTCCATAATCCTTTCTTTAGAATTTCTGAAGTCAAAACAGTAATTTCTTCTTCAACTTCAAATTCTTGATTTTTTGCGAACTCTGTTAATTTTATAAATCTTTTTTTAATAATCTTTTCTTCAACAATTTTCCTTTTTATAAATTCTGCTAAAATTTCTTTTTCCCCTTCTTTAATGTCTTCTTCATTCTTTTCAAATTTTAATTCTTCTAGAAATATTTCTTTTGGCATTTTTTTGTTTAAATATTCTATGGCATTTTCACTTAGTTGTATTTCCCCTCTTATAATAGAAATTAATTTATCATTTTTTAGCCAAATAATTCCTATTTCAGCGTTTTTATATTTTGTACTAAGTTCGCCTGCATTAGTAATACCTTTTGAAATTAATTCTAAAACTTTTCTTTCTGGTAGCCCCTCTTCTAAATATTTTTTTCCTTCTTGAGATAGAGAAAAAACCTTTTTTTCTTCAATTTCTATTTCAATTAAGTTTTTTAATTTTAAATTTTGTAATAATCTTTCAACTAAATCTTTATTTAATTTACATTTCTCTACTAAATCTTCAAAACTAATTTTTTCATTTTCTTTTAATACATTAATTATTTCATATTCTTCTTTTGAAATCCTCATAAAAATTCTAAATTATAGACATAATTTTATTAATTTATTGGGGCCGTAGTCTAGCCTGGTAGCGACGCCGGCTTGGGGTGCCGGTAGCCCGAGTTCAAATCTCGGCGGCCCCAAGTATTATACTAAATGATTTTTCAAAAAGTCTTAGATTAATATTATTATGCCGGGGTCGCCTAGTGGACATGGCGGCGGACTTGAGTGATAGATTGGCGTGAAACTGATAAGAGATATAAAAAATGATGTGGGTGTCGAAATAAGAAAGAAATCCGCTGGGCTCTAAGCCCGCGTGGGTTCGAATCCCACCCCCGGCGAAATTCTTTGAATTTTTTAAAATTATTTTTTGGGCCCGCTGGGAGTTGAACCCAGCTCTCTGCCGCGTGAAGGCAGCGTCCTACCGCTAGACTACGGGCCCAAAAATTATTTTCTTATTTTTCTCCAATGAATGCTTGTATGAAGAAGTATTCTATCTTCAAAAAAATCAAAAATAAGATGAATTAAAAATGCTAAAAAAAGAAGAGATAAAAATAAATTTAGGAACATAATTATTGGCACTAATATTAAAAGAATTGTAATAAAATAAATATTATGAAATATTAAAAATCCTCTTCTTTCTCTATCACTTTTTATATTAAAAATTAAAAATTCTTTAAGTGACGTAAATTTAATATATTTTAAATAAATAAAATGATCTATATCAGGTAAAAAAGCTCCTATAAAAATAGCAACAATTCTTTCTATTAAAGATAATTCTTGAATGTATAGAAAAGAGAGAATAAAAAGTATTGTTGGAATTATAAAATGTAGTACTGTATGCAATTTCCAACTTTCCATAAGTTAAAAAAAGAAAAATAAAAATAATAAAGAAATTATTAAAAAAATAATAGAAGATATGATAAAAAAAGATAGATATAGCGGCGAATAAAAAAATAAGATAGAACCAAAAGAGTTTTTATAAGGAAATAAAAAAGAAAGAATTAATATAGAAGGTAAAAATGTAAGTAAAAAGCTCTTAATTACTATTCCAAAAATTGCAAATATAAAAAGTGTTAATATAAAAATAAAGGATACCTTTCCAATTTCTTTTGAAGTAATTTTGTTTTCAAAAATTTTTCTTGCTTTTGAATAATAATATATTTCTTCTAAAGATAATATTGGAAAAAAAGGAATTTTAAAAATTATAAATACTATAGAAATTAACATACCAAAAATATTTAGTTTAAAGATTGGTTTTATATAGATTTTTTCCGAATATAAAAAAGATGTTATAAAAGGAAAAAACAGAACTAAAAATGATGTTATTAATGAAATAAAATAATTGAAAGAAAAAATATAGGCTATTGAAATTCCACAAAATAAAGATGCAATAATTATTGTTAAAAAATTTTGAATAAACATTAAGAAAAGAAATATTTTAGTGCATCCTCTATATTATAAACTTCTATAACTTTTATTCCAATTTCCTTTGAAATATCTATTTCTTTTGTTTCAAAAGTTATTCTACAAAATTCAAAATTTCCGATTCTAGTACAATCTCTTTTTGGAATAAGTTCAAATTCTATTGATTGACCTTTTGGAACTAAACATATTTTTGCACCATAATTTTTTGCTGCTAAGCACTTTTCTTTTATAGCTCCAACTCTTCCTATATTTCCATTTTCATCTATAGTACCTGTAATTACAACATCTTTTTTAAATTCTTTTTGAGTTAGTGCAGCTATAGTTGCAATAGTAATTGCTGAACCAGCAGATGGGCCACCAATTATTGAAGCATTAGCTTCTATAGTATAAATAATATCTAAATTCGATGTGTTAATTTTTGTAATTTTTTCAGCCAAATTTTTTGCTATTCTTATTGAGTTTTGTGTATCGATCCAAAACAATAAATTTTCAATATTTACTAAAATTTTTCCACTACCATTTTTAACCTCAACAATTAATTTTGTTATAACTCCATTTCCATTTTCATCAACAGCTAATAATGGGAACTCTACTTTTGAATAATTAGAAAAATATTGAGAAACAAAATCAATTTTAGATGGTAAATTATTTGTGCTTTCAAGTTTAATTTTTTTGAAAATAATTTGAAGGTTATAATATATTGAAAAAACGCTTAAAATTATTACTAAGAATGAGAGTAACAAAATAATATTATTGTTATTTTTATTCTTCTTTTTTCCTCTCATATAAGATAATTAGCGGAAGAATTTAAAATAATTGGTGGGGGCACGCTTAGGGTCGATAGATTAACCCACTACGATTTACCCAACCCTCGGCTAATAAGCATATCCGTGAACGCAGATATTATAGCTTATGGCTGCTTCCTTTCGGACCTCACCAGGTTCGCTATAATATCTGCCCCACGGATATGCTTATTTCATAGCCTAAGGTTGGATCGTAGTGAGTTAATCTACCTTCCCTAAGCTACGGCGGCCGTTATGGACCGTTTGCCCTGGCATTTTGCCAGAGGGGAGGCCCAGCCCCCCGCCGGAGGCCCCCACCTAATTATTTTATAGTTTTATTAAATAATAAACGAAAGCTTTAAATAATTTATTTATAGAAATAAATAGTAAGTAATATGAACTACTTACTTTTTGAAGAAGAGGAGGAAGAGGAAGAAGAAGAAGACTTTGAAGAAGAAGAAGAGTGGGAAGAAGAAGAGCTGGAAGAAGACTTTGAAGAAGAAGAAGAGTGGGAAGAAGAGTAATAGACTAAAAAACTTTAAAATCTATCCTTACTTTATATATTTTTGGTGCATAAGGCAAAACTTTTATTTTTTCAAGGATTTCATAATTAAAGTTAAATAGTTTAGTAGCTTCTTCAATATCATTTAACGCTTTTTCAAATAAATTATCTTCTTTACCCCAATTATAGTAATGAATAATTGTATTTTCTTTAGCAAATTCTAATGCTTTAATTAAAAAATTTTCTGTAGAAATTGGTAATGTAACTAAAATTCTGTCAAATTTTTCTTTTAAATTTAAATATCTTACATCGCAAATTATATTAAATAATTTATTTTCCACCTTATTTATTTTTTTATTTTCTTCTGCATATTTTATTGCGTATTTATTAATTTCTATACAATAAACTTTTACATTTTTTATTTTTTTAAAAATTGCAAATGCAAACGGAGCAATACCACTAAATAAATATAGTATCTTTTCGTTTTCTTTAACTTTTGATGCTATTCTTTGTCTTTCAGTTGATTCTCTCGGAGAAAAATAAACTTTTGTTGGATCTAATTTTAGAAAATAACCATATTCTTTATGAATTACTTCAGTATTTTTATCTCCGATTATTTCAAATTCATATAATCTTAGATTACCTTTTCTTGGCGTTTTTTTAAATAATACAGATTTAACATTCTTATTCAATTCCATTATAGCTTTTGCTATTTCGTTTTTATATCTATCATATATTTCATTCCAATCTATAATAGCAACAGCTTTTTCTTTATTACCAATTATATCAAAACTTCTAGGTATTTTATCTAAAATTTCTTTAGGAATTTTATCCTTTAATTTCTCTTTTAACATAATTATGAATATGATAGTTGCACTAAATTTCAAAGCTTTTAAAGAATTGATTGGATATAATTCTATAAGAGTTATTAGAAAAATTGATAAAAAATTTAAAAATATAAGTATAATTGCTATAATAAATCCAGCCGATATATCTTTAGTTTCTAGATTTAAAAGAAAAAATTTAAAAATTTATGTATCTTTAAATAGATATTGCGAAACTTATGGTTCCTTTACAGGTTGTATTCCTTTGGATTATATAAAAGAAATAGGTATTGATGGCGTTCTGTTAAATCATTATGAAAATAGAATAGACTTAAAAACTATTAAACAATTTATCGAGTACTGTAAAAAAGTTAATTTAGAAACAATGGTTTGTGCAAAAAACTTAAAAGAAGCTAAAAAAATAGATAAATTAAATCCAAATAGTATAGCATATGAAGTACCAGAATTAATAGGTAGTGGAAAAGCAATTTCAAAATATAAAGCAGAAAGTTTAAAAAAATTTGTTAAAATTGTTAAAAATATTCCTATATGTGGTGCTGGAATTTCTGAAGCTATTGATGTAAAAATTGCTAAAGAATTAGGAGTTAAAGGTGTATTAATTGCTAGTGCTTTTGCTAAAGCTAAAAATAAATTAGAATTTCTTAACCAAATAGACAAAATTTTATGAGAGCACTAGTTGTTGGAAGTTCTTTAATAGATATAGTTTGTAGATTTGAAGATAAAATCATAACGAAGAAAAATAATTTAATATTAAACTTGGGATCAAAATATAATTTAGATTTAATAGAATTTTCTGTAGGAGGTTCTGCTTTAAATATTGCTTGTGATCTAGCTAATTTGAATAACGAAGTTAGTTTAATCTCTAGAATTGGAAAAGATATCTATGGAAACTATATATTAGAAACTTTGAAAAAATATAAGGTAAATCCTCTAATTAAAATCGATAAAGAATCTACTGGTTTTTCAGTAATTTTGTTGAAAAATGGAGAAAAAATTGTTCTATCTAGCAAAGGAGCTTCTGAAAATTTAGAAGAAAATGATATAAATGAGGAAACGATAAAGAAAAATGATATAATAATCGCAACTAGTTGTGGAAAAAATTCTAAAAAAATTTATAAAAAAATTTTTAAATTATCAAAAAAATATAATAAATTTTTTGTTTTTAATCCAAGCATTTCAATAATAAGGAAAGAAAGAAATTTATTAGAGATATTTAGTGATGGCGAAATAATTATTTTAAATGAAGAAGAAGCTAAAGAACTGACTAAAAAAAGAAATATTAATAAAGCTGCTAAAAAATTACTAAAACATTTTAGAAGAGTAATAATTACATTAGGAAAAAGAGGTTCGATTTATTTTGATTATAATAATAAAATTTATCAAAAAGCATATAAAGTAAGAGTTGTTAGCACAATAGGGGCAGGTGATAGTTTTACTGCAGGTTTTGTTCATTATTATTTTAAAACAAGAAATATAATTGATTCTTTAAAATTTGCAGCTGCATATGCAGCAATTAACGTTTCTAATTTTGGAAGTATAGTTGAGGCAAAAGAATTTGAAGTTTTAGATTTTATTAAAAAATTCAAAATTTAAATCTTAGATGGTAAAAAACTTTTTAAATTCTTCTTGTATTTCAATTTTTTTAAAATGGAGACACGCATCAATATATGCCCAAGAAATCGTTATTGCTTCGAAAGAGTTTAAATAATCTTCCTTTTCAAAAAAATATTTTGCATCATAAAAATAACTTTTTGCTAACTCTATTAATTCATTATCTTCTAATATTTTTAAATTCTTCATAACTTCTTCAATAATTTTTATTTGCTTTTCTGCTAATTCTTTTAGTTTTTCCTTCATTTAAATGTTTAAATTTAAAAGCTTTATTATATTTTCATCTATTGTTTTTTCCACAGTTTCTAAACTAATATTCTTTAATTTTGAGATATATTCTAAACAAATTTTTACATTCGTAGGTTCATTTATTTCTTTTCCAATTCCACACCAAGGAGAATCAGTTTCTGTAACTAAAAACTCTAGAGGAATTTCTTTAGCTACATTCTGTATTGCAGGATTTTTATATATTTGATTGTTTATACTTATAAAGTAATTTTCCTTTATGGTTTCTTTTGCAATTTTGATTTTTCCATCAAAAAAATGAAAAACAGCACTTTTAACATCTTCATTAACAATAATTTTGAAAACATCCTCAATTGCTAATCTTGCATGCAATATTATAGGTTTTTTAATATCTTTAGAAATTTCAATAAATCTTTTAAAAACTTCTATAGATTTTTTAATTTTTTCACTTTCTTTTATCCAATAATAATCTAATCCAATTTCTCCAATTGCAACTATTTTATCTCTATTTTGATAAATAAATTCTAGATATTCATCTATCTCCCTTTCTGTATAGTTAATTGCTTCAATAGGGTGCAAACCTAAAGAACTAAATACAAAATTCTTATATTTTTCTGATAGTTGAATAGAATGTTTTGCATCTTCAAAATTAGTTGCAGAATCTATAATAGCTTTTAAGTGTTTTTTATATTCTTCAATTTTATTAACTAATGGGTTATAATTTTTATTAAATGTTTTAGTACTTAAATGACAATGTATATCTATCATAAATTTTTATTTGAATGCTTTAAATAGTTTAAAAGCTTATCTATTTTTAGTTGAAATTCCTCGTATTCACTATTGTAATATTCTATGTTCATACTCATATCTAAATCAAAGATATATAAATTACTTACTACTCTAACATTTTTTATTCCATTATTTTTTAAAATTTCTCTGATATTTTTTGCATGAGCCGCACCTACAATAACTAATATTCTATATTTTCCAAACTCTCTTTTAAGCTCTTCAACAGATTTCATAATTTCGTAAGCCATTTCTCTTTCTCTCAGATTATTTATATATCTTATAAGTTCTATATTATTTTCATTATATGCCTTATTAAGTTCTTCTCTCAGATGTTCATTATTGTCTATAATCTTTTCTTCAGACCCAACTTTGAGAATTGCTTCTTTTATATAAAAATCTCTTATTGTAAGTCTATAAATTATTCTCGAAGGTATAAGAAGCTCTAAATATTTATATAGATCAGAAAGATATGTTAAATATTTTTCTATATCAGTATCTAATTTTTCATAGATAAAAGAGTTTATTGATTCTTCTACAAACTTACGTAAATTATAAAATTCTTTGCCATTTAAATCAAACAAATTAGTATCGATATTAATTTCATACTTTTTTCTTTTATTTTTTATTGAATATCTTTTCAAAATTTCTGATATAATATTTTCTAATTTTTGTCTTTCTTCTTCTGAAATTCTATCACTAATAGTTTCTAGATAATATTTAATAGTTCCTATTTCTTTCATGTTTTCTATAAATTCCTTCTTAAAATCTTCTATACTACCTTCAACTTCTCTTAAATCTTCCGATTTCAAAATATAACCTTCCGATAAAACTTTATAAGGTTTGAGTCTTTTTATTAACCAACTTATTATTTTTGCATCTAATTCTGATAAGTGATTCTCGCCATATATTACGATTAGATCTCTATTAATTTTTTTATCAATTACAGATGAAACTATTTCTTTGATAGAGCTAATAGCAAACGGTACTTCAAATAGAATATTCAAAATCTTTTTTATTTCGTTTCTTACGTTCATAAATGATTACAAATACATCCTCTATTATGCTTTTTAATGATTAGCGTTATTATTTAGAACTAAAATTAAAAATATTATATATGAAGATTGCCGGGGTGGCGGAGCGGTTTCACGCGGCGGGCTGCAGGGTTTTGCGATTTATGAGCGATAGAAACCCGCAGATCCCGGGTTCAAATCCCGGCCCCGGCTTTTTCCCTATTTAGATATTAAATTTTAAATACATACATTTTGTCGTGGATCTCCTAAGATCTATTTATTCCTAACTTTTTAAATTTGAATTTAGGTGTTTAGGTGTTTCAATTAGAATAAACAAAAGTTAAAAAATTGTAGACCCTTTATTATAGATTTTTTCATACGTTTGCAGCTTATAAACTTGTTCAAATGATTAAATTTTATGAAGAAAATACGTAGCAACGAAGATATAAAAGAAATAGGAATAGCATTAATAATAGCAGTTATGGTTGTGGCTATAATAGGAATAATGTTTACTAGGGATTATCTTAAATTAGGAATATGTATCTTAGGTCTAATAATAGTAGCATATATAGTCTATAAAATGGTATCTAAAACTAAAATCTATAGTAGAAAAAGTAAGAAAATAACTTTATAATTTTTAACTGAGAAAATTTAATCAAATTTAAAAATCTCTTTTAATTTTATTATGAGTAATAGCGAATTTTTAGTTCCTTTAAAAGGTTTAAGAGATTTTCCGCCAGAAATTGAAATTCTTAGAAGAAAAGTTTTTTCAAAAATAGAAAAAATTTTTCAAATATATGGATTCGATCCTATAGAAACTCCAATAGTTGAAAAATGGGAAGTTTTAAAAGGTAAATATGGAGATGAAGCTGAAAATAGATTAATTTGGAGATTTAAATTACCTTATAGCGAAAAAGAATTTGGATTAAGATATGATTTAACTGTTCCTTTAGCTAGATTTTATGCAAGATTTAGACCAAAATTACCATTTAAGAGATATCAAATAGGTAGAGTTTTTAGATATGAAGAACCGCAAAAAGGAAGATATAGAGAATTTTGGCAGTGTGATTTTGATATTTTAGGTTCAAAAAGTTTTTTAGCTGATGTAGAAATTTTAAATGTAGTTATTGATGTATTTAAAAAATTTAATTTTAAAGATTATTTAATTAAAATTAACGATAGAAATTTATTAACCCTTATTTTTGAGAAAAAAATTGGAATCGAAAAAGAAAAAATAATTAAGGTCTATAGAATTATTGATAAATTGGATAAAATAGGAATAGAAAATGTTATAAAAGAATTAGAAAAAGAGTTGAATAAGGAGCAATTAAATGAAATCAAGAAAATTATTAGTATTTCACAATTAAGAAACGAAGAAATATTTGTTGAATTAGAAAAACTTAATTTAAAAGAAATAGATGTTTATTTAGAGAATCTAAAAAATATAATAGATTTTGTAAAAGATAAAAACAGAATTAAGATAGATTTATGTTTAGTTAGAGGTTTAGATTATTATACTTCAACAATATTCGAAGCTGTAGTTGAAAAACCAAAAATTGGAAGTTTAGCTGGTGGTGGTAGATATGATAATTTGATTTCTAAGTTTATAAATCAAGATATTCCAGCTGTTGGAGGAAGTATAGGAATAGAAAGATTAATTGATGCTTGCTTAGAACTAGGAATTTTAAAAGTAGAAGAAAAAACTTATTCTGAAGTTGGTGTAATTTATTTAGAAAATGTAGATTTAAAAAAAGTACTAGAAGTTGTAAATAAATTGAGAGAAAACGAAATTAATACTTATTTTCATTTTGAAGGTTTTAGGAATGTTTTGGAAGGAATAAAAGAATTAGAAAGAAGAGGAATAAAATATGCGTTAATAATAGGGGAAAAAGAAATTAATGAAAATGTTTTTACTTTACAAAATATTAGAACAAAAGAAAGAAAAAATTTAAGTTTGGAAGAAGTAATAAATTATCTAAAGCATCTAAAGCAAAAAGTTTAATTAATTATATCCTGTTATAACTATTTCTTTTATATTTGGTGGAATTATTATTTTTGGATTTCTAATCGCAAATCTAATCATAATTAATCTCTTTTTGGGTCCTGGAACACTTCCTTCAATTAAAATATAATCACTTCTTACTAAACCATAATGAGAGAAACCACCTTTTGGATTAATTTCTTGTCCATTAGAGGAAATTTTTAAAATTCTTTTATTTAATTCTGTTCTTCTTTGAAATCCAAGTTGACCCTGCATAGGTACTCTACCTGGTAAAACTCTACCTACACCTTGAGCTCCTAAAGATCCAACATGTCTAATTCTTTGTGTTGCTTTTCTTCTTTGCTCTTTTACACCAAATCTTTTTACAGGCCCAGCAGTACCTTTACCTTTAGTTACTGCTATTACATCTACCAATTGACCTTCTTTAAATATTTCGCTAACCTTTATCTCTTTTCCTAAAACATTAAAAGCATAATTTACAGCATCTTCAACTTTTCCTCCAATTTCTATTTCAAAAACTTCTGGTTTTTTCTTTTTTATTCCAGCTAACCACGGTTGTGTAGCTACTACTATTCTAACCTTTTTTATTTTAGATTTGTCTAATTTTTCAAATTCTTTAATAGCTTCATCATAGTTGCTTTTAAAGTTAGTTATTTTTCTTTTCAAATATTTCGGAATGTTTTCATCTTTTGCGTAAATGTCCAAAATACTTCTATATCCTTTTGTTGTTAATTCGTAAAATCTTATCCCTATAACCTTTAATGGTGGAACTTCTATTACTGTAGCTGGAACAAAATATTCTTCTTCTATTTCCTTTTTTAGAACTTTTCTTTTTCTTATTTCTATAACATGAACCATACCAGCTTTATAGCCAGCAAACGCCAAAGGTATAGCTTTATCATAATTAGGATAAGATTTTATAGTTGGATAGATCCTTTTAGCTCTTTTTCTAGGCCAAAATGCTCTACTTCCTGCTAGTGGTTTTGAATCTTTTACCATAAATTATAAGAACTAAAAATTATTTAGCTTTTTATTTCTTAAATATAATGAAGCATTAATAACATCTGATAAATAGTTTTTCTTCATCATCTCTGTTGACCGTCGTTTCTTCATTCATAAATTTAATCTAAGATAGAAGAAATTATAAGATCTAATTTCTTATAGAATTCTTCTAGAGAAGAATTGTTTTCAACTATAAAATCTGCTATTTCTTCTAATTTATCTAGACCTAATATCTCTTTATCTCTTTTATCCCTTTCTAAAAACTCTTCAAAACTTAGATTAAAATTTTTATCTTGTATTTTTCTTCTTTCATATCTTATTTTTGCGGGCGCAAAAATAAAAATTAAATAAAAATTTTTGTTAAACTCATTTTTGAATGCTTTAATTTCACTTAAGCTTCTTATTCCATCAACAATAATTTTGTTAGTTTTAATATCTTTTATTTTTTCAATAATTTTTAGTGCAAATATTTCTTCTTTTCCATATCTTTCTCTTATAATTTTTCCAACTTCACTCAATTTTCTTTTTTTCTCTTCTAAACTTAAATCTTCTTGAATTAAGTTTAATTTAATTGCTTCTTCTTCAATAATTTTGGAAAATTCAAAAATTTCAAAATTGTACTTTTCTTTTAAATATTTTGCAGCTTCACTTTTGCCGCTTGCTGCATATCCAGACAAACCTATTATTAGCATAAATATTATTAAAGAATAAATTATGAGACTAATAATATTTGGACCTCCAGGAAGCGGAAAAGGAACATATTCATCGATTCTAAAAGAAAAGCTAGGAATTGAGAAAATATCTACTGGAGATATCTTTAGAGCTGAGGTAAAAAAACAAAGTGAACTAGGGAAAAAAGTTGAAAACTATTTAAAGCAAGGATTATTAGTACCTGATGAAATAGTTATAGAAATAGTTAAAAAGATTATAGATGAAAAAAAAGATAATTTTATTTTAGATGGTTTTCCAAGAACTGTTAATCAGGCAGAATGGTTAATAAATTATATAAAAATAGATGCAATAATAAAAATTAATGTACATGATGAAATTTTGATTGAAAAAATTAGTGGAAGAAGAGTTTGTAGTAATCCTAACTGCGATGGAAATTATAATGTTGTTGATATAGATAAGGTAATTGATGGAATTCATTATAAATTACCTTCTATTTTACCAAAAAATGATATGATTTGTGATAAATGTGGCTCTAAATTAATTCAAAGAGATGATGATAAACCAGAAATTATAAGAGAAAGACTCAAAATTTATTATCAGCAAACAAAACCAGTAGAGGAATATTTACGTAAAAAAGAAATATTTTTTATTGAAGTTTGGATGAATAAAGAGCCAAAATTTGTTGTTGAAGAAATAATAAATAAATTAAATAGTGCATACTTCAAAACATTCTAAAAGTAATTCTTTTATATTTTTTATTACAACTTTCTTGTTTTCTTCTGGTATTGACCTTATACATTCTTCTATAGTAGCTTTATTATAGGAGCAACAATAATTTTCATATGCTATTGGATAGATGCCTTCATCTATTTTTAATCCTAATGGCTTAAATACATATTTCTCCCAATAATTATAAAATTCTTCGAGATTATATAATCTTATTCTATTTTTTACTCTAAGATGATTATAGTGTTCTCTAGGATAATGTTTTTTAATTTCTTCGAACTCATTTCTAACTATTTTATAACTTTCAAATCCATCTTCATATTTTTTAATTACAATCCCCTCTATAACATTTTCAGTTTTACTTATTTTTATTTTATTTTCTTTTTTAATAAGTTTTATCAAATTTGGATTGATAGTATTTTTAAAAGCAGAATCTCTATTTAAAGATTCATCTATTATTTTTTTAGTTAGTGGACCTGCATAAAAAGTAGGTACAATAATCAGCCCCAAACATAAACACATTTTCGAAGTAACTTCTGGGGGAAGATAAATAAGTTTTCCATCCTCTAATATTGCTCCTTCAATAACAATTCTATTTGCTGGAGCTTCATACATTATTACATGTAAATCTTTTATATTTACTAGTTCACCAAAGAGACATAGATATAACTTTTTTTCAATTTTTATACATGATTCTATAAAACTATCTGATAGTTTGCCATCAATTTTTTCTTGAATATAAATTTTTTTTATATTTTTTTCAAGTTCTTTTAATTCGTTAATTTCTTTCGGTTTTTTATAAGAGATTTTTATTATTGACATAATCTAGATGTTTTTCTTTTTCTTTTATTTTTATTTTTATTAATGGATTTGGATATATATCCATAACTTAAAATTTTCAGAATTTCATTTATATAATCATCTAGTTTTTTTTCGTTATTTGGTAATTTTTCCATTTTTTCTGAAAATCTATTAAGACCTTCTTGATCTAAAATATAAATCTTATTTCTTACATGTTCGTTAAATATAGTAGAAAAGTTTTTTATTATTCTTTCATCATTTGTTAGAAATATATATATTCCTCTTCCATTTTTTTCCTGAGAGTAAATTAATATCGTTTTAATGTAATCAGTATCATCTTTATCAACACTTTGAGAAAGAATTTCTGAAAGGTTTCTATATTTTCTATCAAAAATTTCCTGGTATTTTTTTTCATATTTCTCTCTAATTATATTTATAGGAATTCCATCAATTTTTATTACATATTCTTTTTGTTCAAGGTATTTGGCCTTTCTTCTTTGAAGATATTTATGAAAATTTTCTATTTTTTTACTGTCTAAATATTTCCTATATTCTTTTTCTTTTATTTTTTTTAGTGCACCTTCCAAAGCTGATTCAAAAGAAATAAATTTAACTGGTATTTTATACATACTTTTTTCTAGAATATTACAAAAATTTTTCAAACTTTTAAAACTTTCAATATATGATCTCTGAGAATTATTTAAAAACTTTTCTTCTAAATTTTTCTTTTGAAAATTTTCTACTAATTTATCAACTAATATACATTCATCAAGAAATACATATATCGTTTTTTGCTTCATAAAAATAACAATAAATTGAAAAATATATTTATATTAAACTTAACCATTAATATTTAAAATTATAATAAACTATTTATTATTATATTTATTGTTTCAGAAAAATTTTTATGATTTCTGAGTTTTTAAATATAATAAACAAATTAAAAGAAAGAAATATTAAAAAAATTTTTGTTCAAATTTCAGAAGGTTTAAAAATTAAAATAGAAGAAATACAAAAAATTTTTGAAGAAAATAATATAGAAGTTATTTTTAGTTTAGAACCTACTTATGGAGCTTGTGATGTAAGGGATGAAGAAGCAAAAAGATTAGGTTGTGAAGCATTAATTCATATTGGTCATTCTAATTTTGGAGTTAGGTCTTCTATACCAGTTTTTTATATTCATTATATTTTTGATGCTGAAGAAGAAAAAATTGAAAAATTATTAGAAAAATATGAAAATATGTTTATTTACAATTCATATGCAATAGTTTCAAGCTTGCAATATATTAACTATGTTAAATATGTAAAAAATTTTTTAGAAACAAAAAATAAGAAAGTTTATACTAAAAAAGTTTTAGAGTATGAAGCTCAAATATTAGGTTGTAATGTAAATGCTGCTAAAATAGACGAGGCAGAAGCAATAATAGTTATTTCTGAAGGATTTTTTTATCCTTTAGGCTTATTGCTAGAAATTGAAAACAAACCAATAATATATATTGATCTTGAAAAACAAGAGGTTAGAGACATTAGTTTTTTAAGAGAAAAGTTTCGAAAGATAGTAGCGTGGAACTTAGTAAGATTTAAAGAGGCTAAAAAAATTGGATTGTTAGTTAGTTGGAAGAAAGGTCAAACATTTTATGATGTTTTTAAGATAAAAAAAGAAATTGAAAAAATTGGAAAAAAAGTATATATTTTTGCTTTTGATGAGATCGTACCTGAAAAATTAGAAGGTATAAATGTAGATTTTTTAATAAATTTAGCATGTCCAAGAATTTTTCCAGATGATATAGAAAGATATAAAATTCCTTTGCTAAATTATTCAATCCTACTAAAAAGTTTTTATGAAGAAAAAAGAGTTAGAAATAATTCTATCTAATTTAAAAGGTTTTGAAAAACCAAAGATAGAACTAGAACAATATGAAACTCCTAGCAATTTAATAAGCGAAATAGTTAATGAACTAAATTTAATGAATTTAATTGAAAATAAAAAAATTTTGGAGATTGCTTGTGGAACTGCTAAATTTTCAATAGCATTATCTTTTTTTAATCCAAAATTAATTTTTGCTTTCGATATAGATAAAGATGCTATAAAAATTGCTAAAGAAAATTATGAAAAAATAAAAAATGAATACGAAAATTATAATATTTCAAAGATATTTTTTTGCATAGGCAATATAAAACAAATTAAATTCAAAGAGTATTTTGATTTATCGATAATGAATCCTCCATTTGGAATTCAGGGAAAAATTAAAGATTTGGAATTTTTAGAATTTGCTTTTAATTATTCAAATTTTGTTGTTTCAATAAATCCGAATGGTAAAAACATAGAATTTTTTATAAAATTTTCAAAAAAATATAATTTTGAGCTAATAAAATATAAGAAATTTTTATTTCCTATTAAGAGAATTTTTTGGTTTCATAAGAAAAAAGAAAAAATGATAGAAACTTTAGTTTTGTTTTTTAGAAAATTATTTTCTTGATACGAACTTATTGTTTTTTATATAAAATCTCAAATTTTCTTCTAAATCTCTTTTTACACCAATTCTTTTTGAGCTCTCTATTTCAAATTTTTCTTCTTTACTCTTTGCTATATATAATAAGCCCTTTTTATAAACTTTTATTCCATTTAAACTTTTATCAATTTTTAATGCTTTCGTTAATTTTCCAGGACCATTAGTTTCAAAATTAATGTTTTTTATTGGTTCAATCGCTCTTATTAATACAGCACCTGCTTTATTTTTTTGATGCGCAACAATATTTAATAGCCAATTGGAATGAACCATATAAATTAGAGTTATTCCTACATCTCCATATAAGGAATTTACAACATATTTTGGAAATCCCAAATAAGCTCTAGATGCAGGATCTTCTTTTCCATAGTATGCTTCAACTTCAACAATCTTCCCAATTAATTTTTTATTATTAAATTCCCTAATTAAATACTTTCCTAATAAATTTTTTGCAATCTCTTTAGTATCTTTTTTATAAAAGCTTTTTTTCAAAATTTTCATTTAAAGTTTAACAATATTTTTCTCCGCTCGATACTAATAAGCTATTCCTTATATAAATTGGAGCATCCAATCTTAATGCTAGTGCAATTCCATCACTAGGTCTAATATCAATTTCTCTTATTTTATTTCCTTGAGAAATAAAAGCTCTTGCAATATAGGAATTATTTCTAATTTCTTCAATTCTTACATCAATAAGCTTTATATTAAATTCTTTAAAAATATCAGAAGTTACATCATGCGTATTTGGTCTCCATTCTCTTCTTTTTTGTAATGCATTACTAATTGATCTTATTTGGGCATCTTCTATATAACCAATTAATCTATAACATCCCGAATATAAAATTAATGCACCATTTTCTGGAATTACATCAATTTTTTCAACTCTAGAATATTCTTCTGTTGAAAGTTGTGGAAAAATTTTTATTAATTCAGAAATATCTTGTAAAATTTCTTTTTGATAAAGAGATAAAATTAATGATAAGATAGAAATAAATAATGCAATTATAACAGCGATTAATACTTTTTCCATAAGAATTAATTTTAAAAATACTTTAAATATTCAATTAATCTTCTTTTTTCTTTCTTTATATCTAAATAATTTTCGAAAATTTCATTTTTAATTATATCAAAACATTCTTGTAAAACTTCTAAAAATTCTCTACCTTCTCTTATTGTGACAAATCTATTCTTATAATCACTAAAGATTAAATGAACAGTATAAATATCTCTATGTTTTTCTATATGTAATTTCAAAAATCCTCGATTAAATATTTTTCTTATTTTTTTAATAAAATTCTTTATATAGAAGTCAACGTAATCAGAATAATATTTCTTTATATTCTCTTTTCCAATAATTATTACATTTATTTTTTCTTTTCTCTCTTTTATTAAAACTTTTAATAAATCTTTTTTAGTTATTATTCCTTGTAAATTTTCATTAACAACACAAGAAATTTTATAATAAAACATTTTTTTAATTATATTAGAAATTTTTTCATCACTAGAATATGTTATAACATTTTTAGTTGCAATTGATATTATAGGATTTTCAAAGATTTTAAATTTTTTTCCTATTAGTTCTCCTAATGTTGTCTTTTCTTTAAATTCCTTTAGAATAAAATCTGTTATATCTTTAGATGAAACTATTCCAGCAAGTTTTTTATTTTCTATTAATGGAATATGAGAAATATTATATTTTGCCATATATTTTATCGCTTTATAAATTGGTTCTTTCGATTGTAAAATAATTATATTTTTTGTTTCAATCTCTTCTGCTTTAACATTTCCAAATTTTTCTTTTATTATTTCTAAAAGCGAATCGATCTTAATAATTCCTTTAACTTTATTTTCTTTGTCTAATAATGCAGCTAAATAACAATCATTTTCTATCATTCTTTTAGCAATTTCAATTTCATTAATTTCATAAACTTTACAATCTCTCTTTTTAACTTTTTTCAATTTTTCTTTTAAATTTTTTTCAGTAATTAAATCTCTTAGTCTTACTATTCCTTTATATTTATTTTCTTCATCTGTAACTACTATTTCTCTTAGATCTAGATCTTTAATCAATTTTAAAGCTTCTCCTATTGTCTTATTTTCATCTATTGTAATTGCTTCTGAAATCATCTTGCCCTTACTCTTATAATTTTTGAAGGTCTAATTTTTTCAAAAATTCTACCACCACAATTTAAACAAACTAATCTATCTAATTTATCATAAACTCTTTTGCAATTAATACATCTGTACATATTATTTAATTTTTACTCCAGGAGGTAAATATGCTGAAGATGCTACTTTTTTATTACATTTTTTGCAATACCATATACCTGTTGAAATTCTTTTTAACTTTTTAAAACCACAACTTGGACATTTATGGAATTTTCTTTGAATAATTTCTATTTCATCGATTTTTTCTCTTAATTTCATTCCATATCTTGCACCAAATCTTCCACTAGGTCCAACTTTTCTTACCATAGAGAATATATATTTTAATAAAAATTAATATATTTTTGAGTTATCATTTTGAGTTGTTTGTAGAAGAACTACGTCATCATTTTTATTTAAATCAATTACTTAAAAATGTTAGAACTCCTAATTTTAACTTTAAAAAATTTCAAAATTCTATTTTTAGTGTTGAATTGCTAGCGATTTATAAATTGATGCGGGGGGTGGGATTTGAACCCACGACGGCTCTACGCCATCGGGTTTCTTATCATTTATTCAAAGCTTAAGATTTTATATCTTTATCTTAAGCCCGACGCCCTTGGCCAGGCTAGGCGACCCCCGCTTATAATTTAAATTACATCAAATTAATTTAAATTAATTTAATTTTAAGCTTGATCTTGAATATACTTTTCTCCTCTTTTTAATTTTTCAAAAGCTTTTGTTATTTCTTTTCCTAAATATAAGGCATGATCATATAAACTAAAAAAACTTCCGCCTTTTAAGGAATTGTATATTTCCCAAAAATCTTTACTTTCGATTTTAAAATCTATTAAAGAATTATCTGGGGTTCTATGTTCTAAAACTATTTTATCATTCTCTTGATAAATTAAAAATAAACCTTTTGGATCTTCTACAAATTCTTTCATTTTAAATGAATATTTGTTCAATATTTCTCTTACTAAATTCCAATCATGTTTATAAATATGTGCACTTGTAGAAATTGTTGTTATTGTTCCAATTTCAAAATTTGATTTAGTTTCTTTATTTATTTCATTAACGATATATTCTGCTAATTTTATTTGTGCTACAATATTTACTGGCCACGCTTTAACCATATCATTACTTCTAATCCAAACAGTATGATTATAATAATTTTCTGTTATTATTCCTTGAATACCTATTATGCATGGTGGATTTGAAGAATTTTGATCTATTAAATGATCCCAAGAAATAATTAAAGCTCTTCTTGAATAAGGAGCTTTAGATAATTTATCAATTAAATATTTAACTTGATTTTTTCCAAATCTATGTTCAAAAATTCTTTCTCCATATGTATATTCTACACTTTCTAATTTTTTTGGATATAGAACTTCATTAATGTGCCTTTCAAAATCTTCTCTTTTCAAAAATTCAAAAAATTCTTCTTCAATTTTATATTCTTTACCATATAGACCTATAGTAATCATTAAATTTAAAAATTCTTTTTGTGGTTCTTCGTATTCTGAAAATTTTATACTTCCAAATTTCATTATTAAATCTAAAATTTTTATCCATGCTCTAAAAATACTTGTATCATATATAAAGCTACCGCTTAATGGAATTGGCCAAGAAGTTAATTCTACTTTTTCTTCAACTATTATATCAATTTTTTCTCTAACTTTTTTTGCATTTATTTTAAAATTTTTTTCTATTTCTTCTTCGAGTTTTTTAATATTATTTCTTTTAAATTCTTCTCTTAAATCAATAATTTTAACTGTATTTAAAATATTTTCAATTTTATTTATTGGAAAAACTATTTTATAATCTTTAAAATTTTTGTTTTTAAAAACATCGATTAAAGCTTTTCCACTCAAAGATAAATCAGCACCGTAAATTATTAAAGTATCTATTTTTGGAAATTGTGCTAATGTTTCTAAAATAAAATTAATTCCGTAAGTTGTATAAGTAGTTCCAATAATTCCAATTTTACTTCTTATTTTCTCTTGTAGTTGATTTAAAATTATTTCTTTTTTTGACCATAGAGTTGATATAGCAATATTACTATTTTCATTTAAGATTATTATATCTTTTTTCATATGTTTTTATTTGTTTGAATTAATAAATAGTTATAAATGATTGAAATTGCATTAGTCGGAAAGCCAAACTCTGGAAAATCTACATTTTTTAAAGCAGCAACTCTAATGGATGTTAAAATTTCAAATATTCCTTTTACAACATTAAAACCAAACAAAGGAATTGCTTACGTATCAACTCAATGTGTTTGTAAAGAATTTAACGTTAAGTGTAATCCACAAGATGGATTTTGCATAGATGGATTAAGATTTGTTCCAATAGTTCTTTGGGATGTTCCAGGATTAATTCCAGAAGCTCATAAAGGAAAAGGTTTAGGAATAGAATTTTTATCAGCTATAAATCATGTAGATGGAATTGTTTATATAATTGATATAAGTGGTAAAACTGATTTAGAAGGAAAAGAGATAGAATTTTTAAATCCAATAGAAGAAGTAAAATTTCTTATAAATGAATTGGTTCAATGGTATAAACAAAATATACAAAAACACATTCCTAAATTTTTTAAAGATAAAAAAGAATTAATAGATGTTTTATCTCAAAAACTTAGTGGATTAAAAATTAAAAGGGAACATTTAGAAAAACATATTGATAAAATAGATGATTTAAATAATTTTTCTAAAGCGCTTTTGTTTGAAAGTAAAAAAATGATTATTGCTGCAAATAAAATTGATGAAAAAAATTCTGAAAAAAATTTAAAAGAATTAAAAGAATTTTTAGAGAAAGAAAATATTAATATAAAAGTTGTTGAATGTAGTGCATTAAGTGAATTAATTTTAAGGACTTTAGATCAAAAAGGAATAATAAAATACAATTTTAAAGATTTTGAAATTTTAAAGAAAAATGAATTAAGTAATGAACAAATAAACGCATTAGAAAAAATTAGAGAATTGTTAAAAAAATATAATGGAAGTTTTATATTGAATGTTTTAAATACTTTAGTTTTTGATGTTATGCAATATAAAGTTGTTTTTCCTGTTGAAAATGAAAATAAATTAAGCGATAAAAAGGGAAATATTTTACCAAATGCAATTTTATTAGAAAAGGATGCAAAAACAATAGATTTAGCAGAAAAAATTCATTCTGAAATAGCTAAAAATTTCTTATATGCAATAGAGGTTAAAAGTAGAAAAAGATTAGGTAAAGATTATATTTTAAATCATAGAGATATAATAAAAATATATCATGCATAGTCAGAAGTACTCCTTTTCATCATTATTCAGATGCGGCGGCATTCTTCATAAAGTAATTTAAATAATTTTTATAAATTTTTTAATCAAATTAAATGTGTTGGAAGCTTTTTTATAAGTCCGTTATCATATAATAATTTTAAATATTTACCTTCAAGAAGTTCGTTCAACACATCTTTTTGCTCTTTTCCTTCTTTTACTTCTCTTTTAATATAATCTAAAGTAAGCTTTAAAGATCTAAGAATATCTGTACTATTTATTTTTTCTTTTTCACAGAGACTTAAAAGATCTTCATTTAAAAGTCTTTCTATTTCTTTACTTGTTAGATCACCTCCCAAAAAATGTATTTTAATTATTTTTTGAAATATTAGATCTATACTTATTGCACTTTTAGAAAATAATAAACTATTAACAATATATTCAGTCAAGTTTTTAATCAATTTTGTTTTTGGTTTTATTCTACCGGAAATTACTAAGGGAGAAAAGGCTGCTAAAGTTAGTAAATCTTTTTCTTCTTTTGATAAAGAGTTTTCTCCATAAGCAAGTACAATTGGTTCAGCATGAAAACATAAGGGTCCTTTCATTATTTGTTCTCCATCTTTTATTATAATAAATCCTTTTATTTCATTACAAAAAAGAAAGCAAGAATATTTATCTTTTTTATCTTCTTTATAAATGGAAATTGAAACTGAAGGATAATAATAATGAAGGTATTTTTTCATTTCCTCTTTATGTTTTAGTACGTCATCCAATATAAGATAGCTATTTTGAGAAAGTAGATATTCTATTTTTTCCTTCAAAATAGAATAATGAAACCACAAAACAAAATTTTTAATATTAGAAATACCATATATTTGAGCGATTTGAATTAGAAATTGTGGAAAAAGAGATAAAAAAAATATATTTTGAGAAATAAGTTCACCTATTTCTTTTATTTTTTCTTCTCCTATTTTTTCTTCTAATTCTAATCTTTTTGCTTCGAGATATTCTCTCATTTTTTTTTAATTTTTCTCTACTTTTCTCATCAATTTCTATTATGTTTTCCCTTATTTTATTTCTTATTGAAGATGTTAGCTCTTCCAATTCTTCTTGAATAGGTTTGCAAACTCTCATAAAAATTTCATAAGATACTAATGCGCTTGCAAAATCACTAGTATCACATTTGGACGAAATAATAATTTCATTTGTTGGTACATAATAAAAACTACTGGGGGGGGGGGGAATTTTGCCAATATAATATTAAGATTTATCCTTTCCCAATCAATATTTAATGAAAGATTTTCTTTTATTCTATAAAGTTCTTTTTCAAATCGATTTATAATTTCTTTGGAATTTTGAAAGTTATTGTATTCATTATGTTTATTCATAATTTGTATAAGGATAGATTATTAAAATAAGTATTAGAAGTATCAAAGAACTATTTTTATTATGCCGGGGTCGCCTAGCGGAAATGGCGCCGGCCTCGAGTTAAATGATAAGCTCTGGGGTAGCTGAAAGATAATGATGATTTTGTTATAAGAGAAAGCCGGTGGGCTCTAAGCCCGCGTGGGTTCAAATCCCACCCCCGGCGAAATTTTATTTTAGATTAATATTAGAAAAATTATTTAATTCATTTGATTTAAATGTTTAAAATTTAGTTTTAATTTTCTTTAAAAATAATCGATTTAAAAGAAATCAAAAAATGTTTTAAAGTTTCTCTATAATATTATCTTTAACTCTAAAAACTTTTCCTAAGAATTTTTCTATAGTATAAATATTTGTGAGCGTATGATTTGTAATTTCTTCAACTTTTACTATAGACTTTTCTTCACATAATGCCAAATAAATTAAAATTTGATCTGCCATATACTTATCTAAGCACGCATTAGAATTTTCAGCATTTTTTAAATTGTTAATAGCAATCTTTGAATTTTCTAAACTATCGCTTCCTAAAACGCAATTTTCATAATAAGATGCAATAGTAACAGAAAAACCTTTACTTAATGTTTTTTCATTTCTTACATATAGTTCAACTTCTTTTAATTCGTTTTTTATGATTTCAGTTTCTTCCCTTATTCTTTTTTCATTTTCAAATGCAGATATTCTTGCTACATACTTTATAAAATTCTTTCTTTCAATCATTTCTACACCATTTAATTTTTTTATTGGGTAAATTTCTATTTCAACTATTCCTCCACCTTTTGGATAAAACCCATGTCTTACTATATTAATTTCTGGTTTTTCTATGCCTAAAAATTTTAAGTTTTCGAATTTAACTAAATCTATATAATCTATTGTTGGTGCATGTAATACACATGTACCACCAATTATTCTTAGTTTAACTTTTTTATTTGATAAAAAAGCTATTATTGGATATATAGTTTGCAAAAATAGAGAAATGCTACCAGCAGTTCCAATATTAATTTCTTCAAAATTTGGAATATTTTCTTCTTTCGGAATAAATTCGACTTCAGTACTTCCAATAAATAATCCTTTAACTTCCGCATTTAATAATTTAGCTGCAAATTTTGCTCCAGCCAAGTGCTGAGCTTTCAATCCTGGTTGTGGTCTATTTTTTCTAATATTATAAATTCTAAAAGGTTTTTTAAGAATGCAAGATAAAGCTATTGAAGTTCTTAAAATTTGACCACCACCTTCTAAATAGCTACCATCGATTTCGATCATAAAATAATTTTGATTTTTTAAAAAATGGGTCCGCCCGGAGTCGAACCGGGATCTCCGCCTCGTAAGGGCGGCGTCCTACCGCTAGACTACGGACCCATAAATTTATAAAAAAGATTAAAGTTAAATTCATCTTTATACAATATTGTTGGGGCCGCTGGGATTTGAACCCAGGTTAACGGGTTTCCTCATTTTATCGGTGCTCCATTTCTGGAGCCCGCCGTCCTACCTGGCTAGACTACGGCCCCAATAATAAAAAATTTTTATATTTTTCGATATTAATTTATATGGCAGAATTTAGATTAAGAGGATATACATTAGAAGAATTGGAAAAGATGAGTATAGAAGATCTTGCAAAAAAAGTATTTGATTCTAGAACTAGAAGAAAAATTCTAAAAAGAGGATTTACTGAACAAGAAAAAAAGTTTTTGGAAAAAATTAAAGAAATAAAACAAAAGAATCCAAATAAATTTATAAAAACACATTTAAGACAAATGGTAATTTTACCTATAATGGTTGGATTAACAATTGGAGTTCATAACGGAAAAGAATTTGTGCCAGTGAAGATTAAACCAGAAATGATAGGCAGAAGATTGGGCGAGTTTTCAATTCCTATAAAAGAGGTAAAACATGGTGGTCCAGGAATTGGAGCTACTAGAGGAACTAAATTCTTATCTGTTAAATGATTGCTTCAGCATATATTAAAAATCTTAGAATTTCTACTAAGCATGCAACATACATATCTAAAATTATTAGAGGCAAAAATGCGTTAAAAGCAAAAAAATTTTTAGAATTAGTTGCTAAGCAAAAATTAACTTTAGATGGTAAAAAGTATTATTTAAAGGCTACTAAAGCTATACTTAAAGCTTTAGAAAGCGCATTAGCTAATGCAAAGCAAAAAGGTTTAGATGAAAATAAATTAAAAATAAAAATAATAGAAGCTCATAAAGGTTTTAAATTGAGAACTCCAAAAAGATGGAAATTTAGAGGTAGAGAAAAGAAAAATACACATATTAAAATTGTCTTATCATATTGATATGGGAGCAACAGAGAAAAAAATAATAGCTCAAAAAATTATTGAAGTTGAATTAGAAGATTATTTAAAAAGCATATTTGAAAGAGCTGAATATAGCAATTTAAAAGTAGAGAAAACCCCAATATTAACTAGAATAATAGTTTTTGTAGGAAAACCTGCTATAGCAATTGCTAAATTAAGGAAAAGAGAAGAGGAAATAAAAGAGATACTTATAAAAAAATATAATATTTTAAATCCACAAATTGTAATTCAAGAAGTTCAAAATCCATATTTAGATGCAAGAATAGTTGCATATAGAATAAAAAGAGCTATAGAAAGGGGTATAAATTTTAAAAAAGCAGCTTTATTTTATATAGAGAAGTGTATGGAAAGTGGTGCTACTGGAATAGAAGTTAGAATCTCTGGAAAATTATTAGGTAAAGAAAGAAGTGCAGCTTACAAATTTAGTAAAGGATATATTTTACATACAGGATTTTTAAAGGAAGTTTATGTTGATGAAGCACTACAACAAGCAATAATACCTGTTGGTATTGTAGGAATAAGAGTTCGAATATTAAAATATTTACCACAAATAATTTCTGCAAAATAATGGCAATTTTAAAAATTAAAGATATAAGAAATATGAAAACTGAAGAATTATTAGAAAAATTAAAAAATTATAAGGAAGAACTTAGAAAATTAAAGATGCAGACAGAAATGAAAAGGCCTATAAAAAATACAAGTAGAATAAGAGAACTAAGAAAAACTATTGCAAGAATTCTTACAGTTTTGAAAGAAAGAAATATAAAAATTAAATGAGTGAAATTTGTCAAATTTGTGGTTTACCAAAGGATTTATGTATTTGCGAGAGGAAAATAGAGGAAAAAATTATTATTAGAACAGAAAAAAGGAGTTATGGAAAAGTTGTTACTTTAATTAATGGTATTCAAAGAGATAATAAAGAATTAAAAGAAATAGCAAGTAAGCTAAAAAGTAAGTTGGGTTGTGGGGGAACTATAAAAAATGGAATTATAGAATTACAAGGCGATCATAGGAGAAGAATTAAAGAGCTACTTATTGAATTAGGATTTAAAAATATTGAAATTTATTAACTAATGGCTTCAAAACAAATATTTTTTGATTTTGCATATTCATATGCTTTTTTAATTTCTTCATAATTTAGTTTTCTGGCAATTTCATCAAATTTTTCTGGAAATTTTAAAACTAAATATTCTGGATGATATTGATCCATAATGTTTACTAAAACATTTGGTATATTTTTTGAAATCCAATCCAAAACTTTATAGGTGCAACATTCTAAATGATTTGGTAAGACTAAATGTCTAACAATTATATTTTCTCCAAAATCGTAAATTATCTTATGATTTCTTGAGACAATTTCAAAGTAATTCTTTATTTTACTATATTTATATGCACATTTATTATTTCCATATTTAAAATCTGGTAACCAAATATCAATAACATCTAATAATAACTCTAGACTTTCTTTTGTCATATACATATTCGAATTCCAAAGCAACGCAATGTTTTCATTAAAATATTTTAAGCTTTCTAAGATTGTATGTAAATTTTGATCAGGATTACCACCTACAAAATTTATATTTATTGCTCCTTTATCATATAATTCTTTTTCTATTTCTGCAAGTTGTAAAGAATTTATTTCAAATCCATTTTTTGGATTTTGACTTATGTCCCAATTTTGACAATATACACATTTAAAACTACAGCCAGTAAAGAAAATTGTACCAGATGGAATTAGTGGAGCTTCTTCTCCATAATGTAAAAAAGCAGATGCAACTCTAGCAATATTATCTAATCCACATTTTCCTTTTTTTCCTTCTAATCTTTTTGCTAAGCATAAATTTTCGCAAAATTTACAAGGAGATAGCATTTTATAAGCTAATTCTATTTTAACATCCAAAAAATTGTTTTTATTATTATTATTTTTATCTATTTCCTTAATTTCGATATTTTTACCATTTTTTATTTTTTCAAATTTATCTAAAAATTCATTTCTTAATTCAGAATGAATTTTCCAAAGTTCTTTCTCTTCCAATTCTTTTAAATTTAAATTTTCTTTTAATTTTATGCTCTTTACAATTAAATATTTTGCTTTAACTTCATTTTTTAAAACTTTATAATACCAATTAAGTCTTTCTTTAACTTCTTTATTTTTCCAAATGTTTATTGCATCTAATCTAAAAATCATAAAATTTAATATTTTTATGAAATTTAGAGAAATTCCAAAAGAATTGATTAAAAATGTATATAAATGGAAAATTCTAATAGAAAATAAAAAAGATTTTGTTGGAAGTTCTCCTCCAAGCATTTTTATTTCTTCAGTTAATTATCCAAATGTTAATTTGGGTGTTTTGTCTTTACCTATAATAGATGAAAGAAGTTATTATTTAGATTTTCCAGAATTATGGTATAAAGATAAATTAAGTTTTGAAAAGATAATTGAATTAAGAGCAAGTTTAATATATTCTTTTAAAAATGTTAATATAAAAAAACAATTTAGTTTATCAGAAAAAATTCAAGAATTGGCATTAGCAAAAAATGTTGTAGATTTGGAAGTTAATTTAAAAAATTATCCTAAATTTAAATTTTTGTTTAATAAATATTTTGCTCCTATTGGAAATCCTGCAAAAATAGAAAATTTAAAAATTCAAAGCAATATAAAAATTGAAAATTTTGTTGAAAAAATTGTTAATGATGAAATTAAAGCTTCTGAGGCAACATTTTTATTATATAAAAAAGGATTGGAAATATCTAGAATTCAAAAAATTTTTTCTGCTGGATTATTGGGTATCGAAAAGAAATTTGTTCCAACTAGATGGAGCATTACAGCTATAGATAGTATTATTAGCGAGAAATTAATCAAAAAAATTAGAGATTATAAAATCTTAGATAAATTTCAAATTTTTTATAATGAATATTTAGGAAACAAATTTTGGATTGTTCTATTACCATATGTTTTTGGTTTTGAAATGATAGAGTTTATTGGAAATAAATTTTATCAAGATTATGAAATATTTTTTGAGAGAAAAAAATATGCAGAAAGTGTTGCAGGTGGTTACTATGCAGCTCGATTAGCATGTTGCGAATATTTAGAAAGAATAAAAAGGCAAGCTGCTATAATTGTTTTTAGAAAAATAGAAGAGTTTTATACAATTCCTTTAGGTGTATGGAAAGTTAGAGAATGTATAAGAGATGCTCTTAACAAAAAACCTATTGAGTTAAATTCTTTAGAAGAATTGTTAAAATATTTAAGCAATACAAATTTAAATATAGAGTTAAGTAAGATTTTAAGAATTTATACTAAACAAAAAAGAGTAATTTATTTTAATATTTAAAAATATTTTAAAGGCAAATTACAAAACAATTAAATGCATACCATTATGGAAATGGTTGCTAGAAATTTAAAAGTTATTTTTTTCTGAAATTTTAATAAACTTCCCTATATATAGGGAAATATTTATTTAAATCTTTCCCTATATATTTATGGTAGGGGACTTAAAAAGATATTTTCTAAACAAAAAGGAAGAAATAAAAAATTTGAAAGTTGAAAAAAGGTTAATACCTCATTCTTTTTCTATAGAGTTTATTTCTTGTATAATAGGTCCTAGAAGAGCTGGAAAAACTTATTTTTTATATGACTTAATTCTCAATAAATTACATTTGAAGGATTCCGATTATCTTTTTGTGAATTTTGAGGATTATGAAATCAAAGGAAGAAATAGAAAAGAAATTTTTAATATCATTCATTATCACAACGAAATATATGGAAAATATCCACAATATCTATTTTTTGATGAAATTCAAGCATTAGAAAATTGGCAGAGTTTTGTTTATTCACTCTATGAAAAGAAAAAGTATTTTATCTTTATTACCGGCTCTTCTTCAAAATTATCTAGTAGAGAAATTGCAACACAATTAAGGGGAAGAACCTTTTCATTAAAAGTTCTTCCATTCAGCTTTAAGGAAATTTTATCTATTAAAAATTTTGAGTTAAACAAAAGTGTTTTTTCCTCTTACGAAGAGTCAGAAATTAAGCATATATTAAAAAATTATTTGGAGAAAGGCGGATTTCCGCAGCTATGGATAGAAAAAATTAATGAAAAAATATTTTTTGGAGATTATATAGATGTTGTAGTTTTTAAAGATATAGTTGATAGATTTAAAATTAGGAACATAACAACAATAAAAATGTTAATTTCTTCTTGTATTTCATCTTTTTCAAAAGAGTTTTCAATCAAAAAAGTATATAATACTTTAAAGAGTATGGGAATTAAAATTAGTAAAAATTCTTTATATTCTTATTCTTCTATGTTAAGAGAAGTAATGTTTTGTTTTAACGTTTATAAATTTAGTTATTCTGAAAGGGAAATTTTGGGTTCAATTCCAAAGATATATATCTGCGATGTTGGTATTCCAAATTTTTATTTATCCTCAAAAATAGATGAAAATATAGGCAGAATAATGGAAAATGTTGTTTTTTTGGAATTATATAGAAATGAAAATATTGATATTTTTTATTGGAAAGATTATCAACAAAACGAAGTAGATTTTGTAATTAAAGAAGGATTAAATATTAAACAATTAATTCAAGTAACTTATGCATCTAATAAAGATGAAATTGAAAAAAGAGAAATAAAAGCATTAATTAAAGCAAGTGAATTGCTTAAATGCAAAGACTTATTAATAATTACTTGGGATTATGAAGATGAAATAAATTTTGAAAACAAAAAAATTAAATGCATTCCATTGTGGAAATGGTTGTTATTTTAGCAATATAACTACAAGCCTTTTAAAATGTTCGTGATTATTAAAGTTTCATATTATGGGTAAACTTTTTAAATAATCTTTCCTAAATATATGATATGTTTGAGAAAGATTTTGTGCTTCAATATTTTGATAGAATTATTGAGAAAATTAAAGTCGAAAGAATTTTTGAAAGAGAGTTAAAAGTAGATTTTCTTAAAAATAAGGCTATAGCAATAATTGGACCAAGAAGAGCTGGAAAAACTTATTTTTTACTTAATATTTTAAAAAATAATAAAAATGCTTTATACGTTGATTTAGAGCATTCTGCCTTCAAAGAAATTACACATAAAGAATTTTTTGAAATAATATCGATTTTTGAAGAATATTTTAAAACTAGAGTTGAAAAAGTGATTATCGATGAAATACAAAATTTAAATAACTGGGAAAGTTTAGTTAGGAGTTTGCTTGATAGCGGATATTATTTGATGATTTCAGGTTCTTCTTCAAAATTGTTAAGTAAAGAAGTTTCGACTCAATTAAGGGGAAGAAGCTTAAGTTATGTTTTATTGCCCTTAAGTTTTAGAGAGTATCTTAAATTTAAAAATATAGAAAGAAAAAAACTTATATCAATTTCTGAAAAAGTGAAGATAATTAAACTTTTAGAAGAGTTCCTAGAATGGGGTAGTTATCCAGAAATATTGGTTTATCCAGAAAAAAAGGAAAAAATTTTAAAAGAATACTTTGATACAATTTTTCAAAAAGATTTTATAGAAAGATTTGAAATAGTTCATACTTATATTGCAAAATTACTCTTCGAATTTGTTATTCAAAACTTTTCAAAAGAAATAAGTTTAAACAAAATAGCTAATTTTATTTCTTCAAAAATAGGAAGAAATATTAAAAATATTGTTTATGATTATGCGGAAAAATTACCAGAAAGTTTAAGCGTATTTTTTGTAGAAAAACTTAGTAAAAGCATTTATGAAAGAAAATCTTTAGGAAGAAAAATTTATGTTTGTGATTTGGGTTTAGTGTCGATGTTAAGCATGGAAAAAAATATAGGAAGAAGAATGGAAAACGCTGTTTTTCTTGAATTATTAAGAAACACTAATTTTAATCCCTTACAAGAAATCTATTATTTCAAAGATTATCAACAAAACGAAGTAGATTTTGTAATTAAAGAAGGATTAAATATTAAACAGTTAATTCAAGTAACTTATGCATCTAATAAAGATGAAATTGAAAAAAGAGAAATAAAAGCATTAATTAAAGCTTCAGAGCAATTAAAATGCAAAGACTTATTAATAATTACTTGGGATTATGAAGATGAAATAAATTTTGAAAACAAAAAAATTAAATGCATACCATTATGGAAATGGTTATTAAGAATTTAAAAGCTATATAATTTAGAATATGTCACAAGTGACGTAAAATATTAATTTTTTATGTCATAAATGATATATATGAAGAAAGAGGAAATAATAAGTGTATTATCTTCGGTTAATTTTTGGGGAAGAGAAGATATAGATGTAGGAATAGAGAGAAAATTTTATAATTCTCAAATATTAAATTTTTTAAAAGGTGTTGAAAAAGTAATAACAATAACAGGAGTTAGAAGGAGTGGAAAGAGTTATATATTAAAGCAAATTGGAAAAAAGTTATCAGAAAAGTTTGGAAAAGAAAACGTTCTTTATGTTAATTTCGAAGAAGTTAAATTTTTTGAGGAGCTAAGCTTATCTTTTTTAATAAAAATATACGATGCTTTTAAAGAAATTGTGAGACCAAAAACAAAACCTTTTTTAATTTTGGATGAAATTCAAGAGGTTCCAAAATGGGAAAAGTTTGTTAGAAGCTTGCATGAAAAAAAAGAAGCTTTTCTTATAATTTCTGGCTCTTCTTCAAAGCTTTTTAGTGAAGAACTTGCTACTTTATTAGCTGGTAGAGAATTAGAAATAGAGGTATTTCCATTGGATTTTAAAGAGTTTCTCCAGTTTAAAAATTTTGAAATAGAAAAAGAAATAGATTTAATTATAAAAAAAGAAAAAATTATAAGATTTCTCAGAGAATTTTTAGAATTTGGTGGCTTTCCAGAGGTTGTTTTAGAAGAAAATGAAAACAAGAAAATTGGTATTATTAGAAAATATTTTGATACAATAGTATTAAAAGATGTTTTAAGAAGGTTTAAATTAAGAGAAAGTTATAAGTTAGAAGCGCTCTGTAATTATTACGTTTCAAACTTTTCAAACTTAATAACTTTTAATTCTGTTGCAAGATTTCTTAAAATTTCTGAAAAGACTACTGAAAGATTTTCAAAGTATTTGCAAATTGCAAGAATTATATTTTTTGTTGAAAGATTTTCATATTCATTTAAATCAAGATATAAATCTGCTAGGAAAGTTTATGTTATAGATACTTCTTTTTCAAATTTATTAGGAATAAGGTTTTCAGAAAATATAGGTAGACTTATGGAAAATTTGGTTGCTATAGAACTATTAAGAAGATCGAAGAGAAGTTTAAAAGAAAATTTCTTTTATTTAAAAATTAATGATAGCGAGGTTGATTTTGTTATTAAAGAAGGCTTAAATATTAAGCAATTAATTCAAGTAACTTATGCATCAAATAAAGATGAAATTGAAAAAAGAGAAATAAAAGCATTATTAAAAGCAAGTGAATTATTAAAATGCAAAGATTTATTAATAATTACTTGGGATTATGAGGATGAGATAAATTTTGAAAACAAAACAATTAAATGCATACCATTATGGAAATGGTTGTTAAGTTAATTTTTTAAAATTTTTTTGAAAATATGTTTTGAAATATGTTTAAAAATTTTTTTAAAGTATTTTCTTTTTTTATTTCTATTCCAGCAATTTTTGAGATTATAGAATTTATTTGATCTCTAAAATTTTTATCTAAGTTATATAGCATTTCTCTTCTTAAATCTGCATATTTTGCTTTTTTGCTTTCTTCAATTATTGATAAAATATTTGTATTAATTAAATTTTGAAAATCTTTTAGACTTAGCGGAGAATCTTTTTCGTATCTATTAATTATTATTCCTAAAACTTTTTTATTAAGTTTATTTGCTAATTGAAAGCATTTTATTGAATCGAAAAGAGATGAAATTGTCGGGTTTGAAACAATAATTATTTCTTCGCTAAATTTTATAGCTGTTATAGCTTCTCTTCCAAATCCTGGTGCAGAATCTAATAAAACAAAATCAAAAAAGTTTAAATTTTCTTTTAATTTTTCTAAATTTTCTAATTTTAAGGAAGTTATTTCTTCTAAGTTTAAAGATGGAGAAATGTAGAAAAAGTTAAAAGTTGGATTTAATATTTCATAAAAGTCTGCTTCTTCGCTTAAGAATTCGTTTAAAGTAAATTTTGGTTTTGAAGTTAAAAAAAGAGAAATGTGTGGAGTTGTAAAATTAAAATCTATTAATAAAGTTTTAAAACCAAAATTCGATAATGCATAAGATAAATTTAAAGAAATTAATGTTTTTCCAACTCCTCCTTTTCCGCTTATTAATGAAATAATTCTTACCATTTCTCTAATAGTCTAAAATATTTTTTCTTATTTTTTCTATAGAAAGTTATTTTTCCCTCTCTAAACAATTCGCTTAAATATTCGGAGGCTCTTTGAATCGATAAATTAAGTGCTTTTGCAACATCTTGTAAAGTTAGCTCCTTATTTTTTTGAAATAGTTCTATAATAAATTCTTTATTTTTTTCTTTTCTAGTTTTTTTAATTTCATAACTTCTTTCTTCTTTTTTTAATAAAGTTTGAATAAAAATTAGTTTATTATCTATTTCTTTTCTTTCTTCCATAAAAATACTTTTATTTTAAATTTATTTTTTCGATTTTCGAAGTTTATATAATTTTCGAAATTATTTTATTTGTTTTTGTTTTTTCTTAGTTTTTTAAATGAAATTATAGTGTTATTTATACTTGTTAACAATAATTGTTAAATCTATATATTAATCGAAAATTGTAATATTAAAATGAAAAGTTTAATTAATAAATTATTTTTTGTAGTTTTTTTAATTTTATTTATTTCTATTTCTTCAGATGTTATAATTGAAATACCTCCTTTTTCTAATAGAAGTGTTCAGGCAAACGTTAGTTCTCAGCTATTTAATTTTACTATTAATAATACTGAAGAAAATTCTATAATTCAAGTTAACATAACTTTACCTAATGGCTTTAATTATGTTTCGGATTCTGCAAATACTAATGCTTTGTTTGAAAGTTTTGAAGTTTATGAAAATACTTTAAGCTGGTATAATTCTTCTGGATTAATTCTTGCTTTTGAAAATAGAAGTTTTTGGTTTAATAGTAGCGTTTCTGATATAGGAATTTATAATTTTACAATTAGTTTACTTTATTCTAACGGAAGCATTGAAATTAGGGAAGAAAGTGTTTATGTAAGAAAAGTTTTTGTTGAAGTAGATTTGGATAAATATCTTATTAATATTGGAGAAAATATTACTATTTTTGGTAAATTGTATGATGAAAATAAAAATCCAATAGAAGGTGCTGAAATATATTTTTGGATTGATGAAATTTTTATCGGAAATAGTATTACTTCTTTTAATGGTGATTTTTCTTATGTATTTAATTCCTCTATTTTAAATTTATTAAATAATAGATATGAAATAAAAGTTAATGGAACATATAATTACTTTTATTTTGAAAATTTTACATATTTCAATACATCTACTAACATTACTATTCCTGGATATTATATTTTGGGTAACGATATAATTAATTCTTTATCTTTAGTAGGAATAAATATATCTGCTCCTAATGTTATATTGGATTGTAATGGAAAAAGAATTGATGGAAATTTTAGTGTTAATGATATTTCATCTAAAAATTTATATGGAATTTTTGTTGATAACTTTAATGTTACTATAAGAAACTGTATAATTTCTAGATGGCAAACGGGAATATTTTTATCTTCTAGAGCTAATAATTGTATAATCGAAAATAATACTATAAATAATATTTTTGGATCATCTAATGGTGGAAACGCTATTGGTATTATGATTTTATCTAATGGAAATATAATTACAAATAATTCAATATTTAATTTAACAGGAGGAACAGGAGGAACAGGTGGATATCAAGGTTCAGGTGGTTCAGGCGGCATTTCAACAGGAGTATATCTTTTAAATTCTTTCAACAATACATTTTTTTCAAACTCAATATTTAATTTAACAGGAGGAACAGGAGGAACAGGTGGATATGAAGGTTCAGGTGGTTCAGGCGGCATTTCAACAGGAATATATCTTTTAAATTCTTTCAATAATACATTTTATTCAAACTCAATATTTAATTTAACAGGAGGAACAGGAGGAACACGTGGAACAGGTGGATTCTATGGTTCAGGTGGTTCAGGCGGTATTTCAACAGGAATATGGATAGGAGATTCAATATCATTAAACAACGAAATAACTCCAACTATTGATAATAATGTTGATATATCAAAACTTAATTATTTTAATA
>JAWBAK010000001.1:408916-549319 GCA_038997165.1 Candidatus Aenigmatarchaeota archaeon
AGGTGGATATCGAGGTTCAGGTGGTTCAGGCGGCATTTCAACAGGAATATATCTTTTAAATTCTTTCAACAATACATTTTTTTCAAACTCAATATTTAATTTAACAGGAGGAACAGGAGGAACAGGTGGATACTATGGTTCAGGTGGTTCAGGCGGTATTTCAACAGGAATATATCTTTTAAATTCTTTCAACAATACATTTTTTTCAAACTCAATATTTAATTTAACAGGTGGAACAGGAGGAACACGTGGAACAGGTGGATTCTATGGTTCAGGCGGCATTTCAACAGGAATATATCTTTTAAATTCTTTCAATAATACATTTTTTTCAAACTCAATATTTATCTCTAATTTTTCTTTTTCAATCTACAATTCTTCAAATAATTTAATATATAATAATCTTTTAAGGAGTAGAAATATAGTACAATTTATTTCTCCAATTTTCCGAAACTTTTGGAATATAAGCAAAACCCTAATTGAAAATAAAAATATCGTAGAAGGAGACTATTTGGGTGGTAATGCTTATTTGGGTTTAATTGAAAATTATTCTTCTACCTGTATTGATGAGGATGAAGATTATATTTGCGATTATCCATACGATTTAATAAATAGAAGATTTTGTGTAATTGGGGTTAATTGTTCGAATAATACGGATTTTCTTCCACTAAGGCCTAGAATAGCTATTATAACCTATGAAGAAAATTTCCCAACTCTAAAGTATTTTTTAAATAAGAACACAACTCATATAATAAGATTTTCTGTAGAAAGTGTTATTGAAGATATTTTAAAAGTAGAAGTAAATTTACCTAATGAATTTGTTTTTATATCAGAATCTAATAGAACCTCAGCTGCTAATTCTATATTTTATAATATTTCTAATAAACTGATATGGGAAAATAGTACACAATTACCATTAGTTCCTATAGGAAGGAAAGAGAGTTTTGAGTTTAGTATTATAACTCCATCTATTTTAGGAGAATATTCTTTACTAATTACTGTATATTCTTCACAAGGATCATATATTAATCTATCTGTTCCTTTATATGTTAAAACAATTGCAATAAATTTCTCTATTGACAAATATGTTTCTAATATTAACGATACAATAAAAATTTTTGGAAATCTTTTGTTATTACCAGATAATATACCTATAAATAATACAAAAGTTGTAATAAGTATAGATGAGGAAATTATAAGTGATACATGTTTTTCAGATGAAAGTGGTATATTTGATTGCTATATAGAAATTTTTGATAAACCATTAGGTATACATAAAATAAAAATAAATACAACAAACTATCAAGGAATTTATGGAGAAAACGAAACTTTTATAGAAATTAGAAATTTAACATTCTTTGATTTAGCTTTACTTGATTCTCATAATCAAATGGATAATATTTTAAATCCGAATGAAGTTTTTAAATTAACTTTAAGAATTAGAGAATTTAATGGTAGTAGTTATTTCGAAGTTACTGAAGGTAATTTTAACTTAACTATCGATGGAATTAATTATTCCTTAATTTATGATAACGATTTATCAAAGTGGAAGACTTTAGAAACTTTTAGATCTAATCTTATTTTAGGAGATCATACAATTAACGCATATATTACTGGATATTCTTTACCAAATAAAGTAATTTCAGATAATATTTTACTAAGTTTTAACTATCAACTTAAAAAGATTTTTATCGAAATGTATCCAACAAATAAAATTTATAATACAAGTTATTTAATTGGAAAATCGATTTTACTGCCTGATAACTTATCTTTAGTTAATAATTTAACTAATCTATACTTTAATGACAACCTTCTATTTCAAAATTATACAGATGAATATGGCAATTTTACATTTCAATTCAACACTCCTTTATTGGGTATACATAAAATAAAAATAAATACAACAAACTATCAAGGAATTTATGGAGAAAACGAAACTCTTATAGAAATTTGGGCACCAACAGAATTAACAGGATATTATGAAATTATTCAAGATTTTATTTCAAATTCAAGTTGCACAATAGCAACTATAAGAGTTGGAAATTATACTAGAATTGATACAAATGAACTTATTGAAGGAGAAATAAAAATAACAATAGATTCAATAACAAAAAACTGTTTTAGCAATTATTACTGCGAAGTTAACTTTACAGTTGGAAGTAATTGTGAAATTAGTGGAGGAAATAAAACTATTTTAGTTGAAGCTTTTAATGAAAGTAGTTTTTATGAAAAAGCAAGTTTTACCTTTAATTATTATTTAGAAGAAATAACAACAACTGCAAGAATTGTTACTCATAATTTAACAGTTTATAATGTTACTCAAAATGAAGATAAAATAGAACAATTTAATATAACAATAATCAATACTGGAAAGGGAACTATGCGTAATGTAATGATTTCAAAATATTCTGGACCATTTCAAGTAATTAACATAACTCCAATTCCAGATGTTTTGCCAGAAAGTGAAATTAATGTAACATTTAGCATTATAATTCCAGCGGGAACAACTCCAGGGAGCTATAATCAAGTTTATAATGTTTCATGGATTAATAATAATTTACAAAAATCAAGCCCAATTTATTCTCCCATTCAAGTAATTACAGTTGTTGGAAATCCACAAATAGAGTTAAGTACTTACAATATAACTCGAGTTATTGAGCATAATCAAAGCTTTTCTTTAAATGTATTAATAAATAATACTGGAAACGCTCCTTTACAAGATGTTTGGGTAAATTATACTGAAATAAATCTTCCAAAAGAATGGATAACAATAACTCCAAATTATTGGGAAAGCATAGATAGTGGTTCAGCACAAAGTTTTTTAGTAACAATTAATATTCCATTAGCAACATCTCCAGGTTTATATAAAGGAATAATAAATGTTACTTCTCATATAGGTTATCCTGATGAAAGATTTAAGGAAATTGAAGTTAACGTAATAGTTCCGATAGATTCTAGATGGGAAATGGAAATTTTTGCTAGAAATGGAAGTAAAGTAGATCGAATAGAAGAAACTTATGGTTTAAACGAAGCTGGTTTGTTAGGAATTATAGTTATTAAGAATTTAGGAAATATACCTTTAAACTTTACTTTATCTTATACTTCTGTTGAAGGTTTTAATGATCCAAAAACTCAAAACCCAACGGTATTTGAGGAAAATAAAATTGTTAATGATGAACTTTTCAACCCAACTTATTTGTTTGTTGATAAACAGGAAGAGAAAGAAATAAAACTCTGGCAAAATGGTTTTCATGTTGCAGTAAGTTTTGGTTTAAACCTAACAATAGCTAACAATACCGCAACCCCCTCAACAAACTTCACAATTTTTATTTGGCATATTGTTGATCAACCACCATACATAACTAATTTAACATATAGCGAATTTATTGAAATTAAAAAGTTGCAAATAATAAGAGCATTTTTTGATGATGATCAAGATCAACTAAATTTAATTTATTTAAATATAACATTACCAAATTCAACAATCGATAATATAATTTGTAAAAGCGGAAAAAGTGGAAGCTTAACAGATGGTTATCATAGTTGCAGCTATTATCCACCAATTGAAGGAATTTATAATGTTAATTTAACAGCTTGCGATTCTGGAAATAAATGTAGAACAATAAGTTTTAATTTTACAGCTTTTGCAAAAACTCAATTATCAATTTCTCCAATCGATAACTATTATTATGTATACAATATTACTCAAATAAATTCTGCTACAATTTCTTTAAACATTTATATTAGAAATTTAAACGATACAGTTAGTGCGTATAATGTAACTTTAACATCTTCGCCACCAGCAGATACAAATTGGATAATTCATTCTATAAACATATCCCAAATTTTACCAAACACAACTATATATACAATGCTTAATATAACAATTCCCCAAGGAACTAGTGCAAGGGAATATACTATTAAACCATATGTAACTTGGCAAAATCCAGATGAAAGTATAGGAATTGCTTATTCTTCTCAAACTATAACAATAAATGTTTTGCCAACAAGAATTTTAAATATTAGTGAATATCCAAATAGTTTATTAGTAAATCATAATTCTTCAATTTCTACAAACTTTACTATTCAATCTATAGGTAATTCAGAAGTAAGAAATATAACATTCTTATGTCAAAGAGAAACAACTTTATGTAATTATATTAGTTTTTCTCCAAGCTTTATTCCAAGTTTAAATGCAAACGAAACAATAAACATTACTTTAACTATAGATTTGCCATTAGGTTTTTCTAGTGGAAAATATTATCCAATAATAAATGTTACTAGCATAGATGATATCAAACAATTTGAAATCGAAATTAATGTTCCAGAAGATTATAATTATTCGATAGATAAAGAAGAAATATTGTTAAAAATATTAGCTGGAAAAAATATAACTAAGGAAATTTTGAATATAACAAATATTGGAAATAAATTATTAACATTTAATATAAGCCTAGAAGGAAATGTAACAGAAATATTGAGCTTAGTTGAAAATTATAAAGAAATAAATCCAGCTCAAAGCTTTGTTCTTATTGCAAATATTAGTCCACCAAATTACTTATCGATTTACGAAGGAAACATTTCAATAAATGAAATTAAACTAGGAATTAAAAAGGTACCAATAAGAATAGAAGTTTATCCTGCTGAAATAGTTATTAATTATCCAAATTCTGAAGCTCCAATTATAGATGTTTTAGAGAATCAAAAAATAGAAATAAATTTAACTTTTAGAATAGGAGATGAAATAATAACTTCAAACACATCTTTTACAATTTTAATTTCTAATAATACATGCAATATAAGTAAAGTAGAAGTAATAAATGATAATTGGATAATTGAATGTAGCTTACCAAAAAATGAAGATGGAAAATGGCATGATTTAACTATAAAAGCTTATTATGAAACTTATGACATTTTAGTTGAAAAAACAGAAGTTAATGCAATATATTATAAAGATATTACTCCACCAAAATTAATTTCAAAAGAAATTCCAAGCGTAGAATTTCCAAATAACGTAACAATAAAATTAAATTTAAGCGATAATGTAGCTATAGATAAAGTTTTAATGTATATAAAGCAATTAAACAAAACTTATGAATTATTAACAGAAAATAACATTACTTGGGAAATTACGATAGAAAATTTGGAGCCAAACGATTACGATTTAATATTTATAATAAACGATACAACAAACAATACATTAATATTTGAAGATTATTTTGAAGTATACGTTTCTAAAAACATTTGGGTTAATATAACAAATAGCAGAGATGAATATGTTAGCATAAACTTTACGTTTTATAGAAATAATACAAATCAAATATTGCAAAAAGAATATGTATATGGATATAAAAACTTTACAGTTCATTTAAGAACTTACGATTTATTAATAGAAAGTAATGAGGCAAAAATAAAATTATATAACTTATCTACTTTTGATTTACCAGACGATTTTATAAAATACGATAAAGTTTATCCAACAGAAGTAAATCTTTATAAGCCTTTAGGAGGCTTTGCAATAATAACTCCAATAGAAATCGATTCAACAATAAGAATTTATTATGACATTTCAATAGCTCAGCAATATGGAGCAATAGAGGATAATTTAAAAATAATTTATTGTAATAGCTGGGACTTTTATCAAAAAACTTGCTCAGAATGGATTCAATTACCTTCTAGAGTAGATAAAAGATATAAATTTGTAGAAGCAGAGACTAAATTTAAACAAGGAGCATATTTAGTTGCTGAAGGAATAAGAAAAGAAGCAAGATTAGATATTTATGATCCATTACCAATAGATGTTCATCATTGGCAAAAATATACTATTAGATTTACTATTCAATCGAGCGGAACAGATCCAGTAAGTAATATAAGAGTTGAATGTTTATATGGAACTGTTTGCTATGAATTTAATCCAGAATATATTCCATTTGTAGGAACTTTAATGCCTGGAGAAAGCAGAGAAATAGAAATTAATGTAACAATTCCAGCTGGTTATAATGCAGGAAATTATGTTGGAACATTAAGAATTATAAGCGCAGAAGGAATAGAAAGAATTACATATCTAAGAGTTAATGTTTTAAATAACTATAGTTTTATTACTAATGATTATTTCGAAGTTAAAAAAGGAAAAGGCTTTGGAGTTTTAACCAATTTAACAATAAAAAGCATTGCAAATAACGATTTATTATTAAAAATAAATACTTCTCAAAACATTTCAACTCTAAGTGAATTTATTTTAAGGAAATTAGAAGAAAAAACAATTCCAATATATTATAATTTAGATAAGGAAGGAAATTATTTAGAAAAATTAATTTTACATAACGAGACTCTTAATATTTCAAAGGAAATTCAGTTTAATATAACAATTGTTAACTTTACAATATTTTTATTAAATCCAACAAATCAAATAGAAATTTATCCAAACCAAACTCTAAACATTTCTTTAAAAACATTTTTTGAAGAAAAAGAAATTAAAGAAAATATTTCTTTTAGAGTTTTCTTAAACGAAAAAGAATGCAAAATAATTAATATTACTTATAATGGATCGTTTGAAATTTCTTGTATAGTTCCAATAACAAAAGTTTTTAACGATTTAATAATAGAAGCATCTTATGGAGAATTTACTTCTTATTTAAAGAGAGAAAATTTAATTAAAGTAATAGATAATATAGAACCAACAGTTAAAATTCATACTCTTGATTTTGAAATAAACAAAATAAACGAAATAATTGCCGAAATAGATGATAACGATATTATAAAAGAAGTAACTTTTGTTTTAGTATTTCCAAATCAAACAGAAATAGTTTTAATTCCAGAAAAAATAGATAATTTATATAAATCTAGCGTTTTTATAGAAGAAAAAGGAGATTATTTAATAAAAGTTATTGCTATAGATAACTCTTCTAATTCGAAAATAGAGCAAAAGTTAATAAGAGCTGGGGAAAAAGTTAGAATTACTACAAAAGCTATCGATATAGATAATAAAATTGTAAAAATGTATATAGATTTAATTAATCCAATTTCTAATCAAAAAGAGTATGAATTAAGACCAGATGAAAACGCAACAATAAATCAAACAATATTTGCTGGAAAATATAATTTAAGAATAAAAATAGAAGATTCTGAAATAATTTATTTCGATGTTATTATTAACAAATCCATAGATGATATAGTTAAAATAGATGTATTTAATGTTCATTTGGCAAACATTTCTAAATTAAGAAATAGATTTTTTGCGTTTGCAATTAAAGAAAATTTCGAATTTAATAATTATACATTAATTTTTGATATTTCTCAACATTCTCATTTAATTTTAAAGGTCGAAAATTTAAGAATTTATAAGTGTAAAGATTGGATATTAGAAAGTAGAGAATGTAATTCAACTTGGATAGAAATAATTCCAAAAATTGATTTAAAAGCTTCAAAAATATTTTTCGAATTTAATTCAAGCTCAGCATATTTATTTGCAGAAGCAGTAATATGTGGAGATGGAATTTGTGATATATTAGAGAATTGTAATAATTGTCCAATTGATTGCGGTCAATGTCCAACAACACCTTCTATACCTTCTATACCATATACCTCGCCTATAAGAGAAGCTCCATTACCTTCTATTGATTATTCAAAAATGCAAGAAATTCTAAAACAAATTGCAGAAAAAATAGAGGTTAGAACAGAAGAATTGTATTTTGAGTTAAAGCAAGGAGAAAAAGAAATTAAGAAAATATACATAGCAAATAATAAAGAAAAGGATGTTTATGCAGAGATAGAGCTTTATGGTGATATTGTTAAGTTCTTGAGGTATGCAAACAAAAGGATTTTAATAAACAAAAAATCTACAAATTATTTTGAAGTTATTGCTGAGATTCCAAAAGATCAAGAAGCTGGAATTTATAGAGGATATGCTAAAATAATAATAGAAAATGAATCCTTTATAGTTCCTATAACTGTTAAAGTTATTCCAGCAGAAATGAAACTTTTAGATTTAAAAATGAGTTTATTAAGCGATAAAGTTAAGCCAGGGGATTATTTAAGAGCAGAAATAATATTATATAACTTAGGAAAAACAAAAAGAGTTGATGTTAACTTAACTCTAAGTTTAATAGATAGTGAAAATCTAGTTGAAATTACAAGAGCAGAAGAAAGTTTAGCAGTTGAGACATCTTTAACAAAAATATTTTCACTAAAAATTCCTAAGGATATAATAGAAAAAAGATATTTAGTTAAAGCAATAGCGACATATTTAACAGAAAATATTAAGCAAGAAGCAGTAGCAAGCGCATTTGTAACTATTGAAACTCCATTATTGGAAAAAGAAATTTTAGGTATGCAATTAAAAACTTTATTAACTTATTTCTTAATATTTAGCTTTGGTTCAGCAATTTCTTATATAGCTATAATTTCATACATTAAAAAGAAAGAAAAAGAAAAAAGGTTTAAAGTAACTATAGATTTTTCAACCTTACCACAACCTTCTGAAAATTCTGCATTTATTGGAAATATTGCGGAAACAGCGAGAAGAGCATTTATTTATTTAGATGATTTAAAAATGCATACTTTAATAGCTGGAGCAACAGGTAGCGGAAAAACTATTAGTGCAATGGTAATTGCAGAAGAAGCTTTATTAAAAAATAAAAATGTAATTGTTTTTGATCCAACCGCACAATGGACAGGTTTCCTAAGAAAATGTAAAGAAAAATATATGCTTAAAGAATACTCTAAGTTTGGAATGAGTATTAAGCAAGCAAGAGGTTTTCCAGGAAAAATAAAAATAATTACTTCGCCATATCAAAAAATTAGATTAAAAGAAATTATTGAAAATCCAAAGGGAAATATTTATATATTTGTTCTTAATAGATTAAGGCCAGAAGAAATAGATATATTTGTTGCAAACACTATTCAAGAAATATTTAATTCTAGATTAGAAGAAAGTAAAGATTTAAGATGTTTAATAGTTTACGATGAAGTTCATAGATTATTGCCAAAATTTGGTGGTAGTGGAAAAGGATTTTTAGCCTTAGAAAGAGGGGTAAGAGAATTTAGAAAGTGGGGAATAGGTTTGGTACTAATTTCTCAAGTTTTAAGTGATTTTGTTGGAGAAATTAGAGCAAACATAGGAACAGAAATACAATTAAGAACAAGATATGAAGGAGATTTAGATAGAATAAAAATGAAGTATGGAGAGGAATTTGTTTCTCAAATAGTTAAAGCAAATATTGGTACAGGAATGATTGTTAATAGCGAATATAATAAAGGAAGACCTTATTTTGTTACTTTTAGACCAATATTACATCAAGTAACAAGATTAAGCGAAAAAGATTTAGATGAATATGATAAAAGAGATAGAAAAATTGAAGAATTAAAGTTCTATATAGAAGAATTAAAGAAGCATGGAATAGACGTTTTTGATATTGAAACAGAATTAAATTTAGCAGAAAGTAAATTAATGCAAGGAGCTTTTGATATTGTTGACATATATCTAGAGGGAATAGAACCAAGAATTAAAAAAGAGTTTGAAAAAAGAAAAATTAAAATTCCAAAGTATGAGGAATTAACAATAGAAAAGAAAGAGATAGAAGAAATAGTTGAAAAAGCTAAAAAAGAAAGAGAAAGAGTAGCTGAAAAAGAGAAGAAAAATTATGAAGAAATACTTAAAGAAATTAACGATATAGAGGAAATGATAAAAAACCTTAGAAGAGAGGGAAAAGATACATTTGATTTGGAAATAGATTTAGAAAGGATAAAATCAAGAATAAAAATATATGAAAAAACTAAAGAAGAAAAAATATTAAATGAAATAGAAGAGATGCTTAATAATATAAAAAGTTTGAAAAAATAAACAAATTTATTCAACAACTAAAAAATCTTTATCTTTAATCGCTTCTTCAATTTGTTTTTTCATAATCTTTATCTTTAATAGCTCTTTTTTTATTTCGCTATCTTCCCCTCTAAATTCTCTTATAACTTCAGATATAGTTTTTAAGCTATTTCCAAGTTCTTTAAGTACTTTTATAAGATTAAGCCAATAAATATTAACTTTTATTTGAGTTTTTTCTTGAGCTTTCTTTAATGTTTCTATTTCTTCTAACAAATTATTAATAATTTTCTTAGTATTTTCTAATTCATTTTTAAAATTGTTTATTTCGTTTAAATTTAAATTAGACATATTTTTTATTCTTTCTATTTCTTTATTAATTTCTTCAGAATTTTTTTCAAAATTATCCAAATATCTTTGAATTTCCACAACTCTTTCTAATAAATTTTCTATTCTTTTTTGATCTATTTCTTTTTTTTGTTTTTCTAAGACAAAATTTTTTAGTTTTTCTATTTCAGAATTTATTTCTAAAAAATTTTTTGAAAAGGTATTTAAGGAATTTTCTAAGGAAGTATACATATTTAAAATGTTGCTTATTTTATTTTCTACTTCAATATTTAAGTTATTTTTTAAAGAGTTTATTAAATCAAATAAAATTTTAATATCTTTTTCTGTTTTTTCAAAAAAGCCTTTTATTTTTTCAATTTCTGTATTGAACGTTTCAATTTTTTCAAAAAAATTTTTTTCTTTTATTATACTATTATTTTTGATTTCTTCAATAGTTGTTCTAATTTCATTAAAATTATTTTTAAGATATTCTATATTTGAAAATAAATCCTTTATTTTTTCAATTTCGACTATTTTTTCTTCTATATTTTCTATTTTACTCTTTAAAGAATGTTGATTAATTTCTAAATTTTTTACAGTATTTTCAATTTTTAAAAAATTTGAAAAAGTCTCAAATTGAGGTTTAATTTCTTTTTCTACATAATTTTTTAAAATTTTTATTTCCTCTTTTATGTTTTCAAAAATTTTATCAAATTCTTCAACTTTTTTAATTTTTTCTAAAACTTCTTCTATCTTTTTTTCTTGATAGGATATAAATATATCTATTTCGTTAATTTTGTTTTCGAATTTGCTAATATCTAAACTATTAATTCTATTTTTTAATTCATTAATTTTGTTTTCCAAATTTTCTATATATTCTTTTTTTAAATTTTCTATTTTATTAAAAACTTCATTTTTTAAATTTTCAAAATTTTGAAGATTTTGAGATAACTGATTTTTAATCTGATTTATATCTTTTAATTCATTTTTTAATTTATTTATTTCGTTTAAAATTTCTTTAACAGTATTGAAATATTCTTTTAATTTTTCAGAAATTTCTTCTACTTTTTCGTATTTTCTTTCTAATTTGGAAAGCTCCAAATTCCTAATTTTTATAATTTCATCTTCCAAATTCCTAATTTTTAGAGGTAAGTTTTCAAAATTTATTAAAAAGTTTTTAACTTTTTTATCGAATTCATCAATTTTTTTCTCAACCTCTTTTAATTCTTCTTTTAAATTTTCAAACTCTTTTTTTTCTGATTTTTTTATTAGGAATTTTTTCTTTATCTCTTCTAATTCTTTTGAAAAATCCATTTTAACTTTCAGCTAAAATTTTTAAAAAATTTAATATTTCAGAAATATTTTTGATAACTTCATTATATTTTTTTTCTAACTCGTTTATTCTTATATTTAAGTCTTTGTATTCTAATTTTGAGAATTCCTCAATTTTTTTATTAATTTCATTTTTCATTTTATCGATTTCTGTTATTTGTTTAAATACTACATTTTTTAATTTTTCTATTTCACTTTTTTTAACAAAATCGTTTAAATTTATATTTTCTATTTTATTTTCCAAATTCCTAATTTTTAAAATATAATCTTCTAAAATTTTTAACTTTTCAAAAATTATTTCTCTTTCTTCTTTTAATTTATTTAATGTTTCTCCAAAAATTTTCAGGTCTTGAGAAATTTGAATTGCTTCTATTTTTTTTCTTAATTCTTCTTCATATTCTTTTATTTTCTTTAATCTATCTTTAAGTTCGTTTATCTCTTCTTTTCTTATAAAACTACTTGATAAAACTTTTAGCTCGTTTACATCTTTAACAAATTCTTTAAATTTTTCTTTTAGTAAAGATATTTCTTTTTTTAATTCTAAAAATTCTTCAAATCTCTTATTCATTTCTAAAAAAATTGCCTCAATTTTAGAAGATGTTGAAAAAATTTTTGTTTCTGATTTTTTAATTTCACTTAAATCTTTTTTAATATCTTTTTCAATTTTATCAAATTCTTCAAAATCTTTAAATCTAATATAAACTTTTCTTATTTCTTTTAATTCTTCAATAATTTTGTTTAAAAGAGTTTCATTACTTTCTATTTTTGCATTTATAACTTCTATTTTTGCATAAAACTCATTAAATTTTTTAATAATTTCTTCAGGTTTTAATTCTTCAACAATTTTAATAGTTTTTTCAAAGGAAGTTTTTAATTCAGCAATTTCTCTTTCTTTATCTACTAAAGAGTTTTTAATTTCTCCAATGCGTTCATTTAAAAAAGAAATTCTATTATTCAATTCTTCTTTAATTTTTATTAGAACATCAACTTTGGCTTTTAATTTTTCTATGTCAACTTCCAAATTTTTCATAATATTAATACTATTAGTTATCTATTTTTATTTATTTTAATGTTAAAAATTTTCATTTTATTTTAACATTTTAACAAAATCTTTATATATTTATTTAAAAATTAAATATTATGGAATTAATTAGAATAATAATTCTTTCAGCGGCTTTTTTAGTTGTAGTAGGTGTTGGGGGTTTAATATATAATGCTAATTTTGTTCAAATAGAAGCTGCTACTTCTAATTTTGTATTAGTTTTAGTTGCGTTATTACTTTTAATTTTTGCGGCTTATTTGCTATTAAAACAGGATATAAAACTTCAATTCAAAAGATTATTTTTAGAAAAAAGCGATGAAGCAACATTGCTATATGTTAAAAACGAATTAAAAAAATTAAAAAATACTTTAGATGAAATTAAAAAAATAAATAAGAGGAATGCAAATAAGGTTTTAAAAAACGTAAAATTAGGCTTAGAAAAGTTAACTCCATATAAACCATATTTATCAAATATTTTTATCGAAGGAAAATTCTTGGAAAATATGAATAAAATACTTTCCTTCAATAAAATTACTTCTAACAATCTTTCTGAATTTTCTGTTGCAATTAAAGAATTAAAAGAAGAATTAAAAGAACTCAATTTATAATTTTTTGAATATTATTGAGTTTTTATTTTATTTATGCCGGGGTAGTTTAGTGGTAGAACGCCGCGCTCATATTTAATGAGCTTTGAATCGATGATAAGAAACGCGGAGGTCGTGGGTTCAAATCCCACCCCCGGCATTGTAGTCAATTTTTATTTAAATCTAAATAAAACAAAGATGTTAGATTTGTGTTTTGTTTTTGTTAATGATGTGCGAAATTTTTATTAATGAAAAATATTTGGGTATCAATTAAAGAATAGTGACATAAGTTTTTAAATTATTTTATGATTTCAATTAGATTAGTTTTATTTCTTTTGATGATAACTATAGGATTTATTGTATTAATTTCTGGAACTATCCTTTACTTTACGATTGATGGAAAAGTCTGGAAAAAATAGAGATTTTTGGAATTAGCAAAAAGGATTGGAAATAAATTCATTCTAATATCTTAATAGAAGGATTATTCTTCAATATTTTAGAAGCTTAATAAGAAATAAATCATATGAAAAATAAGAATTTTTTCAAAAAAGTTGCAAGGATTTATGAATACAGAGATAAAAAGAAGAAATTCAAGAAGAATAAAAAGACTATAAAAAGAAAACTAATTGAATTGTGTTTTTATATATTGGTTGCTGGTAATAATTTGGAAAAAACTTTAGAAATTTGAGAAAAAATCTAAAAATTTAGGTAAAGATGAGTTAAGTAGAACCTAAAAAACTTAGAATATAGATTTTATAACATTAGGTCTAAATACATAGTAGAAAATCGAGAAAAATTAATTTATTAGAAGATTTTAAATGTGATGGGAATTTTAGAAAAATTTTGATAGAAAATTTCTATGAGATTAGGTATAAGAAGGCTATCGTTTTTTTAGAAATATAGACTGCAATAACTTTTCTATAATTGATAGACATGTCTTAAATTTTTTAAAGAGTTTTAATTTTAAAAAGGAAGTTCTAAAAAGTTTAAATGAAAAACTTATCTAGAATTAGAAAAAATACTTAAAAAATAGTACACGAAATTGGAATTACATTGGCTAAGTTAGATTTTTGTATTTTTTATTATCAAGCAAATAGAATTCATAAAAAATAAATATTAAATTAGTTATCGTGGTCTATGATTTTCGATATTTTACTAATTTTCATTTTTTGTTTCTTTTAATTACTCAATATTTTATTAAATTAATTCTTTCAAGAGTTTTGTATCAATTTTAAACATGTTTCTAGTTCTGTGATTTGAAATAAATATCACTGCTAATATTTCGAATAATAATGTCGAATACATAATAATATAATAGATGAAGAAAAACATTTCTCAATATTTTAAGCAAATTTTGAAATTTTGATAGATAGCTTATATTTTCTTTTTATTATAAGATTTAAATATTTTCTTCTTTATATGTTTTTCTCTCGTATAGAATATACATACATACACTACCTCTTTTTATTGATATCTTCTTTTTATTTTAATAAATTATTTTGGTTCCATTTTTACTTTAGAATTCTGTTTTTATTTCAAAATTTTTATATTTTTCTTCAAATTCTTTATCTAATATATCACGCTTTAAATAATAAGGTTTAAGATCTTCAAGTATAGTAGTTGGACGTTTATCCATGATTGCTACCATCCTATAAATAGCATCTACTATAAATTCTCTATACTCTGGATTAGTCAACAGTAAAGTAGCTAATTTTTTAATTCTATCGGTATGTTCTCTACTTGTGTCATTTGTGTTGAAAATAGCATGAGTTAACTCTTCCAAGAGAGCTTCAATAAGATGAGCACACCAATTATCAGTATTACAAGATTTGAGTAGAGATCTTCTTATACCAATTTCTCCTTTAAGAAGAGATAATAAAGCATATCCATATTCATTTTTTAATTGCTCATCTAATGGTTCATAGATTACAACTTCCCAAGTAGGAATAGTGTAAGGAAGAAATTTTTTTACAATTGTATTTAAAATATTATAAATTTTTCTTTCATCCTCATCTAATTCTTCATACTTAAATTTTCTTCTTTTTAAATTTTTGTGTTTTTCTATAAATTCTAAACAAGAAGGCAAAATTCCTAAAGAGGCTAAACTTTCTAAGAGTGGTGTCGATTTTATAACTTTTGCACCTTTATATGATGCTTCTTCTCCTAGATGATCTGGAAATTTAACAACCGCATTTTCTCCAAATACTAATAACCATGCATTTCTAATAGTTTGAATAGTTTGGTTTATTTGTTCATTCATTTCTTCTATGGATTGAATTTTAATCATAGATTCAAATGTGTTTTTATTATCCCTAATATCTTCAAATATTTTTTTCCAATATTCTAAGCTATTTATTTTTAGCATATAACTAAGTAGAGACGTTTTTACATCTATTATGTTAACTACATTTCTTCCTTCTGATATTCTTACTAAATTAGGATTAAAATTATATCCCCAAGAGAGTGGTTCTTCTATTTTAGAAATAAATAAACCACCCACAAAAATTTTTCCTTCATCTCTAACAATTTGCATTTCATAATTAAAAATATTGTTTGATGTATCTCTAGAAATCTCGTAAACAATTCTATTATCATTAGGTTTTATTAAATTCTTCTCCAAAATTTCTTTTATTTCACTTTCCTTAATATCCTCTCCTTTAAGTATTACTTTTGTACCATTAATTTCATTTTTAGTTCTATAAAAATTAATTTTAAAAGTTCTAACTCCATCTTTTTCAACTATTTCTGGCTTAGCAGAATAATTCTTAAAATAAATTTCTACCTCATAACCATTTCTTAATGCAACTACTATTGCTAGTTTCATACCTTCGTTAAATCTGCCTATATATCCTTTATCAATTGATTTGTTTTGTGAGCTATATCCAAAATAAAAATCTTTTATATTTATTGATTTACCTTTGTTATATATTTCTACTCTTTCCGAAGAGATGTTTATTTCAATGTTTTTCCAATTACCATTTTCTGCATCTATTGCATTAGATATAAATTCTCTAATTATATCCCACAAACCCCAATAAGATCTATATCCTTCTATATTTATTGGATAGTGGATTTCTTTCTTTTCTTCAAATAATTTTTTAATAAAAGATTTTAATTTACTGATCATTATTATATAGTAGTTATTACCCTTTATGTAGTTTATAATGTTAATCTACGTTGTTTACCATTTATATTTGTTTTTAAATAATTATTCGATAAAGTGTCTAATTTTTAAAAACTCCTTTTCTTTTTCAAAAATTTCTCGAATAAGTTCTTCTTCATTTTCATATATTTTTCTTATATTTAATATCTTTTTAGCTGTTTCTATTCCAATACCTTTACCAGCTAAAACTAATGCAGCTTTTTTTCCAAAGCTAATGAATAAAGATGCGCTTTCATAAAGTTTTTGATATATTTCTTCTTCTTCCTTAGATAAAGAAAGACCTTTAATTTTTTTATTTACAATTTTTAAATTTTTTTCCAAGTCATGTTTAACAATTGATAAAAAATAAGAGTTACATTTAATACATTTAGAAAAGTTTATATCTTTAACTTTACTTTCAAAATAGTTTCCACAGTTTAAACAAATAAAAAATAATTTTTTATTTAGCAATCTATTTTTAATATTTTCTAAAATAGTAGCTGTTAATATTGGAATTTCTCCAAAACTAAAAACTCTTTTTAATAATAGCTCAGAAAATTTTGAAAATTTTTCTTTTGTTTCAAATTTTAAATTTTTTATTTCACTTAGAATTTTTTTGGCATTTTCAAAATCTAGCTTTTCAAAAATTATTTCATTTAAAACTTCTTTTTCTATAATCGAATTTCTATAAAATTCGGCAAGTTTTTTAATTTTCGAAAAATTTATTTCTGCATCCTTAGAAATAATTCCAAATCTTTTTGCAATTTGATAAAATTTGTAATAAAATAATTTTGAATTTTTAATACTTTCGATAACGAACACTTCAAAATTTTTATCTAAATTTTCTAATGCAAATTTAAATATTTCATCATTTCTTTTATTAACTCTAAAAATTATTCCATATTGTAAGGATTTATAAAAAATTTCAGAATAAACTCTAGAAATAAAATATAAAATAGCATACATTAAAGTTTCATTAACTTTATTTCCATAAGGTAAATGAAAAATATAGTAAAAATATTTATTATCAAAAACAATTTCGACCTTTTCTCCTTCAAATATATTTGAATTTTTAATTTCTTTTGCAACTTCAAAACTTACCGGTATTAATTCTCCCTCCCAATAAGGAATTATTGCTTCTTCCTCACTAGGTTCAACAAAAATTTTTTCTTTAATATCAACAACTTTCCAAGAAGTTCCTTTAATTAAATAAGATTTTCCAATTTCTAATTCTGTTGCTACAAAATTTTCATCAAAATTAGCAATTAATTTATTAGATGTTATATCAATAACATCATATTGTTTAGTAGAAGGAATAAAAGAAAGATTTTCTATATAGTATTTCAAACCTTTTTTACTTGCTCTATATCTTTTGTTTTCATCCTCAAAAATTAATTTATGATCTTTCAAAAATTTTATTGTTTCTTTTAATGTTTCGTCGCTTAAACTTTTATAGACATATGAATTTTTAAAAATTTCTTTAAACTCTTCAAAACTTTTTCTTTCTTTTAGGCAAATTGAAATTATTTGATTTGCTAAAACATCTAGACAATTTTCCATATTTTTAATTTTTTCTATTTTTCCTTCTTTTGCAAGCTTAACTATATTTTTAGATTCTTCAAACTCTAATTCATCGCTACATATAATATAGCCAATAGGTTTTTTATTTTCCCTATGACCGCTTCTTCCAACTCTTTGGATTAATTGAATAACTTCTCTAGCACTATTATATTGAATTACAGCATCTACATTTCCAATATCAATTCCTAATTGTAAGCTAGATGTTGCAACGATAGCTTTTATATTACCTCTTTTAAATTCTCTTTCTATTTCAATTCTGATTTCTTTACTTAAGCTTGAATGATGAACTTCAACATTTTCATATTTTTTTAAATTGTATGCTAAAAATTCTGCTTCTTCTCTCGTATTTGTAAAAATTAAAACTTGTTTATGTTCTTTTAAGATTTCCAATATTTTTTTAATTCTATTTTCAAAATCTTTTTCTAAAAATATATGATATTCATATTCTTTTAATTTTTCTATAGCAACAACTTCATAATCTTTGCAAAAAATTCTTCCAACTTCATAATTACTAATTGTTGCAGAAATCATTATTGTTTGGAATTTTGCAATTTTTCTTAATCTTTCTAAGCAAACTGATAATAAAACACCCCTTTTATTATCTACAATTTCATGAATTTCATCTATTATTACGAATTTTACATTTTTTAAATAATCTTTCAAATTTTTTGAAATTAATAGTAATTGAAAAGTTTCTGGAGTTGTTATAAAGATATGCGGTGGAAATAAAGTTTGTTTTCTTCTTTCATATTTTGTTATATCACTATGTCTAACAGCAATTTCCAAATCTAAATTTTTACAAAAATATGAAAGTCTTTCTAATAAATCTCTATTCAAAGATCTTAATGGAGTAACATAAATAATAGAAATAGGTAACGGATTCTCTATTATTTTATTTAAAGCTGGTAAAAAAGCCGCCTCTGTTTTTCCATAGCCTGTGGGAGCAACTATTAAAACATTTTTTCCTTCTAAAATTTTTGGAATCGAAAGTATTTGAATTTCTGTAGGTTTTTCAAATTTATTTTCAACTAATTTTCTTAGTTTTTCATTAAGTAAGCTAAACATAAAAAGTTAAAGGAATAAATAGATTTTTCTTTAATTATTTTATGCATCCTTTAGTAAAATCTATTGCAGGAATAATAATAGCAGTTTTAGGAATATACTATATATTCAAAGGAATTCCTTTCTTAGGAGTAAATCCAGCACTAGAACACGTAAAAATAGTATTAAATGGAGCAATACCAATATTAGCAATATGTTTAGGAATATTTATAGCATGGCTTTATTATGACGAGTGGAAAATAGAAAAAGAATTAAAGAGAGAATTAGAAAAAGAAGAAAAAGAAGCTGAAGAAAAGAAAAAACCAAAAAAGAAAAAGGAATAAATGGGAGTAAATATAAAGGATTTAGTTGAAGATATAAAGCAAGAAGTAGAATTAAATTCACTATCGAATAAAATAATAGCAATTGATGCTTACAACACTCTTTATCAATTTTTATCTATAATAAGAGATAAAGATACTGGCGAGCCATTAAGGGATTCTAAAGGTAGAATAACTTCTCATATTTCTGGAATTTTTTATAGAACTATAAATTTATTAGAAAATGGTATTAAACCAATATATGTATTTGATGGTGAGCCACCAAAATTTAAATTAAAAGAAATTGAAAAAAGGCAAAAAATGAAAGAAGAAGCATTTAAGAAATGGCAAGAAGCATTAGAAAAAGGGGAAGAAGCAATAACATATGCTCAAGCAGCTAGCATATTGACTAAGGAAATGGTTGAAGAAACAAAAGAATTGCTAAATTATATGGGTTTACCATATGTTCAAGCAAAAAGCGAGGGAGAGGCTCAAACAGCTTATTTAGTTAATAAAGGTTATGCTTATGCATCTGCATCTCAAGATTATGATTCTTTACTTTTTGGATCAACAAGATTAATAAGAAATTTAAATCTTACTGGAAAAAGAAAGTTACCAAAAAAAGAAATTTATGTAGAAATAAAACCAGAAATAATAGAACTTAATACTTTACTTCAAAAATATAGAATAACAAGAGAACAATTAATTCTTATTGGAATAATTGTTGGTTGCGATTATTTTGAAGGTGTTAAAGGTTATGGACCAAAAAAAGCATTGGAATTAGTTAGGGAATTAAAGACTTTTGAAAGAATTAAAAATTATTTAAAATTGCCAGACGAAGTTGAAGAGATTTATAATTTCTTTTTAAATCCTGAAGTAGAAGAAAAATTTGAAATTACTTTTAAACCTATGGATAAAGAAAAAATAATTAAGTTTATGGTAGAAGAAAGAAATTTTAGTGAAGAAAGAGTTTTAAATGCATTAGAAAAATTAGAAGAAGCCTCTAAAAAATCAAGGCAAACATCATTATCTTTATGGTTTAAAAAGTAAGTAATCAATAAAGATAAACCAAAAAGTATAAATATATATTTTAACATATATGAATTATGGATGAGGAATTCGAACTTTTACCTTCTACACCATTAAGAAGATTAGAAAGAAGATTAGAAAGATTAGAGCAGGAAATTAATAAAAAAAGTGGAGAAACATTTCTAAAAGAAATAGTTGATATAATAAAAGTTAATCAACTAATAATTGATGAAGTTGTAAAATCTAACGAAGCTTTAAAATTAGAAATTTCTAAGTTATATCCAAAATTAGATTCTTTAGTAGTTCAAATGAATGAATTATTGAACTTTATAAAATCTTCCGTTTTTCAGGAAACAATAGGTACAGAAGCGTTTAGACCATTGATAAAGAAAATGTCAGAAATTTCTGAAGGAATTAAAACATTGGTTGAAGTGAATAAACAAACAACAGAACAATTAAAAAGTCTAGAAAATAAAATAGATAAAAAATTAACTTTATTAACATCTTCTGAAGAAAAACCAAAACCTTCTATGCCTTTAGAACTTCAGCAAATTAAAATACCTATAAAGAAAGAATCTTTAATACCTCTAGAAAAATAATTATTTAATATTTAATATTTTATGAAAACAATTTCAGAAATTATTTCCTATCTTTTAATTATTTTACTAATTTTTTCTTTAATTTCTCTAATTCTTTTTTGGGGATTGCCTTATTTACAAAAAAGACAGGATGAAATGAAAGTAAATTTAATTTTTAATGATTTATTTAGCGAGGAATCTTCAAATTCCATAGTAAACAAAATGAAAAACTCTCTATTTAGAAAAACAGAAGAAAAAATTGGTGGTTATGATGGTTCTTGGAATATTACTGTTGCTAATTTTGTAATTAATGATCCAAGTAGTATAATTTTTTATTTTGTTTCGAAGGTTTCTCCTGTAAATTCTGGAGAATGGATTACAATTTATGGTTGTGGAAAAGAAATATGCGAAATTCATGAAGGTTTTTATGATGTAAAAATATCTTCTGAAAGAATAGGAGATAGTTTTATAGTAAAGTATGGTGTTTTCTTAAAAAAGTTAAGAATGAAAGATAAAATATATAATATAACATTTAATGTTACAAATTTCAATCCTAATATTAGATCATATTATTTTCCGACAAAATTTATTTATTTATCTAGTGAAATAAGAGATATAAATGAAAAAGAAGGAATAATTATTTTTTGGGTTAGATAAAAAATGAAATTTCAAGCCGAAATAATTTCCTATTTATTTTTTGTTCTTCTTATATTTACTATTTCATCCTTTTTAATATATTACTTTTCTTTTTTAAGCGGTTTTATTTCTAAAAGTTTTAACAAATTAAACTTGTATTCAATATTAAATGTTTTCGAATCTCCTATATTAATTTTTAATTCTATTTGTGATTATTGTAAAGTTAACTATATTTTTAATATTAATACTTCTAGAGCTCATAATTTTCTTATTTTAATTTCTTCAAATAATTCTGAAATAAAATATGAAGAACTATATTCTTCTTCTATTATTTCTTCAAAACTTTTTAATTATTCTAAAAATTTTACATACGATATTTATGCAACTTCGACAAAAAGAATTTTTTTTGAAATTAACAAAATAAATAATATTATAACTGTAAAAAATATATAAAAAAGATTAATATTAAAGTTAAACTAATAAATTAATATTTATGGTAATTGGAAAAAAATTATTAAGAGGTGTAAAAACATATTTTGAATTGCAAACACCAGTTATTCTTTCTCGAATGAATGCTATGATAGAGGCAAAAATGAAAGCAAAAATTAAGGCATTAAGAAAAAGAATAGAAAAAAAATCTATAGAAAAAAAGAAAGAAGCAGAGTATCCAGGTATAGAAGTTCCATATTATTTTTTTGAATTTCTGGAGGAAGAAATAAAAAAAGAAGGAATAATAGAAGAATATCCAATAGTAGTTAGAGATGGAAAGACTTTAGCTTTAGTAAGAATATTTTTTGAAAAAGGAAAGTATATTTATAATGTTATTGAACCAGAATTAAATGAAAAAGAAAAACAAATTCTTAAGGAATTAAAAGAAAAAATTTTAATCTTTTTGGGAGAAAAATTTGAATTACCATATGAGCAAGAAGTTAAAGAAATATTCTCAGCTTTAATAAAGAATTATTCATTATCTAAAGAGGAAATTGATAAAATATGGTATTATATAGAAAGGGATTTAATTGGTTATGGAGTTATAGATGTCTTAATGAAAGATCCTAATATAGAAGATATTAGTTGTGACGGTTTATCAATTCCAATATTTATAGTTCATAAAAATCCGAAACTAGGAAGTATTCAAACGAATATAATTATCAATAATAGAGAGGAATTAGATTCGCTAGTAATTAGATTAGCACAAAAATGTGGAAAGGCAATAAATTTAGCTCAACCTTTAGTTGATGGGATATTACCAGATGGAAGTAGATTACAAGCAACTTTAGAAACTGATATAGCTATAAGAGGTTCTAATTTTACAATTAGAAAATTTCCAAAAAAAGTTCTAACACCAATAGATTTAATTAAATCAAAAACAATAGACGCATTATCATTAGCTTATTTATGGTTTTGTATAGATTATGGAAGAAATATATTAATTTCTGGTGGTACTGGTACTGGTAAAACTACATTATTAAATGTAATTTCATCTTTTATAAAATATGAAAAGAAAATAGTTTCTATAGAAGATACTCCAGAAATTAAATTACCACATACTCATTGGATTCAACATGTTGCAAGAGTTTCTATTTCTACTGGAAAAGAAGGTGAAGTAGATTTGTTTGAATTAATAAGAGCTGCTTTAAGACAAAGACCAGATTACATAATAGTTGGAGAAGTTAGAGGAGCAGAGGCAAATGTTCTATTTCAAGGAATGGCAACTGGTCATACAGGCTTAGCTACTATACATGCAGAAGATATGATTAAATTAATAGATAGATTAAAAACAAAACCAATAGAGTTAAGCCCTTCTTTAATAGAAATTTTAGATTTAGTTATTTTTGTAAAAAGATTATTTTATAAAGATAAAATTACAAGAAGAGTTTCTGATATAGTAGAAATTTTAGCCGCAGATGAAAAAAAAGTTTATTATAGAAATGTTTTTAGATGGGATCCATTTGAGGATAAATTTAAAATAACTTCTAAAAGTTATACTCTTTATAAAATTTCTCAAAGCTTTGGTTTATCAGAAAGTGAAATTAAAGAAGAAATACTAAATAGAGCTAAAGTATTAGATTTTATGTATAAAAACGATATAAGAGATTTAGAAAGTTTCTATAAAATAGTTAATCTTTATCATATAAATAAAGAAGCCTTATTAGAATATATTTCTACATTTCTATGATTACTCAATCTGCATCACTTTTTTATGAATCTTTTCCAGGTTTAATCGATTTTGTAAAGAGTTATTTTGAAAATTTACCAAGAGAATTAAAGGTTTTAAGATATAAAGAATCAGCTGAGTTTTATATAGCTAAAAGTATAGCTATTGCATTTTTAACTTTTTCTTTTTCAATAACTTTTTTAACAATATTTCTAAATGTATTAATTAAAGACATTATTTCATCTCTTTCTATATCTTTTTTATTTTCATCTATTTTGGGTGTTTTTATTTTTTTAATTTATATAAAATTACCATCTATAAAAATAAGTAATTTATCGAGAGCTATAGATAGAGAATTACATGAATCTCTTTATACTTTTAGTATTTTTGTAAATGACAAAACTCCATTACATATATCAATAAACAACTTTATTAGATCAAATCCACAATATAAACTTTCTAAAGAACTTAACGATATAATAAAACTAATGGAATTTGGAGGCTTAGATATTTTATCAGCAATAGATAAAAAAATAGAATTAACTCCTTCTACAAAATTAACAAGATTTTTGTTTGGATTATCATCGACAATAAAAAGCGGTGGAAGTATTAAAAATTATGTATCTACATTTGCAAAAGATGAAATTGAAGAATATAGAAATAAAATAAGAGAAAGTGGAAGAAAGGCTGCTATGATTATTCAAATTTATTTGATAGCTTTAGTAATGGGGGGAATGTTTGTTAATCTTATTATTTCTATTTTTTCATTGGTTCAACCAATGGAAGGAATTATAGAAATTCAATTTTTCTTGAGTTTTATTCTTATACCTTTAGTTAGTTTAATGATAGCTCAATTAATTAAAACAATAGTAATATGATAACAAAAATTTTAAAATTTTCGATACCAATATTTTTAGTAATTGCGATTATTATTTACTTTTTCGATCCAACTTCTATTATACCGCTCTTTTTAGTATTTTTATTTTTTCATTTAATTTTATTAGGATATGATATATTAAAAAAAGAGCTTGAAATATCTTTAGCTGATAGATATTTTCCGGTTTTTTTTAAGAATTTGTCAAGAAGTGTAGAAGTTGGTATTGCACCAATTAAAGCTATAATAGAAATATGTAAAGAAAGATATGGAGAAATAACAAAATATTTTAGAGTTTTTAAAAGAAAGTTAGAAGCGGGAATAGATATAGATAATGCCTTTAATTATTTAATAAATATTTTTAAAAAGAATAGAAAAATTTCAAATTCTCTTCAAATTTTAAAGTATGAATTAAAAAGTGGTTATGGATTAAAAGAAGCTATAGACTCTATCTATGATTATATATTAAAAATTGTTGAAGTTGAAAGAGAAAGAAAAGTTATTGTTTCACAATTTACAATAATGTTTTATGCAATATCATTTATTTTTGCAGTAATAATTTTTGTTTTAATAAAAGTTCTTACTCCAATATATTCTCAATTCTTAGAAACTTCTGAGTCTGCACAACCTATATGTTTATTTTATGAGGAAATTATGTCTTTTAGAGATTTTATATGTAGCTTATATATTTCTGAAGCTAGAATATTCAAAAAAGAATTTAAAGTATCTGAAGCTTATATTTTTTCTGTTTTATTAAATATTTCATTATTACAAGCAATTTTTTCTGGTATAATAATAGGTTATGGAGCTGAAAGAAGTATTGCAAAATCTATTTTACATTCTTCAATCCTTTTTATTATAATCTTTTTATTCTTTTTTACTTTAGGAAAAATAGGAATGTTATGAAACTTCAAAGCTTTATAGATTATTTAATTTCAATCTCAACATTTTTCATAGTTCTTTTTGTTGTTTTATTTTTTTCAATCTCAACATTTTTTAATATAATAGATAAATATTCTTTTGAATTATCTCTTTTAAGATCTTTTACAATTTCTCAGCAACTAATTTTTTATAATGGCTCTTCTGATTTAAAAGATATTATTGGTTTAAGTACAGGAAGATATAATGAAATAAATTATTCGAAGTTGCAATCTTTTATAAATAATTGCAACAATAATAAAAAAGTTATAAATGAATTATTTTTATCTTCTGATTTTTATATAAGTATAGATAATTTTAAATGTAATACTATTACAGGGATACCAACTATAAAAAGAATTGTTGTAATTAATAATCAAATTAAAATTTTTGAAATAGGAATAAAAATATGAAAATGAAATTACAATTTTCAACATATGATGCTATTCTTGCATCTTCGATTCTTATCGTATTTTTTATAGTTTTATATTTTTCTATTCCTAAAATAGAGTTTTCTAGGGAAAAATACTTAAAATTTATTTCTTATGATATTTTATTTGCAATAGATAAAATATATAAAATCGATATAAGGTATGAAAATTTGAAAAGTATAATTTATCAAATTTTATTTATTAATTTATCAATTCCTCCAGATTTTTTAATTGCTGATTATGGTTTATGGAAGAGTGAAATTAATATTTCATGCATTTGTGATCAAGAAATAATTCTTTTACTTAATAACATTTATAGAAACATAGAAATTAATGGAAGAAATATTAGTATAAATTTTTTTCCAACAGATTTTCCTTTAACAAAAACAGATTTTGAGAGGCACGGATTGTTAATTTTTGGATGCAACGAAAGATTATCTGATTATTTAACAGATTTAAAAATGTATTCAACTGTAAATGGAATTTTATTTATTTGCGATATTAATAGTACTTATTTTTCTAGGCATCAAATTGCACTTTCTTCTCTTTTTAACTTAACTATAGGAAATAATAATGGAAATGTAAATGCCATTCTAATAAAACCTCCTTATGGTTATTCAGCTTCTTATAAGGCATATAAAATTTTAAAATATCAATATGGATTTTCTGAAAATGCTCAATTAACTCTTTTGAATTCAAATATAGTAGTTGCTCCAAACGAAAATAATATGTATCTTTTTAGACAACAAAATTCTAATATAGCAGCAATTACTTTAACATATTTTGGAAAAAATATTATTGGATGGTCCGTTAACTTTTATAGAGATAAATATTTAGATGAAAATGAAACTAAAATTTTATTATCTCTTATTCTTTCAATAGTTTCTCTTAAAGAACCAATTATAATAGAAAGATATAGAACAAATTTAATACCTTACGTATCTTTTCACTATAATAAATTTTTAGAACCTTTTATATTATATTTTAGTATTGCTTCTTAAAGAATTCTTAAAGTTTCTAAATTTCTTGGTGCATAACTTTCTATTCCAAAAATTTTTTGATAAGTATTTGCTAAACTAATTGTTTTTGATTCTTCTCCATGAACGACAAAAATTCTTTTTGGTTTAGATGCTAAATTATTTACGTAAGCCAATAATTGTCTTCTATCAGAATGTCCGCTTAATCCCTTTAAATATTTTATTTGCATATTAATTTTAAAAGTTCTAAAGCTTCCATTATCTTCTAGCTGAATTTCTTTAGATCCTTCTAAAATTTTTCTTCCTAATGTTCCTTGTGCTTGGAAACCTACAAATAATAAAACATTTCTTTCATCTTCGCATAATCTTTTAAAATATTCGATACTTGGTCCACCAGTTAACATTCCGCTTGTTGAAATTATAACAGCTGGTCTTTCTTCTAATATTTTTTCTCTTTCAGATTTTGTTGAAACTCTTCTAAATATATCTTTATTAAAAATTTTATCTTTTAAAATTAATTTTCTTCCATGTTTTCCTAGGTATTCTGGATATATCGTATATATACTTGTTGCATCCCAAATCATTCCATCAACAAATACTGGATATTCAAAATTTTCTCTTGCAAGTATTGCCATAATATCTTGTGCTCTTTCTACTGCAAAACTAGGAATTAATACTATTCCATTGTTTTTCATTGTTTCATTTATAATATTTATTAGCTCTTTTTCACTTTCTTTTCTTTTTGGCATTATATCTTCTTTCGCTCCATATGTAGATTCTATTATTAATGTTTCTGCTCTTTTAAAATTAGTAAATGCGGGATCTAATAAAGTTGTTTTATCAAATTTCTGATCTAGTGCATATATAATGTTATGTAATCCATCTCCTATATGCAAATGGATAATAGAAGAACCGATTATATGGCCAGCATTTTGGAATGTTAATTTTACATCATTTGTAATATCTGTAACTTCATTGTATTCTAATGTTATTACTCTTTTCAAACTTTCTTTTAATCCTTTTACTCCAAAAATAGGATTTATGGCATTTTTTTGCATTACATCTAGAAAATCAGTTATTAATAATGTATAAATATCTAAAGTTGGTTCAGTCATATAAATTGGTGCATCTAATCCTAATTCGTATAAATATGGAATAAAACCTGCATGATCTAAATGAGCATGAGAGAGAATTAGACCATCTATAGAATTTAAATCAAATTCCTTTACATTTAATATTGGAAAACCGTTTTCGTTATATATACCAGCTTTTATTCCACAATCTATCAATATGTTTGATTGAGGCGTTTCTACTAATAAACAACTTCTACCAACTTCTCTAGCGCCTCCTAAAAATGTTATTCTTATCCAATATTTTTTAGTTGGTTTAACTACTAAAATTTTTTCTCCTATTTTTTGTAGAAATTTCTTTCTAAAATTTTCTTCTTCATGTACAAACTTTCTTACATTTGGAATTAATGCAGAAGGAATAGATGGAACTCTTTCAATTTTTGGCGTCCAAAACGTTTCGTTTTTAATTTTTTTAATATTTTCACCATCTTTACCGATGGCAATAGAGCTATTTTCTACTTCTATAAAAACTAAACTTCTACTTTCTTCAAAAACAATATCTTTTAAATTACTTTCTTTTGGAATAGTATTTTTTATAATTTCTATTGTATAGTTTTTATCTTTGCATAAAGTGGGATAAAATCTTACTTCAATTCTTCTTTTTAATTGAGATATTAAATCTTTAATGTATTCAAATGGATTTTTAAAAAATTCTTCATTAGTTGTATAAATAATTATTTCTGCTCCTTCGAATGCTATTTCTTTTACAAATTCCTTAGGTAAACTACTCTTTATTTTTTCTTCTATTTCGTTCATAATTTTTTCAAAAATTAAATTTGTATAGTTTCTATTTGAATACCCCTTTCTGTAATTATTGCAACATCAATACCTTTTCCACCAGAACCAATATCTCTCTCTATTGCAGCTTTAATTGCCTTTATTGCAATATCTTTCGCTTCTTTTATATCTAAATTTTCTTTATATAATGCTTCTAAAACACCTAAAGCTATTGGACTTCCACTACCAGTTGCAAAAAACTTTTTTTCTTCTTCCATGCCACCAAGCATATCAAACGAATACATTTTAAAACCTTCGTATTCATCATATCCAGCTATTAATATCTGAACAAAAAATGGGAAAAATCTATAGGAATTTAAAATATTTGATAAAAGTGTAGCAACTCCTCTTACAGAAATTTTTCTATTATTTTGAATTTCAAATAATTTTATTTCGGCTTTTAACCATCTAGCTAATGTTAAATTGTCCCCAACACTTCCTGCTGTTGTCATTATAATTCTATCATTTAATTTTATTATTTTTTCTGATTCTTTGCTTGCAACTAAATATCCCATAGTAGATTTTTTTTCTGCAGCTATTACAATGCCCTCTTTACAAATAATTCCTAAAGTTGTAGTTCCACTTTTTAATTTTTCAAAAGTTTCCATTAATATTTAATTGGAAAAACATTTAAATATTTTTATTTATATATTAACAAAACGATTTTTATATTTTAATTAAATAAAATTGTAATGAAAAAGCTAGGAGAAAATATATGGTATTCATTTTTAAATTCTCTAACCATATCAATATTTGGAAGCATTTTTTGGCTAATTTTATTTAAATTTTTAAAAGTTCAAGATTTTGGATTAATTTCATATATATATGCCTCTTCTCTCTTTTTAATAAATTTATTTTCTTTTGGAAGTTTTCAAGCATTATGGAAGTATTGTAGTGAAAATAAATTTAAAAAAATTTTTATTTTTTCTTTTTTATTTTCTATTTTTGGAATATTTTTAATATACATTATTTCATTTTTTTATTTTAAAAATTTATTAATTTTTTATTTTTCGTTAGTATTGTTTATTTCTACATTTTTAGAAAATATACTTTTTGGATTTCAGGAATTTAAAAAAATATTTTTATCAAACTTTTTTTCATCTCTTTCTAAATTTATTCTAATTTTTTTAATTTATTATTTTTTTGATTTGAAAATCGAATTAATAATATTGGTGGTTATTTTAAGCATTTTAATTGGGATTATATTTAAATTTTTTTATTTGAAAAAATATTTGTTTAAAAATCTTTTTTTAAATATAAATTTTAATGAAATAAAGAGATTTTTAACTTTATCCTTTTCTTCATTTCTTTCTTCATTTTCTTCATTTTTTTATTCAAATTTTTTAGTAATTTCTTCTTTTCTAGTTTTTTCTTCGATACTTGCAGGTATAATTTATTTTTCTCAAATAATTTCCACTATAATTTCTTTTTTCCCTTCTATTATTATCTCGGCAGCTTTACCGCTATTATCTAAGCTTTTTATTAGAGGAAAAGTAGAAAAAATAAACTTCATAATTAAAAATTTATTTATATTTTCAACAATAATAATAATTCCCCTAATTTTTTTAATTGCTTTTCATTTTGAAACAATCTTAAAAATAATAAATTCAAAAAATGAAATAATAAATAATTTTACTTCTTCAATTTTCTTAGTTGTTGCTATTTCATCTACATTCTTTTTATTTTCAAACATTTTATTTTCTTTATTATTTTCTCTAAACAAAATAAAAGAAATTTATTTTACGGAATTTTTATCTATTTTAATTTTTATAGCACTTTTTTTTATTTCTTATAAATATGAAAATATCTTTTATCTTTTATTAGGTTATTTTTTTGTCCCTTTTTTTAAATTTTTATTATATTTTTATACTTTAAAAATTAATTTAAGCTCAATTTTTTCTATTAAATTAATTTTTTTAATTATTTTTTCTTTTTTAATTTCCTACTATTTAAAATCAGAAATATTAATTTTTGATGTCGTACTTTCTATTATTTCTTTATTTTTAATTCTTTTTTTTATAAAAACTATAAAAATATTTGATAGTAATTTTGAAAAATTTATAAAAGAATTAAGTTTATCTAATTTAGTTAAAAAAATAATTATTAAACTCTTGTTGAATTAAATTAAATTATGAGATTTTTTGAAGTTTGTGAAATATATGAAAAATTAGAGAAGATAAGTTCAAAAATAGGAAAAACAGAAATTTTGGCTAATTTATTTAAGAAAGCCGAAGGAGAAGAATTAAAAAAATTAGTATTATTATCTACTGGTCAAATTTTCTTACCTTTTGAAAATAAGGAATTAGGAATTGCATCTAAATTAGTAATGAGAAGTATTTCTAAAGCTAGCGGATTTGATTTAAAAAATATTGAAGAATTATATGTAAAATTTGGAGATTTGGGGAAAGTTGCTGAATATTGTATAAAAAATAGAAAACAAAAGATATTTTTTAAAAAAGAATTAACAGTAAGCGAAGTTTACGATAAATTAAGAGAAATTGGATTATATGAAGGTGAAGGTTCTCAAGATAGAAAAATTTCTACTTTAGCTGGCCTATTAAATTTTAGTAATCCCTTAGAAGCTAGATATTTGGTTAGAATAGTTTTGGATGAATTAAGAATTGGTGTTGCTGAAGGAATTATAAGAGATGCAATTGTTTTGGCATTTTTTAAACCTAGTGAAAAGGAAAAAGCATTATATTATGTTGATTTTGCCTGGAATATATTGGGAGATTTTGGAGAAGTCGCAAAAATTGCAAAACACGAAGGAATAGAAGGTTTAAAAAAAGTTAAACCAGTTTTGGGTAGACCAATTCAAGTTATGTTAGGAATAAAGGCAGAAAGTATTGAAGAAGTAATTAAAAGACACGGAAAAGTTATTGCAGAATTTAAATACGATGGCTTAAGAATGCAAATACATAAGCAAAAAGATAAAGTATGGATTTTTACAAGAAGATTAGAAGATGTTACAAAACAATTTCCTGATGTTGTTGAAACTATAAGAAAAAATATTTTAGCTGATGAATGTATTATCGAAGGAGAAGCATGGCCAATAGATATTAATACAAAATTACCTATGCCATTTCAAAAATTGAGTCAAAGAATTCATAGAAAATATGATATTGAAAAAATGTCAAAAGAAATTCCTGTTCAGCTAAATTTATTTGATATAGTTTATTTAAATGGAGAAACTTTTTTTGAAATTCCCTTAATAAAAAGAAGAGAAATATTAAAAAATATAGTTAAGGAAGAAGAATTAAAAATACAGCTTGCTGAAAGTATTTATACTGATAATGTAAGAGAAATTGAAGAATTTTACAATAGAGCTTTAAGTTTAAAACAAGAAGGAATTATGCTTAAAAATCCACAATCTTTTTATATTTTTGGTAGACATGTTGGTGGTTGGTATAAAATTAAACCTATAATGGAAACTTTAGATGTAGTAATTGTTGGAGCAGAATATGGGGAAGGATCTAGAAGTAAATGGCTTTCTAGCTATTTATTTGCAGTTAGAGATGAAGATACTGGCGAGTTATTAACTTGTGGAATGGGTGGTACAGGATTAACCGAGGAGCAATTTGAATTAATGACAGAAATATTAACTCCATTAATAATTAAAAGAGAGGGGAATTTTGTTTGGGTAAAACCTAAAATTGTTGTTGAAGTTAGTTATCAAGAAATTCAAAAAAGTCCAAATTATACTAGTGGATATGCATTAAGATTTCCTAGAATAGAAAGAATAAGAGAAGATAAAAGTGTCAATGAAATAGATACTTTAAAAAGGCTTGAGGAATTATATAAATCTCAAGGAAAAGCAGGATGATAAATAAAATAGTTGGAATAATTTTAATTTTATTTGGTATTTATTTTGGACTAAAAAATAAAGAAGATATTTTTGGAAGTTTAAGATTTAATATTTTTAATATAAATAAAATATCAATACTAATTTCTTTATTATTAATTATTCTTGGAATAATTCTGATTTTATGGTAGAAGTTTTATTACCAGATAAATTAAAAGAAGAAATTGAAAATTTTATAAAATCTTTAACTGGAAATAAAAAGTTTAGGTTACATGAAAAAGAATATTGTATTCTTTCTATGCCTCCATATAGTTTAGATTTTACGCATTTTGCAGGGAAAGCAACTGAAATAATTTATTCAATTATATTTGGTTATGGAAAAAAGGGTTTTGATGTTTTTAAAGTAGATGAAAATTTATATGTTAGTTCAGCCTATCAACCTTTTTATTCTAATATAAGAAAGCAAAAAGAAGAAATTGAAAATAATATAAAAGCACAACTAGCTCAAATTGCTACAGCAATTACAGATACTCAATTAATTGCTCATGATTATAGAAAATATAAATATTTTTTAAAAATTTTTCTTGAATTAGATGAAATTCAAAAAAAATTAAATGAAGAAAAAAATAAAGAAAAAATCGAAGAATTAAAAAAAAGAAAAAAAGAATTGGAGCAATCTTTGAGAAATATTTTTATTGATCAAGTCGATATTTATACTGGTGATTTTTCTATAATAAACATGGCTAGAACTAGATGGACAACTTTTATTTCAGATTTTCTTTCATTAGAAGAAGAAAAAACACCAGAAGATATTTTACAAAAATTTCCAAATATAACAAAGGCAGAAGCAATACAATTAGCTAAAAAAAATCAATTATATTTAATTTGGAGAGAAGAATTTAAAAGAGTTGTTAAAGAGAGAGAGGCAGAATTAAGAAAGTTATTAATAATGAGAAAAAATTCAATAGATAAATATAAGGAAATGTTAAGACCGTTGATAGCAAGATATTTTTCTTTCAAAGAAGAGCCCTCTATATTTACATCAACTTCTTTATCATTTATTAAACCAGCGACATATCCTTTATTAATTGAATCTACAAAATTGTGGTTAATTAAGTCTATTCCACCATTTTATTTTGAATATGAAAAGATAAGGCAAGCTTCTCTATCTTTAGAAAGGATTGGTTTAATATCAGAAAATATTATTAAGCTTGTTGATAAATCGAAAGAAGAAAAAATAAAAAAGATTGTAATGCCAGTAGAACCATCTGTTGATAGAGTTGTATTAGCCGGATTAGAAGTTATTAATCAAAAATTTGGTACAAACTTTTCAATAAATGATGTTTTAGATATAAGAGAAAGTATTTATAAAAAGGAGTATGAAGTTTCTCCAGATAAAGAAAGATGGAAATTAAGTCCATATTATGTTTTTGTTGAAATTTCATTAGATAGAGTATTATTAAAAACATATTCTGGTATAGAAATAGAAGATTTTGCATTTAGTATCAAACCTTATTTGATTTCCCAAAACTTAGCATTTTTAATGTATCTTCAAACAAAAGCATTAGATACATATTATGAACAACAAATTAATTCTTTTTTTGGAGAATCACTATTAAAGGAAATAGAAATAGAGGTAGATGTAAAAGGTCAAAAAACTAAGCAAAAACTTAACATTTGGTTAGATATAAGAAGTTTAGATTATATTTTTGAAGAGGAAGAAAATTATAAGAAATTGGAAGAAGAAAAAAGAAGAGAGTTTTATAACGTTTTAAGCGAGTATGTTATTAAATTTGAAGAAACTTTTCTAAAAAGAAAATATTTTGCTCCATATTTATTATATGAACGATCTTTTGCTGATGAATATTTTTTTGATTATGTCGTAGCTACGAAAATAGATATAGATAGAACAATTGCATCTGCGTTTGGCTTTCCAATATAATTATATCAAAGTTTAAAAATTAAAGAATTAGACTGCTTCTATCTGCATAATTTACCGTATAATATTTTGGTTTTAATGCATTTTTAATATATTCAAATGCTTTCCATGGATCAGTATGTTCTCCACATGTATAAATATCAACTGTAGCATAATTATATTCAATCCATGTATGAATTGCAACATGACTTTCTGTTATTAATGCAATGACAGATACTCCACCCTTTTCTCCTCCAAAACTCCAGGATTTTATTTCATATAAATTTGCTCCAGATAATTTTACTGCTTCTATTACTATATTTTTAAGAATCTCTTCGTTTGATGCAACTTCTAGATCTATATAATAAAAATTACCATAAACATGCTTGCCAATTATTCTATTCTCTTTTTTATCTTCTTCTTTCATATTATTATCAATATATAATATATATTGGTGTTAAATATATTTGGTGTGCGCTTATATACTACTATCTATTACTCCATATATTAATTTTCAATATCACTTTAAAAGACTGAATTATTTTTAGTTTTGTTTTTTAATTTTTTGATTTAAATTCATAGAGAATTTTAAGTGCTTTAAAATTTTATTTTATTATTTTTTCTTCTTTTATTTTTTGTTTCATTTTTTCTTACTTCTTTACAATAATTTTGTAAATTACTTTATTATTGCAAAACTTTTTAGAAGTTTCACTGCAAATATAAAACGAAATAGAATCGAAGTTCAATACTTCATATGGACATATAACAGAGGTTAAACTGCTCTTGAAGAATGCTTCTAGTTCTTCTACGCTCTATATATGGAATACATAAACTGTTGTTAACAATTAAAAAACATGGATTTTTACAATGGAAAGAATTATAAAAAATCAGTTGGAAGATATGAAAAATCGATTTAAAAACTTTGAAAGATTACTGAGTTTATTAATTTCTGCACCTTTATTCAATCCTTATAATCTTCCAGTCTAAATTCTCTTATTTTCGCTTTTAATCTATTTGAAATTCTTTATATACCTCACTAATGTAGGATCAAAAAGACTTCATCATATACACATAGTTAATTAGAGTAAATTAGCTAAAATTATACTAAAATAGGAGATTTAAAAATAGCTATTAGTTAGGATTGAGTTAGAGAAAGCAATAATAAAAGTTTCTAAAATACAATAAAATTAAAGAATGAATGATACCAGATTTTAACATGGACAAGGTTTTATAAACTTATTTATTTTATTAAATTATTAAAAGTAAATTTTTGCCCCCGACGGGATTTGAACCCGCGACCACTGGGTCCGAAGCCCAGTGCTCTATCCAGGCTGAGCTACGGGGGCTCATAATTTGTTTATAATTTGTTTTTATCAAAAATCTAAAATTGTAAAATGAAACTAACTTAATATTCTAAAAATTGTTTTTCAAACTGTTTTACATATTCAACACTTTTTTTTGCATCTACAAATAATTTTTCGACTCTTTCTACATGGTTTTTATCTATTATCTTTGAGTTCTCTTCTTTTGCAACTATGTTTGCTGGATGTAATAATTGCATAGCATATCTTAAGCTATTTTTTATACCTAATTGAGTTAAATATTCTAGAGCTTCATCACTTAATTCAATTTTATCGTTTTTAGCCTTTATTTTAATAATTTCTCTAATTTCTTTTTCTGTATATGGTCTTGTATTTATAATTAATAGTCTATCTAGTAAATCTATTGGCATTGCGTGTGGAGATTTATAATCGGTACCTCTTATTGGCGCAATTCCTCTGTTTGTTGCAAAAATAAATATTGGGCTTAATTCTTGTTCCATTGCTCTGTTTAAAAATGCAAAAGTTTCTATATCTAATAAGCTACATTCATCAATAAAAACTACTCCAGGAACTAATTCTGCTTTTCCTTCTTTTATTAATTCTTTAACTATTTCATCAACTTCTTTTCTTATTTCACTATCTATTTCTTTTCTTTCTGCGCCAAAAAATATACTAGCTATATCTATAGAAGATTTTGCTCTAGCTAGGTCTAATTGATGTAATGTAACTACATATACAAATTCTTTTTCTTTTAAAACTTTTCCTTTTGGTAATGGTATAGGTTTTTCTGCGGTTAATTCTTCTTCACTCTTTTTAATAACTCTTTCACTTTTTCCATATTTTACAATTCTACCACCATCTACATCTATAGCAATAATATCTCCAATTTCAACTCCTTGTTGAACTAATTGAATTGCAAATGTTTGATCTACACTTAATTTTTTGGAATCTTCACTAGTTTCTAATTTAATAGTTGCTGAATAGGGAATTTGATAATATGGATTATAAGGATGCGGTTTATGTTTAATATCAAGCTCAGTAACTTCTCCTTCATAAACTTTTCTTACTTCTCTTATTCTTACTCCAATTGCTTTTCTTAATGTTTGTGTTAAAAATTCGGTTTTTTTAACCTCTGCACTATATATTTCGCTAGCCGCTAAATGAACAAAGGGAACATCTTTACCAAGTTCTTTAGCAATTCCAATAGCTAATGCAGTTTTTCCGCTTCCTGGAGGACCTGCAATTAAAATTCCTTTGCCAGCAAACTTACCTTCTTTAATTAACCTAACAATTATACCAGCAGCTTCTCTAGCTTCTTCTTGTCCTACAAATCCATCTGCAATAAATTCTGCCTTTAGTCCTTTTAAACCCAAACCTTTTATATGGCTATGTGCTGCTATTCTTTCAAATTCTCTTAATTCTTTAACTTCAGTAATTTCTCTTATTTCCATGATTTATATTTTAAAATAAAGAGTAAAAAATTTAAATTTATAAATATTTTCTTATTTCTTTAGATTTATCTATGGCTAAATCTAATAACTTTTCCATTTCATTAAATTTAAACTTTCCTTTCAATTTTTGAACAGCAACAATTTTTTCATCATCTCTTATTCCAAAAGCTATTAAATCATTTATAACTTGCTCTTCATCATAAGTTAAATCTAATATATAAGAATCATTAATTTTTCCTATTGTTACATATGTTGGCTTATATCTTACAGGTAAATTACCTATAAATTCATTTCTTATTAAACTATTGTTTTCATATTTTGGAATTTTAGTAGAATGTAAAGCAGCAATACTTGCTAATGCACTTGCATCTAATAAGTTTCCATCGTTAGAAATTACATGTATATCAACAAAGACTCCATAAACTTTTCCATCTTCTATAAACAGTTTTTCTAATTCAATCATTTTTGATTCTCTAATTATTCTATCTACTAATCTAGCCAATTCTATTGCATACTCATTTGGTGGACCTGGTTCAAATGTTGGATGTGCAATTGGAGGAAACTCTACATTTACTACTAGAATTCCTTCGTTTGGAGTATCTGGAAAAGGTTGTGCTAATTCTATTTTTACTCCAGCTATTACATGTGTATTTCCAAGTTTTACGCTTGCACTACCTTCAGCCTTAGGTATAATATTTTTTTCTATTTCAATTTTTCTATATTCTAAAAAACTTCTATTGTCTAATCTTTTTCCTTCTTTTAATACTTGTAAAACTATTCTTTCATCAATCATGTTTTTCCAAATAATTCCTTAATGCTTCTTTTTGTTTTTCATAAACAACTTTAGCTTTTTCCTTAAGCAAACTAAGTGCATATAGAAATTCTTCTTTTTTTAGTTCTCCATCCATTTGTAGAAGAACAATTTCATCTGTAGCAAATAAATAACCAAAAGATATATCAGCATTTCCATAATTATCTTCTAATTGGTTTAAATCAACTACAATTTTATCTTCTATTTTTCCAGCAGTAAGTCCTACTATTAAATCTTTCATAGAAATTCCAGCTAATGCTAATGCTAAACTAATTGCATTTAACGATGTAACTCTAGTTGAACCGTCGCTAGAAATTATTTCTGCATAACAATCTATAGTAGCTCTTGGATATTCTTCTAAAAATATAGAGTTTTCTATTGCATCTCTTAAAACTTTAGATAATTCAATACTTCTTCTATCAGTACCAGGATTCTTTCTTGTATCTGTGCTAAAAGGTGCCATATTATATCTAACTCTTACTATAGCTTTTTCTTCTTCTTGTAAAAATTTTGGTTGTAAACTTCTTGCCCCATATACTGCTGCAATAGCAATTGTATTTCCAAAAGAAAATTTTGCACTTCCATTTGCTATAGGAATTATTCCTAGCTCGATATTTATATTTCTAATTTCATCTAAATTTCTTCCATCACTTCTTTTTCCATTTTCAAGTAGTTTTATATTTTCTTTTTTCATTTTTCCTCTAAATATTTCATTACCATTTCTGTTAATCCTTTAAAGTGCGAATTTCTTTCGATAAATTTTATTGCATTAATAGCTTTTATCATATTTTCAGCTTTTTTTGATTTTATCCATATGTATCCATTTTTTCCTACAATTATTTCACAATTTGTTTTTTCTGAAATTAATTTTATCATACTCATGTTTTTTCCAATAATTCTCGCAACTTTTGCTGGATTTACACTTATTATTCCTCCACCATTTAATTTTCTAAGATTATCATCTTTTAGCGAAATTTGTATTATTTTATAATTTATTACGTTTATAACTTTTGCATATATAATTTCGTTAATATTAATAATTTTGCTCAAATCTGTTCGATAAATATCTATAAATTCTTTTACAGCTTCTGCAATAGGTAAAAAAGCATAATTAATAGAGTTAATGTCAACAAACCAACCAGCAGCTTCTACTTCTTTTACTATTCCTATAACTTTATCTCCAACTTCTGGATAATAAGTGGAAGATAAAGAAATTACTTTAGTTTTTTCTTCATCCTTTGAAATTAAAGAAACTTTTTTTGAAATAAATTTATTGTTAAGTTTATAGCTAAATTCATTCTTTTCAACTTCTTCTCCTGGCAATACTATTTTACCATATAGCTCAGCCATTTTCTTTTCCTATTTCTTTAATTTCAATATCTTTTGAATGTTTATATAGTAAATTTAATATTTCATCCTTTGAGGCACTAATAATTTTAACTTTTAAAAATAAATAGTTTTCTAACCATTTTTCTTCTAAAATATTAATTTTTAATCTTTTAATTTCGTTTATTATTTTGCTTCCAATATTTAATGGAATTTTTACTTCCATTATAATATATTCTAATTTTAGTGGAATAATTTTTTTAAGTTCTTTTATGATATTTTCTAATTGTATTTCAGCATCTATAAATGGATCTATACTAACTTTTGCTTGCTCTAAGGCTAATGCTATTCTTTGAGGTGGGTGTGGTAAATTATTTTGAGGATTTATAAATCTTTTAGAAATTAAATTTATTATTTGATTTCTTTTTTCCTCTATTAACTTTCTTTTTAATTCTGTTGGAATTTGAATTTCTCCTTTTGTTAAAATAATTTCTGCTATTTTATAAATATCTGTAGTATTAAAAGCTTCTTTTAATTCGTTAATTGAAGCTCTTTCAGCTTTTCTAGCATCTTTAAATATGTCATTAACAGCTAGAATTTCTTCTATCTTATGTTTCTTACCTTGTTTATATTCAAATGCTTTAAAGGGATCAACCAATATTTCAAATTTTATATTTTTAAATCTATAAGAAGCTATTACAGATTTTTCTATGGATATACTCATTCTTCTATTACTTTTGAAAATGGAGTTTCTTTTTCAATGTAAACAATTTCTATTGTAGCATCTTTTTCAACTTTTTTTAATATTTCTTTTGCTAGCTCTATAGAATCTTCTCTATTCATATTTTCTTTCCATTTTTGTTTTAATATTTTCATAGCAGCTTCTGATTGTCTTCCAATAGCAACAGCTTTCCATTCAAAAATTGCTCCACTAGGTTCTATTTCAAAAACATGAGCACCTTTAACATCAACACCACTAATTATTAACCAAACACCAAAAGGTCTTAAACCGCCATACATTGTAAATTGTTGCATTTCATCACCTATAAATCTTGCTAACTCTCCAACATCTATTTTTTCATCATAAGTTAATGTATAAGATTGTGCTCTATATCTTGCTATTTTTGCTAAAAATCTTGCATCTGCTATTAATCCGCTAGAAACCATTCCAATATGATCATCTATTTTAAATATTTTTTCAACACTTTCGCTAATTTGGAGTTCGTCAACAAATTTCGCTGCTGCGATTATAACACCTTTATTATATTTAAAAGAAATTGCTGTAGGACCTCTTTTACCAGCTTCTTTTGCATATTCTACTTGGAATAATCTTCCATCTGGACTAAAAACTGCTATTGTTCTATCGTAACCTAAATACTCTGGTAATAACTCTGGCATATAATTATCTACAACAATAAAATTTATATTTTTAATTATAGTTTGAATAACCTATTAATCTCCAACTTCCTTTAATTTGTTTAGAGATTAAAATTCTATCGTTTTTTTGAATTACAATTGGAAATCTTAATAAAACATCTAAATAATTTTCCTTTATACTTTTTACTATTCCAACAGTTCTTTGTGGTCCTATATTTATTAAAATCATATCATTTTCTTTTATTTTTATTTCTTTTTCATCTAACATATATCTTTGTAAGTATTTAATTTCAAATGATATAGAATTAACTTCTTTTGGAAGTTCATTAACTAAACTAATTATTCTTCCAGCTAATGAATCATTTTTTGCAATACTTGCATCTAGATTTGTTTGAATTCCTATTAATCCTCCTGGAGTTGCTTCTTCAACTCTTACTCCACTTTTTCTAATTTCAATAATTTTTGCTGTTAAGTCGATAAATTTTCCATTATGATAGGCAGCTGGTTTTATTTCGATTTCATCATTTTCTCTAAATTTTCCTTTTATTACGCTACCCCCAAAAACAGCTCCTTTTAGTTCTTTTATTTTTGTTCCTGGCAAGTTTATATCAAAACTTCTTATTGCATACATTATAGGCTTTTCTTTTTCATTTCTTTGTGGTGTTGGAATAAATTTTTCTATTGCTTCTATTAAATATTCAATATTAATATTAAATTGAGCAGAAATAGGAATTATTGGAGAGTTTTCGTAGGGTGTATTTTTTAAAAAATTTTTTATTTGAGAATAATGTTCTAAAAGTTTTTGTTTATCTCTTACTAAATCAATTTTTGTTTGAGCTATTACTATATTTTTAATTCCTGCTATTTCTAAAGCTTTTAGATGTTCTTCTGTTTGAGGTTGTGGACATTTTTCATTCGAAGCAATTACTAAAATTCCTCCATCCATTAAGCTGCTTGCTGTTAAAACCAAGCTCATTAACGTTTCATGTCCAGGAGCATCTATAAAGCTAATTGCTCTTAAAAATTCAACATTTTTTGAAAAACATTTTGGACAAGCTTTTAAATTATTAATGTCAGAAAAGTAAAATTCACAATCTTTACATTTATAAAATTTTGCATCAGCATATCCTAACTTAAGAGTTATACCTCTTTTCAATTCTTCGCTATGTTGTAAAGTTAATTTACCTGTTAATGCTTTAGTTAATATTGTTTTGCCATGCGCAACATGACCAACTAAACCTATGTTAATTATAGGTAATTCTTCTTTCATTGTTGCGACTTTTTCTGCAAAAATTGTTTAATTACTTCAAATTCTTCTAATGGTTTTTCTCCCTTTTTAATAATTTTCATATTAATTTGAACAATATCGCTACTAATTGTGTTTCCTCTAACTGTTTTTTTCTTTCTCTCTCCTTTCTTTCTTGGATGAAAACAGGGTGGAGAAGATAATAAAACTTTTTTCTTTACAGAACCTTCAACATTTGGATGCATTGGAAATCCATCTTTATCAGTACCTCCTGTTATTTGAAGTTCGTATCCACTTAATCCGATAATATTTCCATCTATTTTATCTCCAATTTTTTTTCCAATTAGTTGCGGAGCTAGGGATTGATCTATTTCTATTTGATATGCTTTTCTTGTTTCTGGATCACTTACTACAATTTTCCATACCGGCATAATTTATTAAAGATATAAATTTATATTCATTCTCAGTTTTTAGTTCCTTAATATTTATATATTTATTTATTTTTATTTAAACTTCGATTAATGGCTTAAAATTATTCCAAAGTTTTTTTATTATATTTCTAAAATCTTCTGTAACATTCTTTTTATTCAAATCTAAACTTAACTTTTTCCAACCTTTTCCTAGAAACAATTTTCCAATTAAAACTTTCTGTTCAAATTCATTAAGTAGATTTTGATAATTAGTTAGAAAATAAAATTTTGCAACTTCTTTTACAACATCTGTAACACTTTCATATGGCAATAAATCTTGTGAAAATGCCTCTATTCTTTCTATTTGATTTTTAGTTAACAAGGGAAAATAGTAAGAATTGATAGGTTTGCTTAGTAGTATATATGCACTTTCTAATTCTATATCATAATACGCATCAGATAAACTAGCAATTAATCTTTGTTTAAATTCAAAATAAATTTTTTCCACTATTTCTTTAGCTTTATCATTTAATGGCTTAATCCATATAGTGCTATATTCTCCACTTGTTTCATTTCTCTTAGAAGAAATATGTAAAGGAACAAAACCGTTTTTTATCCAAAATTTTGCAAGCTTTGGTGAAATACCAAAAACAGTGCCAATATAATCAACTTTATCTTTGAATTCTTCTTCAATTTTTTTTATTGCATAACTTCCAATACCCAAACTAAATAATTTAGGATGAGTAGCTATCCTTACTATTCTAATTCCTTTCAATTTAGCAATTTCTTTTTCTCTATAATGTCTTAATAATATTCCTGGAATAATGTTTCCAAAAATCTCTTTAGCACCTTTTGATAAAATATAATTTATTAAATCGTCATTTAAATTACCTTCAAAACTAAGATGCAATGAATTTATAATTTTTTTTGTATTTTTTACATTAACAAATCTGGCAAAATGGTGCGGAGCATCTGCTAATATTCCTAAATCTCTTGGTCTATTTCTATAGTGTGCAATAACATAGATACCAAAAAAATTTCTTAATAATTCTTCATCTTCAAACAATTTTTCTATATCTATTTTTGAATATTCATATTCTTCTTTAGATATTTTCATTATATCTTCTTTATCTAATTCACAAGGTTCGCTATCTAATAAAAGAAAATCAAATATCCATTTTTCTACTTCATCATCAATTGAATATCTTATGGGTTCTTTCATTTCATATTCTATAAATTCGATATTTTCTTCTTTTAAGAATTCCTTAAATTTTATTTCAAAACTTCTGCCAGAACCTTCATAACCATGAATTGTAGACGAAAATATGCATTTTTCAAAATTTTTTGCTACTCTAATTAATATATTTGCCGATATTGCTGCTGCTTCGTCAATAATTACTAAGTCATATTTATTTTCTAAAATTTTTATTGGTTCACTATATTCTATATAGCAATAATTTGTTATAATTTTATAATTTTCTTTTTTGTACTTAATTTTTAGCTTATTCAATCCAATCTCTAAAAATCTATATAATGTATTTACGTTTTCTTTTTCTAAGGAGCTTATGCAAATTTTTATTTTGAATTTTCTTTTTTCAAATTTATAAATTAAATTTGCTAAAAAAAGTCCTAAGCTAGATGATTTACCTCTACCTCTATTTGCTTTTAATATAAAAACTTTTTTATCACTTTCAAAAAAAATATCTAATAAATTAATTACATTTACTTGATCTTGAGTTTTACAAATCTTAAAAATTATTTTTGGTATTTTTGATTTCGGAAAAACTATCTTTTCTTTTTCCATTTTTTCTTTTTCTACTTTTCCAATCTTTTTAATTTCGATGTTTTCATTTTCAATAGTTACTATTGAAATTGGTTTTCCTTCAAATAATTTTTTTAAAAATCTAGTTTCAAAAACATTTCTTGGCATTTGATCAGAATATACTAGCAACTTTTTAAATTTATATTGATAGTCTAGAAATTCGTTCAATTTTCTAAAAATAAAAATTATTATTCCTCCACCTTTTATACTATCTACAATTCTTCCAATATCGTCTGGATGAATATTTTCTCTAAAATCTATAATAGCATTATCAAAGGTTTGACCTAAAATTTTTCTGCTATCTTTAAACTCAAGAAAATAAAAATTTAGATTTAAGTTTTCAAACTTAGATTTTTCATTACTTACAAAAATCGAATTCTTACTTTCAATAATTTTAAAAATTTCTTTTAGAAAATCTAAATCTTTATCGCAAAAAATTGCTAAAATTCTTCTTTCATAGAATTTTTTAGCTTCTTTTTTAAGTTCTAAAACTAATTTTTTAATTTCTTCTAATTTCATATTCCAAATTTCCATAAGGTAAAATCACTTTTGAATCAAAGAAATAAGAAGTATTTGATGAGATTAAAATTCCATCTCTATAGATATTCCCTTCTTTATTAATTAGAGATTTCACATCTATTCTAATATCTAAATTTAATGGAAAATCAAAAAAGTTTTTTATTAAAATTTTATATGAATTTTCAAAAGCAATTAATTTAACAAAATTTCCTACATCTCTTTTCTCTACTTCTTTTATTATGAATTCTCTAATTTCTGAAGAAATACATACTTTATCTTCAATATAATTTACTTCTATTATTTCTCCAGTTTTTAAATAAAAAGTAGCGTTCTTTGGTAAATCGTAACAGTAAAAACTTCTTTTAATTAGATACGGATAATTTATTTTATATTCATAAGTTCTTTCAATAATATAAAAACTACTTTCTATATCTTTTCTTATCCAAATAAAGGCATTAGATATTTCAAACTTCCTAATAAGAGTTAATTTTGGAGTTTCTAAAAATTTATATAAATTAAAATAAAAAAGAGAAATTGAAATAGTTAAAATTAGAGTTATGAAAAATCTTTTTATTGCAAGATTTTCTTTCAATCTTTTTATCTTATCTAATCTTACCATAATTAAACATCAAAATAAATTCCTTTTTCTTTTTGTTCTCTATCTATTTTTGAATCGAATTTATTAATTCTTGGTCTATTTGTTTCTTTATCTTTTCTAAATGTAATTTGAAATTCTTTTAAAAATTCATTTATCCCATCTTTTAATTCATAGATTTTAGCTTTACCAAATGTTCCTGGATTACCTTTAAATAGCAATATTCTATGCGAAATGTAAGAAATAAAAGTTAAGTCATGATCAATAACTAAAAAACTTTTTTCTCTATTTTCAATAAAATTTTTTAAATTTTTTATTAAAGATATTCTTTCTTCGATATCTAAAAAAGCAGACGGTTCATCTAAAATATATAAATCGGAATCTTTTAATAAACAGGCAGCTATTGCAACCCTTTGCATTTCACCACCACTCAAATTTTTTACATTTTTCAGCAAAATTCTCTGTAAGTTTAGGGGAAATATTATTTCTTTTATTTCATTTTCACCAATTTTTTTAATTGAATTTAAATATTCTTCAACAGTTCCATCAAAATCTATATTAATAAATTGAGGTTTATAAGAAATAGAAATGCTTAAATTTAAGTTACTTTCAATTTCTTTAGCTAAAATTTTTGCAAAAGTAGTTTTTCCAAGAGCATTAGCTCCGATTACACCAATTATTTCCTTTTTTCTTATTTCAAAACTTTCAACAAATAATTTAAATGAATCTAATTTTTTTTCAAAACTTTCAATTTTTATTAGAATTTCGTTTTTTGGTTGAATTTGTTGAGCTTTTTCAAACTTAATTTCGAAATCTCTAAACTTAATGTTTTCTTCTTTTATATAACCTTCAAAAAAATTATTAATACCGACTCTAGCTGATAATAAGTTACTTACAATTCCATATACAGATGGCATTCCATAAAATATATGAATATAATCGCATAATGCATCTAAAAATGCTATGTCATGATCAACAATTATTGATGATTTGTCTTTTAAATGTTTCCTAAAAATATTAATTAAATTAAATCTTTGAGATATATCTAGAAAAGTTGTTGGTTCATCAAAATAATAAAAATCTGCATTTTTTGCTAACGAAATAGAAATTGCTAATGCTTGCAATTCTCCGCCACTAAGATTTTCAATATTTTTTTCTAAGATAGAAATTCCAAATTCGTTTAAAATAAGAAATATCTTTTCTTTATCTTCTTTTAAACTATCGATAATATCTTTAACTTTTCCTTTTAGAAGTTTTGGAATTAAATCAACTCTTTGTGGCTTATAAGAAAGCCTCACTTTATTTTCTTTTAATTTTTCTAAATAATTTTGAATTTCTTTACCTCTAAAAATTTTTATTAAATCTGAAATTTCATATTCTTTATCAATTTCACCAAAATTCGGTTTAATTTCTCCTATTAATATTTTTAACGAAGATGTTTTTCCAATACCATTTGGACCAATTATACCAACTATTTTATTTTCTATCGGAAAAGGTAAATTGTATAATTCAAAACCATTTATCCCAAATCTATGTATTGGTTTTTGATCTAATGGTTTTGGAAAATTTACAATTCTTATTGCATCAAATGGACAAACTTTAATACATATACCACAACCAATACAAAGATCTTCATCTATAGCGACTATATTTTTTTCTTCGTTGAAATAGACAGCTTTTTTATTATTTGTAGTTATTGGGCATTTAGATATACAAACTAGATTACATTTATCAAATCTACATAGTTCTCTATCTATTACTGCAATTCTTTTCTTCATAAAGCATTTAAATTTCTTTTCGAAATATATTTGAAACGAATAGTAATGTTTAACATTAATGAAAGAAATTAATATAAATCTTTAATGCTATTTATATTTATATGAAATACATAAAATTTTTAAAAGAATTAAGTAAAAACGATGTAAATATTGCTGGTGGAAAAGGTGCAAATCTCGGCGAATTAATAAATTCTGGAATACCAGTTCCTAATGGTTTTGTTGTTTTAGGAAATGCATATAGGGAGCATATAGTTAGAAATAGAATAGATAAAAAAATTAAAGAAATTTTAGATCAAACAGATGTTGATAATACAGAGCAACTAGAAAAAAATACTGAAAAAATTCGAGAATTAATAAAAAGTGCGCCAATGCCAAAAGATGTAGAAAAAGAAATTATTGAGGCTTATAAAAAACTAAGTGAAATTGAAGGTGGTAAAGAAATTTATGTTGTCGCTAGAAGCAGTGCTACTGCAGAAGATATAAAAGAGGCAAGTTTTGCTGGTCAGCAAGAAACAATTTTAAATGTAAAGGGAGTAGAAAATGTTTTAAATGCGGTTAAAAAGTGTTGGGCTTCGTTATTTACTGCTAGAGCAACATTCTATAGAACAAAAAAAGGATTCGATCATTTAAAAGTTGATATTGCTGTAGTAATTCAAAAACAACTTGGAAAAATTTCTAAAGAAGAGTATTTAAAAGGTAAATATGTTGCTGGTGTAGCCTTTACAATACATCCAGCGAGTGGAGATAAAAATAAAATAGTTATTGAAGCTCATTATGGTCAGGGAGAAGCTGTTGTTAGTGGATATGTTACTCCAGATACTTTTGTTATAGATAAAAGAACAGGAAAAATTTTAGAAAAACATATATCTAAAAAAACAAAAATGAAAATAGCAAGCGGAGATTTTGGATTAGAAGAAGTAGAAGTTCCTAAAGAATTAAGTGAGATTCCATGCTTAAATGATAAAATTTTAAGAGAATTGTGGAAAATTTTATTAAAAATTGAAAAACATTATAATTTTCCACAAGATGTTGAATATGTAGTTGAAAACGAAAAAATTTATATAGTTCAATCAAGACCTGTAACTGCATTTTTTGAAAAAAAATTAGATGAAATTAATATAAAAATAAAACCGATATTAAAGGGTTTAGCTGCTAGTGGTGGAATTGCAATAGGAAGAGTAAAAATTTTAAAGGATGCTTCAGAAATTAATAAAATAGAAGAGGGAGATATTTTGGTAACTACTATGACCGAACCAGATATGGTTCCTGCTATGAAAAAAGCAGCTGCGATAATTACAGATGAAGGTGGAATGACTTGCTTAGCTCCTAATACAAAATTAATAACAAATTATGGTATTTTGGAAGCAGAAAAAGTTTATAAGTTAGTTGCTGAGGATAAAGTTGTTTATCTTTTATCAATGAATTTAGAAAAAAAATTAGTTTGGAAAAGAATTATAGCTGCAGGAAGAAGAAAAGACTATATTTATAAAATTTTTATAAGAGATTTTTTTGATGCTATCTATTTAACTAAAGATCATAAAGCAATAATTTTTGAAGATAGTCAAATTAAGAAAGTTCCTATTGAAATTTTATATAAGAGAAACATTCCATTAATTTCCATAGTTGATATACCAGAAAAATTAATAAGTATAAACTCTAAAAAATTGGCATATTTAATAGGTAGTCTAATTGCTACAAAAAAATTATCAGAAATTATTGAAAATATAAATAGAGATAATTCTTATCAAATTCAAATATTAAAATCTGAATTATTAGAATTTGAAAATACATTTTTAATTAAGATATTAAATAATTTAGAAATATTTGTTTTAAATTTGGATAAGGAATCTACAAAATATTTTCTAAAAGGTTTGTTAAGTGTAAATAATTCTATTGAAATATGGGAAGAAAATTTAATCAAAGCAATATCTCTTGCTTTAATTAAAATCGGAGTTTTACCAGATATGATCAATGGCAAATTAATACTGAAAAAGGATAAATTAAAAAGAAGGAAAATCTTAAGATTTCCAATTAATTTTATTTCGAAAGAAAAATATGATTATGTTTATAATTTTGAAGTCTATGGAAGTAATGAATTAGAAAAAAATTATATAATTTTATCTGAAAATTTTGTTCCAATATTAGTATCTAATTCACATGCTGCAATAGTAAGTAGAGAAATGGGAATTCCTTGTATAGTTGGAACAAAGGAAGCAACAAAAGTTTTAGTTGAAAATCAAATTGTTACTGTAGATGCATATAGGGGTTATGTATATGATGGAAAAGTTGAGGAATTATTAAAATATATTAAGAGCGAAGAGGTTGAAGTTGAAGAAGTTAAAAAATTAAAAACTAAAGCAAAGATATTGATGAATTTAGGAGTTCCAGAAGCAATTAAAAAGTATAGAAATTTACCATTTGAAGGAATAGGTTTAATGAGAATAGAATTTATAATTGGAAGTTATATAAAATATCATCCAAACTATTTAATTGAGCAGAGAAAAGAAGATGAATATATAAACAAGTTAGCAGAAGGAATTGCTTTAGTTGCAAAAGAAATATATCCTAGATTTGTTGTCGTAAGATTTAGTGATTTTAAAACAAACGAATATGCAGCATTAATTGGTGGAGAAAAATACGAGCCAAAAGAAAATAATCCAATGCTTGGTTGGAGAGGGGCATCTAGATATATAAGTAAGGAATTTGAGAATGCATTTAGATTAGAATGTAGAGCTATAAAAAAGGTTAGAGATGAATATAAGCTTAAAAATGTTTGGGTTATGATACCATTTGTACGAACTGTTGAAGAATTAGAAAAAGTATTAAAGATAATGGAAGAAGAAGGATTAAAAAGAAGTGAAGATTTTAAAGTTTGGATGATGGCTGAGGTTCCAAGTAATGTATTTTTAGTTGATAAGTTTTCAAAATATGTTGATGGTTTCTCTATTGGATCTAATGATTTAACTCAACTAATTTTAGGAGTTGATAGAGATTCTGCGTTATTAGCAAGATTAGGATATTTTGATGAAAGAAATGAAGCTGTTTTAAGAGCTATTGAATATTTAATAAAAGAAGCACATAAAAATAAAGTAACTGTAAGTATTTGTGGACAAGCTCCAAGTGTATATCCGGAATTTACTGAATTTCTAGTTAAAGCTGGAATTGACTCAATTAGTGTAAACCCAGATGTAGTAATAAAAACTAAAAAATTAGTTTATGAAGTTGAGAAAAAATTAAAAAGATAAAGTTAATTAAAAAATATTCTTAATTTCCATACTTTCTCTGTAAATTTCTTTTAAAATTTCTAGATAATCAATTTTATTTTCTTCAATTAAATCCATTTTTCTTTCTAAATCTCTAGTTAATTCTTCGCTAATGTATTTTTCAAACTTAGCTTTTAAATATTGATAAACTTCTTTTCCTCTTTTTGTAGCAATAAGTTTATTTTTTCTAGAAATAGCATACTTTCTTTCTAAAATTTTTGAAATAATTGTTGCATAAGTTGAAGGCCTTCCTATTCCTCTTTCTTTCATCAAAGAAATTATATCTCCTTGAGAAAAAAGAGAAATAGAAGGTTTTCTGAAATAATCTTTTTCAGGATCAAAAGATTTTATTTCATATTTTCCTTCTTTTAATTCAATTTTTTTTATCTTTATTATTTTTGTAAATCCTTCTTCAATAATTTTTGTAATAAATTCTTCTTCTTTTTCTAAATCTAATAATTTAAATTTAAATTTTGTTTTTTCAACTTTTGCAGGTTTCATTTGGCTAGCAATAAATCTTTTAAAAATTAAGTCATAGAGTAATAAATGATCTTTAGTAATTTTAACTGGTAATTGTAATAGTTTTAATCTAAGCAATTCAATTAATCTCTCAGAATCTATAGGTTTTGTAGGTCTTATACATTCATGAGCACCTTCTTTCTCCCAACTTCTCGGATAAAAAATTTTTTCTTCAAAGTTTTGAATAATATATTCTTTGGCTATATTTATTCCAAATGAAGAAACTGTAGTAGAATCTGTTCTATGATAAGTTATTAAACCACTTTCAAACAATTCTTGAGCAATTTTCATTGTTTTATTTGAATCAAATTTTAAAATATTTGAAGCGTCTTTTAATAAAGTATCGGTAGTGTATGGTGGCAATGGATTTAAAATTTCTTCTCTAACTTCAACAACTTTAACTTCAACATATGGATAATTTACAATTTTTTCAAAAAATTTCTCTTTCTCTTCTTTCTTTAATTTTTCAAATTCAAAAATAATTTTAATATTATCGAATTTTATTCTTAAATAGTCTTTTATACTATTTTTACTTTCTTCTGTTCTTTGAATTATCCAACCTAGTACTGGGGTTTGAACCCTACCTGCAGATAATGTTTTTCTATTAAACTTTTCTTGAACTTTTTGGCTTAATTCAAAACCAAACCATCTGTCTTCAATTCTTCTAACAATTTGAGATTTAACTAAGTTTAAATTTATTTCTCTAGGATTATTTATTGCATTTCTAATAGCTCTATATGTTATTTCATGAAATTCTAATCTTTTAATTTTTTTATTAAAAAATCTTAAGAAATTTGCTATATCAAATCCTATTTTTTCTCCTTCTGCATCTGGATCAGTTGCTATTAGTATTTCATCTACTTCTAAACTTAAATCTCTTAGAACATTTAAAATATTAATCTTATCTAATAGCTTTTCATTATCTTTTGGACAAAAAGAAATATTATCTGTATATTGAGAATTACATTTTGGACAAATCTTTATAGTTCCGTATATTGGAATAAAGTTATTATCTTTGACTAAAACTCCGTGAAATCCCTCTTTTGTTACTAAATCGAAAACATGTCCTATACTAGCTGTTATTAGCAATATATAATCGCCAGTTGAAACTTCATAAATTCTTATACCATCTATATCTCTAATTGCTGGCGTTCCAAAGAACTTTGCAATTGTTTTTGCTTTTGTAGGACTTTCAACAATTAATAAACCTATTTTTAATAATTCTTTTAGCTTTTTTATTTCTAATTTCCCTTCTTTTATTTTTCTTATTAATTCTCTATCTTTATTAATTTCATTTAAAATTTTTTCTAAATTAACATCCTTTATATTTTTAAATTCTGCTTTTTCGTCAAACCATTTAATTTTCTCTTTTAAACTATTGAATGCTTTTTCTTCATCGATTAAAACTAAGCTTAAACCTTTTGAAATTCCTCCCGCATATAATCTGCTTGTTCTTCCACTTGCTTGAATATATGCTTGAACATCAGCAATTACAAAATAAAACTCTTCTTTATTTTCTTCAAAAACAAGCTTCTTACTATTTTTTAATTTTTCTATAAAATTCTTATTTTTTAATAAATCTTTTATAAACTCATAACTTTCTTTTAAAACTTGTCTACAATATTCTAAAAATCCTTCTAATTTTTTGTTTTGATTAATAGCTTCTATTACAATTTTTGCATTCTCTTCACTTAAACTTCCTATCTTTCTTAATTTGTTTATAATTAAATCTAGCTTATCTTTTTCCTCTTCTTTTTCTAAATATTCCCTTAAGTGTAATAGTAGCATTATTATTTTTCCAGGTCTAAATTCAGAGAGATCAATTCTAATTTTAAATTTTGGTACTCCAGCAAAAATTGCATATCTTATCACTTCTGGCAAATCTATTCCTCTAGCTAAGGGACTTCTATAAGAAGCAATTCCAATCAATACTTGTATATTTCCAGAAATAAAATCATTAATTATTGATAATTTTGTTTTTTCTAGAGTTTTTGCGTTTATTCCTTTCGAATTTAAAAACTCTTCTAATTTTTTTGCATATTCAATTCCTTTATCCATAGGAACAAAAATTAAGCCTCCATTACCGAATTTTTTAACATATTCATAAACTTTTTCTTCAATGTTTTTTTCGAATTCATAAACATCTTCTACATTCCTTATTCCTTCTATTCTTGTTCCAATTTGAAAGTTTAATAATTCGTTAAATAACATTACTCTTTTTGTTTTTGCTCTTACAGAAGCTCCACTTACAATTAAAATTTTATTTATTGGTAAGGAATTTTTGATAATTTTTTTATTTTCTTCTATCTTTTCTTCTATATTTTTTCTTTCTTCTTCAGATGCAAAAATTAAACTTCTTCTCAATTCTACATTTTCCATTGCTTTTTCTATTATTTCATCACTAAATCCTAAAAGATTTAAAACCTTATTTATATTTTTAGAAGCTTTTAAAAATGAATCAACATCATCAACAAGAATTACATCAAAAGAAATATCTTTTATTAATTCAAATTTTTTAGCTAAAAACATATTAGTAGTTATAAGAATTTGAAAATCTCTATTTTTTAGCTTTTCTAAATTTTCTTCTTTTTCTTTTTTCTTTAGGAGCGAATGAAGAGCTATAATATTTGTTTGAAGATTTAAAGTATCTTTAAATTTTTTGAATTTTTCAAAAACTTGAGAGACTAATAAACTAGTTGGAAGTAAGAAATAAATTCTTTTCTTAAATTTTGTAGCTAAATATAAAGATAAAATTATTAAAAATGTTGTTTTTCCTGTTCCTGTAGGAGCCATTATTGCAAAAGATTGATTTTTAAAAACTCTTATTGCCCACATTTTTTGAGCACTCCAAGCAGAAGAATTTATAGCTTTTTTAAAAAATTTTAAAAAATCATTTACTTTTTTAATAAGTTTATAATATTTATTATAATTTTTTAATGTGTAATTTTTTCTAAGTAGTTTAATTATTTCTTTATAAAATTTAATACTTCCTGGCTTCAATTTTTTAATTTCTTCTGGAATAATTGGTAAGCATTTTTCACAGGGTAAACTATATACTATTCTTTCATATGAAATTTTTCCGCTACAATTTGGGCATGTATTTTCATATATTAACATAAAAATATCTATTTTTTATTATCAATTTTTAACTTTTTAATTCTGATAGTTTCCATTTGGGAAATTTCTTTTTTATTCTATCTTCTGGTCTACCAATTAATATATCTCCCAAAACTTTCACTTTTTTATTATTATCTAATTCAAAAAGAAAAATTGTTGATTTCTTTGGAACAACTTTTCTTTTTTTATTTTTCTTTTCAATTATAATTGTATTGTATGTCTCATCTACAACAATTCCTTTTATTTTTTTTAAACTTTTATTTTTAGAATCTAAAATTTTTACTTTTAAACCAATTAATTCATGCCTTACTAAGTTATATTCATTTCTAACCATTATAAATTTAAATTTTTATCCTATAAACATTATTTAATGAAGTTTCCAAAAGAAGTTAGAATATATTGTAAGTATTGTAAAAAACATACTTTACATACTGTTGAAATTTCGAAAAAAAGGCCGAGAAGAACTTTATCACACGGACAACGAAGATTTTTAAGAAAAATGAAAGGATATGGAAGTTTTCCTAAAGAAAATCCAAAGGGAAGAGAAAAGAGCGTTAAAAAAGTTGATTTAAAATTTAAATGTAAAGAGTGTGGAAAGAAACATTCCCATGGAAAAGGTTTTAGAATTAAAAAAATAGAATTTAAAAGTTAAATGGCTAGTAAATTTTTAAGAGTAATTTGTTTAAAATGTAGAAACGAGCAAATTATATTCGAAAAAGCTAGTACAATTGTTAAATGTTTAAATTGTGGTCAAATTATTGCGAAACCAACTGGTGGAAAAGCTAAGTTAGAAAAAGTAGAAGTTATTGAAGAAATAGAATAGATAAAATTAACTTATTTATGCATTATTTTATGGAAGAAATAGAAGAAGTAATAACTTTTGAATATATTAGAGAAGCTTACACTGCTGAAAAAAGTGAAAATAAATTATCGAAATTACCAAACGATTTTTTCAAAAAAGTAGACAGCTATTTAAAAACAAAAGAAGAAATATTTAAAAATACTCAAGATGAAAAAGTTAAATACGAATTAAAAAATGCTAAAAGAATGGTAGATGAAATAATTTTATTAAGATTGAAAAAAATAATTGATGCAGTTTTTATATTTTTAAAAAGCGGAAGTTTACCTTCTAATATGTTACCAAAAGAAGAAGAGCTTTTTTTCAAAATTATAGATTTAGTAAAAGATTTAAAGAAAAATTTGTTTGAGTCAAAAGAAATAACAAAAACAAATGAATCAAATAAAAATTTGAATTTAATAGAAAATAAAAATGAAAAGAAAATAGAAGATGATGAGCAGAAAATTGAAAGAAAAGAAAAAGATAGGATAAAAGTTAAAGTTCTCATTGAAATACCAAAGTTTATTGGACCTGATGGAAATTGGTATGGGCCTTACGAGAAGGGAAGTATTGTTGAGTTGGAAAAAGAAATTGCAAATTTTTTAATTGATGCAGGGTTTGTATCTGTAAGTTATACTTAGCTCTAAAAAAGATATATATTTTTTTTAATAAATAATTATTAGTTTATGGATGTCAATAGAACTGCAAAAATTAAATTAATAGGTTTAATGTTATTTTTAATTTTTTCTTTGTCGTTAATTTTTGCAGAGGAAAAAAAAGAAGGTATAAACATTACAGAAATTACAGAAATTATAATTGCTATATTACCAATTATATTTGTTATTTTAATTTTACTTTATTTGGGTGGTTTTTTAAAATTTGGAAAAGTAGGAATACCTTGGCCTATTATTATTTATTCAGCAATTATAATTATAATTTTTGTATTACCTATATTACAAAAGTTTGGAATTATACACATATTTCCAGATAATCCAGACGAAATATTTAGCAGAGAAGAGTTTAAAGGATTTAAACAATATAAATTACCAGAAGGAGTATGTAAAGCATTTCTTTCTTTAAATATTAGTGAAAGTGTTTCTTGTTATATGCCTGCGTTCATATATTTCTTTTTATTACCTTTTGTTTCAATATATGCAATTACATGGGCATTTTTAAAACAGATTAAAATTTTTGAAGGTTTAGGTAGAAACCTAGAAGGATTGATTGCGTTTATTATAGCTTTTATGACACTTCCAATGGGTACTTTTATTTTATTAGTAGCACTTTGGTTTAGTGTAATGGGTGCATTTTCAATAGCAATTTTTGTAGCTATGTTTTTGGCTGGTGTGTTTTTCAGGGGTTTAGGATTCGTAGAGGAAAAGCGCTTTGAATATATTGGAAAAAGAGCTAGGGATGAATACTTAAGAAAAGTACATAATGCAGCAAGATTAGCAATAGACAGAATTAATAGAGCTAGTGACGTAGATGAAATAATAAGAGCTGTATATCAATTTATTGAAAAGACTGGACATGATGTAGATTTTAGTAAAATCGATGAAATTAGAAAGAAATCTAATTTAGAAGATGCTAAGAAGGCAGCAACAAGTCTGATAGAGGAATTAACTTCTAAAACAGGTTCAGCTTCTAAAACAGGTTAATAAATTCTTTCCATAATTCTTTCTTCCCATCTTTTATAAATTTCATTAGAATCTAATTTTCCAATCTCGTTTTTTACTTCTTCAGAGATTAGATTAAACAATTCATTACTCCATACAACAAACTCAGCCTCTAAAAGTTCTGGTCTTTTAAGTTCTTCGCTTAGTTCAACTAATCTTTGTTTTATTTTTGCTCTAAGTAAAATATTATTCCATACTAAATCCCAATTTCCATAAAATTCTGGAATTCTTTTTGAAATTTCTCTTATAACAAAACTTTCTCCATTAATTAGTGTTTGAGTTGGTAATAAGGTATCTTCTTTTGCATTATAAATCATTAATGGAGCAAATGCATTTTCAGCTAATGGATCTTCTTCCCAATGTTTTTTAACTTCGACAACTTCAACAACTCTTTTATATCTTCTTAATCCATCTGCAGATTTTAAATTTGCAGAAATTATTATTAAATCTACCGCTTTAAAACTTGTTTTAGGAACTTTAAGATCATTAACAACTCTATCGAAAACTCCATATGCAGATTCTCCATGAATTGTTCCAGCAACACTATGTGCCAATGCACCAACTCTCATTGCTTCAAAAAGCGTTAATGCTTCTGTAGATCTAATTTCTCCAATTATTAATGCACTATCTCCCAATCTTAATGCAGTTCTTAAAGCTTCTTCAGCAGGTAATTCGCTTTCTACTTTTGTTATTACACTTCTAGATTTTAATCTTTCGATATTAAATCCTAATTCTCTCATTTGTGGTACAGGCAATTCTAAAGTATCTTCGATAACAATTATTCTATATTTTCTGGGAATTTCTAACATTATTGCTCCTAATAAACTAGTTTTTCCTGAACCTCTTCCACCAGCAACTAAAAAACTTCTTCCACCAGCAACTATAAAATTCATTAATCCAGCAAACAAAGGATTAATTGCTTTCTTTTTTATTAATAATGGTAAAGTCCATGGTTTATCTCTATGTCTTCTAAAGGCAAATGATAAACCTTCTGGATTTAAACTTCTTGTAGTAATTGCTACTCTAGCTTTTCCCTCTGGTATTGATAATTCAGTATCTAAAACTGGATTTGCTTCATCTAATGGTCTTCCAGAATATAATCTAAACTTAGTTGCCCAATTTTCAGCTTCTATAGGAGAAATTACTATATTTGTTTCACATTCCTCGTAATTTGCGTGTTGAACAAAAATTGGAAGCATTCCTATTGGTGCATTAACATAAATATCTGTAACATTTTCATCTGCAAGAATTCTTTCTAAAATTCCAAAGCCTACAGTATATCTAACTAGAATATCTGCCAATTCTTTCATTCTTTTTTCTGGAATCGGTATGTTTAATTCTTGTGAAACTCTTTTAATTAAGTCTAATTCTAAATTATAAAATGCTTCTCTTGTCTTTTGAAAATCTTTTAGTTCAGTTTCACTTGGTCTATGTTCTGCTAAATATTCTCTAACTTTTTCTAAAACCTTTATTTCATCGCTTGTTAATAAAAATTCTGGTGCATATAAAACATATACATATCTAACTTTGTTCGGAACTTTATAAATTTCAACTTTTATATTTTTAAATTCATATTCTTCAACTTTTATTGAATTTTTTGGTAATGTTAAATAAAATTTTGTTTCCATGAAGATTGGTCTTATTATTGGGGAAAAAATCTCTCTATAAATTCTTCTATCTCCAGGTCTATATAAATAATTTTCTTCTATTTCTTTTTCTCTCAATTTTTTTATTATATAAAGCTTTTCTAATTCTTCTAATATAGGATTTATATGATTTTCAACAAAACTCTTCAAAATATAATCTTTATTTTTTATTGAAATAAACTCCAATCTATTTTTTAATGAAATAAGTTTTTTATAACTTTCAATACAATCTGATTTTATGTTTTCTACTATTTCATTAAGAAGATTAAAATAATTCGAAAGTTTTTCGAAAAATTTAATTTCTTCTGGAAATGCTGTTAATAATTTTTTTGAATGTATATTTTCGTAACAATTGGCAATTTCTTTCAATATCTTTGTTTGTTCATAATCATATTCTAATTCTCTTTCTCCAACGATTAAAATTTCTATAATATTTTTGTTTGCAATTAGATTTTCTATAACTAATTTCATTGTTTCTTTTCCATCTTCAATTGTTATTAAATCATTCCAACCAGCTCTTAAGTCTATATATAGTTTGTTTTCTCTTATGTTAATTTCCATAAATATATATTTTTAATGATAAACAATTATGGTAGAAAAAATAAGTTCTCAGGATCAAAAAATTATAAATATTCTTAACGACATGAATTTATATTTAAAATTTTTAGAACAAAGAATTATTAAATTAGAATTGGAGTTAAAAACTTTGAATGAAAATTTTGAAAAATATAGAAAAACGGTTATAGAAGAAATAGATAAACTAAAAAAAGAGAGTTTATCTCTTAAAAATTTGATAGATTCTTTAAATTTAGAAATAGAAAAAATAAAATTAGAATTGAAGAAAAAAGCAGATTTAGTTGAAGTTAAAGAAATAAAAGAATTATTTAATCTTTTTAATCCGCTTAAATCAACTTTTGTAACGAAAGAAGAAGTTAAGAGAATTATAAACGAATTAATAAATATTAAAAAAGAATAATTTATTATGATTTTATTTGGTAGTAAAAAAGAAAAAAAAGAAGGTAAGGGAGAAATTCCAACAGAAAAAGTCAAAAATTTTTTAAATAAAGGGTTTAGCGAAATAGAAATTATTGATATTTTAAGAAAGGAGGGATATTCGCCAGAAGAAATTGATAAAGCACTTATGCAAGCTTCTATCGAAATAAAATCTTCTCAATTATTTCAATCTCCTCAAACTTCATCGCAACAAAATTTAATTTCTCAAAATTTATCTTCTCAATCTCAAATTCTTCAACCTCAACTTCAAACTTCTCAATCAACTTCTTTACAAACTCAAATAGTTGAAGTTAAGCCAGCTCAACCTACAAGTATACAAAAAGAAGTTAAAGAAAGTTTTGAAGAATCTCAGATAGATTATATAAGTTTACAAGAATATATAGATTACTTATTGAGATCAAAAACTCAAGAAATAAATAAAAGATTGATGGAAATAAATTTAAAGTTTAAAGAGTTCGAAGAAAGGGTTTTAAGTTTAAAAGATGAAATCGAATCTGTATCAAAAGGTACGAAAGAAGATTTAAATAAGATTTTAAATGAAATAAGATTAAATAGAGATAATATAAATGATTTATCAATAAAGGTTGAAACTTTAAATAAAACTTTAAAAGAACTTTTACCATCTTTAATAGAAAGCGTAAGATTATTAAGTGAAATAATTCAAAAACTTAAATCATAATGAATACTTTAGAAGAAATAATAAGAAATACTTTAATAGATACTGGAATAATAACTTTTATTGTTCCCTCGCTATTATTTATGACTTTAGTTTATGTTTTTCTAACTCGATCAAAAATTGTTGAGTCAAAAGCGATAGCTGGAATAATTTCTTTTTCAGTTTTTTTATTAGTATTAATTTTTCCAATAATATCTGGAATTAATATTTCAATATTTCTTTCAACTTTTTTTGTTCAAATGTTTTTTCTAACTTTAATTCTTTTAATAGGTTTGGTAACTTCTTCTATATTTTATTCGGATTTTTCAAAAGTATTAGAGAGATTTCAAAGAAGCAGAAGTATGGTAGTAGCTATGATAGTATTAGCAATAGTAATTTTTGTTACTAGTGGAATGTTATCTTTTCTAATTTCAACATTGGGAGGACCTTCTGTTGCTTATGAAAAATTTGAAGGAAAAGCTGTACCAACTGAATTTACATTTACTCTAGCTCTTTTAGTTTTGTTAGTTATATTTGCAGTGATATTAGTTGCTGCTGGAAGGTTGATTGGTAGAGAATGAGCGATCCTATTACTGAATTAATTTTAACTCTTCAGAATTTAGGTTTTTTTAAATTTATTATTCCATTTATTTTAACATCTGCAGTTTTTTATGGATTATTAAGAAAAAGTAAAATATTTGGAGATCCGAGAGAAAATATTGCCGTAAATGCTACTATTGCAATTTCTGCAGCTTTTTTAGTTTCTGCAGCTCCTATAATTGCTGGGATTGATATTACTTCTTATCTTTCTGGTTTCTTAATTTATATAACATTTGTAATTGTTGCAATAATTGTAATTTCTTTTATTCCGTTTATTTTTAAACCTTCAATAAGCGAACTAGGAGCAACAATTAATAAAAAAACTTTTTTAGTAATGTTTTTTATTACTCTTATAATTTTTATTATTATTGGTTTACTAATTTTTAAAAATTTAAATTTTGCATTTCCTCAAATAGCTTCCGAAGAATTTTATTCGACTTTAGGTTTAATAATATTTCTTATAATATTTTCAATAGTAATATATTTTTCTTTACGACCAACAAAAACTAGTTAAAAATATTTTTCCGATATAAGTTCTAAACTTTCTTTTTCAATACTAGATAATTGAGATAGTAAAACTATTATAGAAGGTATTTCTATTTCTAATTCTTTTATTTTTTTAATTTTTCCAAAATAAATTTTTTCATCTTTAAAACCAATTTTACTTGCTACTAAAACTAAATCTTCTTCATTTATTATATTTTCTTTAAATTCATGTTCTAATTCAATTAAAAAGTTTAAAGCGTCTTTAGGCTTCAAAAATTCATTTCTTTCTATATCAATATCCAATAGACAAATCGTATGTAATTTGTTTTCTTTATTGATTTTTATATAATTATAAATGCTTTTTGGAAGTTCTGAAATTTTCGATTTAAGAGGTATAGTTATTATTTTACCAATTTTATAACAACTTATTCCAAATGAAAAGATTGAACAAAAAGAGCAAGAAGAATGAATTATTTCAACTTTTATATTATTTTTTATTGCCTCATTTTTTAAAAAAATATGCGTAGTTGCGAAAAATGGTTCGCCAAAAGTTAATATACAAACATTTTTTTCTTTTGCAATTTCTAAAATTTTTTTATAATTTTCTTCTAACTCATATCTATTTAAAACAAAAATTTTTTTCCTTATAAATTTTTCTATTTCTTCTATAGAACTTTCAAACAAATTGGTATAATTTTCTAAAAAAATTATATCTGAATTTTTTATTATTTCTAAACCTCTTACGCTTATATCTTTTATGTTTGCAATGCCCAATCCAACAAAATATAATGTCATATTGAAATAATTTTTATTTTATCATTATCAATTTTTAAAGCACTTGCTTTTTCGTTTCCATAATACCCTTTCATAGAAAAAACTGTGATGACTTTATTATTATGGTTATATTTTATTCCATTACATGGTTCATGACTTCTTATTACTAATTTTAGCTTATTATCTTCTAAGAATCTATTTGTTATATTGTAACCGAATAAATAACCAATTCCTCTATAAGAGGGTAAAAAACCTTCTATTTCATACGGATCATTCCATAATAATTGATTCCAAACGGAAATCGATTGTTTCCCAATATCTTCAATTTTTATTCTTTCAATTGGAATTCCGCCATGCACAAAAAAGAAATGTTCATTATAAGCTGCTAAACTTAATTTATTCCAAAAATTTTTAATTTCTTGATATATTTCTAATGCTTTATTTCCAAATCTTGCTAATAACTGTCTTGGTAAATCATGAGGAGAAACTATATATTTTTCGAAAAATTCGTGATTTCCTCTTAAAAGAATAATTTTATCTTTAAATTCATATTTTAACTTTAATATTGTATAATAAACATCAACTTGATAATTTCCTCTATCTCCATAATCTCCTAAAAAAATTATTGTTTCATCTTCAACAAATTTTAATAAATTCATTAAAGAATCATAATCTCCATGTAAATCACCTATAACGAACAATTTATTATTTTTGATTTTTTCAACAATATTCTGTTTTTTAATATTAGTTATAAGATCTAAAAATTCTTTAAAAGTTATCTTTCCAAAATTTTTATCTATTTCATTTAAAATTTCTTTAATTTCGCTCATAAAAATAGTAAAATAAGATTTTGTTACTATTTATTGAAAAGTCTATATTTTAAACCTTCTTTAATAATCCAGAAAGCAACACCAAAAACTACTTTTATACCTCTTAATATTCTACTCTTTCTATGATATTTAACTGTTACAGGTACAAAACCCAATTTTAAATTATTTTTTATACATTCTTTTAGAATCTTTGCTTCAATAATATATCCACCACCTAAAACTTTCTTAAGAATTTTTGCTGCTTCAAATTTCATTGCTATATACCCATTACCTAAATCTCTAATATATTTACCAAAAAATAAGAAAAATAAAAAACTCCAAAAATAATTTCCAAGCTTATGTCTAAAAGGGACATCTTTCCAACTTCTATATCCCTTAACTAAATCGTATCCTTCTTCTAATTTTTTAATTAATCTTGGAGCTTCTTCTGGTAAATGTTGTAAATCAGCATCTATCAAAATTATATATTTCGTATTAGGTAAATTTTCAATTACATATTCGATTCCTGTTCTTATGGCAAACCCTTTTCCTTTATTTTTTTTATGTTTAATAACTATTGCTCCACTTTTTTTTGCTATTTCATAAGTTTTATCTCTACTACCATCATCAACTACTATTACTTCAAAATTTAGTTTTTTTAATCTTTTTACAACTTCATCTATTGTTTTTTCCTCATTAAATGCAGGAACTATTGCTACTTTCATATTTATTTGACAACCATCCTTATATCTTCTTTTTTTAATGTTTTTCTTTTTGAGTTTATCATAATTTCTTTTGCCAATTCTAAAATGTTTCTTGAATATTCTTCAATAAAAAATTGTAATTCTTCGATCGCATCTTTTGATAATCTTCTAACTTTTAATTCTTTTGCAAGTCTTTTTAATGTATTTATAGGGAATTTCTTCATAAAATTATGGAAGATTTTATAATTAAAACAATTTTGATAATAATTTTTAGTGGATTAGTTGGAATTGAAAGAGAAGTAAGACACAAGGCTGCTGGAATAAGAACTCATATATTAGTTGGCTTATCTGCATTTATTTTTACACATTTTTCTATATTATATTTTGGTAATGCTGAAGCAGCAAGAATTATAGCAAATATTCTAGTTGGAATGGGATTTATAGGGGCAGGAACTATAATTAAAGAAGAACATTCTGAAAAAGTTGTTGGAATAACTACTGCAGCTTCTTTATGGTTTGCTACTTCTATAGGAATTTTAGTAGGTTTAAATTTCTTAATCGAAGCTTTTATTCTATCTTTAATAGGTTTTTTTATTTTAGCTTCTAAAGAAATTTATTTAATTTTTTCTAAGAAATATTAAATGGTAGTTAGATTTAAGAAAAAAAGGAGGAGAGGAGAAAGGAGTTATCATGGTAGACATGGATATCCAAGAGGCGGAGGAAATAGGGGAGGAAGAGGTAGATCTGGAAAATTTGATCACAAATTAATGCATTTTTTAAAATATGAGAGAATTGAACAAAAAGGTTTTAAGTATCCGCTAAGAAGGGAGAAAAAAATTATAAATTTACAAAATCTTTCAAATTTAATTGATAGATTAATTTTTAATGGAGAAATAAATGAAAATAATATAGAAATAGATTTAAATAAATTTGGCTATGAAAAGTTAGTTTCAAAAGGTGAAATTAATAAAAGAATTATTGTAAAAGTAAAAAGTGCATCAAAAAAAGCTATTGAAAAAATAGAAAAAGTGGGAGGTAAAGTTATTTTAACTTAAAGTATGAATATAGATATAGAAAAAATAGTTTCATATTTTCCTTCTGTAGAAAAATTAAAAAGAGGTTTATCCTTTAAAGAAAAATTGAAATGGATGTTAATTATTCTATTGGTTTATTTTTTTCTTTATCATATTCCATTAATTGGAATTCTCCCAATTTATCAAGCTCCTAATCCTTTAGTTGCTTTATATTCTACATTAACAGGTGCAAGAATTGGAAGTATATTAACTTTAGGTATTGCCCCAATTTTAACTTCTTCTATTATAGTTCAAATTTTAGTTGCTTCAAAAATTATAAGTTGGGATATAAGAGAACCCGAAGAAAGAAAAAAAATTAGAGCATTAGAAAAATTAATGGCTATTATTTTTATATTTGTAGAAGGATTTGTTTTTACATTTTCTATAGGTAATTTTTTTCCTATAAAAAAAGGTTTTGAGTTTTTAATTTTTTTTCAAATTGTTTTGGGAGGATTTATATCTTTTCTTTTAGCCGACGCTTTAGATAAAATCGATATTGGAGGAATAAATCTAATAATTTTAGCTGGAATAATTTCTTCATTTTTTATAAGTTTATTTAGTCCGTTTTCTATTTCAAAAAACGGTAATTATATTCTATGGTTTCAAGAAAAAGATGCATATCCAATTGGAAAAGTAATTTCTTTATTTGTAGCAATGCAAAGAAACAATTTTGAAATATTTGTTACAAGTTTTATTTCTTTATTTTCAACATTTTTATTAATTTTCTTTGTAATTTATATTTTAAGATCTATAATAGAAATTCCCATTCTTCATTTTCAAATTAGAGGTTTTGGAAGACCTTTAGAATTTAGTTTGTTTTATACTTCAGTATTACCAATTATTTTTGGTTCTGCACTGTTAGCAAATTTAAATTTAATGTTTTTGGCTTCTGCTTCAACTTATATAGATGAATATAGATGCGGAATTTTTGGATGTTTTGATGCTAATAATAATCCAATAAGTGGAATTGCTTATTATTTATCTTCTCCTAGAAATTTAATTTTTGAATTTATTGGTTTTGGAAATAGAGAAAAATTGTTTAATGAAATTATAAGGTTAATAATATTCTTTTTATTTTTTACTTTTATTTTGGTTGTATTTTCTTGGATTTGGACATATACGGCAGGAATGGATCCAGAATCTATTGCAGAAAATTTAACATATTATGGGTTTGGAATTAGTGGTTATAGAGTTGATGAAAGAATTGTAAAAGATGTTTTAAATAGATATATTCCTTATTTAACAATTTTAAGTGGAATTTTTGGTGCCTTAATAGCTACCTTAGCTGATATTAGTGGAAGCGTTTTAGTTTCGACTTCTTTAATAATTTTAGTTTCTGCATCTTATAACTATTTATTAATGTTTAAAAGAGAAAGAAGTGAAGATATACCAACTATAATTAAAAAATTTTTAGAATGAGTTTTTTAGTAATTTTAATATTTGCAATGTTTTATTCAATTTTTTCTACTATTATAGATTTTTTTGTTGAAAGAGATAAAGAAATTCAAAAAATATCTAAAAAAATTGAAAGTTATTTAAAGAAAAACTTAAAAGAAAAGGCGTTCGAAAATTACCTCAAACTTTTTGAGAATATGAAAAAATATATTATTTTAAATATTTCTATAGGAGTTTTTATATTTATAATTCTTTTGCTTCTATTAAATAATACTCAAATATTAATGCCAGTTTTAAATATATCAATTAGTTGGTTTTGGATTTATATAATTTTTTGCTTAATCTTTAAATATTTTTTTAAACTAATTTTTAAAGCATGGGAAAAGAAGTAAAAGTATATGGATTTGTAAGATGTGCAAAATGTAGGGGAATAATACATGGAGTTCCTAAAGCTCATAAGTTAAAAAAATTATCATTATCTAAAAAAAGGGTTGAAAGAATATTTGGTGGTTATCTATGTTCAAAATGTGCTAGAGAAACTATTAAAGAAAAAATAAGAAAAATATTTAGATTAGTATGAATAAGCTATTAATTCCTAGAAAAATTTATTTGAAATATTTTTTACCTCTAGGAAAGGGGAAAAATAATTTGATGAAGAAATTTATTTATAAAGAATTGCCTAATGGAAATGTTATTTTAAATATTAGAGAAATAGATAGAAGAATAAGAATGTTAGCTAAATATTTAGTTAATAAGAATGTTATGATAATAAATAGAAATAAAAAATATTTTTATGCTTTAAAAAAATTTGAAGAAATAACTGGAATAAAGGTTTATTTAGGAAGATTTTTACCAGGTACTTTTACTAATTATATGAGTGAAAATTTTAAAGAACCAGATGCAATTTTAGTTTTTGATTTAATAAATGATAATCAAGCAGTTAGAGAGGCTTACGATATGAACATTCCAATTTTTGCTTTATGTAATTCTGTTTCGAATCCTTCTAAAGTAGATTTTATAATTCCTATAAATAATAAAAGTAGAAAATCAATTGCATTATTTTTATATTTACTAGCTAGAGAAATTTGTTATACTAAAAAAATTATTAAGGATTATAAAGAATTTAAATATAATATTGAAGATTTCATAGAAAAGAGATCAGAAAAAGAAATTTCTATTAAATAGATTATAAATGTTTATGTTTTTTGATAACTCTTAAACTAATTTTAATCTTTATCGAGATTTATTTAATAAATTTTTTCCAGTAGATAAATTTTCTTAGAGGAATTTCTAAAATATTTTTTAGGCTCAAAATTTTCAAAAAAATATTTTTGCCCCGGCCGGGATTTGAACCCGGGTCTGCGGCTTTCCTTTCATTAATCAATCCTTTCTGATCGAAAGGCCGCCATCCTTGGCCGCTAGACGACCGGGGCAAATAATTAACATAAATATTTTTAAAACTTATTTATATTTTCTTATGCAACATAATTTACTAGCAGATGCATTATCAAAAATTAAGAATGCAGAAAGAATAGGTAAAAAAGAGGTAATTATAAAAAGAAGTAAATTAGTAGAAAATGTTTTGAAAGTTATGCAGGAAAATAAATATATTGGAAGATATGAAATAATTCCTGATAATAAACAAGGATTAATAAGAGTTGAATTAAAAAACAAAATAGTTGATTGTAATGTGATTTCTCCAAGATTTTCAGTAAAGGTAAATGAAATTGAAAAGTATGAAAAAAGATTTTTACCAGCAAAAGGAGTTGGTATACTTATTCTAACAACTTCAAAAGGAGTTATTGATAATAAAAAAGCAAAAGAGTTACACATAGGCGGAAAATTATTGGCATATGTTTACTAACACAAAAACAGAAAAAATATATAAGGAAGAAATTGAGATTCCAGAAGATGTAAAAATAGAAATTAAAGATAATAAAATATTTGTAGAAGGAAAGTTTGGAAAAACTTATAAAGAAATAAAACATATTTCGTTAAATAAAATAATATTTTTTAAAATAGAGAACAACAAGTTTATTGCATATACTTTGAAAACAAAAAAAGAATACATTGCTATGGTTAATACTATAATCGCGCATGTAAAAAATTTAATTGAGGGTGTAACAAAAGGATACGAATACGTTATGAAAATAGTTTATTCACACTTTCCAATAAAAGTTGAAATTAAAGAAGAAAAAGTATTTATATATAATTTTTTAGGAGAAAAAAGACCTAGAATTGCAAATATAGTTGGAAATACTAAAGTAGAACTAAAGGAAAGTTATTTAATTGTTAGTGGAAATAATATTGAAGAAGTTGGGCAAACATGTAATAATATCGAGCAAGCGACAAGAATTTCCAAGTGGGATAGAAGAGTTTTTCAAGATGGAATATTTTTGATCGAAAGAAGAAATATTATAAAAGAATGAACCCAAGAAAATTACCAGAATTTAAAAGACAATTAAAAGATTCAGTAAAAAGATTAAAAGGGAAGTGGAGAAAGCCGAGGGGAAAACAAAGTAAGATGAGGCTTCATAAAAAAGGTAAGCCAAAAGTAGTAAGAATCGGTTATGGAGCACCAAAAGATTTAAAGTATAAAAATAGGGCAGGTTTTTATGAAATTTTAATAGAAAGTATAAATGATTTAGAAAAAATCAAAAATTTAGATAGGAATTTATATGCAATAAGAATTTCTTCTAAAATAGGAAAGAAAAAAAGAATTGAAATAGAAAATAAAATAAAAGAACTTGGTTTTAAAATTTTAAATCCTAAGTATGTTGCTTCCTAATCACATTGGAATAATTCCAGATGGTAATAGAAGATGGGCAACAAAAAAAGGATTAGCTCCTTATATAGGTCATTGGTATGGCGCAAAAAAATTGGAAGAAATATGCAAATTTATCTTTGAATTAGGAATAAAAAAATTAAGCATATATACTTTATCTACTGAAAATTTAAAAAATAGAAAAAAAGAAGAAATAAACGAATTATTTAAAATTTTTAAGACATATTTTAGAAAATGGTTAAAAGGAGAGTTCAAGGAAATTGATCTTTATGAAGTTAAAATAAACTTTTTTGGAAATTTTTTTATCTTACCAAAATCATTAGTAAAACTAATGAAAAAAATAATGCAAAAAACTTCAAAATATAACAAAAGAATTTTAAATATTCTTATTGCATATGGTGGAACTTATGAAATATTAAGAGCTGTTAAAGAAATGATAAAAAGAAAAGTAAAAATTGAAAAAATTGATGAGAAAGAAATAAAGAAATATTTGTTTGTAAAAGATGATGTTGATTTAATAATAAGAACTGGCGGCTATTCAAGATTATCAAATTTTTTACCTTTACAATCTACATATGCCGAAATTTATGTAACAAAAAAACTTTGGCCTGATATTACTAAAAAAGATATTTTAGATGCAATTAAGTGGTATAGTAGAATTCAAAGAAAATTTGGTAAATGATAATTATTATAGGTGCGGGAATTTCTGGTTTAAGTTTATCCTATTTTTTATCTTCTTTTGGAATAAAAAATTTAGTAATAGAAGTGAAAAAAGATGTTGGGATTAAGCATAGAAGCACTTGTTTAGTTTCTTCGAAAATTTTTAGATTACTAAAAGTTTTAAGTAAAAATATAATTTTGAAAAATTATAGAGTTGCAAACTTTTGGTATGAAAATAAAAAAATATTTAGTGTAAAGAGTAAAAAAGAAATGTTTTTATTAGATTATTTACAATTAGAAAAAGAAATATTCAATAATATCGATAAAACATTTTCTAATTTTTTATTCGAAGAAAAAGTTTTAGATGTTAATTTTGACAAAAACATTTTAATTACAAACAAAAGAAAAATAAAATTTGAATATATTATAGATGCTACAGGAACCTTTTCTTTTTTAGCAAATAAGTTTAATTTGTTTAAATTTAAGAAAATATTTAATTCTTTTGAGATTTTAGCTATTCCAAAAAAGAAATTTGAGGATATTAATATATTTTTCGATAGAAAATTTTCAAAAACTAAATTTGGTTGGTATATAGATTTAAGCGGAAAATCACTCATTGGATTAATTGATCAGAAGTTGGATTTTCAAAAATTTTTGAATTTTATTAAAAAATTCGAAATTGTAAAAATATATTATTCATATTCTCATCCTATATTATATTGTGAATTAAAGAAATTACGATTAAAAAATAGTTTAATAATAGGAGAAGCTGCTGGTCTAATAAAACCATTTAGTTTAGGTGGAATAACTTATGGAATAATTTCTTCATTCATTGCAGCTAAAACAATTAAAAATAATGAGATAGAAAAGTATGAAGATAAAATAAGAAAAATCTTTTTAAAGCCAATAATTTTTGGTAAATTCATAGATAAAATATTAAAATATAAAGTTTTTTTACAAACTATTTATTTTTTTAGATTAAACAATTTATTTAATTTTTTAGATCCTGACTTTATGAATATAAACATTTAATTCCTCTACATTCGTAAAATATTTGTTTATCTTTAAAACCTTCGCAAATACCAGCTACTATTATTGTTATTTGTGTTTTATTGCATTCGAACTCTATATTTTCAGTTATAATATTTCCAACGTCTAAAACATTTATCATTTTTGTAAGATTTTTTCCTTTATCTAAACAAATAAAATCTATAGTTACATTCTCAGATTTTTTTCCAGCTTTGTGTTGTAGAACACAAGTATTTATATGAGTATTATTGTGACTACATTTTAGTTCAATTGTATTCATACAAATATCTGGAATATTTGATGTTTGAAAAGAAATATAGGAATTAAAAAAATGCCATAAAAAAACAGCAGCTCCAACAGTTATAATTGCTAATAAAACAGTAGCTATTAATGGACTAATTCCTTTCATAAAAAATAACTTTTACTTAAAAAATTATATATAGTCAAATAAAGGTATAAATATATTTATATAAAATATATATGGAGGAAAACAAAAAAAATATAATTTTTAATCATTTTTTATCTCCAAAATATTCGATACTTTCTGAAAATGAAAAAGAAGAACTACTAAAAAAATATAATGTTAAATTATCTCAACTACCAAAAATATTTATTGATGATCCTGTAGTTAAAGCTTTGGGAGCAAAAGTTGGTGATATAATAAAAATAGAAAGAAATATATTAGGAATAAAATCAATATATTATAGAGTGGTTGTAGAAAGATGAACCAAAATCTATTAATTACATTACTTTTGAAATCGTATATAGAAGAAAATGGATTAGTTAAGTATCAAATAGATTCATATAATGATTTTGTGACTAGAAGATTTCCAAAATTAGTTAGAAGTGTTGGAACAGTTAAGCCAGAAATTCCGGAATTAGGAGATATAAAAATTCATTTTATAGATGCGAGAGTTAATAATTATCCAACATTTGTAGAAGCTGATGGAGTTGTAAGAGGAGAAAATAATCCATTATTACCATTTGAAGCAAGAATAAGAGGTTTAACTTATTCTACTCCAATGTATTTAAAAGTTATTACAGAGGTAGGTGGAATTAAAAGTGATCCAATTGAAGTTTATTTTGGTCAATTACCTGTAATGGTTAAATCGATTATATGTCCGTTATCTAGAATGAGTAGAGAAGAATTGATTAAAGTAAGAGAAGATCCAGATGATCCTGGGGGATATTTTATAATTAATGGTGTAGAAAGAAATTTAATTTTGATTGAAGAACTTGCAAATAATAAGCCAATAGTTAGAAAAGTTGATCAAAATAATATAATTGTAAATTGTAGAGTAAATTCAGAAAGAGAAGGATATATTGTTAAACATCTTTTTGAATTAAAGAAAAACGGAATATTATTAGCTACATTTTCTGCTTTAAGAGATTTTCCATTAGTAATTCTATTTAAGGCATTAGGAATAGAAAGTGATGAAACTTTATTAAATTTAATTTCAGAAGATAAAGACGTTCAAGAAGAATTTATTATAAATTTATATGAATATCCTATAACTACTCAAGAAGAAGCTTTAGATAAAATTGGAGAATATTTAAAAATTCCTCAAAAAAGATTAAGGAAAGAAAGAGCTGAAATGATTATAGATAAATACTTTCTTCTTCATTTAGGTCAAACTAAAAAAGATAGAATAAATAAAGCAATATTTTTGGCAAAAATTGTCGAAAGAATGTATAAGGTTGCTCTAGGAAAGGAAAAAGAAGATGATATTGATCATTATGCAAATAAAAGAGTAAGATTAGCTGGAGAATTATTTGAAATTTTATTTAGAACAATTTTAAAAGGAAAGCAAGGAGTAATAAATAGAATGATATTTAATTATCAAAAACTCGCAAAAAGAGGAGGTTTACCTCCAATTCATGCTGCAATAGATGCAAATTTTGTTACTAATATTGTTCAATCTGTTATGGCAGTAGGAACATGGATTGGAAATAGAACTGGTACATCTCAAAGATTAGAAAGAACTAATTTCAATAAAACATTAACACATTTAAGAGTTGTTAGCTCTCCACTAAAATCTACACAAGAACATTTTGAAGCTAGAGAGTTGCATCCAACACATTTTGGAAAATTATGCCTAGTAGAAACACCAGAAGGACCAACTATAGGTTTGAGAAAACATTTAGCTATTTTTAGTGAAATAACTTTTGGAGTTAGTGATGAAGAAAGAGAAAAAATAAAAAAATTAATTGAAGAAGACATAGAATATAAAGTTGAATTATGAAAGCTGAAAAATATAAGGTGTTTTTAGATGGAGAATTTTTAGGATATACTACAAAACCAGAAAAAATTGTAGAAAAAATTAGAGATTTAAGAAGAAAAGGTGAAATTTCATATCAAGTTAATGTAAGTATTCTAGAATATAAAAAAGAAGTTAGAATTTCTACAGATAGTGGAAGAATAAGAAGACCATTAATTGTTGCAAAAAATATTGAAAAGCTTGAAGAAATATTAAAGGAAGGTAAATTAAGCTTTAATGAATTGTTAAAAAATGGCATAATTGAGCTATTAGATGCAGAAGAAGAAGAAATTACGAAAATTAGTTTAGAAATTAAAAAAGAGGAAAAAGACAAATATACTCATTTTGAAATTCATCCAGCAATAATGCTTGGATTACATTCATCTTTAATTCCTTTTATTGAGCATACGAGAGGAGATAGAATAAATTATGGAGCTAGAATGAATGGACAAGCGTTGGGAATACCTACATTAGCATATAAAAGTAGAACTTACTCCTTTTGGCATGTTATGCTATATGCTCAAGTTCCATTAGTTCAAACATTTTCTTATAAAGTTTTTCCATTCGATACACATCCAAATGGAAATAACGTTGTAATTGCAGTAATTTCTCATCCATATACAATGCAAGATGCTATTGTTTTAAATAAGTCAAGCGTAGAGAGAGGATTATTTAGAAGTTATATGTTTAGAACTTATGAAGCAGAAGAAAAAAAGTTTGCAAGTGGACAAGAAGAAATAATAGGAATTCCTCAACCTGGAGTTAAAGGTTATAGGGGAGAAGAAGCATATAAACATTTAGATATAGATGGAATAGTTCCTTTGGAAACAAGAGTTAAGGAGGGAGATGTTCTAATAGGTAAAATTTCTCCATTAAGATTCTTGGGTAGAGCAGATAAATTTATAATTTCTCTCGAAAATATGAGAGAAACCTCAGTAGAAGTTAGAGGTGGTGAACAAGGAATAGTTGATAGAGTTTTTATAACATCTTCTTCAGAAGGAAATAAATTAGTAAAAGTTGTATTAAGAGAAGAAAAAATACCGGAAATAGGAGATAAATTTGCTTCTAGACATGGTCAAAAGGGTGTTGTTGGATTAATGGTTAGACATGAAGATATGCCATTTACTAGTAGCGGAATAGTTCCAGATATTATTTTTAATCCTCATGGCATTCCATCTAGAATGAGTTTGGGTCATTTATTAGAAATTCTTTTTGGCAAAATTGCTGCGTTAGATGGAAAAATATTTGATGGAACAGCTTTTGAAGGGGATAGAGAAAAAGAAGTTATTGAATTATTAAAGAAATATGGGTTTGAAGAAAGTGGAAGAGAAGAGATGTATGATCCAATAACTGGAAAAAAATATGAGGTTAAAATATTTATTGGATGTATATATTATCTTAGATTACATCATTTAGTATCTAACAAATGGTTTGCAAGATCGAGAGGTCCTGTAACATTATTGACGAGACAACCAACTGAAGGAAAAGCTAAAGAAGGTGGATTAAGATTAGGAGAGATGGAAAAAGATGTTTTATTAGCACATGGAGCAACTATAACATTAAAAGAAAGATTTGATAGTGATAAAGTTTTAGTTCCTGTTTGTTCAAAATGTGGATTAATAGCTATGAAAGATTATTCAAAAAATAGATTATATTGTTTATATTGTAAGGATGATAGTGAAATATATGAGGTTGAAATGTCATATGCTTTCAAACTATTATTACAAGAATTAATTTCAATGCATATCTATCCAAAAATAATAGTTAATAAAGTTTTAAAAAAAGTTGATGCAATAGAATTTAAAGTTTTTACAGCTGAAGATATTAAAAAGTATGCAGTAGCAAAAATTTCTAAAATAGATGTTTATGATGAAGAAGGTTTTCCAATTGAAGGAGGAATAATGGATCCGAGAATGGGAACTGTTGATCCTGGAATAAGGTGTAGAACATGCTTTGGAAATTTTGCTACATGCACTGGTCATTTTGGTTACATTGAATTGGCAAAACCAGTTTTACATCCTTTATTTATAAAATATATTTATATTCTTTTAAGAGTTTTTTGTAAGTCTTGTGGAAAATTATTGACTACTGAAGAAAAACCAAAATTAAAAGAATTATTAAAATCTTTACCATCTACATGTCCGCATTGCAAAGCAAAACAACCTTCAATAACTTTTGTCAGACCGTATACATTTAAAATTGAAGATAAAAAATTAAATGCAGAAGAAATAAGAGAATTTTTATTAAAAATAGATAAAGAAGATGTTAAAAAAATAGGAATTAAAGTAGATCCTTCAAGCTTTGTATTAAGTTTATTATTAGTATCTCCTCCAGTAGTTAGACCTTCTATAGTATTAGAAACTGGAGAAAGAAGTGAAGATGATTTGACTCATAAATTAAGTGATATAGTTAGAGTAAATGAAAAATTGAAAGAAGCAATAGAACTTGGTGCGCCTCAATTAGTTATTGAAGATTTGTGGGAATTTTTACAATATCATGTAGCAACTTATTTTGATAATGAACTTAGCGGAATTCCAGCTGCTAGACATAGAAGTGGAAGAGTTTTAAAAGGATTAGCTCAAAGATTAGAAACAAAAGAAGGAAGATTTAGATATAATTTATTAGGAAAGAGAACTAATTTTTCTGCTAGAAGTGTAATTTCTCCTGATCCATTTATAGATATTGATGAAGTTGGAGTTCCAGTAGAAATTGCAAAAGAGTTAACTGTGCCAGTTGTTGTTAATGAAGAAAACATTGAAATGCTAAGAGAATTAATACTAAATGGAAATAACTATCCTGGAGTTAATTACGTAATTAGACCAGATGGAATTAGAATAAAAATATCTGATAAGAATAAGGAAGAAATCGCAAAATTATTAGATGTTGGTTGGATAGTAGAAAGACATTTGATGAATGGTGATATAGTTTTATTTAATAGACAACCAAGTTTACATAGAATGAGTATGATGGCGCATAGAGTTAGAATTACTCCAGGAAAAACATTTAGAATAAATTTATGCACTACAATTCCATATAATGCAGATTTTGATGGTGATGAAATGAATTTACATGTTCCTCAATCTATAGAAGCAATGGCAGAAGCAGAAATACTTATGGGTGTAGAAAAACATATTAGAAGTCCAAGATATGGAGGACCTATAATTGCATTATTGCACGATCAAATTTCTGGCCTATTTTTATTAACTTATGGAGAAAATTTAATAGATTATAAAGAAGCTGTTCAATTAATTAGAAGTATTGATTTGAATGTTGAAATTCCAAGAAAAGAAAAATTAAGTGGAAAGGAAATATTTAGTCTTTTCTTACCTAAAATTTCTCTTGAATTTAAAAGTAATTTAGCTTCATTAAAAGAAGAAGCTGAAAAAGAAGGAAAAGTAATAATAAAAGATGGAAAATTAATACAGGGAGTAATTGATAAAAAAGCTGTTGGAGAGAATGGAAAATTATTAAATAGAATTTTATATCTTTTTGGTTCAAAATATACAAAACAATTTATTGAAAAAATTTCAAAATTAGGTTTAAATTATTTGTGCATGCGAGGCTTTAGCATTTCTTTAGTTGAATATTCATTAGCTGAAAAAGTTAGAGCTGAAATTAGAGAAATTTTAGAAAGAGCAAATAAAAAAACAGAAAGTTTAATAAAAGAATTTAAGGAAGGAAAGTTAAAAGTATTGATTGGAAGAACCAGAGAAGAAACATTGGAAGAACTAATTAATGGAGTAATAAACGAAACAATAACAAAAATTAATGAAATATTATTAAGAGAAATTAAAAAAGATAACGAAGTTTTTGTTATGGCTGCAAGTGGTGCGAGAGGTAGTTTTATAAATATATTCCAGGTAAGTGGATTAATAGGTCAAGCCAAAATTATGGGAAAAAGAATTAGCTTAGGATATTATCAAAGAACATTTCCTCATTTTGAAAGAGGAGATTTAAGATTAGAAGCTAAAGGATTTATTTCTAATGGATATTATGAAGGATTAAAACCATTAGAAACATTCTTTGATATAATGAATCAGAGAGAAGCACTTATGGATAAAGGAGTAAAAACAAGACAAAGCGGATATCTAGAAAGAAGATTAATAGGTGCATTAAACGATTTAAGAGTGGAATATGACTTAACAGTTAGAGATGCTAACGATAATATAATTCAATTTATTGCTTTTGATGATGGAATAGATCCATATAAAATTGAAGGGGGAGATTTAGATGTATATGAAATCGCAAGAAATTTATAAAATATATGAAAGTTTACCGGAAAATTTGAAGAAAAAAATAGATGATGCTATAAAAAAATTTAATTTAAAAGAGGAAAAAAAAGAAAAATTAATTTTAAGAGTATATGAAGAATATTTAAAGAATTTAGTTGAACCAAATGAAAGTATTGGAATTTTAACAACTCAAAGTGTTAGCGAACCAGCAACTCAAGCAACAATGAGAGTATATCATCTTGCTGGTACTGTTGGTTTAAAAATTACACTAGGTTTGCCAAGATTAATAGAGTTATTTGATGCAAGAAAGGAAATTTCTTCTCCAACAATGATAATATATTTGAAAGAAGAATATAATAATGAAGAAAAAGCATATGAACTTGCAAATAGTATAATAGAAAAAAAATTAGAAGATTTAGCTTCTCTAATAATAAATTTAAGTGATTTTACAATAGAAGTAATACCTAATAATAAGGAAGATTTTGAAGAAATATTTGAAAAATTAAAAGAAAAAACAAAGGTTTGTGAAATTGAAAAGCAAAAAAATAAAATAGTACTAATTCCCAAAAAAGAGTATGAATTTAAAGATTTAAGAATTTTAAGAGATAGAATTTCAAAAATTACTATTAAAGGGATTAAAGGAATAGAAGCTGCAATAGTTAGCAAAGAAGGAAATAAATGGATTATACAAACTCAAGGAAGCAATTTAAAGGAAATATTAAAGCATCCTTGGGTTGATGAAACACTAACATATTCAAATAATCCGCATGAAGTTAAAGAAGTATTGGGAATAGAAGCTGCAAGAAATTTATTATTATTAGAAATATATAAAACATTACAACAACAAGGTTTAGATGTTAATGTAAGATTTTTATCTTTAGTTGCTGATACAATGTGTTTTAGCGGCGATATAATGCCAATAGGTAGATATGGTGTTGCAGGAAGAAAAGCTAGTGTTTTAGCAAGAGCTGGTTTTGAAGAAACCACAAAACATTTAATAGAAGCTGGTGTAAAAAACTTAAAAGATGAATTAAAAGGATCTTTTGAAAATATTATGATTGGAAATATAGCAAAAGTAGGAACAGGAAGAGTAGAAATAACAATAAAATATGGAGATAATAAGTGAAATAAAAGAAGAAATAAAAAAAGGTAAGGCAATTTATGGATTTAGAAAGTGTTTAAAATATTTAAAGTTAAATGATCCTAAATTAGTTATAATAGCAAAAAATATTCCAGAAAATATGAAAAACGACATATTTAGTGCTGTTGAAGATAAGAAAAAAATAGTTCAAGTAGATATGAGTAGCATCGAGCTAGGAGTTAGCTTAGGAAAACCATTTCCGATAAGTGTAATAGTAGTTAAAAAATGAGAATTTTTGATAACGAAATAATAAGAATAATTAATTTAGTTGAGAATTTATCAAATGTTAATGTAAAAGATGTTGTTATTTTTGATAATGTTATGTATATCGTTGTAGAGAAAAATCAAAGAGAAAAATTAATTCATTTATTAGGTATTCTTAAAAAGATTTTAAACAAAGATATTAAAATATTGGAATACTCTTCAAATGTTTTTGAATTTTTAAAAGAATTAATTCCTTTTGTAAATTTTGTAAAAATAAAAAATTATAATGGAATTAAAGTAGCAGAAATAGGAATTAATAAGGTATATAAAGGAATAGTTTACGGAAGAAATAAAAGAAAACTTAAGTTATATAAAACTTTATTAGAAAGAATGTATAAAATTAACGAAATTAAAATTATTTAAATTTTTATTAATAATTTAATAATGCCAGGAGAATTTGCTGCAAGAAAATTGATAAAGAATAGAAAAAAATTTAGATGGAGTAAGTATGATTATAAATCTAGAGTTTTAGGTTTATGGAAAATGGATCCATTAGAAGGAGCACCACAAGCAAGAGGAATTGTAATTGAAAAGAGAGTTGTTGAACAAAAAAGACCCCATTCTGGATTAATAAAATGTGTAAGAGTTAAATTGATAAAAAATGGAAGAGAATTGACAGCTTTTGTTCCAAAAAGTGGAAGTATTAATTTTATTAATGAGCATGATGAAGTAATTGTTGAACCATTAGGAGGAGCGCAAAAAGGTCCAATTGGAAGTATGTGGGGAATAAGATATAAAGTTATCGCAGTTAATGGTGTATCTTTGGATGCAATAAGAAAAGGTAAAAAGCAGAAGCCAGCAAGATGAGCGAACTAAAATTATTCGGTAAATGGGATTGGAACGTTGAAGTAAAAGATATTGGATTAAAAAGATATATAAATCTAAAACCTTGTATTATTCCTAGAACATATGGAAGATATAGTCAAATAAGATTTGGTAAAGCAAATATGAATATAGTAGAAAGATTAATTACTAAGATGATGGTACCTGGACATAAGGGTAAAAAACATTTAGTTTCTTCAGCTAGATGTGTAGGAAAAACAGAAAAAATTATAAAAATAGTAAAAGAAGTTTTTGAAATAATTGAGAAAAAAACTAAGAAAAATCCTATAGAAGTATTGGTAAGAGCTATAGAAAATGCTGCACCATTAGAAGAGCCAATATCTTATCAAGTTGGAGGAATTATTGCTAGAACTGCTGTTATAGTTTCTCCGCAAAGAAGAGTTGATTTAGCGTTAAGAAATATTGTAAATTCTTGTTATAGAAGAAAAGTTGGTTTTACTAAAATGTCTGAACTTTTAGCAGAAGAAATAATTGCTGCTGCTAATAACGATATTTCGAAAAGTTATGCATTAAAAGAGAAAGAAAGAATAGAAAAAGAAGCTGAAGGTGCTAAATAATTTTTTCTAATATTTCTCTTTGTTTTTCAGAAACTTTTTTAACAATATTTTCTAAATCTCTTGTATAGTGAATTATTAATTCTTTTCCTACTCTTCCCTGTAGCAAATCGATTTCATGCGATCTTAAATTATCAAAGAAACTTTCGAACGCCCTTCTAAAATCATATGGTTTAATATTATATTTTTTTAAATTTTTCCAATAACTTAGTTTTGATTTATATGCAATTTTTATATATTCAATGGCTTTTTCGTTTAAAATTGTTATAAAAACTTTTTTTGTCTTTCTTATTAATAATAGTTCGAAAACATAGGCATCATATATTTTTTGTTTTTTAATTTTTTCAAAATTTTTTATAAAATAAATTAGTTCATGTGTTCTTAATCCTGTTAATAGATGTAAAATTGTAGTTGCTTTTAATTTTTTTGGAAAATATTTAATTTTTTCAAGCAGTTCATCTTTATTAATTTTTTCTTCGAGTATTTTTGGAATTTTTGGTATATACCAGCTAATGTTTGCTTTTTTTCTTAGTTCATTAAATTTTTTATAATAAATATCTACATCATTTAATGCATCTAAGAATTTTGAATATGCTGCTAATGCCTGTAAAATATGTTTTTTTAAAGTTTTTTTATTTTCAGTAATTTTCTTAAATTCTATTGAAAAATCAACAGCATTTAAATTTAGTAAATATGAGTATTTTTTTGCATAGTTAACTAAATTGTTAATATGAGTTTTATTAGTGCATTTTAAACTTAGAAATTCTTTAAATTTGTTCCAATCTATTTGCATAAATTTTTAATTTTTATTTTCTAAAAAATATAATGGAAGAGAGAATATTAAGAATAAACTTAAGAAAAGAATTGATTAAAAAACCAACATGGAATAGAAAAAAATTATTAATGTTAAGATTAAAAGAAAAATTAAAAAGGATTTTAAAAGTTGATGAAATTAAAATAGGTAAAAATTTAAACGAATTTATTCAAAGACATAGCCCGAAAAAATTAACTTATAAATTTACTTTAAGAATTGAAAAAGAAGATAATATAGCAAAGGTTGATCTTGCATGAAATACGAGCTTATAAATTATAATGGCGATTCAAATATTGGTATTTTTTTAAGAACATCCGAAGACATAACTTTAGTTCCTAAAAATATTGATAAAAAAATTACTGAAAAAATAGAAAAAATTCTTAAAACTGAAATTATTGAATGTAAAATTTGGGATTCATATTTACTTGGAATATTTTCGTGTTTAAATTCTAATGGATTAATTTTACCAAAAACAATTTTTGATAATGAATTTAATTTTTTTAAATCGTTAGATTTAAATATTGGAATTATTGATTGCGATTATAATGCTATTGGAAACTTAATCCTTTGTAATGATTATTCTGCAATTGTAAGTCCATTAATTGATAAAGAAAGCTTAAAAATAATTAGAGATGTTTTAAATGTTGAGGTTATTGTTAGAAAAATAATGAAAAATAATTTGGTTGGTTCTATGGCTTATGTAACTAATAAGGGAATTTTATTTAATAGAAATATAAATGAGGATGAAGCAAAAGAAATTAGTGAAATATTTAAAGTGAAAAGATATGGTGCAGGAAGTGTAAATATGGGAAATATTTATGTTTCTGTTGGTTTAATTGCAAATTCTAAAGGAATAATATTTGGAGAAAAAACTAGTCCTTATGAAATTCAAATAGCATTAGAAGCTTTTGATTTTATTTAGTATATGTATATTTGAGGAAAAAATATATATTAGTGATTTAAAATATATTATAGGGCTTGTTCCGTCATTGTTTCGAGAGAGCATTTGCTCTATGAAGATGAGAAACAATATCCTACAAGCCTATAGTATCAGATGCCTTAATGGCATCTGGTGATAGAGAAAAAGTTGTAGTGGTAATTCTGGCTGAACCCGCCAGAGGGGGCGGCTATCCGGGTCAGGCTAAGCCATGCGAGTCGTGAGGGGAAAGCCCTCGGCGCACTGCTGAGTAATACCACCTCAACCTACCCTACGGTGGGGGATAATCCCGGGAAACTGGGGCTAATACCCCATAGGAGAGGGATTCTGGAAGGACCCTCTCCGAAAGCTATTAGCAGCTTAAAGCTGCTAATAGCGCCGTAGGATGGGAGGTGGTCCTATCAGGTAGTTGGGGGTGTAACGGACCCCCAAGCCTAAGACGGGTAGGGGCCGTGAGAGCGGGAGCCCCCAGATGGGCTCTGAGACATGAGCCCAGGGCCTACGGGCCGCAGCAGGCGCGAAACCTTCCCAATGCGCTAACGCGCGAGGAGGTGACCCGGAGTGCCCTGGCTCTGCCAGGGCTTTTGCCCAGTGTTAGAAGGCTGGGCGAATAAGGGGTGGGCAAGACCGGTGGCAGCCGCCACGGTAATACCGGCGCCCCAAGTCGACCCCGCGATTATTGGGCCTAAAGCGCCCGTAGCCAGGCTGGTAAGTCTCTCGTTAAATCCCATAGTAAACTATGGGATTGCGAGAGATACTGCCAGCCTTGGGGCCGGGAGAGGCCGGCAGTACTCCCAGGGTAGGGGTGAAATCCTTTAATCCTGGGGGGACTACCAGTGGCGAAGGCGGCCGGCTGGAACGGTCCCGACGGTGAGGGGCGAAAGCTGGGGGAGCAAAAGGGATTAGATACCCCTGTAGTCCCAGCCGTAAACGTTGCCCGCTAGCTGTCGGAGTGGCTTAGAGCCACTCCGGTGGCGAAGGGAAGCCGTTAAGCGGGCCGCCTGGGGAGTACGCCCGAAAGGGTGAAACTTAAGGGTATTGGCGGGGGGGCACACAAGGGGTGGGTTGTGCGGTTTAATTGGATTCGACACCGGGAATCTTACCCGGGGAGACGGCAGGATGAAGGTCAGGCTGAAGACCTTACCAGACGAGCCGAGAGGTGGTGCATGGCTACCGTCAGCTCGTACCGTGAGGCGTGCCGTTAAGTCGGTTAACGAGCGAGACCCGTGCCCCATGTTGCTACTCGCAGCTTCGGCTGCGAGGCACTCATGGGGGACTGCCCGCGATAAGCGGGAGGAAGGTACGGGCGACGGTAAGTCCGTATGCCCCGAATCCCCGGGGCCACACGCGCAACACAATGGGCGCTACAAAGGGATGCCACCCCGAAAGGGGGAGCAAATCCCCTAAAAGCGCCCTTAGTTCGGATCGAGGGCTGTAACTCGCCCTCGTGAAGCCGGAATCCCTAGTAGGCGGGGTTTAGCAAACCTCGCCGAATACGTCCCTGCCCCTTGCTCACACTGCCCGTCACGCCAACCGAGTGGAGCTCCTGTGAGGGCCGAAAGGCTCGAACAGGAGCTCCGCGAGGGGGGCGAAGTCGTCACAAGGTAGCCGTGCGGGAACGTGCGGCTGGATCACTCAGCTAGAATTACCACTACAACTTCTAATCTATCACCAGATGCCAATTTCAAAAATTCTCAAAATTAATAAAAAATTCGAATTCTAAAAATAAATTATAGGTTAGATTATAAGCGGGGGTCGCCTAGCCTGGCCAAGGGCGCTGGGTTGAGGTCCCAGTGGCTTAGTGCCTTCGTGGGTTCAAATCCCACCCCCCGCAGTCGAATAATTGCTCTATACATTTTAATATTTTATGGGCTATTTAGAAATAATTATATCATCAACAATATTTTTAATGTTATTGGTAACAGCTTTTCTTTTCTTGAATTATAGATTTCAAGAATATAAATATATAAATTCAGAAATTTTTTATAAAGAACTTTTGCTTTCATATTTTGATAGGCTAATATATTCTAATCCAAACGTTTATAAAGATTTGGTTATTAAAATTTTTGAAATTAATATTAGCGAAAGTGATAATCAAGTTATTTATATAAATTTCAATGTTAGTTGTGAAAAGAAAATAAATGTAACATCTATAAGAATTTATAATTCTAATTTTTCTGAATTAGCATTTAAAATAAAAGATTATGATGTTTGTAGCGATAATAGTTTATATAGAGCTAATATATCAATTTTTTTACAAAATTTTTCTAACAAAGAAATTTTATATGTTTTTATGTCATCTAGTTATGGAAATCCAATATTATATGATTTTGAAGAAAATTATAAAAATGCAAGTTATAAATATATAGGCACTATTACTTTAAAGGGTTTAGATCTTTTTACTTTTGAAAATATTGTAGAAGAATATTGTAAAAATAGAGGAGAAGTCGAGATAGAGGTTTTTGAAAATGAAAATATAATTATGAGTTGTAAAAAAAACAAAGCTGGAAATGTTTTTTCTTTTAATATGCCTATTTTATCGATTAATGGAAAAAAACTAAATATAATTTTTAGAATTTTTGAATAAAATGGAAAAATTTTTAGAATTGGCAATTTCTTTTACTATTTTATTATCTTTTATTTTTGTTTTTCTTTTTTATTCTTCCAATTTATATTTAGAAGATGATGAAATAATAAAAGTTAAAATTTATAATGTTTTAAACTCTTATAATCTTGAAATAAGAAGCTATGCGTTTTTAGGAAAAACAACTGAAATAGAAAATATTTTAAAAAATGAACTTCCAAAAATTTATGATTTTAAAGTTTTGATTTGTTATGAAAAAAATTATGATGAATGCTTTAAAAATATAAAGTTTAATGCAAATAACGTTTTTTCTGTAAGTTATTTTTTTTCATCTAACTTTACTAACTATGAAAATATTGAATTAATAATATATGCTTGGAAAAAAATTTAAATCACAATTTTTTATAATTGCAACAGGAATATTTATATTAATTTTTAGTGTTAACTTTTTTTATTTTGGATATTTAAGTAAAAAAACTAATTATCCAAGCAATTTAATAATTTTAAGAACTATCGATAATTATCTAACAGAAGCAAACCTTCTTTTGGAAAATGAAAAAATTTCAGAATTTTTTAGTTTTTCAGAATTTTTTATTAATACTTCTAAAAAAAGAAATTTTATTATAGAAGTTTTGTTTTCAAATATTAGTTTAGATTCTTCTCAAAAAAAGATTAATTTTGAAATATATCTTTTTTCTGAAAGAGAATATTTTTTAAATATTTCTTCTGATATAGATTTCTTAGCTTTTAATTTAGAGCCAAGAATTTTAAAAAATATAAATATTAGTTTTGAAAATTCTCAATTAATTAATATAACTATTTTTAATTCATCTTTTTTTATAGTAAATTGTGAATCAAATTGCAAATTTTTAATTTCTATGGGTTATAAAGATGATATAAAAATAATTAAATCTTTGCTTTTGAAAAGCTAAAGAGTAATTTTATATTTATGAAATTATTATCGGAATTTGTTTCGAAAGTTTTGATTTTTCTTATTTCTATTATAGCTATTTCTATAGCTTTACTTTTTTTAAATCCTATAATAGATAGGAATTTAAATTCTATTTCAATTCAAGAAGCCATTTCTAATATGAAAAAAATTGAAGCTATAAGTAAAGAAGTTTTAAGCGAAGCAATAGGATCTCAGAGAGTTTTAGAGATTAGAATTTATAGAGGTATTTTATATGTTAATAATAGTTCAATCGTTTATATTCTAGAATCAGATAATATTCCTTTAGAAGATTTTACTAAAAAAGATGGAAATTTATTTATTAAAAAAATTGGTAATACTTTTTCTATAACTTTAAATTTTGAATATGCAAATATTGTTGGCAATGTTTATTTATCTAGTGGAAATCATAGAATATGTATTCTTAAAGATGCTGAGCTAACAATAAAAGTTTATGTTTGTTAAAATTTTTTATGAGATTAATATCTAATACAATATCTCTTTCTATTTATATAATTTTATCACTTTTTTTAATATCTTTTTTTTTATCTATTACTTTTAAAGAATTAATTGAAAAATCTAGAATAAGTAGCACTTTTTTACAAGTAATAGAACAATTAAGATTTTTAGATGCTACAATTTTATATTTAAACAGTTTAGATATAGGTTCAAAAACAAGTATAAAGATTTATATTCCAGAAGGAAGATTATTAGTTAAAGATGGTAAAATATTTTATGAATTAGAAACTGTTTCAACTTTTGAATTTCTTAAAAATATTGTAAGATCTTTTAAAAATTTGGCATTAATATTTAGAAATGTTAGTATAAAATGTGAAATTAGAGAAAATAATTGTTTAGAAAGCGAGGAATGCATTTTTTCTATGTATAAATTAAATAATTCTCATATAGCAGATTGCAATTCTTTAAATTATCCTTATAAAATTTGTTGTAAAGATTTAGAAATTAGAAAAGCTGAGACTTGTTATGAAAAAGAGTCTGAAATTCTTAGAATTTTAAAAGATGAAAACTCTCATGCAGGTTTTAATAAATATTCCTTTAGAATTTGCTCATATCCAATAATTTTATGTTCTTTAAAGAATAAATGTAGCAATAATGAAATTTGTGTAGCGTCTTTTTATAAAGATTTTAATTCTCATGCAGCTGTATGTAATTATTATCCAAATAATCTTTGTTGTTATTCTTCTATTTCAGAAATAGGTAAAATAATTCTAAGTTATTTAGATATAGAAATTATTGGTAATTTTGTAATTTCTAAAGGAGAATATACCTTAGTAATAGAAAAAATCGATTTTAATAAAATAAAAATTTATGTATTATGAAGTTAATATCTGCTTATATAGCAACAATTATAATAGTTTTAGTAACTCTTACTATTGGATTTTTTGTTTATACTTGGTATTTTCAATTTTTTCAAAGAACTGGTGAAGAAATTGAAAGGATTGAAGAAAAACGAATTTCTTGCCAATTTGGTTCATTTATAGTTTTAACAGAAACTCTAAATTGTACTTTTGAATTTTTAAATTTTTCTTTAAAAAACAATGGTTACATAGATTTATATAATTTGAAAGTTGTTGTTTTTGATGGAATAAAGATGCATACATTAGATGTTTATGATGAAAATGGAAATATTGCTGATATTAATAATCCATTAAAGCCTAATACTGTTAACAATTATTATGTTAATATTTCTGGAATTTCTAAAATTTTAAGTTTAGAGTTTTTAACTCAATGTGCTAATGTAAATATAAAGATTAAAGACTTAAATATATCATGTACACAGAAAGAATAAAAACAATTAGTAGGGGAATAATATTAATAATTTTAGGTATTATAATAGGTATATATCCTTTTCAAATAGTTGGAAATTTTTTAGAGGTTGAAAGTATTAGGGCAAATACTAAAAAATTTTATGAGTTATTAATACCAAATTCTATTGTTAGTGTTGAAAGTGTAAAAAAGGAGGGAGAAATGTATAAAGTTTTAGTTAAGTTGATTTTAAATAATAATGTTAATTATATTGAAGCGTGGGTATCTAAAGATTCAAATATTTTAGTTGAAGGTGTAATATACTTAAAAGATTCTATTAAAACTTTAGAAAAATATAAGAAATTTGTAGAATGTTTAAATAATAAAGGAGTAAAGATATATGGTTTATTAGATTCTCAAAATTATCCTGATGCTGCATTATTAACTTCTAGACAACTAAATTTATTGGGAAGATATTCTTATTTAATTTTTGTTAGTTGCGATGGTGATATGATGCAAGCATGTATAAATTCTGGAATAACACAATTTCCAGCAGTAGTTTATAATGATAAAGTTTATTTTGGAGTTGGAGATATTGATTGGTTTTCTAATTTAACTGGATGTAAATTTATTGATTAAAAATAAATTTAATTTATTGTTTAATTAAATTTTATTTATGTTAGAAAGAATATTATTAGTATTTTTAATTTTTATTTCAACTTTTTTTATTGCTATCTCTTATGATTGTCCATTACAATCCCATCCTTTATCCGAAATTTGTCCTATAGATGTTAATTTAAATATGAGAGGATTTAATATAACAAATGTTGGAGAAATTATTGTTAGTGGAAGAATTGTTGCATCGATTTTATGTATTGGTAATGATTGTAAATCTTCATGGCCTAGTATAGTTGAATCGGATCCATTTTGGTCTTTTAATATTAGTAGAATAAATATAGGATATTTAATTAAAAGAGGTGAATCTGGAATTTTTCAATCAATAATTTATGAAAAAAATGGTAAAATAGGTATTGGAACTGAAAATCCACAAGATACACTTGAAGTTATTGGTAATATAACTGCTAGTGGGATTATTAGAGCAAATAAAATATGTGTAGGAGAAAATTGTAGCGATATTCTTGGAAACTTAAGTGGTCATGGTATAAAAAATACAATTGCTTATTGGTCTAGTGAAAATACTTTAGAATCAACTCCATTTTATGTTAATAGTAATTTTGACCTTAATTTATCTTGGAAAAGTATTTTTAATGTTCTTTGGCTTAATTCAACTTATATATATTCTTCGGATTTGATTTATTCTTCTGGAAAAGTTGGAATATCTACATATCCGGAATATTCGTTAGATGTTATAGGTAATATTAGAGTTAGAATAGGATCAACTGTTTTTACTATTGAGAATACTGGAGATGTTTTAGTAGCACTATGAATAAAAAATATATATTTAATTTAAAGTATTATATTATGAAGATTAATATAGGTTTATCTCACATATTTTTAATCTTTTTAATGACTTTACTTTTTAACACATCTTTTTCTCAAGGAAATTTTATAATAAGAAATAAAACAGATATAAACATAGTATATTTTATAGTTAACGGAACTACTGGTAGAGTTGGTATAGGATTAATAAATCCTCAATATAAATTAGATGTTAGCGGTGATGTTAGAGTTAGTGGTAACTTATTTGTAACTAGTGGAATTAATATTGGAGGTGATTTAAGTATAGGAGGAAATATAGTAATAACTTCAGGAAGAGTAGTACAAAATATAGCTAGTGTTGGAACTAATTTAATTCCTTCTAGTGATAATTCTTATGATTTAGGTAATTCAACTCATAGATGGAGAGCTGTTTATGCAAGTGGATATTATATTGGCGCTACTCAAATAATTGATAGTTCAAGAAATATAATAAATGTTAATTGGGTTAATGCAACTAATATAAACGCAACTCAATCAATAAGAGCAAGTATTATTTATCAAGGAAACAATCAAGTTATAGATACGATAAGTGCAAATGCACCAATTACTGTAAGTAGAAGTGGAAGTTCAGTAACTATTGGACTACAAGCAAGTGGAGTAACAGCAGGAACTTATGGATCTGCATCACAAGTACCTCAAATTCAAGTTGATGCATATGGAAGAATAACTTCTGCAAGCAATGTTAACATTGCTATTGATGCTAGCCAAATTGTTTCTGGAATAATTTCTTCTGCGAGATTAGATAGTAATATAGCTTGGTTAAATAGAACTCAAACATGGACAGCCCCTCAAACATTTAATGAAAACGTATGGTTTAATAAAAATGTTTTTATAGTCGGCAATATTTCTTATGTTAATGTTCAAAATTTAAACGTTAATGGAAGTTTCGTTCCAATAGCTACCGGAGTTTTTAGTTTAGGAAGTCCAGAATACAAGTGGAAAGATATATATGGAATAAATATATATGGAGATAATGTTTATTCTGGAGGTAATTTGGTATTAACAAACGTAACCAATTTTGCTAATTCAGCAGATAGTGACATTACAGTTAGTGGAACTTATAATAGCCTTAATTTACAAATAAGAGCTGGAGCTGTTGGAACAAATGAATTAGCTCAAATTTCTTGTCCTCCAAATCAGGTATTAGCTTCGATTGGTGGAGGTAGTTATACTTGTGTTGATGTAAATCCAGCAAATGTTATTAATGGTACTGGTCAGCCAGGACAAATAGCTTATTTTTCATCTACTAATACATTAAGCGGAAGTAATCAGTTATTTTTGGATACTACGAATTGGAGAGTTGGTATAGGAACTACTTCACCAGTTAGAAAATTAGATGTGGTTGGAGATATTAATGCAACTCAAGCAATTTATTCAAGCCAAGGATATTATGTTGGCACAACTCAAATAATAACTTCTGGAAGAGTATTACAAAATATAGCTAATGTTGGAACCCATTTAATTCCTTCTAGTGATAATGCTTTTGATTTAGGTAGTTTAACTAATAGATGGAGATGGGTTAATGCAACTAATATAAATGCAACTCAATCAATAAGAGCTTCTCAAATTTGTATAGGAAATGATTGTAGAAGTGCATGGCCAACTTTAGTAGAAACTGATCCATATTGGAATTCAAATATAACTGCTATTTCAGCTAATTATTTAATTAAAAGAAGTCCAACCGGTATAGCTCAATCGATAATTTACGATGATGGAGCTAAAGTAGGAATTGGAACAAATTCTCCAGCTGGTTTATTGCATATTAGAGGAGGAGATATAATAATAGAAGTGTAAATAAATAAAATATAAGTTTAAAATTAAAAAATATTAAAAAGAAAAGATATTTTATGAAAACAAAAAATTTTTATATTGTTTTGTTTTTGATATTTATTTTTATTAATATTTATAAACTAGACTTGGTTAGTTCTCAAGTATATAAAGATTTTATAATTAGAAATATTTCTAATACTTCTACTGTTTATTTTATAGTTAACGGAACTACTGGTAGAGTTGGTATAGGATTAATAAATCCTCAATATAAATTAGATGTTAGCGGTGATGTTAGAGTTAGTGGTAACTTATTTGTAACTAGTGGAATTAATATTGGAGGTGATTTAAGTATAGGAGGAAATATAGTAATAACTTCAGGAAGAGTATTGCAAAATATAGCTAGTGTTGGAACCCATTTAATTCCTTCTAGTGATAATGCTTTTGATTTAGGTAGTTTAACTAATAGATGGAGATGGGTTAATGCAACTAATATAAATGCAACTCAATCAATAAGAGCTTCTCAAATTTGTATAGGAAATGATTGTAGAAGTGCATGGCCAACTTTAGTAGAAACTGATCCATATTGGAATTCAAATATAACTGCTATTTCAGCTAATTATTTAATTAAAAGAAGTCCAACCGGTATAGCTCAATCGATAATTTACGATACAGGAACAAATGTTGGAATTGGAACAACTTCACCAAGCTATAAATTAGATGTAGTTGGAGATATAAGAAGTACAGGAAGTGTGATAACTTCAATTGTAAAAGCAGAGGCTCCTTATACTTACGTGGGACAGGCAGATAATCTATTAGGAGTGGCTAGACTTATGCCTAATGCTTTCGGTTTTAATCCACCTTATAAAGTTGAAGAATATAACCCAGGAAGTGGTACGTGGAACGACATAACCCAAAATTACACTTGGGGATATATCACAGATTTAAGGGGAACAGAAGTGGCAATTCCATTGGCAGCTAATGTAGATAAGACTATTAGATTTTACTTTAATATAGGAGGCTGGAGTGGGGGAGATCTAACTGCCATTGTATTATATGCAAGATGGATAAACAGCCTAAAACAAGTAAAGGTTGAATCTTCGACAACTTCAGATTTCTCAAGTGGAGTAACCACAAGATTAGATTGGAACGGAAATATAGGACATTGGGATGAGGTAACTCTTTGGCGCTTGACAAGTAGAACTGGCGGTGATACTTATATTAGAGTCACTTTCACTTTTATGAGAACAAGTGATGGAGAAATAAGGATAAGGGAGCTAATGGGATTAAGTTATGCGGCTGTCGGTAGAATATTTGAAGGATATGTTCCATATAGTTGGGATCACAATAAAAATGTTTTCTTTTTGGGTAATGTTGGAATAGGAACTACTTCACCAGTTAGAAAATTAGATGTAGTTGGAGATATTAATGCAACTCAAGCAATTTATTCAAGCCAAGGATATTATGTTGGCACCTATCAAATAATAACTTCTGGAAGAGTATTACAAAATATAGCTAGTGTTGGAACTAATTTAATTCCTTCTAGTGATAATTCTTATGATTTAGGTAATTCAACTCATAGATGGAGAGCTGTTTATGCAAGTGGATATTATATTGGCGCTACTCAAATAATTGATAGTAATAGAAATTTGGTTAATATTAATCAAATTATTGCTGATGGTCCAATGAACATAGATAGTGGAACTTTATATGTAGATTCGGCTAATGATAGAGTTGGAATTGGAACGGCAAGTCCAACAGCAAAACTAGACGTAAGAGGAAATATTATTCTTATTTCTCCCGATAGTGGAATATATGCATATGAAATGAGAAGAACAGATGAGGATAATAATTTACATTGGTGGAGAATATGGCATATGAACAATAATTATAGAAAGAATGCACTAGAAATTTGGGAGTATTTAGCTAATACCTCTTATGATTCAAACCCGTGTAATAATAATCCTGGAGATATATGCGCTCCTCGAATTATTATTACTAGTGGAGGTAACGTTGGAATAGGAGGTATAGTTCCAAGCTATAGATTAGATGTAGCAGGAGATATAAGAGGTCAAAATAATTTGTATGTTTCTGGAAATGTTGGTATTGGAACAACAAATCCACAAGGAAAATTACATGTTTATGATGGAACAAAAGAGTTGATGAAAGTTGTTAATGATGCTGATGTTAGTGGTATTGTTGTTGGTAGTGCTGAGGGGGGAAGACATTTAATAATTAATGATGTTCCTCAAGCACGATGGGCTTTAGCTACTGGTGATTATGATTTGTCTTTTCAGAATGATTATGGTGGAATATGGAATACAAGAATGATAATTACTGAAAGTGGTAATGTTGGTATAGGAACTACAGCACCTAATACGTTACTTCATCTTTACAAAACTGATGGAGTTGAATTAAGAACGGAGAGTGATTGGAATTATGCAATTTTTAGAGTAAAAGTTGGTAGTAATATGGGATGGTTTGGACGAGGTATTGGATGGAGTGGAATAGGATTATATAATGATCAAGGAGGAGGTATTTTATATCTTGCAGATATAACAGGCAATGTTGGTATTGGGACTCTTTCTCCATCAGAAAAATTACATGTTATGGGAAATATAAGAACTTCTGGAAATATAACTATTGAAGGTAATTTTATAAAGGATTCTTCCAATATAAACAGAATCCAGTTTGATGCTATAAATAGAAATGTAATAATTTGGGTTGGTTAAAATGTTAGGTAAAAAATTTATTATTATAATAGTTATTTTTGCGACTTTTTCATTAGTATATTTAAATTTATTTACAACATCTATCGAATCTTTTTTACTAATAAAAAATGATAATAAAAAAATTTTAAATGAAAAAATAAATAGTAATTTAAGTTATTTTCAGGATTTAAAAACTATTGTTTTTTCAGATTTAGATCCAATATTTTGTAATATTAATTTTAATCCTCCATGGTTTGTTGTATATAATAATGATGGTGGCTACTTAATTATTATAAGTTCGGAAGGAAATTTATTCATTAATACAACTTCTAATCTTATTATAACATCTTCTGTTAGACAAACTGGATGGCTAAATGCATTTATTTTAAGAAATTCTTCTCATATTCTTTTTGCAGCTAATAGAACTCACACTCAAATTTATGGTGGATTTGTAGAAAATGTAAATCCAATACCAACTACAAATAGTTTTGTAGTGAGAAATCTTTCTAATAATGTTGTTTTAGCTATTTTTAATTCTTCAGATGGAAAATTTTATTTAAGAGGAAAAGCAGTATATACTGGAAGTCAAGCTGGATGTCCCTCTGATGGTTGGTATTGTTCAGGAGATATTCGTGAATATAGAGATTATTATTGTTATGCTCCTTCTGGTTCTTGTAGATATACTGTAACTCAATCTGAAAATTGTAATAATTATGATGTTTGTCTTAATTATGGAAATAATGCGGGCTGTGGCTCAGATCCCACTGCAGAAAAAAGAGATTATTATTGTTCTAATGGTGCTTGTGTATATACTTATTCTAGTGTAAATTGTGATAGCTATGATATTTGTACAAATGTATGTGGTGGTGACAATAAGATATATTCTTATAAAGATTATTATGTCTCTTCTTCTTGTACTTGTACTTATTCTTTAGGATCCTTAGTAGAAGATTGTACAACAAAAGCATCTACTGATACAGATGGAGGAGATGCTCCATTTACTCAAGGAACTGTAACAGATTATGTAGGTTGTAGTGGAACAAGCTCAACTTGTAATGTTTATAATACTTATACGGATTATTGTTCTAGTAGTACAACTTTAGTAGAATATTATCCGAGCGGTAGTAGTTATGGAAGTAAAACGTATGATTGCTCTGTATTTTGGACTTGTGATATTTGTTATGGGCAACAAGGTTTGCGATATGCTTGTTATGCATGTATTACAGGAAAATGTGCTGGTGGATGTAGTAATTCACCAGTTTCTGGTTATACGTGTATAAATTGTGTAATATAAATTTGTTTAGATTATAATAAAATAAAATACTTTGTTTATTAATTTTGATAAAATTTTTAAAACAAATTTTTAAAATTTAAATATATTTTACAAGCTAATATATAGTTACATTCTCGTTTTAAAGAAAAATCATTTATAATCACAACTAAATTTATTAATACAACTTTAATTTTTTATTGTAAATAACATTAATGAATTCTAAATTCTTTTTTCTTTAAAACTTTACTTTCTCTCATCAATTTTCTGCTTTAATTTTTTAGTTCAAAAGCAATCTATGTAATCTAAATTGGTAGCAATTTTCTTTACTTAAACATTAGATTTTATTGCTACTATCTAACGTCTAAAGTTAAACAATTATTTCGAAACAAGTTCTCTAAATTGTACTTCAATAAATAATTAAAAAGATAAAAGGTATAGAAAAGGAAAAGTTAAGTAAACTTAACTTTATTTTTCTAAAAAGTTTCTATCCTTACAAAAAATCTAGAAAGATAATATTGCATATAATAATTTAATAATTTAGACTATTCAAAAATTAACATAATATTCATAAACTCAAAAAAGAGCAAGCCAAATAGAAGCAAACTTATCAGAAATGAAAAACTTAGATAATGATTTATCAAAAATTGCTTTATTGCTAGTAAAAACAAGTAAAGAAAATATCAAGCAATTCAAAACTTTATGCTAATAAATGATAGCACAACAATGACATACGAAATATCAGTTTATTTATTAAACGATGATATTAAATATTTTAAAAAACAAAGAATTTACTTTTTTGAAAATTATAGAACACCGATTACTGGACACATAGATATTTTACAGATAAGAAATGGTTTAATTCACATTTTAGATTATAAGCCAAATGCTGAAAAAGTAAATGCAATTAATCAATTAACAATTTACGCTTTGGCCTTAGCAAGCAGAACAAAACTTGCCGTTAAAGATTTTAAATGTGCTTGAGTTAATCCAATAGAAAATTTTCATCACAATTGAAAAAAGTATCTCAACAGAAGGTTAACTTGTTAAAAATAACAAAGCTAAAGAGACAATTGACTGATAAGCTTGCTGAAAATTTCAAAATGCTGGGTTTGATGATAAAATTTGTTTTGAATTTTTTTTCCTTTACATGCCGTTTTAACTTTATTTTGATAGCGTTTAATCTTGTTTTAACAACCATTTCCATAAAGGTATGCATTTAATTTTTTTGTTTTCAAAATTTAACTCATCTTCATAATCCCAAGTAATTATTAATAAATCTTCGCATTTTAATAATTCACTTGCTTTAATTAATGCCCTTATTTCTCTTTTTTCTATTTCATCTTTATTAGATGCATATGTTACTTGAATTAATTGCTTAATCTTTAACCCTTCTTTAATTACAAAATCTACTTCATACTCATTAGTTTTAAAATAATATATTTTGCTTAGTGGTCTATAGTTCGTGCTTCTGAGTAATTCTAAGTAAACTGTATTTTCCATCTTTTTTCCAAAATCTTTTTCAAATCTAACTAAATTAGATAAACCTAAATCACAAATATAAATTTTGTTTGGCCAGCTTTTTCTTTCATATAAACTTTTTCTAAATTTTTCTACACAAAAGCAAAAAAATATATCGGAAATTTTATCGAAATAATTATAAATAGTCGATTTTGTTTCAACTTTTAGGTTTGAAGTTACATAGTTAGCTATTTTCCTTATACTAATCTCTTTTGAAAAATTTTGAAGAATAAATTCAAAAATTAAAGATGCCACATTTATACTTTTTATACCAAACCTTTCAACAAAATCTCTATAGAAAATTAAATCGAAATATTCTTTAAGAAGTTTTTCTTTTTTCTCAAAAAATAATACAACTTCTGGATATCCACCCCATTCTAAGAATTCTTCTAAAAGTTTCTTTATTTTTATTTCCTCATCTAGAGAAATAAATTGCTTTATTTGTATTTCTTTAAACTTTAAAAATTCTCTAAAGCTTAATGGTAATAAAATATAGCTTAGGCTTCTTCCTCTAAGTTGCGTTGCAATTTCCTTAGAAAGCAGTTTTGAAGAAGAACCTGAAATAAAAACATAATATCCCATATCAAGTAGTGATCGAACTAAGGATTCCCAACTATTAATTACTTGAATTTCATCCAAAAAAATATTTTTAACCTTTTCATTAAAATAATTTTCATAAATTCTCACTATTTTTAAAATTTCTTCTGGAGTAACATTTCTGAATGCAATATTTTCAAAATCGAAATAAATACTTTCACTTTCCTTAGAAAATAGTTTAAGTAAGAAATATGATTTTCCAGCTCTTCTTGGTCCAATTATGCTTATTACTTTATTTTTTATCTTTTCTACTTTTAACTCTCTTTCTATAATTTTTTCTTTTTCTATCCTTTCTTTAATAGATTTAAAGAATTCTATTACTAGTTTTTCATCAAACATAATAATTATTATGACATTTTAATTTAAATTTGTCATAGTGATTATGACATTTTACATATAATTGCTTTTTGCTTCTAATACTAACCATTTCCATAAAGGTATGCATTTAATTTTTTTGTTTTCAAAATTTAACTCATCTTCATAATCCCAAGTAATTATTAATAAATCTTCGCATTTTAATAATTCACTTGCTTTAATTAATGCCCTTATTTCTCTTTTTTCTATTTCATCTTTATTTGAAGCATAAGTTACTTGAATTAGCTGTTTAATTTCTAAGCCTTCTTTAATTACAAAATCTACTTCGTTTTGCTGATAATCTTTAAAGTAAAAAATTTCAATTAGTGGATAAATATTTGTTTTTCTAAGTAATTCTAAAAATACACAATTTTCCATTAATTTTCCTATATCTTGTGAAAACCTTACTAAAACTGAAATTCCTGTATCAACAATATATACTTTTTTTGGCCAGCTCCTTCTAATATAAACACTTTTTGAAAATTTCTCAACAAAAAAATATCTTGTAATTTATCAATATAATCGTAAAGAGTCCTATTAGTAAAACTGACCCTTTCTTTTATATTTTTTCCTATTTTATTTATACTAATTTCTTTTCCAAAATTTTGAAAAATAAATTCAAATAAAAATCTTCCTAGCTCAAAACTTTTAATTTTATGTCTTTCAACAAAATCAGAAAGAAATATTTCATCAAAATATCTTTTTAACAATTTTTCTTTTTCATCACTAAAAACAACTTCTGGATATCCACCTTCTTTTAAATACCTATCTAAAAGCCTTAATAACTTACCTCTTTCTTCAAAAATATAATATTCTTTAATTTCAAATTTATTGGCAATTAAAAATTCTCTAAAGCTAAATGGTAATAATAGATAACTTATTGTTCTTCCTCTTAATTGGGTTGCTATTTCTTTTGGTAATAATTTAGACGAAGAGCCAGTAATAAAAATTCTATAATCTCTATCAATTAAAGTTCTTACTAAGCTTTCCCAATCCTCAACAAGTTGGATTTCATCAAGTAGAAGAGTTTTTGGAGAAAATCCCTTAACTTCAACAAAAATCTTTAAAATTTCGAAAAAATCTCCCACTTTAATATTTCTAAAAGCTAAATCTTCAAAATTTACATAAAGAGAATCCTGGTAGAATTATTTAAAAGATAAAGCATATACCATGTTTTTCCACCTCTTCTTGGTCCTAAAATAGAAATTGCTTTATCTTTAACATCCTTTACTTCTAACTCTCTTTTAATTCCTCTAAATTTTCTTTCCCTTAGGAAATAATCCTTTATTAATTCTTTGTTTATAATAATATAAATTTTTAATAAAATTTATATCTTAGAAATATATAACTAAATTTTTGCATTATTAAGTTTATTACTAGCTTTATTAATGTTTTCCCTATTTTTAAATGTTTATACTAATAGTTTAAAGATTTAAATAATAATTATACTAGAAGTAAAAACAGCCAGTTATCATAGGAAAATTATCAAAATTATATTTTTATCAATTATTTCACAAAGTATACGTTAAATCTTTATTATTTAGAGCGGAAGTTACTTTAGTTATTTTTTATTTATTGGTAAAAATTATTTTTCATAAAAATTTTGCAAGCTAATATATGGCTACATTCTTGTTTTTTAAGGGAAAACCATTTACAATCACAACTAAATTCATTTTTAATTTTATCATAAATAACGTAATGAATATCTTTATCTCCTTTAACAGTAAAGTGAATTCTAAATTCATTTTCAAAATCTTTTAAAACTCTACCTTCTCTTACTAATCTTCTTGCTTTAATTTTTTTCCATATTGCTTTAACACTCATAATTTTTTTAAATTTTATGTAAATAAGAAATGCCCAAAATTCCAAAAAAATTACAAAAATATGAAATAAGAATAAAAGATTTAGTTTCTTGGTTTGTTAATCCAAGAAGAGCAACTCCAAATTCATCTGGCAGAGGCGATGCTATAATTATTATTGCCAAAATTTTTATTAAAAAATTATAAATTTTTGATGAATAAACTTTATTCATCATTAATTTAAATCTGAAAGAAAAAATTAAATTAGAAAATGGAAATATTCTATAGAAAATTGAATCTTTAAAATAAAATTTGTTATTTATATCTTCCCAAATCAATTTTATTTCTTCTTTTAAATTAACTTTTACAAATCTAAAAATCAAATAATCTCCAATAACACTTCCTAAAGCTCCTATACTTGCTATGATAAATGGATTTAGCACTTTTCCAAAAGAGTAAAAAATGGCAATTGATGGAGCTACAGATAAACTAAATGCATAAAAAATTCCACAAATAAAAATTCCTAAATAACTTAAATTTCCTACTTCTTTTGCAAAATTATCAATTACTTTGCTTTTGATCAAAAAGATTCCAAAAATTATGCTTATTAATAAAAGGGTTAGATTTTTATATCTCCACTCTAGTTTTTTAAGTTTTCTAATAACTTTTTCAATAGATTTCTCTCTTTTTCTATCAATAAAAGAATATTTTTTCATGAAATTTATTAATCTTTTACAGTATAATATAATCTTTTTCTATCTTTTCCTCTATTTTCAATTTTTAGAATTTCTATTCTTCCAATTTCTTTAGTATTTTTTACATGTGGTCCACCATCTGCTTGTATATCTATATTTGGGATTTCAACAATTCTTATTTTTTCAATATTTGGTAAACTTCTATTAGCTAGTTTAACAATTCCAGGAATTTTTAATGCCTCTTCTCTAGGTAACCAATAAATTTTTATTTCAATTCCTTTTTTAATTATTTCATTAGCTTCATTTATAATTTCTTCAAAAATTTTTTTAACTTTATTCATGTCTCCTTCTATTGAATAATCATCTTTTGCATATTCATAATTAATATCACCACCAGTAACTAAAGCTTTATATTTTTCATATAATAATGCAGAAATTATATGAGCTGAAGTATGTAATTTCATTTTTCTATATCTTTTTTCCCAATCAATTTCACCTTTTATTATATCGTTAACTTTAAAACTTGGAATTCTATTCAAAATATGAATTGTTTCATTATCTTTTTTAGAAGCAGTTACTTCATATTTTTCATTATTAAAATAAATAAATCCGCTATCAGCTTGTATTCCACCACTTCCATTATGAAAAGCGGTTTGATCCAAAATTATTTCATTATTATTTATTTCTAAAACTTTTGCTTCAAATTCTTTAATATAGCTATCTTCTTGATATAAAAGTTTTGTTCTCATAAATAATTGGATATGATATATATTTTTAAGTTAAGATAAAAAATAATATTAAATGTTTATGGATAAAATAAGTATTAATTATCGATATTTTGCATTTTTTTTCCTTTTTTTAGTTGCTTATTTAGTTTTTTTCCATTTTTTAAAAATTGTTTTAGAAGAATTTTTTCCAAATTTAAAAACAAACATTTTAGATATAATAAATTTAATTTTCATTATAATAATTGCTTATTCTATTCCAAATATTATAACTATAAAAAATGGAGAAGTTAAAATTAAAAGTGAAGTTAATAAGCTAAGAAATTTAATAAGAATTTTATTTTTTATTCTTGTAGCAATTTATTTAGTAACTTTAATAATAAGAGATCCTGTATTTGGAGTTGCAAGCGGAACTATAATTGGTTTAGTTTTTGGTTTGGCTTTGCAACCAATTTTATCAAATTTATTTAGCGGCTTAATAATTCTTTCAACAGGTTTTATAAGAGTTGGAAATAAAATAAGAATAATGTCACCTCAAATTCCATATGCAGCTGCAGTAGCTACATATAAATTTTTTTCAGATGATGCAATACCAATAGGATATAAAGGAATTGTTGAAGAAATTAGTATCTTTTATACTTCAATAAGATTAGAAAGTGGAGTAAGATTAAAAGTTCCGAATTCTGTTGTTTTATCAAGCGGTATTATAGAAAAATTAGAAGAAGAAGAAGTTAGACTAATAAAAGTTAGGTTTGAATTTCCAATAAGAAAAATAAATGAAGATGAAATTTTAGAAACAATAAAAGAAAGGATTGAAAAAATTGAAGGTGTTAAAAGAGTTGCTGTTATGTTTTCAGAGCAATCGGATAAAGAGCATGTAATCATAGAATTAAAAATTGATATAAAACATAGAGAACATAAAGTAGTTAAATCTCAAATAATTAAAGAACTAATTAAGATTTGGAAAGAAGTTCAAAAAAACTAATAATGCCTAATATTTTAATTTTTTTAATCTAAATCTTAAAGTAAAGATTAAAGATGTATGTATGGGCTTTATAAAAACTAGAAAGCCCCGGGAGGGATTTGAACCCTCGACCTCCTGCTTTCTTTAGCAGGTAGCGCCATACAAGGCAGGCGCTCTACCTGCTGAGCTACCGGGGCTTAAACCTTTCGCCGGGGGTGGGATTTGAACCCACGCGGGCACAAGCCCACCGACTTAGCAGGTCGGCGCCTTAGCCACTTGGCTACCCCGGCATAAGTTAAAATATAATTATTATTAATTAAAATAAAAAATTATTCTATACAACAATCGACAAATTTTTTAACTAGGTTTTTAAATTTATCAAAAAATTTTTCTTTTGATTTTATTTCTTCTTTTATTTCTTTATCTTTTTCTATTTCCTCTTTTACTTTATCTAAATTGTACATTCCCAAATTTAATGCCCAAAACATAGTATAAGTTTTATAAGCTTTTCCAAAATATTCATGAGCTTTTTCTTTATTATTGCCTAATAATTTTGTAGCAACTTCATTTAATCGCATCGTAGCAGCTAACAAATGTTTAGAAATACACCAAACTTCGGCACCTTCTTCAACATTTTTAACTATTTCTTTCATTAATTCTTTTCTTAATTCTCTTACTTCATTTAATATTTCAAAATATTTTTTATTTCCAGTTTTTACTCCAGACATAAACAAATGCTCTTCTATAGAAATTAAATTCATTATTGCAAAAGATAAATCTTCATCTTTCGAAATATCTAACTTAACATTTTCATCTTTTAGTTTTTCTAGAATTTCATTATATTTTTTTTGTAGTTCTTCTCTTTTTTTCATATTAATATTTTTTGTGGCATATAAATTAATAAACTTATTATTAGTAAAAAGGCTATTGGAATTATAACTTTTTGAAATTTAAAATAAACTTTACCATTATTTTTCCTTAGCAAATAATTATTGAAAAGTTCAGAAGAAATAATAGTAATCATTCCAAAAAAACTTCCTAATAAAAATTCGTCAAAAATCCAAAATTTCGGATAATAAATAATATAATTAAAATAATATAAGGGAAAATAGCTTAAAAAGAAAAACAAAAATAAAAATAAGGGTTTTCTGAATAAAAATTTTATTCTTTTATTATCTAACCATTTAATAAAGATTAAAAATAAAATAAAAATAAACGCTCCACTCCATAAACCTACTATTAAATCACTTACTCCCAAATATCTAGATAGAATACTTCCACCCAACATAATTGGTGGACAAATTACTGGACAAACCATTATTAATAAATTTTTTAATTTTTAAAAAAGATTTGCGCCGGCCGGGATTCGAACCCGGGCTACCGGCTTGGCAAGCCGGTGTCCTACCTCTAGACTACCGGCGCATAAAAAATTAAAAAAAATAAATTTTAAGCTTCGATTTCTGGCTTTGGAATTTCCTCTTTTAAACCTTTTCTTTTTCTAATTGATAAAACTGTTTTTTCAAATAATTCTTGAGGCAATTCTTCATATGTAACTTCTAATATACTATAAAATGCTCTTCCACTTGTCACACTCTTTAATGCAGCATCCAATCCAAACGATTCACTAACAGGTATTTTTGCGATTATTATACCAGCACCGCTTTCTTCTTTTATATCTAAAATTTGAGATCTTCTCTTCTGTAATTCATTTATAACATCGCCAACTAATTCATAGGGAACATCTATTCTAATTATTTGCTTGGGTTCATAAAGAGTTGTATTAGCTAATAACATAGCTTGTCTTATTCCCCATTTAAATGCTGGAATTATTTGTGCAGGACCTCTATGAACAGGATCTTCATGTAATTCAGCATCAACTATTTTAACTTTTAATTTCATGCATGGTTCTCTAGCTAGTGGTCCATCTTCCATAGCTTCTTCAAAAGCTCTTATTACCATTTCAATAACTTCATTCATAAATTGTACACCTTTTGTCAAATCAATCAATACATTTCTATTATGTATTGCAACAACGTTTTTTGCATCTTCTCTATCCATTCCTAATTTAATCAATTTTTCGATTAATTTTGGATCTTTTTTAGTTTTCAAATATGCATGTTCAGGTAATTCTCCACTAATAAATGCTTGATATACACTTTCTTCTAAAGGTTCTACTATTATATAAAATCTATTATGTTTATTTGGACTTTTTGCTTCTATAGGATTTGAATTTTTACCTTTAACAACCTCTTTATAAACAACGATTGGATTTGAAACTACTATATCAAAACCAAGTTCTTTCAATTTTCTTTCTACCTTTGCTTCAATATGTAACTCTCCTAAACCACTAACTAAGTATTCTCCTGTTTCTGTATTAATTTTTACTCTTAGTACGCTATCTTCTTTTGCAATTTTTTGTAATGCTTCAACTAACTTAGTTAAATCTTGTGGATTTTTAGGTTCAATTGCTTTTGTAACAACAGGTTCAAAAATATGTTTTATTTCTACAAAAGGAGTAATAATATCATCTGGCTCACAAATAGTTTCTCCAGTAAATGCTTCTGGAATTCCTACTATCGCTACAATATTTCCAGCTAGTACTTCATCTACAGGAATTCTTTGAATTCCTTTATAAATTGCGACTTGTTGGACTTTAGAAACTTTTTGATTGGAAACTAAGTAAATATCTTTTCCTTTGTAAATTTTTCCGCTAAAAATTCTTGCTGTTGCTACGAAACCAACATGTGGATCTGGAATAACTTTTGTAACAATAGCCGCTAGTTTTCCATTAGAATTTACTTCTAACATATCTTTTCCATATTGACTATTCAAATCTCCTGGCCAAATTTTTTCTAATCTATATTTTATTGCTTCTTTTGGGCTAGGTAAATGTTTAATTATCATATCTAGAACAACTCTATGTAAAGGTGCTTTTTTAGCTAATTCTTCTTGCTCATCGTTTAATACCATGTTAATTATATCTTTGAATGTTATTCCTGTTTCTTGCATATATGGTAATGAAATTGCCCATCTTTGTTTTGCAGAACCAAAAGCTACACTACCATTTTGAACATTTACGTACCAAGAATTTCTAAATTGTTCTTCTGCATATTTTTGTATTAATAAATTAACTTCTTTTATTAATCTTTCAAACCTCTCTAACATTTGTTGAGAAGTTAGTTTAACTTCCTTTATTAATCTATCAACTTTATTAATAAATAATACAGGTTTAACTCTTTCTCTTAATGCTTGTCTAAATACTGTTTCTGTTTGAGGCATTATACCTTCTACAGCACAAATTAACACTATTGTACCATCTACAGCTCTCATAGCTCTAGTAACGTCGCCACCAAAATCAACATGACCAGGAGTATCTACTAAGTTAATTAAATAATCTTTTCCTTTATAGTTGTGAATCATAGAAACGTTTGCACCATAGATTGTTAGTTGTCTTTCTCTTTCTTGTTCATCAAACCAAGTATACATTATTTTACCCGCTAACTCCTCAGCTAGCATTCCTGCACCAGCCATTAAGTTATCAGTTAAAGTTGTTTTTCCATGGTGAACATGTGAAGAAGTAGCAACATTTCTAATTCTATCTGGATCTTTCATAACCTCTTTAATTCTTTCTATCATTTCAGCCATAGTAATAAATTATTTAAAAAATACTAATAAGATCTTTTTCTTTTTTTGTTTCCTATTTTTGTTTGCCAGCTATATTTTCTCCATTTAGAATCGGGATATCCACAAAAAGCACACCTTTTTTTTCTTATATGATAAGAAAAATGGCCACATCTTCTACATCTTATATGCAAATCTTTTTTGGCTTTTAAACCTAGAGAGGGAGTACCTTTTGTCATATTAAATTACTATGCTGTTATTATATAGCTGATAGAATCACCTCTTATTAATATCTCTTCAACTTTTTTTCTTTCGTTTTGATTAGATATTTCTACATCATAAAGCCAAAGATTTAGATGTAAGTCAGCTGCTTTTAAGTTTCCTATTATCTCTTCTCCACTTTTAAGTTTTACTATTATTTTTTTTTCTTTTGCTTTCTCTAAAGCATCTAAAGGTCTATTATCTGCCATGTTTCAATAAATAAAAATTAAATTTAAATATTTAAATTTAAAATAAAGATAGAAAAACTCAAAATAATATGGAAGAAGAGAAAAAAATACAATTAAAAAAATTAATAAAAGAATTAGAAAGCTATAGAGGTAGAAAGACAGAATTAATAAGTTATTATTTACCTCCTAATTATGATATAAATTCTGCAATAGCGCAAATTTCCGCTGAAATAGCTACGGCAAGAAATATTAAAAGTGATATAACTAGAAATAATGTAATAGATGCATTAGAAAGAGTAGCAAATGCTTTGAGAAATATAGGTAAAATTGGAAAAAACGGTTTAGTAGTTTTTAGTGGAAATGTTGGAAAAGGAAAAGATGAATTTAAAGTTTGGGTAATAGAACCACCAGAACCTTTAAATTTAAAAATATATAGATGTGATAATCAATTTTTAGTTGAACCTTTAAAAGAATTATTAAAAGAAAAAGAAATTTTTGGATTAATTGTTTTAGATTCTAAAGAAGCTACTATCGGAATTCTTAGAGGTAAAAATATTGAAGTTATTTATAATGATGAGTCAAATGTACCATCTAAAACAGTTAAAGGTGGATGGAGTCAACAAAGATATAAAAGAATAAGGGAGCAGGCATTAGAGGAATGGCTTAAAAAAATTGGAGAAAAAGCTTCTCAAATATTTTTACAAAATGACGTAAAAGGTATTTTAGTTGGTGGTCCAGGACCGATAAAAGAGGAATTTGTAAAAAACGAATATTTAGATTATAGATTAAGAGATAAAATAATTGCAATAAAAGATGTTGGATATACAAATGAATATGGATTACAAGAATTAGTTAATAGAAGTGAAGAAGAGCTAAGTAAAACTGAAGTAATTAGAGAAAAAACTATTTTGAAAAAATTTTTTGAATCGATAAGTAAATTGCAAAATAATGTTGTTTATAATATTAAAGAGGTTTTAAAATATTTAGAAATTGGGGCTTTAGAGGAATTAATAATTTCTGAAGATTTTAATTTTGGAAAAATAAAATTATTTTGTAAAAATTGTGGAAATATAAGAGAAGAAGAAAATTTTTTAGATAAAATAGATAAAAAATGTAATGTTTGTGGAAGAGAAATGGAAATAGAAGAATTTAATAATTATTTTGATAAAATTTTAGAAATAGCAAAAAATTATAATACAAAAGTTTATATTGTATCTTCTCAAACTTCTGAGGGTCAACAATTTTTATCTTTTGGTGGAATAGGTGGATTTTCAAGATTTAAATTAGAGTAAATAGTTCGGAAGAAATAAAATATTAAAATCAATATTTATTAAATATTTATGATAATAAATTATAAAATAGAGCTTTTTTTGATTTTTTTAACTATTTTATTTTTTTCTTTAATTTCTTTTAGTGGAACTCAAGATAATTGGAAATCTTGTTGTGAAAATAAAAATATTTGCGATTATATACCAGAAGAAAGTATTACATTTGAAGGAAAAACATATTATTGTTGTAATATATCAAATACTTATGAATGGAAAGAAGAAGGATGTGAAAAAGAAGAACCACAACCGCAACCAGACGATTTATGTTTAGTTGCTCAAAACATTTTTTCTTCAAGATGTCCTTCTTCTTCAGTAAGTATTAGTTTATCTTGTGAAAGTGGAAAAGTATGTATTTATAAAATAGAAAATGCTTATGTTTGTGATAACACTAATAAATCAAGTAATGTTATTAATAGTGGATATTATTGCATTGATAAAAAAAATCCTTACTTTGTTGAAATTTCTCATATTCCACAATTAATTGCAACTGCAGATAATACTTATGATCCATATCCAAATTATTTTGTAAATATGCAAGGAAATAGTGTTTCTTTAACTCCCGAAAAAATTGTTATAGACAAAGAAAATATCATTTTTAATTCAAAAAGTAGAGATGAATATAATGGTCAAGAAATAAGTGGTGTAAAGTCATCTTCACTAAGATTTACTAAATCTTCTGAAGCTATGAAATCAACTAGTTTTTCAGTATCTTCTTGTCCTAATGGTGCATCATATTCAATACCAGCAACTCATACAGCGAGTTTCGGAGGATTGAATATTGGATGGGGAAGATTAGAAGCTTATATAGTTGATCAAGCTGGAAATTCTGCTTCTAATTCAAATTATCAAGTTTATATATTTTTAGGTGCAAGAGGAGATCAACAAAATCAAAGTGGAACTGATAAAATAGTTTTTCTTAAAACTTATTGGGATTCTAGCAATGAGATAAAGATAAGAACAAATAGTTTAGGTGGAAATTATGTTAAAAAAATAAATTGTTTTGGATATAATGATAAATGTATACAAGCAAGAGATATTGTAGGAAAAACTGACGAGTTTACAGATTGTTTATGGGTGGGTCCTTCAAACGATCCAAAAAATGTTAGAATTTATAGTCTTAAAGAAATAGTAGATTTGGAATCAAATGTTAAGGTTAATCCACCATATTTCAAAGATTATGGAAATACAATTATAATTGCTTGGGAAGATATAAAATTAAATGATTTAAGAAAATTGGCAGTTTGCTCAAAAAACGATACAGGTATTTTAGTTGATTTACCATTTTTAGTTTCTAAAAATATAAAGGATGGATTCCAATTTTTGCCTTCTACTGAAAAAAGATTTAGTGTAATATGGGAAGTGGAATATGCTAGAGAGCAAAGAGATGTAAATATTGAATGTTATCTAAATCCTACTATAGATGGAAGAAGTGCTTGTACTATAAATGACATATTGTTTGGAAATTGTAATTTGGAGTATGGACAAAAATGTAAGTGTGGAAATTCTTTTCCATGTACTCAAAATACTGCAAAAGAAACAATAAATAGTTGCTCTGTAGAAAATCCAAGATATTTTAGCGGAATAAATAGAATAATTTGTAAAATGTATGATCCAAGAGATAAAGGTATAAGAGTTGAAATTTGGTTTAATCATGAATTTTATTTTATGAATGGAAAAATAATAAATAAAAAATCTTTAATATTTGAAGTTGTATATGATACAATAATTCAAAACTTAATAAAAAGTTTAAAATTATTTAGTTTAATATGAGGAAAATCACCTTTAATAATAAGAACATATTAATAATATTTCTTTTTTTTAGTAGTATTTTTTTATTTATATCATTTTTTTATTCATTTTCTTCTTCTACAGATTGTTTAGCTTGCTATTGTGAAGGAGATGGATATTATGAAGAATATTGTGTGGATTATGATCCTCAAATAGGTGAATGTTTAGATTGTAGAACTAGATATGTTTCGTGCATAGATGAAAATACTTGTGGTTGTGGTCAAAGAGAAGATAAATATAAATGTTATATTGAAAGAACATGTGAAAGCAATAGTGTAACTTGTTGGTGTTCAGAAAATCGTATTACAACATATTGTGGAGAGTCTACAGATAGTGATAATGGAGATAATCCAAATATAAAAGGAACAGCGATAGATAGGTATTGTAGCAATGGAGCTTGTAAAGAAGATAGATACGAAGATTATTGTACTGGAATATGTAATAGGGAGAAATTAATAGAATATTATGTTGAAAATGATAGAGTTAAGTATAAAGAATATTCAAATCTTTTTTCGCAAAACAAATATTGTAAAGATGGTAGTTTGCATAATGATAATAGGAAACCTTCTGTAAGTCTTAGTTTAGGTTCTCGTAACTGGGGAAATACTGATATTACTGAAACTCTTAATTGTAATGATCATGATGAAAGTGGTTGCTGGAAATATAATTATAAAATTATAAAAGTAGTTTAGAATTTTATTTTATTATTTTTTGTGTTTCTTCTTTAAGTTTTTCAAATTTTTCTATTAAGTTATTAATCGCACTTTTTAATGCTTCTTTAGCTTTTATATTTTCTGTTTTTATCCATAATTTTGGATTAGAAAGTTCAGGATGTTCTTTTATATAAGCAGCTTCTATTACTCCTTTAATGTTCCATAACTCTTCTCTTAAAAGATTTAGAAATGTCTCACTTTCATTAATAAATTCTATTAACAAAACATTTTCTTCTTCTCTTAAAATCTTAAATTCCATTAATTAATTAATGATAAAATATATTTAAATTTTTCCAACAAATCCGGGTTTATGGGAAATTAATTCTCCACCTAACTTCATTTTATTTAGAATTTCTTCAACATCTTCAACCCCTTGTTCTTTTGCTCTTTTTATTATTTCTTCTTCAGGTATTAAATTTCCGAAAACTTTTGATAGTTCATCGATGATTTGTCTAACAGTTCTTATTTTACCTCTTTGAGATGTTGTAGTAACTCCTTCATATCTATCAATATCAATTGTTCCTAGATCTGGATCAAAACCAAATTGTTTTAATGAATATTTCATTAATTTTATTGCTCTTTCTGCATCTTCAGCAATAACTTCATTACTTAATCTAACTTTTGCAGATGCTTGAGATAATCTTATTAATGCTTCAAATTGTCTTAAAGTTATTGGGATTGCAGATGTTTCGCTATATTTTAATCTGCTTTCTAAAAAGAATTGTTTTATTTTATCTAATGCTTCTTTTGTCATTTTTGGAAAAATGTTTTTTCTTGCATAAGCAATGTATTTTTTTAATAGTGTTGGAGGAATAACTTCTTTAAATTTTTCTTCTTTTTTAAAAAATCTAGTTTCCTCTATGTACTCTAAAATTTTCTCATCTCTTTCTTTATTTGGAATATCTTTTAATGCAAATTTTAAATCAAATCTACTTAATAGAGTTTCTGGTATTTCAATTTGTTCTCTTAAAGGAATATAAGGATCAAATCTTCCATATTTTGGATTTCCAGCAGCTAATATACTTGTTTTAGCTGGTAATGTAGCAACAATACTTGCTTTTGCAATAGAAGAAGATCCTTGTTCCATAGCTTCATGTAAAGCAATTAAATCATCTTTTCTTACTTTTTCAAATTCATCAATACATACAATACTTTTGTTTGCCATTACTACTGCTCCGGCTTCTAATACCCATCCACCTAAAAATTCTTCATCTCTAGTTACAGTAGCTATTAATCCAGCTGCAGTAGCTCCACTACCGCTAACATATTTAGCTCTTGGCATTATATTTGCTACATATTTTAATAATTGAGATTTAGCTGTGGAAGGTTCTCCGATTAATAATATATGAATTTCTCCTCTTATTCTTGTTCCATCTGGCATTATTTCTTCGTTTCCTCCGAACATTTGTAATAAAATTGCCTCTTTTATCTCTTCTAATCCGTATATTGTTGGAGCAATCGAATTAATTAATTTTTGATACAAATTTGGATCTCTTGATAATTCAATAATTTTTTTTTCATCTTCTTCGCTTATTTCTATATCTTCCCATTCAGTTTCTAAAGTTTCAAAATTTAGTGCATCTATAAAAATTTCCATAGTTCTTCCATAGTTTTTTCTTAATTTTCTTTGAATGCTTTTTAAAATTCCAACAACTCTTATTCTATTTCCTGGATCTGTTTTTATTCTTAATTTTGGTTCTACTAAATCTTCTTTTAAATAAACCATTATATTGCTAGGTCTTTCTCCGCTAAGAATTTCATATGGTTCTTCTATTACAATCCATCTAGCATCGTATAATTTTTCTCCGATTATATCAAAAGTTCTAGAATTACAATATGGACATTTTATTGGTTTTTTTAAACTTCTTTCTGTTTGAATTTGCGTAATTAATCTTTTGCATTCTATACAAACAAAGATTGCTTCATATATTTCTGGTCTAACTTCACTAGCTCTTTTTACAATTCCATCAACAACTACTAATTTTCCTAAATGTTCACTCCTTAAATTTCCTATTCTTTTTTCTAAATATTTTGGAAAATTAAAAAACCTAATCCTAACTTTATCTTTAAGACTTGGCTCTAAATCATATAATGTTTCTTCAAAAATTTTTAAAATTTCTTCTGGATTTTCAATAAATTTTTCAGCTAATGAAATATCGAATTGCTCTAATAAAGAAAAGTCAATTAATAACCTTCTTTCATCATTTAATAAAATTCTTCCAATTTCTTTTAAATAGTATTCTTCCAAAAAATTTGAAAAAAGATTTTTTATTTCTAATTTTTCTTCCTCTTCAATTTTAACTATTTGTCTTGTTTGTAAAACTAACATTAAATAATTAGGAAAGAGATATTATAAAGATTTATATTATTTTTAATATGGTTCAAAACATTTCGAACTTTTTATTTTTTTAATCAAGTTTTCTAATTCTTTTTTTACCTCTTCAACTTTTTTTCCACCTGTGCAAATTATTTTTCCACTTTTAAATATTAAGAATACTAATTTTGGTTCAGTTTTTCTATAAACTAATCCAGGAAATTGTTCTGGCTCAAATTCTGCTTCTTCTAATTCATATGCTAAACAATTTAAATCTATTTCCCCTTCTAATTTTACCGAAGCAACAATATTTTCAACACTTTTCTCTGCCTTAGAAACATCTACTCCAACATTTTTTAATCTTTCTAACATAATTTTTAATGCTTTTTCAACATCTTCCATTCTTCTGTTTCCAGTACAAATTATTTTTCCACTTTCAAAAATTAAAAATGAACATTTTGGATCTTGTAATTTATAAACTAATCCAGGAAATTGTTCCGGCTCGAATTCTATATCTAAGTATTTCTTTAATAATTTATCAATTGGAAGTTTTTGATCAAATGTTAGTGAAACAACAATATTTTCAATAGTTATCTCTTCCATTTAATATATAAAATATTAAAAATATAAATTTTCAAATTCATTCAAAAATGTATTTAAATAATCAATTGATAAAACAAAAATATCCTCTTCCTTTATTGGTTGAAACGTAGCATTTAAAAAAATCATTAATCCAAATATTTTTTTATTTACTTGATATTTTTTATATTCTCTAAACTTTTCTTTAAATTTTTCAATTTCTTTTTTCACATTTTTAAAATTTGAATATTCTTTCTTCCATTTTTTACATTCTATTAATAGTATTTTATTTTGCTTTTTTGCAATTAGATCAAATTCTTTATAATTTAGAAATTTTATTCTTACATTTTTACTAATTTTATAATTAAATTTTTCAAAAACTTCTGCAATAAAATTTTCAAAATATTTCCAATCTCTTTCTTCTAAAAATTTCTTTAAACTTTCCATAATATAATAATGATAATTGCTGGAATAGATGAGAATGGTAGAGGTTGTATTATTGGACCGTTAGTAATTACTGCTTATTTTATTGATGAAGAAAAAATTAATGAGTTAGAAAAAATTGGCGTTAAGGATTCAAAAAAGTTAAGTGAATATAAAAGAGAAAAAATATTTGAAAAATTAATTGAAATAGGAAGTTATATTCAAGAGATAATTTCTGCAAAAGATTTAAATTATCTTATGTTAAAAAAGAAGATGAATTTAAATGAAATAGAGTTATTAGGAATTTCAAAGTTGATAAATAAATCTAATGCAAAAATTTACTTTATTGATGCACCATTCAATCCCAAAAAGTTTAAAGAAAAATTAATGTTACTTTTAAAAAAAGATGTTGAAATAGTTGCTGATCATAAAATGGATGAAAAAAATTTAGTAGTAGCCGCTGCAAGTATAATTGGAAAAGTTGTTAGAGATAGGGAAATCGAAAAAATAAAAAGAGAAATAAATTTTGATTTTGGGAGCGGATATGTAAGTGATGAAAAAACAAGAAATTTTCTCGAGAAAGTTTTTAGAGAAAGAAAAGATTATGATTTTATAAGAAAAGCTTGGATAACTTATGAAGAAGAAAGTAAAAAAATAAAATTAAAAAAGATTATAGATTTTATATGAAAAAAATCAAAAGTTTGTATATTTTTGAGAAAAATAAGGAAAAAATCTTATTTATAATTTTAGGTATATTAAATTCTTTTATAACTTTTAAGTTTTATTATTTTGATTTAATTGGTTTGTCAATTCCAATATTAATTTTTTTAATTTTTTCTTATTTTCTAGGCAAAGAAAAAAACTTTTTTAAAATTATTGAAAGATATGCTTTGATATATTTTTTTTCCTGGATTTTAGCTCTTACAATTTTAATTAATATATAATTTTATTTTAAAGCAGTACATTTCCTACAATTAATTTATATTCATCTTTATCATCTAATTCTTCTTTTATTCTTTCTTTAATCATTTTTTCTGGACTCATTAAAAATTTAATTCTATTTTTTAAATCTTCAAAACTTTCAAATGGCTTAATTTTTCTTTCTCTTAAAATATCTTCTAAATGTTTCTTTCCTATTCCTCTGAATAATTCAAGTGCATGCATTTTTGGAGTTAATGGACCCGCTATATTAAAAATTTTTATTAATCTTTTTTCATTTTGTTTTATTAAATTATCTAATACTTCATCTAAAACTGATTGGGCAATTGGCGATAATTCACTTAACTTTATTTTTCTTATAATTCTTTGTGCTTTATCTCTCAATCCACTTCCAATATAAATTTTTTCATTTACTTCTACTTTTACATTTGGTTTTAAACTTACTTCTAATAAATTAAAATATTTATCGCCAATACCATGTACAATAGGAATCTTTAAAGCGCTTCCTGGTTTTCCTGTTGGAAAATAATCTAATACAATAATGTATTCGTCTTTCATTATTTAAAAATTTTATATTTTATTTACAATTTCTATTATTTTTTTCTGTTTTTCTTCATCAAAAAACTTTATGCTTTTTCCAAAAAGTATATTTAAATCTTCAATACTTTCTGGTAAATAGTCCAATATCATTACTATTTCATTCTCTTTTAATCCCAAGTTTTTCAGTTCTTTTTTTATTTTTTCAATCTCTTCTATTTTTATTTCTTTCTTTATAGAATTTTTTATATTTTCAACTATAGAATTAATTGAACTATTTGTAGTTTCTCCTCTAATAATTTCTAATGCTTCATACTTTGTAATATATTTTTCTTCTAAAATTTCCATAAAAATTATTTTTAAGTTAATCTTCTTAAATGTTGTGGTAATGCAATTATTATTTTTTCCTTAAATTTATCTTTTACTTTAACTAAATAGGCATTTCCTCTTTTTTCTATAATACTTCCTATTTTTCCTTGAAATCTATGATGTGGCATTCCATTTTGAGATGATGGATCAATATCAATAATAACCTTTTCGCCTATTTTAAACTCTTGAAAAAATCTAGATATACCTTTTCTATGATGTCCAATTTTTAATTTTTTTCTAGATTTACCTCCCTTTGCCATATAATTTATTTTAAAAAATTTAAATTTATGAATGAAAAATTAAAGGCAAAAATAGAAGCAATACTGTTTGCTGCATCTAAACCTATTTCAATTCTTCAACTTTCAAAATTAATAAACGAAAGTGAAGAAAATGTGAAGAAATGTTTAGAAGAATTAATAAAAGAATATGAAAATTCGAATAGAGCAATAGAAATTGTTGAAACACCAGAAGGATTCGAGATGAGAATAAAAGCTGAATATAGAAGCGAAGCTTCTAAGGTTGCTGCATTTAGTGATTTGGGTTTAGGAACGCTAAAAACATTAGCATTAATAATTTATAAATATCCAATAAAACAAAGCGATATTGTAAAAATTCAAGGAAATAGAGCATATGATTATATTCGAATTTTAGAGAAAAAAGGTCTAATAGTTTCTAGAAAAGTAGGAAATACAAAAATTTTAATACCAAGTCAAAATATTGAAAAATATTTTGGTATGAAGATAGAAGACATAAAAAAACAAATTGAAAAATATATTCAATGAGAATTTTTTTAACTTTAAATCCATCAAAAGATGTTTATTCTCAAATTGAGTTAGCTAAAAAATTAGGATTTGATGGAGTTGAAATTGTATTAGAAGATGATATGAGAGAAGTTGTTGAAAAAGAAAAAGAAAAAATTAAAAATAAGTTAGAAAATTTAGGAATCTATGCTTCTTTTCATCTTCCGAATTGGCTTAATATTCTTAATAGAGATGATTTAAAAGAAATTTTTCATTTATATAAAATTGTTGAATATTTTAATTCTTTTGGTGTTTTACATATTTTTTCTGATGATGAAAAAAGTATTAAAAAATATAAAATAATTGAAAAAGAAATAAAAGATAAAAATCTATATTTTGAGAATTTATTTCAAAGAACTGAAATATTAGAAAATATTTTTGTTTTTAATTTAAAGTTTGTTATTGATATTTCTCATTTTTTAACTGCTAATCCTTTTCCTAAATTTAAAGAATTTTTACTAAAAAATAAAAATAAGATATTTCATTTTCATTTTTCTGATATTAATGGAATTACTCATTCTCATTTACCTTTAGGAAAGGGCATTTTACCAATTAAAAAAATAATAGAAATTTTAGTAGAATATTTTAATGATAGGTCAATTTCTTTTGAAATTTTTGAAACAGATATTCCTGAATTAGACTTTGAAATTTCTATTAAGATTTTTAAAAATATAATAGATAAATATGGAAAAAAATGAAATTGTAAAGTTTTTAGAAAGAGAATATAGCTTTGAAGTTTTTAAATCGATATATTCAAAATGTTTTGACTTTTTTATTAAAAAAGGAGAAACTTGTTTCTTTATAAAAATATATGAAAATTTAAACTCTTTGAATAAAAAAATTAATGAAGATTTAATAAATCTAGAAAGATTTTTAGATGCCAATTCAATAATTATAAGTAATAGAACCTCTAGAGAATATTTAAAAGATTATATTTATATTAGGAAAAATATTAAAGTTTTTAATTTTAAAACCTTTATAAATTATCTTAGAAACGATGAAATACCAATTTATAGATATGGAAAATTAGTAGCAAATATAGATTTTGAAAAAATGAAAGAAAAAAGAATAAAATTAGGTTATTCTCTGTCAACTTTAGCTAAAAAATTAAGAGTTTCAAAAAAACATTTATTTGAAATAGAAATTGGAAGAACAAAACCATCTTATTTTTTAGCAAAAAAAATTGAAAAAATATTAGAGGAGAAATTAATTATTAATTCTAATAAAAAACGATATAGTTGCGATGATAAAAAAGTTTTTAATTTTTCAAATTTTTGTTCTATTAAAGGTATACGAGATGAAAACAAAAAATATGTTATTCCAAAAAATAATCCCAAAGCTTTAGAAGAAACTGAACAAATTGCAGAAATATTTAATTTGAAAATAATATGATTTTTAGAGGTTGGGTAGAGGATATAAAAGATGTCGGAAAAGTTAAGTTTATAATACTTCATACATCTAAGGAGGATTATCAAGTTACATGTAGAAAAGATTTGATGGAAAATTTTGAAGAAGTAGAAAAATTAACATTACAAAGTGCAATAGAAGTTGAAGGAGAGTTATTAGAAAAGGGCATATCGAAAAAATACAAAGAGATATTAGCAAAGAGAATTAAAATAGTTAGTTTAGCTCCAAATATTTTACCAATAGATCCAAGTGGAAAGGTTAATTATTCTCTAGACAAAAAACTTGATTGGAGATTTTTAGATTTTAGAAATCATAAAACTCTCTCAATAATTAAAATCCAAAATACAATTTTAAGATCCTTTAGAGATTTTTTTAGTAAAGAAGGATTTATTGAAATTCAACCACCAATAATTATTTCTTCTGCTAGCGAAGGTGGTGCAGATCTATTTAAAATTAATTATTTTGAAAAAGAAGCTTATCTAGCACAAAGTCCTCAATTATATAAGCAAATGGCAGCAATAAGTTTAGAAAAGGTTTTTTGTGTTGTACCAATTTTTAGAGCAGAGAAACATAATACTTTATACCATCTAAACGAGGTTAGAAGTTTAGATATAGAGGTTGCATTTGCTAATCACGAAGATGTTATGAAATATTTAGAGAGATTTTTTGTTTATACATTAGAAAGAATTCAAAACGAAAATGAAAATGAATTAAAAGAATTAAATGTTAAGTTAAATATACCTCAATTACCATTAGATAGAATTAAATATGAAGAAGCGATACAAATTTTGAATTTAAATTTTGGAGACGAAATAAAAAGAGAACATGAAAAAATGCTATGCGAAAAAATTTCTGAAGCATTATTTATAACACATTTTCCAAAAGAGCACAGACCTTTTTATACTATGTTAAACGATGAAAACAAAAATATTACAAATTCCTTCGATTTTCTATATAAAGGTTTAGAATTAGCAAGTGGAGCACAAAGAATTCATATCCCAGAATTATTGGAAATGAGGTTAATTGAAAATAATTTAAATCCAAATAATTTTAAAGAATATATAGAAGCATTTAAATATGGAGCTCCACCACATGCTGGATGGGCAATAGGATTAGAAAGATTTACAATGAAAGTTTGTAATTTAGAAAATATTAGAGAAGCTACGATGTGGCCAAGAGATAGATTTAGATTAAATCCTTAGCTTTTTATTTTTTAAAAGCTAAATTATATTTATTACTTTTATATTATGTTTTTTAAGTTCATTTATTATAAATTTCCTATGACATTTCCAATAAAATTTTTCAGCACACATTATACAAATATTTTTATCTTTAGAAAATTCTAAAAGTTTTTTAAATCCATCTTTAAATTCATAAGTTTTAATATATTTTTCATAACCTTCTTTTCTAAAACCACCAAGATTTTCTAAATGAACATATTTAATATTATTTTTGTTTAAAACATCTTCTAAAACTTCCTTATTAAACCAAGGAAACTTTTTACTTTTTGGAAATCTTCTAACATCTATCAATATTTCAATGTTATATTTTTTAAGTAAATTTAAAAAATCTTCCAATTTTCTATTGCTATGACCTATTGTATAAATTTTTTTCATAAATAAATTCTTTTTACTAAGTATTATGGAAATAAGCTTTGAAGAGTTTAAAAAAATAGAAATGAAAATAGGAAAAGTAATAGATGTACAAGATATACCAAATTCTAGGAACTTAATAAAGCTTATAGTAGATTTTGGTAATGAAAAAAGACAAGCAATAGCTGGATTAAAGAATTATTTCAAAAAAGAAGATTTAGTAGGAAAAAAATTTGTTTTTGTAACTAATTTGGAAAAAAAGAAATTTATGGGGGAAATTAGTGAATGTATGATTTTAGCTGCCGAAGATGAAAATAAAAATCTTTCTCTAATAATTCCTGAAAAAGATATAAAGGAGGGAAGTATAGTAAGATAGAATGAAAGTTTTAATATTAGAAAAAATTAAGTTAGAGAAAGTCGAAGAAATTTTAAAGAAAAACGAAAAATTATCTATACTTTCAATTTACTTTAGAGAACTAAAAGACATAGAGCTTAAAGATAAATTTGCTTTAATTTTGGACGGTCCAGAAGAATATATAAAAATTGCAACAGAATTAATTCGAGAATTTACAGAAATTCCTAATGAAGAATTGGAAGAAAAAATAATCAAAAAATTTAAAGAAGAAAACTTAAAAGCTAGTGAAGGTTTAGGATTTTTATTTTCATAGAGCAATTTTTGTTTGAAAAACTTTTCCTCACATTTTTTATCTCATTATGATTATTTTTTTCAAAATAATAATTAGAAATGTTTTGTACGTTTATATTCTTGTTTAAAATTTTCGTTTCTGTTTTTATTTCTCTTTTAAGAATTAAATATTAAAACAATAATATTAGTATGCCCCGGTAGCTCAGCAAGGATAGAGCGGCGGCCTTCTAAGCCGTAGGTCGCGGGTTCAAATCCCGCCCGGGGCATCCTAATTTCTTCAAAGCCCATCTATGGAGTATGAAAAAATTAAAGAGAAAAATAATAGAAATTTAGTTTACTAAGTTTTTTATGCTTTATCTTTGAATAGTTTTTGAATAATAAGACACCTTCTAATATCACACTATCATAAACTTCTTTTTTGGTTTTTTAGGCACTAACTCAACTTTTATTATATATCCATATATCTATCTTCTATTCAGAACTTTGTTCTTTTACCAATATAAATATCTCTTATACGCATCGTACCTCTTATTTTCTATACTTTTTAGCAAATAAAAAATAACAATTAAAATAACTATAAATAAACTAGCATAAAAGGACTCAATAGAGATTAGATGTTTTATTCCCCATATTTTGTTTTTAATAAATCAACTTTAATTTGCAAAATCCGCAAATTTTTTGACTTGTTGGTTCTCCACAAATTTCACATTCTATATACTTTTCTTTTTTAGTTTCTATAATTTTCTCGATTTTTTTATTAAACCTTATAATTCCTCTTATAAGTTCTAAATTAAAATTATTAAAATTCTTATCTGAAAACTCTAAAATTTGAAAGATTTTATAATCTTCTTTTCTATTTAAATAACAACAAAAATTTGGAGAGTATGGACAGCTAATTTTCGTTATTGGTATACTTTTATATTCACAATACATTTTGTTTTCGTGTGGGTAAGCAAATATTAATGGTCTAATTTTTATTAGCTGTTTAGGATGTTCACTTTTTAACTTTGGTAAAATTTTTAGATTCCAATCAAAATTTCCATGCATTAAATTCTTATAATAATTTATTAGCATGTCATACATATGATGCCCTGTAGCTATTTTTGTAGCTCCTAATTCTCTAGGAATTTTATTCATTAAGTATCTTTTTATTAATCCGCAAATAGAACAAATTGGTCTTTTTAGTATTTTTGAAATTTCCAAAATATCTAAATTAAATTCTTTTTTTACATTAGTTATGTAAAGTTCTACACCTAAAAAATTACATATTTTTTCTACTTCTTCTTCCAATCTATCTGAATATCCAAAACCTAAATTAATATGGTAAGCAAAAACTTTAGCATTTAAATTCTTTTCTTCAATATACTCTTTTATTAAAGATAGAGCAGCTGAGCTATCTTTTCCTCCACTTATAGCAACAAATATTCTATCTTTATTTTCTACAAGTTTATATTTTTCAATAGTTTTAAAAACTTTTTTTCTATATTTTTCAATTTCCTTATTCATAATTTATCAAATTTAAATATATAGTTTTTATGAGTATTCGAAGAATTTCAACTGGAATTAAAGGCTTGGATGAAAAAATTGGTGGTGGTTTTCCAAAAAATTCTATTATATTAATTACTGGAAATCCTGGAACAGGTAAAACAATATTTTGTATTAATTTTTTGTTAGAAGGTTTAAAAAATAATGAAAGTGGTGTTTTAGTTTTAACTGAGCAAAAAATTGAAGATTTAAAAACAGATGTTTTAGAAAGTATGAATATAAATTTAGAAGAATTTGAGCAAAAAAGATTGCTTAAAATATTGGAATTAGAACCAGAATTATCATTTTCTCCAAAAGTTTTTGAATCAGAAAAAGAAATAGGAAAAATTATTAAATTTTATATATTTAATTTAGTTGAAAAAATAGAAAAAGCTGTGAAAGAAGTTAATGCAAAAAGATTAGTAATAGATTCTATTTCAATATTAGAAAGTTTTATTAAAGACGAATATTTAAGAAGGACTGCACTAACATTTTTTATAAAAAGATTAAAAAATTTAGATGTTGTAACTTTAATAACTTCATCGCCTTCAGAAAAATTTAAAAGATTAACAATTTCAGGTATTTTAGAATTTCTCGTCGATGGTATAATAAAATTGGAATATAATCCAAAATCAAAAGAATTTAAAAGAACCTTAACAATTTTAAAGATGAGAAGAAGTAAACATGTAGAATTTATTTTACCATTTCATATAACTAATGAAGGAATTAAGCTAATAGAAACCTCTTTTTAATTTCCTAATTAAATAGAATCAATTTATTTATGGATGAAAAGGCAGATATTAAAAATATTATTGAAAAGTTTGAAAAATCAAGAGTAATATTATTAAATTTTAAAGATTGGAGCGGTTTAAATCTTGATCAACAAATAGCCAAAATAATTAAGCATTTAGTTAACAATAAAAAAATGAAATGTGTTTATATTTCTATAAGAAATCCTTCAAATTATTTAATTGAAATATTTAAAAGTTTTGGAATAAATCTTTCAAATATTTTATTTATAGATGTTATATCTCAATACGTTTATGTTTCATCTCCAGAAATTTTAGTTTCATCTAAAGTTAAAATGGAAGAAAAATTAGAAAATGTAATAATGTTAAATTCACCTTTTAATTTAACAGAATTAGGAATATTATTTCTTGAAATTTCTTCTTCTTTTAAAGAAACTAGAGATGTTTTTATAGTTTTTGATTCTTTAGATTCAATACTTCTTTATGTTGATAGAGAAAAATTTCTTAAGTTTTTTCATTTTTTTGTATCAAAATTGAAAATGTTTAAAACTTTAGGAATTTTTATTTTTTCAAAAGAAAAGGAATCGATTATTGAAGATATAAAATATTTGGTTGACGAAATTTACGTTTTGATTGAAAAATGATTAGATTAATATTTTTATTATTATTTTATGGCTAATGCAATAATAACATATCTAATATTATTAAGTATTTTAAGTTTAATAATTGGAGCTTTAGAATCTTTAATTTTGTTTTTTTTCTCTTCAAATTTTTTTATTTCGAAAGAAATGAGAAAAATTTTAAAAAATTTGTTTCTTTCAATCTTTTTCATTTTACTCTATTTTATTTCAAATATTTTATCTTTATTTTTTTATGAAGTTCAAATAAGTTTATATATTGCTCTTTTTCAAACAATTTTTGCAATTATAGGAATTTCTTTTTTAATTTATACATCTATTTTAATTTATAATTTAGCTTTAGAACTTGGTTTTCAAAGCCCAAAAAATAAAAGAAAAATAGAAAGATTTCTTAAAAAGGAGTAGATAAAAATTTTATCAAACTATAGTTGTTATTCAATCGAAAAGCTCTTTTTATTCCAAATTTTTCAAATTTGAGTAGATCGTTAAAATTATATTTTTCTTTTATTTCTGGCTTCAAAGATTTTTTTGGATCGCTATACATTAAATTTCCGTTTTCGTCATATTCAAAATCTTTATAGCTAAGTTTATAATCTCTTATAAGAAAACTTGCTCTATAAAGTCTTTTTTCTCTTTCCTTACTTTCTGGTTTTTTATTTTCTAGTGGAGTATTTTCTATTGGTTCAAAAGCTGAATAATAAACTCTTTTTAGATTTAATTTTCTATATAAGTATTCTGTAGTTTCCAATATTTCTTTATCGCTTTCTTCTTTTACTCCTACTATAAATTGTGTTACTAAATCAATTTTTTTACCTCTTTTTCTATAATATTCAACAATTCTGCTTAATAATTTTAATCTTTTCAATACATCTTGCTTAAAAGATAAGTATAATTTAACTTCATCATAATATTGTTGTGAAGGAAATTCAATATTTATTCCTACTCTATTAGCTAATTCTACAGCTCTTTTCATCAATTCTATATCGATTCCTGGCATTAATGTTAGATGAATATAGTTATTGTAATTTAATTTTCTTAGCTCTTCTACTATTTCTATTTGTTTTTCTGAAGTTAAAATTGGATCTTTAATTATTCCACTAGATAGAAACAATCCATTAATTTTCTTAGCCCTAGTTAATTTTATTGTTAAATTTACTAATTCTTCTTTTTTCCAAATAGTTCGTGTAATTCTTCTTTCGTTTCTATATGGACAAAATAAACAGTTATTTATACAAGAATTAGAAAGTAGTGTTTTTAATAATGGAATTTTTTTGCCATTAGAAGAAGCTAAAAAAATTGGACATTTTTCTAAATTTGTTCCATAAGTTAAAAATTTCCATTTTTCAGTAAAACTCATATACTAATTTTATATAAATTTAGAAAAAATTCTATCACAATCTTTATTGCACGCAATAATACTAACTTAAAATTTTTAAGTTTAATTAATAGTTATTTTCTATTTTTTTGAGAATATCAAAAAAATAAGATATCTCTTCTTTTGTATTATATAAATATAAACTTGCTCTTACAGTTCCGCCACTTTCAAAGAGATTAAGATATTTCATTAGTGGATGTGCACAATGATATCCACTTCTTACTGCTATACCTTCTAAATCTAATAACTTTGCTATTTCATGTGGCTTCAAATAATCATGTATAAAAGAAAATATTGGAGCTCTATTTTTGTAATTCTTACTGCCAACTAATTTAAATTTTCTAAGTTCGCTAAATCTATCTAAGAAATATCTAGTTAATTCACTTAAATATTTTTCGATATTTTCCATTCCAATGTTTTCTAAAAATTTAACTGCTTCAGCAAAAGCTATAGCATCTACTATATTAGGTGTGCCTGCTTCAAATTTCCATGGTAAATCATTCCATATTGCCGAATAAAAATCAACATCCTTAATCATATCCCCACCAAACAAAAATGGTTCCATTTCTTCTAAAATATCTTTTTTTCCATATAAAATACCTATACCTGTAGGACCGAGCATTTTATGAGAACTAAATACTAAGAAATCTGCATCTAATTTCTTAACATCTATTTTAGTATGAGGAGCACTTTGCGCAGCATCTATTATAACTATTGCTTCATTTTCATGAGAAATCTTAATAATTTCTTCTATATCGTTAATACTTCCTAAAACATTTGAAATATGAGTTATAGAAACAATTTTAGTATTTCTGTTTATTTTTTCCTTAAACTCTTCTACATTTATTTTATAATCTTTATTCAGACCAACATAAGTAAGCTTACAACCAATTTTTTTAGATACAAACTGCCATGGTAAAATATTTGAATGATGTTCCATCACACTTATTATTATTTCGTCATTTTTGTTTAAATTTTTTAATGCATAAGAATATGCGATTAAATTTATAGATTCAGTAGTATTTCTTGTAAAAATTATTTCTTCAAAAATTGAATTTACAAAATTTGCAACTATTTCACGAGCATTTTCATATTCATCACTTAACTCTTGACTTAGAGTATAAATTCCTCTATGTATATTTGCATAATAATTTTCATATATTTCTTTTATTTTTTCTATTACAGCTTTTGGTTTTTGAGTAGAAGCAGCGTTATCAAAGTAAATTAGCTTTTTATTATTAATTTTTCTTTTCAATATTGGAAATTCTTCTCTTATTTTTTCTACATCAAACATTTTTTATAATTTCTAAGATTTCAAAAATCTCATCTTTTTTAAAATTATAAAAAAGTATTTCCCCATATTTAAAAATTAAAATTTCTTTTTCTTTTTTACTCAATTTTATTGAGTCCTCATTTTTAATAACAACTTTATAATCTTTGAAAAGATTAGCTATTTTTTCAATTTCAATCTCTTTATCAAATTTTAATGAAAAAGCACCCCCACAAATTTCTCTAAGTTTCATAAAATAATAAAATATATAAATATTTTATTATAACAGTGTTATATTATGAAGATGCTTAGAGTTAAAAATTTAAGCGCAAAAATAGAAAATAAAGTTATTCTAAAAGATATTTCTTTCGAAATAGATAAAAATAGTATATCTGCAATTATAGGCCCAAATGGAAGCGGAAAAACAATTTTAGCTAGATGTATATTAAACGATAAGCTAATCGAAAAAAGTGGTAAAATTTTTTTTGAAGATATAGATATTACAAATTTAGAAACAGACAAAATAGCTAAATTAGGTATTTATCTTTCGATGCAACAACAACCAGAAATAGAATATATAAAAACATTTCAATTTTTAAAATATTTAGGATTTAAAGAATTAGAGGAAATTAAAAAAATAGGAGAAGAATTATCCTTACCAAAAGATTTCCTAGAAAGAGGAATCAATGAAAGATTTTCTGGTGGAGAAAAAAAGAAATTTGAATTATTGCTAATTAAACTATTAAATCCAAAACTAATAATTTTTGATGAAATAGATTCTGGATTAGACATTCAGTCTATAGATTATTTAATAAATTTTATAGAAAATGAACTAAGAAATGGAAAAACTTTTTTAATTATTTCTCATAATGTAAACTTTCTAGAAAGAATGAACATAAAGAAATTCTTTGTTTTAGTGAATGGGGAAATAAAAAAAGAAGGTAATAAAGAAATTTTAGAAATAATTAAGAAAAATGGTTTCAATATTTAAAGATATAGAAAAATTAAAAGAGAAAGATTGGTTTAGCTCAAATTATATTCCAGAAAAAATAATTAAAGGTCCTTTAAATGAAGAAAAAATTAAAGAAATTTCAGAAATAAAAAATGAACCAAAATGGATGCTTAAGAAAAGATTAGAAGGTTTTAGAGCATTTAAGAAGTTACCTATGCCTAATTTTGGACCCAAAATAGAAATAAATTTCGATGAAATAAACTACTTTTCTTCTCCACTATATCCAAAACCAAGAAGTTGGGATGAACTACCAAGCTTTATAAAAGAAACTTTTATTAAATTGGGTTTATCAAAAAAAGAAATTGAAATTTTAGCTGGAATCGAATTTCAATTCGATTCAATCCCTATATTTAAAAAAATAAGAGAAAAATTAGAAGAACTTGGAATTATATTTACTAGCTTAGATGAAGCAATAATTAATTATCCGAAACTTGTTAAAAAATATTTTGGCAAAATTGTAAGTCCTTATGAAAACAAGTTTGCCGCATTGAATACTGCAGTATGGAGTGGAGGAGTATTTATCTATATACCAAAAGATGTAAAATTAGAATTTCCTCTTCACGCATATTTTAGAGTTAATTTAGAAAAAATGGGTCAATTCGAAAGAACATTAATTATTGCAGATGAAAATAGCGAAGTAAACTATGTAGAAGGTTGTAGTGCTTCTATATATTCGATAGCATCTTTACATGCTGCAGTAGTTGAAGTTATTGCAAAGAAAAGATCTAAAGTAAAGTATTATACAATACAAAACTGGTCTAAAAATGTATATAATTTAGTTACTAAAAGAGCATATTTAGAAGATTATTCAAAAGTTCAATGGACTTCTATAGAGTTAGGAAGCAAAGTCACAATGCTTTATCCTTCTTTAATTTTGAACAATAATTGTTTAGGTGAAATATATAATCTTTCTATAGCTCATAATAATCAACATATTGATAGTGGAGGAAAATTAATTTTTAATGGAAAAAATTCAAAAGGATTAATAATTTCCAAGGGTATTGCTATTGGAGAAAATGCTAAATCAACAAGCAGATTTGATATATTTATCAACAAGAACTCTGAAAATTCTATTGTAATTTCTAAGTGCGACTCTCTTTCTATAGATAATGGTAAAGTAGAAACAATACCAAGAATAGTAGTTAACGAAAATAAATGTTATTTTAATCATGAAGGTAAAAACGAAATTATAGATAATGAAAAAATTTTCTTTTTAACTTCTAAAGGTATTAATGAAAATAAGGCAAAAGAATTAATATTTTTTGGTTTTATAGACGATATCATTAATAACTTACCTGATTTTTTTAAGTTAGAATCGAAAAAGATACTTTCTATTAATTTAGAGGAGTATGGAGGTTTTGGCTAATAAATTTGGAAAATATTTAGATGTAAATAAAATTAAATATAGAGAAAAAATAAGCAGAGAATTAAAAGTTAATAGTGATAAAACTTATCTATACACTAAAAACAATTTATATGAAGAAAAACTGGAAATAGAAAGTTGTAATTTTTATTCTAATATAAGAAATAGTATAGTTATTAGAAAAATTTTTGCTACAAATTCGAATATTTATATAAAAATCAAATCAAATTCATTTATTTTAATTGATGAAATACTTTCAACAGGAAATATAAAATATTTTCTTTATGGAAAAGCAAAAGAAGGATATGTTTATCTTAAATTAAGTCCAAATTCAAATAGTTATATTAATTCTAATATGAAACTTTTTGTTACTAAAAAATTAGTTTCAATAGGTAGTATAGAAATAAAAGAAGAATCAATAAATTCTATAGCTAACTTACACAAAGTTTTTTATTTAAAAAACAATTCGATATTAGTTTCTATTCCTATAATAAACGTTGAAAATGATAGTTCAAAGGCTTTTCATTCTTCTAAAATAATTAGACTAGATTATGATCAAAAGTTTTTCTTAATGAGTAAAGGACTAAATGAGAAGAATATCGAAAATTTAATATTAAGATATTTCGAATCAATTTAAAAAATAAAAAAAGAAAGAACAAATTGAAATATATAGACTACTAAAATTTTTTTTATGATTTCTTTTTTGATTTACAACCTCTTGGCATAATATTTTATTTTTATTCTTTTATACTTTTATATACAAACCACCAATCATAACCTTCTAATTCTTTTTTAGCTAATTTTTCACTGTACTCTTTAGCTTCACTAAGATTTCTTCTTGGAGGTATTATAACTTTATCTCCTATTAATTCGTTATTTGGCCAATTTGCAGGTATAGCAACTTTATGCTTATCACTAGTTTGTAAAGCCTTAATAATTCTCAATATTTCATCAATATTTCTACCTATTTCTTGTGGATAGAACAACATTACTCTTACAATACCTTCTGGATCTATTATATATACACCTCTTACTGTATTTGTTCCTTTAGTAGGATGAATTAATCCTAATTTTTTAGAAATTTCTCCTAAATCATCTGCTATAATTGGAAATTTTATTTCTACCCCTAATTTTTCTTTTATCCATTCTATCCATTTTATATGACTAAAGACTTGATCAATGCTTAAACCTAAAAGTTCTGTATTTAATTTTTTAAATTCTTCGTATCTTCTTTGAAATGCTACAAATTCTGTTGTACAAACTGGTGTAAAGTCTGCTGGATGAGCAAATAGTACTAGCCACTTTCCTTTATAGTCTCTAGGTATTACTTTTATACCATCCGTTGTTACTACTTGCATTTCTGGAAACTTGTCTCCTAAGCGTATTATGTTAGTTTCACTATTCATACTAATATTTTATCAAAAAAGTATAAATATTTTTCTTTTTAATAAAAAAATTTATCAAAGCGATACAAAGTTGTTATTTAAATAATTTAATATTCTAAAATTTTTATGGAAAAAGAAATTTTATTAAAAATGCTTTTAAAAGGTTATTCAAAAAAAGAAATAGCAAAAAAATTAAATAAATCTGAAGTTGCCATAAGAAAGAAAATACAAAAATTAAGGAAAGAAAAAATATTATTAGGATTTAAACCAATAATAAATTTCAAGCGCGTAAATCTTTTTTATTCAATAACAGGAATAGATGTAGAGCCTGAAAAGTTAATCGACATAATAGAAAAATTAAAATCGTATAATGAAGTCTTTTCAATATATCTTACTAGTGGTGATCATACTATAATTGTTGAAATTATAGTAGATGATATTAAAGAATTAGAAGATTTACATAAAAAAATTTCTTCTATTGATGGAGTCAAGAGAGTTTGTCCATCTATATTATTAGACATTATAAAAGTTTAGCAAAATTACTTTTTATATTGATTTGTATATAAGAGAAATATTTGAAGATTTATAGATTCAATTTCTTAATAAATTCGTATGCAAGTCTTAAATTTTCTTTATCTTCTTCAAAATTTAACAAATTAATCGCTTCTTCAAAATTTAACCATTTAAAATCTTCATGCTCCCAAGATATTTTTACATCTTTTGATTTAGCTCTTGCTAGAAAAAATATAGCTTTTTTTCTTATTAACTTTCTATGAAGCCAATAAGAATATTCATATTCCCTTCTAAAACCAGGAATAAATTCAACATCTAAATTTGTTTCTTCTTTTATTTCTCTCTTTGCTGCTTCTATTTCGCTCTCATTTTTTTCTTTTTCTCCTTTAGGAAACCCCCAATAATTTGGATATTTTAAAACTAAAAACTCAATATTATCATTTTCTTTATAAAAAATAATAGCTCCACAAGATACTTTTTTAATCATAAAAGTATTAATTATATCGAGATAAAATTTAATTAAAAAAACTTAGAAAATAATTTTAACCAAATTTATATCCAAATTTTTCTAATATTTTTTTCATTTTTAAACTATCTTGCTCTAAAATAGGACTTTCAGAAATTATCGTTATATTTTCAATTTTTCTTTCAATTAATGTTTTTGCTAAATCCTCAAATTTTGGATGAGAATTTATATTAGTGTGTATATCAACAAACTTTTTTGTTTTTAAATTAAATTTAACATTGGAAAAATGTGTATGATAATATTCAAAATTAGCTAAATCAAAAATTTTATCAAAATCAATTTTTCCATTATTATATGCAAAAATATGTGCAAAATCTATACAAATACTAAATTGCTTATTATTAATTTCGTTTTTTAATTTTATCAGAGTTTCAAAATCTGCAAATTGAGAAGATTTTGCCATCGTTTCATAAAGTAGAATAGAATTCTTAATTTTTAGTTTTTTCATTTTATTTAATAATTCTATTGTTATTTTTTTCATCCTTTCAAAAGCTTCTTCTTTACTTAACTTTCCATAATAAGCTGCATGAACAACAACAAATTTTGCACCCATTATTTCTGATAATTTTAAACACTTTAATATCAATTCTTTACTTTTTTTAACTGTTTCTTCTTTTTCACTAAGTAAATTAATAAAATATGGGGCATGTATACTTAATTCAACATCTAATTCTTCTGCAATCTTTCCAACTTCTTCTGCGCTTTTTTCATTTAAATATATATTTCTTACGAATTCTATTTCCATTGCATTTAATCCTAAATTTCTAACTTCTTTAATTCCTTCTATTGTATTTTTATTTTTCGAAGAAAGTGTAGTTGGTAATCCAGCTGGTCCTAATCTTATCATAAATTATTTATAGAGATTTTTCATATTTTTCAAAAAACTAATCAAAAATCTTATTGTCGCTAAATCAAATTCTTCTAAATTTTTTCCAGTTATTTCTATTAAATTTATTCTATGAACTTTAATGTATGTTTCATTAGAAAATAAATAAGATTTTAAAAAAACATAATATTCTCTATTTGAAATGTTTAATTCGTATAAATCTGTTTTTAATTTAATTAAGTTAATTCCAATTTCTTCATTATACTTTTTTAATTCAAACTCTAAAACATTTTTTACTTTCGAAATTATTTCAGCTGCTTGAATGGCTGTTGCTTGATTGTTATCTTTTTCAAGAATAACAATACTTAAATTTTTATAAATTCCTAATGCTAATGAGTATGTAGATAAATTTAGCATGCTTTCATTCGGAAAAACCTTAATTTTATAAGAATTAGATATAGGTCTTCTAAATTCTATCAAATATCCTTTATAATCAAAATAAAATTCTTTAGCCTTTTGTAAGTTATAATTGTAACTTAAAAAATAAATTAGAAAAGACAAAAGTATAGTTAATAAAATGAATGCAATAAGAAATATATTAATTTTAATTTTGATAATTTTTTTTCTGCTAGGTTTTTTCATATCTATTATTATTATTAAAAATATAAATTTTTCCAAAAGGTTCTTCTTGCAAAGTTTTAATTTTTTTCTCTAACTCTAATTGAAGAATTGAAAAAAATTTAATATATATTTCTTTCCACTCTCTTTTCTCTAAAATTTCTTCAAAAAAAATTTTTTCTCTATTTTTTATTAATTCCAAAATTTTTTGAAAAACTTCATTAATAATCTTATCTATATCAATTTCTTCTATTTTATTTATAATATTTTCTTCAAGAATTTTTCTTTTAAGAAGTCTTTTTTCTTTTTTTTCTTTTTGAGCTAAAATCTTTTTTAGCGAAAAAATTAATTCATCTAAAGTTACTTGAGATATTGGTAACCTTTTAATGGGTAAATTTAGTTCTAAATTACTAATATCTATTTGTGGTAAATCTAAAATTTCTCTAATTTTTTCTTGAATTTCTTGTTCTTTTGGAAATAACAAATCAACTTTTAATTTTAATAAAAAAATTGCAATATATAGAACTTTTGCTGGAATTCTAAAATCTAGTTCTTCTGCTTTTCTTATATATTCTAAGAATTTATCACAAAGTCTAACTAAATCTATATCATAAGGATTTAAATTTTCTATTTCTACTATATAATAAATTAATTTTTCCCAATTTCCGCTTTCTATAATTTCAAAAATGCTAATATTGCTGCTATCTTGCATATTCCTCTATTTTTAAACTAAGTATTTTAGATTCTCCCTCATCTAAAGTAACTCCGTATAGTGTATCTGCATACTTTACGGTAATATCGTTATGAGTTATTATAATTATTTGTGTTGTTTTAGAAATTTCCTTTAATAAGTTTGCAATTTTTTCTGAATTTATTTTATCTAAAGCTGCGTCAATTTCATCCAATGCATAAAAAGCTGTAGGTTTTATTAATTGCAAAGATAATAAAAATAAAATAGCAACTAATGTTTTTTCTCCACCAGATAAACTATCTAAATCAACGTATCCCTTTTCTGGAAATTTAACTTTTATTAGTAATCCGCTATCTAAATTACTATTATCTTCTAATTCCAATTTTGCTTCTCCTCCAACAACTTTATTGAATAAATAATTAAATCTTTCTGAAACTAAGTTTAAAGTATTAAAGAAAGTTTCTCTTCTCTTCTTTTCTATTTCATTAATCATTTCAATTACTTTATTTTTTTCTTCCTTTATTTTATCGAATTTTTGCTTTAAATTTTCGAATTCTTCCTTAATTTTCTCAAATTCATCTATTGCTTTAAAATTTATAGGTCCTAGTGATTTTAATTCAAAATAGACCTTATCATACATTATTGTAAGTTTTTCTATGTTTTCATCGATAATTTTCTCAATATCTTTAAACTCTTCTAATTCAGTTATATATCTTTCTTTTTCAGCTTCTAGTTTAGCAATTTTAATTTTATTATTAGCAACCTTGTTTTGCAAATTAATTTTTTCGTCGAACAATTTTTTTCTTTCTCTTCTTATTTTTTCTAATTCTTTTTCATCTATTTCAGGCAAAACTTGAATTTCTATTGGCTTAATTTTTCTTATTTTTTCTTCTAAACTTCTTATTTCTATTTCTAGCAATCTATTTTCTTCTTCTAATTTTTTAATTATTTCTCTATACTTTTCTATTTCTTTAGATTTTGAGGTATCAGTAATAATTTTTTTTACAACATATCCTCCACTAACTGCTCCGCTTCTCTCTATTAAATCTCCTTCTAATGTTACCATTCTAACTTTTCCTATTCCAACTCTTTTTGCTGTATCTAAATCTTTAATTATTAAAGTAGTACCAAAAACAAATTCAAAAGCAGGTCGAAATTTTTTATCATATTCTATTAAATCACTTGCAATTCCTATGACACCATCTATTTCTAAAAATCTTTCATCCAATCTTTTGTAATTAATTTTATCTAGAGGTAAAAAAGTCGCTCTACCTATTTTTTCCTTTTTCAAATATTCTATGCACGCTTTTGCAACTTCAAAATTTTCAACAACAATATCAAATAAATGATTAGCTGCAGCAATTTCAATTGCTAATTGATATTCTTCTGGAACTCTCATTAAATTGTGAATAGTTCCATATACACCGTTTAAACCTAAATTTAAAATTTCTTTTACCGCAATAGGAATTTCTTTTTCGCTTCTAATACTTTCTAAACTATGTATTACATTTAGTAACCTTTCAATTTCTTTTCTATTATATTCGTACTTAGTTTTTTTAATTTCTAATTCAACTTTTAAATTACTTTCCTCCTCTTTCTTACTTATTTGTTTTATAGTTTTTAAAAGTTTTTCAATTTCTTTTTCTTTTTCATCAATTTCTTTATCTAAATTTAAAATTTTTTCAGAAATTTCCTGAATATTTTTTTCAAATTCTTCATTTTGTTTTTTAATAATTTCTATTTGATTATCAATTTCTTCTATTTTTTTGATTAATAAAGATTTCTTAATAGTTCTTAACTCTCTTTCTAATTCTTTATATTTTAATGCTAAATTCTTTTGTTCTTCTAATTCTTTATATTTTTTATATTTTTCTGTAATTATAATTTCAAATTCTCTTAATCTTTGTTCTATTTTTTCTAGATCTTGTAAAGCTTTTTCTTTCTTTTGATTATATTCATAAATTCCAGAAAGTTGATCGATAATTTCTCTTCTTTCCTTTTCACTCATTTCAACTATTCTAGTTACATCTCCTTGTAAAATTATATTATAACCATCTGGCCTTAAGTTTGCAAAACTTAATAATTCTAATACTCTTTCTCTAGTTTCGGTTTTATCATTTATTTTATAAATTGTATGACCTTTTCTATTAACTTTTCTAGTTATTATAACTTCATCGCTATCTATTGGAAATTTTCTATCCGAATTGTCAAAAATTATCGAAACAGAAGCTATATCAGCTGGCTTTTTAGTTTCAGTTCCTCTAAAAATTAATTCACTTAATTTTTCTGCTCTCATTTGTTTTGCAGAAATTTTTCCCAAAACAAAACAAATTGCATCTATTATATTAGATTTTCCACTTCCATTAGGTCCTATTATTACGTTTAAACCATTTATAAACTGAATAACAGTTTTTCTATTAAAACTTTTAAAACCCTGTAAAATAATTTTTTTAATGTAAACCATAATTAATATACGACAAAGTTAAAAATTAAATAAAATATTAAAAAATTAAACTAGATAAAATTACAATTTTATAATTTATACGGGCCGGTAGCTCAGTGGAAGAGCGCCCGCCTTGCAAGCGGGAGGCCCGGGGTTCGAATCCCCGCCGGTCCATTTCATTTTATTTAGGATAAATAATTACTCTATTTCCTTTTTCTAAAGAGTTTAGATATTTTTCTAATTTTTCATAATTTTTCATTTTTGTAAAAATAATTTTTTCAAATTGCTCAAAAGAAATATTAAACAACTTAATTAATATTGCATCATAGTACATTTTCTTAAATAAATTATTTTTAATTTTTTCAAAAACTAATCTTTGTCTTTTAATTCTACCATTTACATATTCATTACTTATATAATCACTATAATTACTAATTATTTCGTTAATCGCCTTCTCCAATATTTGTTCTTTTTCCTTTTCAAAACCAGGAATCAATAATGAGAAAATTATTTGCTCTGGATAAATATATGTATTTTCTAATTGCTGAACATATCCAATTCCATATTTATTTCTAAGAATTTGAAATAATTTAGAGGAAATTCCGCCAGAAAGTATTGAAGATAATGCTTCTAGATCAAAAAATTCTTCAATTTTATAATTTTTACTTAATGCAAAATATATTTGATTTTGAGTATGAAGATTTAAATAAATGTCTTTTCCTTTCGATTTTGTAGGTATTTTTAATTTTACATCTTTATTTTCTAATTTTGAAAAATATTTTATAACCAAATCTATATGCTTTTTGTTAAAATTTCCTTCCAACAAAATGAACATATTATTTGCAGAATAATATTTTTCTTTAAATTCTTCTAAGTCTTTTTTAGTAATACTTTTTATACTTTCTCTATTCCCAATTATACTTCTTCCATAATCAGAATTTCCAAATACTGAGTTTGGAATAGAAGAAATTAATTTATCTTCTGGATTATTCTCGTTTCTTTCTATTTCACTAAGAACAACCTTCTTTTCTTTTTCAAATTCTTCTTCTTTAAATTTTTCATTAGAAAACATTGAAAACAAAATATCAATTATTTTGTTAAAACCATGTGGAATTGTTTCTACAAAATAAAAAGTTAAACATGTTGATGTAAAAGCGTTTGAAATAGCTCCAGATAATTCTAAACCTTCATCAATTTGTTGAGACGAATATTTTTCGTTGCTTTTAAACATCATATGCTCTAAAAAATGAGAAATTCCTGGAATTTCTTCATATATACTTCCTACATTTACTCCTATTCCAATTCCAATATTTTTATTTTCAGTTTTTATTGTATAAATTTTTAAATTATTATCCAAAAGAATTTTATTCATAAAAAACTTTAATTTATGCAGTTTTTAATAAATCCAATAAAAATTGGATGGGGATCCAAAAATTTTGAAGAAAATTCGGGATGAAATTGAGTACCTATAAAAAATTTATGAGAAGGAATTTCTCCAATTTGCATAATATTTTCTTCTTCTTTTGAAGTCCCTGAAAATATGAATCCATTTTTTTCTAGAATCTCTACATATTTTGGATTTACTTCATATCTATGTCTAAATCTTTCTATAACTTCTTCTTTAGAATATAATTTATAAGCTAACGTACCTTTTTTAATTTTAACTATTTGCCCACCTAATCTCATAGTTGCTCCATATTTTTTCTCTTTTAGCAATTCTTTTTGCCAAGGTAATAAATCTATTATAGGATGTGGAGTATTTTCATCTATTTCTGTTGAGTTTGCATTTTTTAGGTTACAAACATTTCTTGCAAATTCTATTGCTTTAATCTTTCCTATAGTTTCAATAGAACCAAATCCACCAGGAACTATTATACCATCGATATTCTTTAATTTATTTATTTCTTTTTTGTTATTTTCTAAAATTTTAGAATTTATAAAATTTAATAATGGTTTTACTTTAAGTGCTGCACACGCATGCTTAACAGCTTCTATAACAGAAATATATGCATCTGGAAGCTCAAAATCCCCTATATCAAAATATTTTCCAATAATTCCAATTCTAATATGTATAGTGGAATTTTTTAAATTATTAACCAATTTTCCCATTTTTTTAGTTTTGAAGATTTTTTAGGTAAACTAAGCTTTTCTAATATTTTATTTCCAAAATTTTGCTTTTCAAAAATTAATGGTAATTCATAAATAACTTCTAAATCTGGTGCTGAAATTATATCTTCTTTTTTGATATTACACATTTATCTAATTCTCTTTCTGATCTAGCTACAATAAAATCAGGTAAAATACTTAATCTTCCTAAAAGTTCTACACTTTGTTGTGCAGGTTTTGTTTTCATTTCACCTAAATGTTTTGGAATTGGTAAATAAACAACATGAATAAATAATACATTATCTCCCTCAGTTTTCATCATTCTTGCAGCTCTATAATATATTTCATTTTGATATTCCCTACAGTTCCACCAATCTCTATAAGAACTATATCTGCACGATCTTTTTCCCTATATTTCTAATCCATTCCTTTATTTCATTAGTTACATGTGGAATAGCTTCTACAGTTTTTCCTAAATATTCACCCCTTCTTTCCTTTTCTATAACTTTATAGTATATTTTTCCAGTAGTTATGTTATGATCTTTAGTTAAATTTATTCCTAAAAACCTTTCATAATGTCCTATATCTTCGTCTGTTTCCCCTCCATCCAAAGTTACAAAAACTTCTCCATGTTCAGTTGGTCTTAATGTACTAATTAAGATAAGGATCAATTTTTATTGCAGTAACTTTATAACCTTTAGAAATTAGTATTCTTCCTATTGACGCAGTTACTATACCTTTCCCTATACCACTAATAACTCCACCACTTATAAAAATGTATGAAACCATATAATTTAGTAAAAAGATTTAATTTAAGCTTATTTTTAATGGGCCCGCTGGGATTTGAACCCAGGACCTCCCGCTTTCCTAAATATATTGGAGCGTGCCATATAAGGCGGGCGCTCCACCAGACTAAGCTACGGGCCCTTATAATTTAAATTATCTCAAAATTTAAATTAATAATTTTTATTAAATTTAAATGAAGATAGGATTTATTTCTGATTTACACTTAGGTTTTGGAAAAGAAAGAGAAATATATGAAGATTGTTTTATTTTGTTTGAAAAAATTCTATTAGAATTAGCTGAAGAATGTGAAATAATATTTATTGCTGGTGATTTATTTGATGAAAAAGATCCAAACAACGAAACTATACTAAAAACTTTGCAGATATTTAAAAAGATTAGAAAGAAAGATAAGAAATTGAAATTTAAAATAAACGAAAAGGAATTTGAAGAAAAAATTCCAATTATTTTTGCTATTCATGGTAATCACGATAGAAAATTAAAAGATGAAACATCTATTTATAAAATTTTTGATGAATTAAACTTTTTTCACTATATAACTATTGGAAAAATAATTTTTGAGAACGAAAAAATTTGTATATATGCTATATCAAATGTACCAGAAAAATATGCAAAAGATGTACTAAAAGAAAAATTAAATCCCAAACCAATTGGAAATTATTTTAACATTTTAGTTTTACATCAAAATATCTTTCCATTTATTTATTCTCAAGAAGAAAGCAGTTTAAAAATAAGCGATTTACCAAAAGATTTTAATTTAATAGTTAATGGACACATTCATTTAAGAAATGTTGAAAGAATAGAAAATTTAACACTCTTAATATTAGGAAGTCCTATAATTACTCAAATCAGCGAAAAAGAAATTAATGAAAAAAGAGGATATAATATTGTTGAAATAGAAGATGATTCAAAAAACTTTAAAATATTTTTTAAGGAAGTTGAACTACCAAGAAAATATTATCTATTAGAATTCGAAAGCGATAATTTCAAAATAGAAAATTTTATTCAAAGAATTAATGAAATAATAAGTAAAAATAAAGAAAAGCCAGTAATAAAAATTAAACTAGTTGGAAAAAAAGAGTTGGAAGATAGAATTCTAAAGAATATATTATCTGTTTTTGAAGATAAAGCAATAATAAGATTTGAAAATTTAATTGAAAGCGAGAAAATATTGGAAATACAAAAAGAAATTCAAATAATAAAAGAAAAAAAGAGCATCGATGAGATTATTTTATCAGTTCTTTTAGAAAAACTGAAAGAAAAAAATTTTTCTAATTCTTTTAATTTTGAAAAATTATTAGAGTTATTTGAAGATGGCGATGTTGATAGTTTAGTTGATATTTTAACAAAAACACAAAAAACATTAGCTTAAATTGATGATTAAAAAAATTTATTTAGAAAATTGGAAATCGCATGAAAAATCTATAATCGAATTTGGAAAAATTAATTTAATTATTGGAAGATTAGGAAGCGGAAAAACTTCTATTACAGATGCAATTTCTTATGCTTTATTGGGAAATTTTTCTGATCTAAATTCAAAAAAAATAAAATTAGAAGACATAATAATGAAAAAACCAAAAGAAAAAGATTTTGCAAAAATTGTTCTAAATTTTTCACTTAATGAAAAAAATTATGAAATAATTAGAATAATCGAAAAAAATAAGGGAAGTTATTCTGAATTAAAAGAAGATAATAAAATTATAAGGTCAGGAACAACAGATGTTAATGAATTTTTACAAAAATTATTGAAAATTGATTTTCAAACATTTATTAATGTTATTTACGCTGAGCAAAATAAATTAGAATTTTTTCTGAATTTGGAAAGAGGAGAAAGAAAAGCAAGATTTGATGAAATGATTGGAGTTGAAAAGTTAGAAAGAATTAGAAAAACGTGTGTAAGTGTAAAAAATAGATTAATAGATATTCATAGAGAGAAGGAAAGATTTTTATCTCAGCTTATCTCTGAAAATTTGGATAAAAAAATAGAAGAAATAAAAAACGAAATAGAAAAAATAGAAGAAAAAAATAAAGAACTGGAAAAAATTAAAATTGATTTGGAAACTACTATAAATGAATTAAGGAAAAAAGTTGAAATTGGCAAAAATATAGAAAAAGAAATTAACAATTTAGAAAAAGAGATTATAGATAAAAAAGCTAAAATTGATAAGATAAGTAATTTAATAGAAGAATTGTTAAAAGAAATAAAGTACTTTAACAAAGAAGATTTAGAAAAAGAAATAGATAAAATTAAAATTTATCTAATAGAAATAGAAAAAAAACTATTAAAATTAGAAGAAGATTTAATTAAAATAGAGAAGGAAAAGGAAGAAAAATATAAAAGCTTAGTAGTTATAAAACAAAATTTTGAGAGAAAGGAAAAAATAGAAAAAAAACTCCTAGAGTTTAATAATATAGAAATCTTACTCAACGAAATAGAAAAAAGAGAGAAAGAAAAGAAAGAAATGTTAGAAAAAGTTTTAGAAAAACAAAAAGAAATTGAAAATGAAATAAAGAAAGAGGAAAAATTAGTCGATATTTTAGAAGAAGAATTTAGTATATGTCCAATTTGTGAAAGAGGAATAGATAAAGACAAAAAAGATTTATTGAGAGAAAAGCACAAAAATCTTATAGAAAATTTATTAAAAGAGCTTAGTAAAATTAAAGATGAAATTGAGAAGACAAAAAATGAAATTGAGAAGATCGAGGAAGAAAAAAGAAATATTTTATTAAAGTTTTCTGAAAAGAAAAATTTAGAAAGAGAATTAGAAACCCTAAGTAATATCAATTATAATTTAATTGAAATTTTAGAAAAAGAAATTTTAGAAAAAGAAGATAAAATAAAAAATATTAAAGAAGAGTTTGAAAAAACGAAAGATGAAAAACATAAAAAAGAAGTAGCTAAAAAAGAAATAGAATATAATTTAGAGAAGTTTGAAAAAGTAAATAAACTAAAAAAAGAGTTAGAGAATCTAGAAAATAATTTGGAAAATTTAAAAAATAGGTTAAAAGATTTAATTGAAATAGAAGAATATAAAAATTTAAAAAATTACGAAAATATTCTAAAAGAATATGAGTTAAAATTTGAAAATACTAAATTGGAAATTGAAAATAATAAAAAATTGCTTAATGTTTTATTACAAAGAAAAAAAGAAATTGAAGATAGAATTTCTCTTAGAGAAAAAATAAAATCTGAAAAGAATTATTTAGAAAGAGTTATAAAAGATTTAAATATTTTAGAAATTTCTACTAAAGAAGCTCAGCTAATAGTTAGAAATAAATTAATAGATGCAATAAATTATTATCTTTCTTTATATTGGAGAAAAATTTATCCATATAGAGATTATGTAGATGCAAGATTTATAGCTACTGAAGATGATTATATTTTACAAATAAAAGATTCCTTAGGAAGATGGATAGAATTAGATAAAATCGCTTCAGGTGGCGAAAGAACTTTAGCAGCTATTTGCTTAAGAATAGCTTTTTCAAAAGTTTTATCACCAATTTTAAATATTATAATTTTTGACGAACCTACACATAATTTAGATGAAGAAGCAATAACACAATTTGCAAGAATAATAAATGAGAATTTTTCAGAAATTTTTGATCAAGTATTTATTATAACTCATGACGAAAGATTTAAAAGTATAATTAACGCAAATATAATTAGAGTAGAAAGAAACAAGTTTGAAGATCTGCCTTCAAAAGTTATAATTGAATGATGAAATTCATAAAAAATTATGCATGTGTTTTTCTAAAAGAAATTTCTTCTTTAGTTATAGGAGATTTGCATATAGGTTATGAATTTGAATTAAAAAATCAGGGAATAAATATAGCATATACAGAAAAAATAAAAGATGACATAGAGTTTTGTAGAAATAAAACCAGAGCCAAAAATATAATTTTATTAGGAGATACAAAACATTCAATAGGATTACCTACAAATAAAAATGAAATAGAAAAATTAAAAGATTTTTTCAATTTCTTGAAAGAAAATTTTGAAAAAATATATGTAGTTAAGGGGAATCATGATGGGTTAATAGAAAAAATTATAAAAGATGAAAAAATAAATATTTATTCTTCAAGAGGTTTCTCACTATTAAAATATGGATTTTTTCATGGAAACTCTTATCCAATAAGTAGTGTGTTAAAATCTAAAATAATTTTTTGTTCTCACGCTCATTCTAAATATCTTTTACCTAAGGATAAAAAAATATACGAACTTAGAATTTTTTCTATATTTGGTTTAAAAAAAGAATTTGGAAAAAACAAAAAATTAATAATAATTCCGCCTTTTTCTTCCCTATTAGCTGGAAAAGAAATTGAAGAAGTTATTAAATCTAGTAATATTATTAAAAAATTGGTTGATGTAGAAAATGTTGAAATTTATAGCTTAGATGGTATAAAGCTTGAATAAATTTATTTTTTATAAAAACTATTTTATTTTTTATAATGATTAGGGCCGGTAGCTCAGCATGGTAGAGCGGCGGGCTTTTAGTTTGATTTACTAAAAGCTCTGAATAATGAAGAAACCCGTAGGTCGCGGGTTCAAATCCCGCCCGGCCCATTTAAATAAAAATATTTAAATTTTTTAATTACTAATCAATTATGAAAATAAATGAAAATATAACATTTTTTAATACTTCAAATTTTTTAAATAATTGGAAAAAAGATTTAAATTTAGAATTATTTTCCTTACCT
>JAWBAK010000002.1:0-85541 GCA_038997165.1 Candidatus Aenigmatarchaeota archaeon
CTCAAATACTACCATAGAAGTTCATATAAGTAGAGATTTAATTAATGTAGCTGGAAATTATTCTGCAGCAATTTATGTATTAAAATTGCCTATGCATGATAAACAATCAATATATTTATTAGGAAATGCAACATTAATTAATCCAGAAATTGTAGATTTTGAACCAATAATTTTAAAAGATGTAAGAAATAAAACTTTTATTATTGGTTCAGGAAACATTCCAAGAGAAAATTGGATGCTGGTCGAATTTTTAAAAAGAAGACCTTATGTTATTAAAGAACCAGAAAAATTTGAATGGATAAATGCAGTAATTACACAGCTTGCTTGGAAAATTTTTGACGATATTATGCAAGGTCCTGCCTATTATAATAGAGTTGGTATAAGGGATAATGTCTATCTAATTAGAATTTTTAAACCAACAGATGAAAACGCTTGGGAAGTAATTTTAAAATTTTACGACTATATGGATAATTTACCAAAAGAATTAAGAGAAAAAGGAATTGAGCCTCTATATTATTATTTTGATTCTAATAAATTAAAAGAACAGTTTCCAAATAAAGTAGATAGAAAAATAGTATTATATATTTTAGCAGATATTCCACATAGAACTTGGAATATAGATGAAGGACAGCCAATTGTTGGAATTGAAGGAATGAAAAAATTTGTAGAACAATTACCAATATTAAGAGATGCAATAATAAAGTTATATAAGCAAGCAAAAGTTGATGAAAGTAAATTGTATAAAATATTTCTTGAAGAAAGAAGAATGTCTTATTATTGGTCAGAAGATGTTTTAAAAGTAATTGAAGGAAGTCTAACAAGAGAATATGAAATTGCTAGATATGGTTATTGGCAATGGATTAGTGATAGAGGTAATAATGGTTTATTTAATACAGCATTACTATATACAGAATTTGATAAATTTTTAAAAGAAAATTGGGATAAATGGGATTTAATTATATTTGTAAATGGTGCAACAAACTTTGGAAGATATACCTTAGGGATTTCTGGATTTGATTTAGATGAAGGTGAAACATATTCATTCGGATACGATTTAACATTTAAAAGTTTTGGAATACCATTAAGTAGGATTGGAAGCAAACCTTATATTTTTGGAACAATGGGTGTAGAATGGGCAGTTCCATTACCAACTAATATAGCAGATAAATTAAAAGAACAATTTAAAGATAAAATTGTACTGGCACCAGGTAATTTTATTAGCTTGTATTCTGCTGTTGATGGAGCCGAAAAAGATGGAATAAAAGAAATTTATACAGGCATAAATTTAGGAAACAATTATGGAATTTATCTTTGGAAAAAGAATTGATTTAATATATCAAAAATATTTTTTATTCTGTCAAAAAATGTAGTTGTTCTTTGACTTTTCATTCTTAAAAATTCTTCCTCTTCCATCCAAATTGTATATGTTCCTTCTTGTTTTTTATTAAAAATTAAATTAAAAAGATTTGTAAAGACATTCGCTTGTCTTGTTGATTCAACTCTAACACAAATATATGATTTTCCATCTTTACCAGGTACAATTCTTCCAGCAGGAACACATATACCTTCTCCTGTTCTTGGTCCGCTAGGATCGTTTGTACAACAATAACCTGCTATACAATCTTCATTATATCTGCATTTTCCCCAAATACATCTATAAGTATAGTCTCCTGTTGTTGGATCTCTCTCTCCTGATCCTTGTGGACTACTACATTTTCCTTTTACTCCATCTTTAGGTGGACAATCATCATCAGTTTGACAACAAATATCCCATGGATTACTTGGATTTCTTGCACCTGCGCATCCTGGCTCTTGACAATCTATTAATTCATTACAATTGTTATTATAACCATCGAAGCACATAGATGGATAACTTTTATCTTCTATAAGCTCTTTTTTAGGCTTCCAACCCCATTCAGAAAACCTAAACTCGTCGATAAAAACATAATAAAACGCACAATATACAGTGTCTTTGATGTCATTACTATAAAAATATTTGCATTGATTAGTTATATTACATTCAATAGCATCACAAGATGCATTACAGTAATATTTAATGCTAATAGAAGATCTTGAATTAGGAAGTACTTCATCACATTCATTAGAAGCTCCACATGCAGATTCACATCTATTATCTCCATAATCATTACCATTACTATCATATCCACATGTAAATGCTTCTCTTTGAATTTTTCCATCACATATTACACATATACCTTGAGAAGCATCATAAACCCCCTCTTTTATATTAGCTTCACAAAACCAACCATCTCTTCTTTTACATATTTGTCCATTATAGGAAGGAGAATCATACCATTTCGCTTCAGGTCCAGTACATGCATAACGCACTATTTTATAAAGACTTCCTGCAGAATATCCCATTACACATCCTGTAAAGGGAGAGGCAAAAAAATCTTTTGCATTATATACTTCATTACTACAATATGGATCTCTAAAATAAGGTCCACCATCTAAAATACAGGCACTACTTTTTTCTATTATTAAATTAAAAAATAAAAATAAGAAAAAAATAATTAAAACTAAAAATAATTCTTTAGAAACCATTTTATTATTTCTATATCTTTTTCAAAATTTTTTATATTAATAAACAATAACTTATTTTCATTTTTTACTATAACTCCAATATTTTCAAAATCATTTGAATAAATAATTGTTGCATTATAATTCATAATTTTTATATTTTCAATTTTAGTATTATTAAAAGCTTTTATCCATTCTATAATTTTATTAAAATATTTTTCAGTATCTTCTTTATTTGAAAAATAATATTTATAAAAATTAATTGTATAAGAATTATTTATATAAAAAGTTTCTATTTTTATTGGTTTTATTTCGAATAAACTTTCAGCAATATTTGTATTAACATTATAATAAATAATTTTATATTTTGATTGGTTTAAAATAAAAATAAAGTATAAAGTTAGAAAAGAAATAGAAATAAATAAAATAACTAAAAATAATTTATTTTTAAATAATTTTTTAAGCGAAATCATAAATTAATAATAATTATTAAAAATAAATTATTTAAACTTAGGCTTCAAATCTTAATTCTTTTTTTAAAGTTAAAATAATAATATGCCCCGGTAGCTCAGCAGGTAGAGCGCTGCTCTGGTAAAGCAGAGGTCCCGGGTTCAAATCCCGGCCGGGGCTTATCTTAAAATTTTTTTGATTTGCATTAAAAAATTTAGGGGTTAAACCATTCTATTTCATAATATTTTGTTTCAGAGTTTGGAAGTTCAATTCTATTTGCAACATAATAAGTTACACTACTTTCTCTATCAACTATAGCTATTAACAATCTTAATCCAATAGAATCCGCCAAATCTAATGCACTTGCTAAAAATTTTCCACTAATTTTTTCATCTTCTTGTAAACAAATTACAATATAAGAAGGATTTGAATTAATCGGATTTTCAACTTCATTTTTTTCGTTTCGATGATAAACAATAAAATCTATTGGAGTTTTTTCTTTCATATAATCTTCTTTTTTCATTCCAGGAATTGCCATAATAAAAGTTTTTCTAACACTATGAGCAACTCTAATAGCTCTTGCTAATTCGCTAGTTTGCATTTCTATATTTTTTGGAAAAACGTGAATTACATGCTTAGAATGAATCCATTCAATTCCCTTTCTTAATGGAGATGCTCCTGGAAAATAAATTCTAAAATGAGTTCCAAATTTTAAGCCACTTTTAATAATATATCCATTATCTCTCCATTCTTTATAAACTAAAAACATGTCCTCAAAATTATAAGTATAACTTTTTTCGTTTTCAATTATTTTTTCTAAATTTAATTTTTCATTTGAATTAATATCAAAAATTTCAAAGCCTTTATAACATAAATATGCAACTTCAAAATTATCTAAAACATGCATTTTTCCTTTATCAATATTTTTATAAACTCCATATTGTCCAAACCAATATTTTTCAAATAATTCTATCGATTTATTATCAAAAAAGAAACCAATATGATTTTTTAAGTCATAATAAATTTTCATGTTTTTATAATTAGATAAATCAATATCTTGAGATGGATAATTTTTTGTAACGCCTTTTTCAAAATTTTTTAATTGAATTCTATTTGGATAAGTAATAAATAAGCCTCTAATTTTCCAATCTCTATATGTTAAATATTTTTCTAAAAATCTTTCATCAGAAAATCTTTCTAAAAATTCCTTAATATTAATTATTTTGTTTTTTTCAAATAAATAAGCATTTCTTATTTCCATTAAATATAAAACTTCTTCTTTTTCTAATTCAACATAAGTTTTTAAAAAATTTCCAATAAAACTTTTTCTTAATTCTTCTTTTGAAAAATCATCAAAACAATAAAATTTTCCATCTTTTTCTAAACTAATTTTTATCTCTCTTTTCATAAATTAACTAAAAAATAAATTTAAATTACTCTAATATTATCTTTAGCTTTCCTTTCTCAAATCTTTTTTCAATTATAGATTTTCCAGCAGGTTTAGAAATTATCTTAAAATAAGCTTTATCTTTTGCATAAGCTCTTATTTCAATACTTTCTTCTAATTCAGAAATTTCAATATCTTTAGCACTTTCTACATCTGGCAAATCAACTTCAATTTCAATTCTATTTAATTCTCTTTTTATTTTAACTTCTGGCTCTTCAGTAATTTTAACTTCTCTAACTTCTTTAACTTTTTCTTCTTGCTTTTCTTCAACTTCTTCAATTCCTATTTTCTTTTTAATATTCTCTTTAATTTTTGGTTCTAATTCTTTATAATCTCCAAAAGTTTTAACATATACTTTTGGCTTTTTCCCACTTTCACTTTTTATTACTATACTTATTCCCCCACCTTTAATATAGGGCTCTTTTTCTAAATCAAAAGGCTTTAACATTTCTTTAAAAACTCTTCTAAATGTTCTATCAAAATCTTCAAAAATATCTCTTAAATAATTTCTATCAAAAATTTCATCAAACATTCTAAATCCTAAAAAGCATCCACAATATGGACAATATGTCCAATTTGCTTCTATTTCTTTTCCACAACAAGGACAACTAACTCTTCTTCTCATAAATAATTTATTTATTTATAATTTAAACAAAATTGTATGGACATATTCTTTTTTTTATTAGGAGCTTTAGATACTTTAGCGGCATTAATAATTTTGCTAAATTTAAAAGAAAATATAATTTTTATTATAATTGCTATATTTTTATTAATTAAAGGCTTATGGACTATAGTTTCTTCTTTTTAAATTAAAAAATATTTTTTCCTATTATGTAAATAATAATTGCTAATACAATTATTAAAGATATTATTTCTACTTGTTTGGAATATTCTAATGATTTTTTCCAATATTCTCCAAAAATAAATCCTAAACTAACTAAGAAAGAATTCCAAATTAAAAAACCTAAAAATGTTAAAACAAAATATATTTTTAATTCCATTTTAAAAATTCCAGCAGGTATAGAAACTAAACTTCTAAATCCAGGTACACATCGAAAAAAGAAAATTGTTAATAATTTATTTTTATTAAACCAATTTTCAGCAGTTTTTAATCTTTTTTTAGAAATAAAGAAATATTTTCCATATTTTTCAACAAAACCTCTTCCAAAATAACCCAAAAAATATAATGGTATAGTTCCAATAGTATTTCCAAGAGCTCCAACAATTATCGATAATACTAAAAAAATATAGCTTTTTTTTAAATATGCTAAATATCCTGCAAAAGGTAAAATAATTTCACTTGGTAAAGGAGCAAATAATGATTCTAAAAAAGATAAAACAAAAATACCAAAAAAACTATATTTTTTTATAAATTCTAAAACAAAATAAAAAAATGTTTCATATAAATTTCCAAGCATCATTTCCAAACTTCATAATTTTCATTTTTTCTTTCTTTTATTAGTCTAGATAATGAAAAAAGAAAATCTGATAATCTATTAATATAAATTAAAACATTATCATCTAAATTTCTTTTCTCTTTTAATTTCCACAAACTTCTTTCAGCTCTTCTACAAATAGCTCTAGCATATTGTAAAAAAGTAAATTCTAAAGAACCAGAAATGTAAATAAAATTATTTAGAGGCTTTAAACTATTTTCTATACTTTCAATTTTTTTCTCAATATTTTTTATATCTTCTTCACTAATTTTATATTTTTCAAATCCAGCAATTATTGAAGAAATTTCAAAAATTTTTGTTTGAATATTTTTAATAATTTCGTTTAAATCATTATCTTTAATTAAACTTCTACAAATTCCTAATACACAATTTAATTCATCTAAATCTCCTAATGCATCAATTAAACATTCACTTTTTTTAACTTTTTCTTTTCCAATAATTGTTTCTCCTTTATCTCCACTACCAAATTTTTTCATAATATTATTTCGCTAAAACTTTATTTTCAAGCTTTTTTAATGCATTATATTCCCATATTGTTAATCTACCTAATTTTGCACCAGGTGCTAATATTTCGGAATTTAATTTTTCAAAGGAACATACATCAATGTTTAAATTCTTTAAAATTTTTCTTAATTTTTTTGCTTTTTCTTCATTTTCAACAACTATTAAAATTCCCTTTCTTTTCTTATACCTTCTTCCTCTCATTTTTCCTTTACCAGCTCTAATTTTCTTTTCTCTTATTCTTTCAAATTCTTTTTCTAATCCCAGCTTAATTAAAAATTCTCTAAATTCTTTAGCTTTTTTAATTTTTAAAAGTTCATCATTCGCAATAATAATTGGAAAATATTTTAATTCTTCAATTTTATGACCCCTCTTTATTACAAATTCTTTTATTAATGTTGCAATAGCAGCAGAAATTATTGCAATATTTCTTTCTTTTTTATTAATCTTTTGTTTCCAATCTTTTTCAACTTTCGGTGGATGAGCTCTTCTACCTTTTCTAACATTCGGAGCTATTCTAGCTTCGAAAATCATATGTAAAGGAGCTTTTCCGTGAATTCTTTGATGTCTTGCCATTCCTCTACCCATTTGAGTAACATAAGCTCTAAATGGTCTTCTTCTGCCATGATAATGAGCACTAGTTCTTAATCCAGCAAAAATATCAGTACCATATGGTTGTCTTCTATTGCTTTGAATTCTTAAAACATCTCTTAAAACTATATCCTCTCTAATCGGATAATTAAATATATTTTCGTTTATTTCTATTTCTCCTATTTTTTCTGCATTAATGTTTATAACATCTAGTTTCATTAAATAATTTAAATTCAAAATTTATATTTTTTAAATGAAAAGTTATAATGAAAAGGTTATTATTATAAATGAAATTAAAAATCCAAAGGTTAGTGTAATAATACCAACTTATAATGAAGAAAAATATATAGAAGATACATTACTTTCTATTAAATATCAAAGATTTAATTATCCATACGAAATTATTGTTAGCGATTCTAATAGTAAAGATAGAACAATAGAAATTGCCAAAAAGTATGCAGATAAAATATTAATAACTAAAAAAAGAGGTATATCAGTAGGAAGAAATTTGGGAGCAAAATATGCAAAAGGAAATATTTTAATTTTTGTAGATGCAGATACTATATTATTACCAAATACTTTAAAAGAAGTTTATAAAGTTATAAAGAAAAAAGGAATATCTTTAGTTTTTGTACCTTTTTTATCGAGAGAATATTCACCAATTTCAAATTTCTACTTTTCATTCTCTTTTCATTACGTAAAATTTCTTTATATAGTAAGAAAAATTGCACACATTCCTGGATTTTTTATGGCTTGTAAAAGAGAAGATTTTTTTAAAGTTGGTGGATTTAATGAAAAATTGAAGGTATTAGAGGATTTTGATCTTTCAGAAAAATTATCTAAAATAGGAAAAGTTTGTTTTGTAGAAAATACATATGTTTTAACTTCTTCTAGAAGAATTAAAAAATGGGGAACTAAGGCAATACCAAAATATTTAGCAACTTACTTTAATTATTTAATTTTTAAAAATGATAAAATTGGAAAAATTTTTTGGAAACCTATTAGATAAATTTATTTTTTATATCCAATTTTTCTTAAAAATTCGTATCTCTCTTTTTTGTCTTCTTCTCTTTCTATTCCCAATGGGCTATTTCCATCTATTACTCCAATTATTCCTCTTCCTTGCTCAGTTTCAGCAACTATTACTTGCAAGGGATTTGCAGTAGCTGCAAATATTCTTATAACTTCTGGAACTTCTTTAATATATTTTAAAACATTTATTGGATATGCATTTTTTATATATATTATAAAGGTATGACCAGCCCCTATTATTTTTGCATGTTCAACAGCTAAACTTATTAATTCTTCATCATTTCCATCAAACCTTATTAATCTTTTTCCGCTTGCTTCACAAAAAGCAACTCCAAATTTTATATTTGGTAAGGAATTTACTAATGCTTCATATAAATCTTCAACAGTTTTAATAAAATGTGCTTGTCCAAGAATTACGTTACAATCTTTTGGAATTTCTATTTGTATTACTTCAAATTTTTTAACACTTTTCATAAAATTATAAATTTTTTAATAAATTATAAAGCTTTATGTTACAAAAAGTTTGGGATAAAAGTATAGAAGAAAAAATTCTTGAAATTTGGAAAAATGAAAAATTAAGTTATAAAGGAGGTAAAAAAACTATTATTATTGATACACCACCACCATATCCAGCACCATTTTGGCATATTGGAGCAGCTTTAAGCTATACTTTACAAGATTTTATTGCTAGGATTTTTAGAATGTTTGGCTATAATGTAATTTTTCCTTTAGGTTTTGATAGAAATGGAATTCCTGTCGAATGGTATGTAGAAAAATATGAAGGAATAAAAATTGAAGATCTTGGAAGAGAAAAATTTTTAGAAATTTGTAAAAGTTATTTAGATAAATATATCGATAGAATGAAAAATATTTTAATAAGATTTTTAAATAGCTATGATTTTGAAAATATTTATCTTACCGATAGCGAAGAATATAGAGCTTTAACTCAAAAAACTTTCATAGAATTATTCAAAAAAGGATTAATTTATGAAGATTATAGACCAAATACTTATTGTCCCAGATGTAAAACAACAATAGCATATAGCGAAATTGAAAGGGAAGAAAGAATAACAAAACTTTATTACATTAAATTTAAGGTAAAAGAAAATAATGAAGAAATTATAATAGCAACTACTAGACCAGAATTATTGGAAGCATGTAGATTAATAGCTTATAATCCAAAAGATAAAAGATATAAAAAATTAAAAGGAATGCATGCAATAGTTCCTATTTTTAATTTAGAAGTTCCAATAATTGAAAGAAAAGAAATAGATATGAATTTTGGTAGCGGAATAATGATGGTTTGTTCTTATGGGGATTTAGATGATGTAAAAATTCTTAATGAAGAAAAAGTAGAACCAAAAATTATAATTGATGAAAGTGGAAATTATATTGGAGAAAAATATAAAGGAAAAAAATTAAGCGAAGTAAGGGAATTAATAGTTAATGAATTAAAAGAAAAAAATTTAATAGTTAAAGAAGAGGAAATTATTCAAAATTTACCAATTCATGAAAGATGCAATACTCCAATTGAAATAATTCCAATGAAAGAATATTATTTAAAGCAAGTTGAATTTAAAGAAGAAATTCTTAAAATTGCAAAAAAACTTAAGTTTTATCCTAAAGAGCATAAAAAAAGATTAATTAGCTGGATAAAATCTGTAACAATAGATTGGCCAATTTCTAGAAGAAGATATTATGCAACAGAAATTCCTTTATGGTATTGTAAAAATTGTGGAAACGTTTTTTATTTCGAAGATAATAAATATCATCAGCCTTGGAAAGAAAGAATAAATATAATTTGCGAAAAATGTAAAAGTAATGAATGGATTGGAGAAACAAGAACTTTAGATACTTGGTTCGATAGCTCAATAACAATTTTATACCTAACTAAATATGGAACAGAAGATTTTGAAAAATTATTTTCTTCTATTAAACTAAGACCTCAAGGTTATGATATTATTAGAACTTGGCTTTATTATACATTATTAAGAGTTTATCAATTAGTTGGAAAATCTGCCTTTGAAATTGTAATTATTAATGGTATGGGTTTAGATGCTTTAGGTAGAAAAATGAGTAAAAGTTTGGGTAATGTTATTTATCCAGAAGAAGTTATTGAAGAAATTGGAGCAGAGCCAGCTAGATTATGGTTTTCTATGGAAATTACTATTGGAAATGATTATAGAATAGATAAAGAAAAAATTGCGGGAGCAAAAGCTTTCTTAACTAAATTAATTAATATTGCAAATTTTATTTCTAATTTTAAATATCAAAAAGAAATTATTGATAAACCTAGCGATAAATGGATAGTAAGTTTATTAATGAAAACAAAAGAAGAAGTTTTAAAACACTATAAAAAATTGGAAATTTCAAATGCAGTTAGAAAGATATATAGCTTTACTTGGGATATTTTTGCTTCTCATTATATTGAAATGGTTAAAAGAAGAGCTTATAATAACGATGAATCAGCTAAATATACTTTAAACTTTGTTTTTAAAGAAATTTTAAAATTACTAGCTCCTATAATACCAGCTACTTGCGATTATATTTATAGAGAACTATATGGAAAATCAATATTATTAGAAAATTTTGGAAGGGTTAATAAAAAATTAATAGATAAAAACTTATTAGAAAAAACAGAGAAACTATTAGAATTTAATAGTTATATTTGGAAAAAGAAAAAAGAAATGAATTTAAGTTTGAAAGATCCTATTAATGAAAAAGTTTGGGAAGAATTAAAGGAATTTGAAAGCGATTTAGTTTTAATGCATAATTTGCAATAAAATTATTTTTCTTCTTTTCTTTTATAGTATAGGTACAATATATAAATTACTGTAAAATATGCTAATGATAATGTTGGTGAAAATGCAAAAGCTGTTGGTAAAATTATATGTGCAGATTCAATATTTGATAATAGCGGTAAAAATGCTAAAATTAAAAATATAACAGCAAAATTCATTAAAGTTCTTATTAGTTCATCATTTTCTATTTTTTTAATTTTTTTATCTTTAAAATCTTCAAGAGTATTTTCTAAACTTTTATATTCATTTAGCTTTTTTTCCATAAAATATTTATTTCAAATTTTATATTCATAATTATAGTTAGAAACCCCCGGTAGCTCAGCGGTGGAGCGCCCGGCTGTAGATCTTTGCTAAATAAGCAAAGGGAGCAGTCGGCGCTCCCACACGGTTTAATGATAAGATGATTAACAGAAACCGGGAGGGCGTGGGTTCAAATCCCACCCGGGGGATCAATTTTTTATTTTTTTCTAAAAAGTTTTAATCCCAAATATACTCCACCTAGTGCAGCTAAGAATGAAAGTCCTATTATAATTGCAATGACTGATGGCTCAGTTAAAATTAGTAATCCTGTTGGTATTGTTGGTTGATGAATTTCTGGAGCTGGACAATCTTGTGGGCAATTTCTCCAATCTTCTCCTACTTCACATACATCATTTCCACATACAGGCTTAGGTAATTCTACAATTCTTTCAATTATTGGTTGCGTAATGTTTGTTATGTTATAGTATATTGGGGTTTCTATAATTCTTTCCTTTTCAACTATTTTTTCTGTTGGAATTGCTACAAGTTCTCTTTGAACTTGAACTTGAGTTAATGGCTGAGGAGTATAATAAGAAGTAAATATTCCGTAAATTCCAAATGAATCAACTATTGCATAAACATATGCTAAACTTTCATTTACAATTATTACCCCGCTTGCTGTTACTAATTTCCATATGTTATCTTCTAGCTTATAGAATCTTATGTTAGATATATCTAAATTTTTTGAAATTAATAAGTTTGGATTGAAATAATACCTAATTTCTGCTAATCCAGAAAATGAAGAATGATTTTTTGTATTAAAATATATTATTCCTACTGGCCTTTCTTTTGGATTATTTCCAGCAAAAATAGTTGAATAAATTGCTACTGATAAATTCATAGATTGATTGTTCTGAAGATAAAACTCTAAATATTCATAAGTTGGGTAATCTATTCTTAATATTCCTTTTCCATCTTTTATCTCAACAACAGGCTCTATTAACAGTATTCCTATTTCGCTCATTAATTCGAAAGTAATATTAAATCTTGCTGGTTTTAATGCTGGGTGGGAATATACTTTTATTGTTAAATTATTTTCGCTTAATGGTTGTAAGATATAGAAATATGTTTTGTTATAGCAATAAAAGGATAGCATATTATTTGACGGTTCTTCAAAATAATCACCAGTTTGTTCAAAAGATATAGGAGGTAATTCACATTTCAAATAATATTCAAATGGAGGTACTCCTGCTATCATAGATTTAGATAAGAGGTATGCTTCCACATTAAATTCATTACCATTTAAAACATAGTTAACATCTTCTGGAGTTATATTTACCCTTACAACTAATGGCATCCAATCATTTACTCTATACTTAAAGTATACTATAGCTTCAGAAACTCCTCCTGCATAAATATTAGTATCGAATTCTTTTACTATTGTAACATCTTTAAGTGGATTAATTAATAATACTTGAGATAGAGAAAAGTCTATTAAAATGCTTGCGAATATTATTGCTATTAGTATTGTTTTTGCGTTCATGGTCCTAATGGCCTAACTTCTAATCTTGTTTCTGGACCAAAATATATTGTGCAAGGTTGATTTTCACAACTTATTCTAACTACTAAATTATTTATATTAATAGTGTTATTAGTATTGCAAGATCCTATAATAGTACTACTTCCGTTAACTTGTCTAAAACCACCAGTAAGAGTACATAAAGAATCATCACCATTATATAGAATTATTTCTATTTTTCCCCCTTCAGAATATACATTCACGTATATAGTCCAATTAGCAGGATACCACTTAACATTAAGAGAATCTGTAGTAAATGTTTCATAACTTTTTGCGCTAATTGTAATACTACCACTTCCAGGTTTATTTAGTTTTAATTTATAGTCGCTATCTAAATAAAATATTGGTGGATTTACATTTACATTAATATTCGCTTTTGCATAATAATCTAAAATTCCAGCAATCGATAAGCTAAATATAGATACTAGCATTATAGCTAATATAATTCCTTTTTTCATTATTGTTACATTTATTTTTTTCTTCGTCATGTCTTAGGCGATTTGTATTATTTTACTCGCCTAAGACAAAAATAAAAAAGATAAGAGGAGAGCATAGTCATACTATATTACTTTTATGCTGGTAATACTGTTACTGTTAATGTATATGCATCTGGCTTTGTTGCTGGATTCCAAACTACTTCTAATTTAAAGTTTACTTGATTATTGTTTGGATTCAAAGTTATACCACTTATTGTTATCTTTTTGCTATCTTCGTCAGCGCTGATGGAATAACTATTACAACTACTTGAACCTGGTGATGTTATTGTACAAGTTGTACCACCTATAGTTACATGATATTCTTTTATTTCCGTAAATAATCCCGTAAATCCATTATTTTCACTACTATCAAGAGCAATTTCTACATTAACATCAGCCGAACCTTGATTTCCTTTGTATTTTATTGTAAATGAAGTTACTTCAGTTTTATCTCCTGCTGTTGCTGTTAGACTAACTTGATAAGGATTTTGGTAACCATACTCTTGATTATTGCTATCTACTATTACTACTCCTTGCTTTACTTCTATTGTTGCTACTGCTGATGCATAGTATTCTAGAAGTCCTGCTATTGATAGTGCTGCTAGACCAAAGATTGCTAAAAATATTGCTAAAACTTTTATAGCTGCTTTGTTTGCGTTTGATCTTTTTGACATGAATATAATAGGAAAGAAAGTATTTAAAGCTTTCGTTAGTGCAAATTTCAATAAGTGCATAAAACTTAAAAAAATCCTTTTTTAAGCCAAAATTTTTGGGATTTCTTCAATTTTTACTCTAATTTGCTCTTTTGTATTTCTATTTCTAATTGTAACAGTATTATCTTGCAAAGTTTGATAATCTATAGTAATGCAATAAGGAATTCCAATTTCATCCGCTCTTGCATATAATTTTCCAATAGAATCGCTAACATCAAAAATTACATCATCTTCAAAATATTTCTTCAAAAATTCATAAACTTCTCTAGCTTTTTTAATAATTTCTTCTTTATTCCTAACTAATGGAAAAACAGCAATTAAGTAAGGAGCTATTTCTTTTGGAAAATCAAACCATAACCAATCTCTATCTTCTCTTAGCTTTTCAAAAAATATTGCCAAAATTATTCTATCTATTCCAAAAGAAGGTTCGACAACATGTGGAATAATTCCTTCAAAACTTAAATTTTCTTTACTATGTTTCATATGTGTAGATAAATCATAATCTGTTCTATATGCGTTTCCGACAATTTCTTTCCAACCTATTTCATCAAAATAATATTCTAAATCGAAATTTCCAGCGGAATAGAATGGGGTTTCTTCTTCTAAAACATGTCTAAATCTTAATTTTTCTTTAGGAAAATTTAAAATTTCTGTAAAGAAAATAAACTCCTTAGCTAAAAAATATGCTTGCCATTTTGACTTTACAATATTTTTTTCTATTAATTCTTTTATCGAAAAAAATTCAACTTTATCTTCTTTTTTTCTTTGTGCTTCTCTAGTTAATATCGGAATTTTTATATCTAAATATTTTTCTATTGGACATTTTTCATCGCTAGGATTAAAAAATAATTCAATTTCTGCTTGAGTAAAGCTTCTCATTCTTATTAAAAATTGTCTTGGAGAAATTTCATTTCTAAAAGAATAACCTATTTGTATTATTGCAAAAGGCAATTTTTTTCTATAGGCTTTTGCAATTCTTTTAAAATCAACAAAAATATTTTGTGCAGTTTCTGGCCTTAAATAAGCATCTATAGCATCTAAACTTCCTATAAAAGTTTTTAACATTAAATTGAATTCTTTTACATCTTCTAACTCTCCATTACATTCTAAACATCTTATATTATTTTTCTTTATTATTTCATTTAATTCTTCAATACTTTTTCCCTCTACAAAAATTCCTAAAACTTCTTCTATTAAATTATCTGCTCTATATATTTTTTTACATTTTTTACATCTAGTAATAGGATCGCTAAATCTTTCTAAATGTCCACTGGCTTCAAAAACTTTTCTTGGCAATACTATATTTCCTTCAATTTCAACAAAATTTTCTTCTTTAAAAAACTTTTTCCAAATTTTTATTAATTTTTGCTTAATTCTTAAACCTATTTCTCCATAATCAAAAAATCCAGATAATGAACCATAAATTTCTGCTGTAGGAAAAATAATTCCTCTTTTTAAGCATAGATTATATATTTTATCTAATTTACTTTCCATAAGTTTTTTACTCTACAATTTTATATTCTTCAATATTTTTCGAAATTTCTTTTATAGTTTTTATAGTATCTTCAAATTCTTTTAAATTAATATCAAAAAATTCTTTACTCGTTTCTATTTCGTTTATTTTTTCTTCAATTTTAGAAATTTTCTCTTTTAATTGATTAATTTGCTCTTTTAATAAACTCATTTCATTATTTATCTTTTCTTCAATAATTTTTTTAATATCTGAAAGATTTTCTTCTTTAGTTGTAAATTTTTTGGCTTCTTTTCTTATTGATTCTAAAGAGTTTATTATTAGTTCTATTTTCATAGAATTTTCTTTAATAAAGCTATTAATTTTGCTATTCATTTCATTTATTCTTTTTTCAAGATTTTCTTTTATTTGGTTAATAGTGTTTTCAAACAAATATAAATTCTGAATTCTATTGCTTACATTTTCTTCCAAAGCTTTGATTTCGCTTTTCAAATTTTCTATCGACTTTTCCAAAACATTCGTTTTTTCAAAATTTTCTTGCGCTATAGCATCGATTCTTTTGTTTAATTGTTCAGACAAAGCTTCAAACGAATGAATTCTATTGCTTACATTTTCTTCCAAAGCTTTGATTTCGCTTTTCAAATTTTCTATCGACTTTTCCAAAACATTCGTTTTTTCAAAATTTTCTTTTAAATTTTTTAAATCTTCGGAAATTTTCTGTAAATTGTTTATGTATTCGCCACTTTTCGAAATATTAGCTTGAATATTTTCTAAAAATTTAACATTATTTTTTAAATTAATCAATTCCATTAGAAGAATATTTAGCGAATCTTCAATATTTTCGGCCTTTTCTTCAAAATTTTTTATTTTTTCCAATCTTTTTTCAATTTCTACTATTTCCTTTTTTATTACATTTATATCTTCGAAAAACTCTTTTGGCAAATTTTTAATATAAAGTGCCAATTTTTCGTAATCTAAATTTTTAGCTATTTCTTTAATTTCCATAAAAATAATTAATTATCATTTAATTATTAATGAGAAAAATTGGGGATCCAAAAGAAAATGAATTAGTAATTTGTATACCAAAGGATATATCTCCATATTCAATTACATGTAATATATTAGAATATCCAGAATACACAGGAATAATTAATATTAACGAAGTATACGTAAGATGGATTGAAGATATTAGAGAATATGTAAAAATAAATAAAACATATGTAGCAAAAGTTTTACAAGTCGATAAAAACAAAAAAATTGTAACTTTAAGTTTAAAAAGAGTTAAAGAAGAAGAGGAAAAGAAAAAGAGAGAGGAATTAAGATTAGAAAATAGATATGAAAAAATTTTAGAATTATCAGCTAAAAAATTGGGAAAAACATTAGAAGATGCATATAAAGAATTTGGATATGAAATTCTTAAAAATTTTGATAGCTTATCTAACTTTTTTATAAATCATAAAGATAAAATAGAAAAATTTATTCCAAAAGAATGGATAGAAGTTATAAAAGAATTATTAGAAAAAAAAGAGGAAAAAGTTTATGAAATTTCTTATATTGTAAAAGCTTCGACTTTTAAAACAAATGGTTTAGAAATTATTAAAAATTATTTTCTAAATTTCGAAAATAAAAATATAGAAGTAAAATATTTGGGCTCTGGAAAATATTTAGTTAGAAAGATTTCTAAAAATCCAAAAAAAGATGAAAAAGAATTAATAAAATTAATCGAAGAGGGAAAAAATTTTTTCGAAGTTTTTGAATATAAAAAACATGAAAAAGATTAAGAAATGCATAAATTGCAAAATATATACAATGCAAGACATTTGTCCAAAATGTAAAAATCAAACAAAAATTGCTCATCCACCAAATTTCAAATTTGTAAAGTATCTTAAATATATTCAAGCAACAAATAATTATGGCAATAATAATTAAGGAATTCAAAAAAATAAAAACAAAGAATGGAATTTTTATTGAAGGAATGCCAGGAGTTGGAAATGTTGGATTAATAGCAGCTAGTTATTTAGTAGAGCAATTAAAGCCAGAAGTTTTTGCAGAATTACATACTGGCTATTTTGGACATGCAGTATTAATAAAACCAAATGCCGAAATTCAACTTTTAAAAGGAACATTTTATTATTATAAAAATCGAGGAAAGGAAATTGTTTTTTATATTGGTGATCAACAAGCTATTTCTCCAGAAAAGACATTTGATTTGGTAAATAAAATATTGTCATATCTTAAAAAAATTGGAATAAAAACTGTAATAACTTTGGGCGGAATTCAAAAAGGATATCCAACAAAACAAAGAAAAGTTTACGGAGCTGTTAGCGAAGAAAAAGTTAAAGAAAAATTTAAAAATTTAAAAATTGATTTTGATAATGTAAGTAAAGATGTTGGAAGCATTATTGGGGCTGTTGGAATGCTAACAGGTTACGCAAAATATTATGGATTAGAAGGTTTATGTTTATTATCAGAAAGTTTTTCAACACCTTTTGTACCAGATCATAAAGGGGCAAAGGCGCTATTAGAAGTATTAGAAAAGATATTAGAAATAGAAATTGATTACTCTAGAATTAATAAAAAAATTAAAGAGCAAGAATCTATAGAGGAAAAATTATCTAAAGTTCCAATATCTCAACCAAAAGAAGAAGTTGAAGAGAAAAAGTTATCATATTTAGGTTAATCAGAACTTGAGTGAGTTATCATTAAATCAATGGATTAGATATTCATCATCATAATATATTTTTGCCCTCTCAGCACTTAAGGGTTATTTCATTTTTCTTTCTGCCCATCATACATCATTGAGTTTGGCATAATATCAAATTATTTTATATTTAAAAAAACAATAATTTATGATAAATAAAAGAATTTCTTTCGCGCTAATTTTCTTTCTAACTTTTTTATTTATAGAATTATCTTTCTCTAATTCTGCATATTTAATTCAAAAAGAAAAATTAGACGAAATATTAAAAAATAATAATTTTATAATCTTATCTAAAATAAAATGTTATTTCGATAAAATATGTGCTTTAGATAAACCAATTAAAGGTTTTGAAAGTTATTTTTTTGAAGATAAGAAAATATTTAAAATTCATAGATTAGAGAGTTTATCAATTATAGATGCATATAGAGTTTGGAATACTAGTTTTGAAAATTTAAATTTAACTGGAAATAGTGTAAAAATTGCCATTTTAGATACTGGTATAGATATTTATCATCAAGATTTAAATTATTCTCTAGATAGTTGGAAATGTTTTTATTCTATTAACGAAAATGTTATAGAAAATGATTGGAGCTATTGTAACGATGATAATGGTCATGGAACTCATGTAGCTGGAATAATTGCAGCTAGATATTTAGGAAATATTTCAAAGTGCTTTGAAGGATATCCATGCGGAATAGCACCCAACGCAACATTATTTATTGCAAAAGTTTTTGATTCTAATGGATATGCATATTTAATAGATATACTAAATGCTTTAGAATGGGCAGTTAATAATAGTGTAGATATTGTTTCTATGAGTTTTGGTATAGACTTATCGAGTTTTGGATTAAATTCATGCTATCCTCTTGGAAATTCTAGTTTAGAAAAAGCAATATATCTTTTTAATAGCTTATTAGATGAAATTTCTATTAAATACAATATAATTTTTGTAGCTTCCATAGGCAATAATCCTAATTCAATATCTTCACCAGCATGCGCGAAAAATGTAATTGGAGTAGGTGCTATTAATAAAAATAAAAATATAGCATATTTTAGTTCAAGAGGTCCTATAGATAATAGAATTAAACCAGATATAGTTGCTCCAGGCGTAAATATAAATTCTACCTTTCCAATAAATTCATATAAATCATTGAGTGGAACTTCAATGTCAACACCTTTTGTAAGCGGTGCTTTAGCTATTTTGATAGAAGCATTAAGAGAGAATAATATTTCTTATTCTTCTCAAGAATTAAAAGCAATTCTTTTAACTTCTCCAAACGAAGAATTTAGAAATAATATTTTTGGAAGTGGAGTTTTAAATGTTACTGAATTAATAAGAATTAGAAATAATTTTTTAACATTAAATATTGAAAAAAACGAAACTTTAAGATTTAAAGTAAATAAAACAGATAATTATCCTTTCAAATTTACTATTTATAGGCATGAAAGATTTGAAGATTTAAATTTAGTTAGAGTAAGAATAATTAAAGATAATAATGTAATTTTTGAAAGCGAAACCTTCGATAATGTCTTTCAATATAAAAATAATAGCTTAAGTGGAGAATTTTATATAGATGTAGATATTAAGATAATCAATAAAAGCAATACCAGCAATAAACAATTAAATCTTTTTACTTTTACATTTTCTCATAAAGTTTTAAATTTAACTGAATATCTTGAAGAAAATTTAAATAATTCTGTAGTATCGATGCTCAATGTTATTATTGATTCTCCAATAGAATTAAAATTAAATTTAGCAAATAGAACAATTAGAATTTTTATTAGAGATTTTTCTGGTAATCCTATAGTAGCAGATAAAATAAATATTACTATATTAAATATTTCAGATAAAATTGTAAATACAACAGCTTATTTCAATAAATCCGAAATTAATTTTACACTTCCGCCTAATCTAAATGAAAATTATTATAAACTTTATGTTATTGCTGAAAAAGAAAAAAGATTTGGAATTGCATATATTAATTTTACTTATTTCTCATTCGAATTTTTAAGTCCTAGGGAAATTTTAAAGGTAATGAATGGAGATATTTTAAATATAACATTAAGATTTAATTATACAAATATAAGTGTTTCACAAGCTTATTTGTATCTTGAAAATAATACAAATAAAAATATTTCTCTTAATTTTTCAAAAGAAAATTCAATTATAAGTAATATAACATTAATTAATTTAGAGGAAGCAGGTAAATATTATTTATTCTTAAATATTTCTTTAGATGAAAATAACGGTGAATACTTTATTTTAAATCTTCCATTAATAGAATTTTCGCCAATATTTGATTATAATATTTCTTATCTTAAAAATTTGTTTGCAGATAAAGAGTATGTCTTTAATGTTTCGATCTTTCATATTAACGGAACGAAACTTCAAATTAATAAAACTTTATGCATAGAAAATTCTACAACAAAAATATTTTGTAATTCTACAATTGATGATAGTGTTAGAATTCTTACAAACGTATCTTTTGAGGGATTTTATAATCTTACTATAAATGTATTACACAACTCTAACTATTTAAATAAAAGTTTTCCAATAAAAATTGAATTTGAGCCAAATATTTTAATAATTGAGTTAGAAAAATCAACATTTACTATTTTTGAGCGACTAAATTTATCAGCAAGATTAATAAATTCTACAAAAAATTCTGAATGTACTTTTTGCAAAATATTTGTAAACATGACAGATAGCGAAGGAAGAGTAATATTCTTAAATAAGGAGTTAGAAGAGATTAAAAACATAAAAATTCCTAAAGACTTTAAAAAAGGAGTATATAATTTAACTCTTTTTTCAAAAATAAATCCAATTATTATAAATACAACTCAAATAAACGTAGAAACTTTAGATATTTCAACTAATGTTTCAGAAATGATATTTCCTAACTATCACAATGTTACAATAAATATCTCTATAAGTGAAAATGCAAATGTTAGTATAAATATAACTAAATATAATGTTAGTGGAATATTTCAAATAGTTTTAGATCCTTCGAATATAATTGATGGTTGTACTCCTGAAATAAATTCAGAAGGAATTTTGTGGTGTAATCAAACTAATAATATTATTTTATCTATAAATTCTAGTGAAACTGCCACATTCTATATCGAAATTATTGCATTTGGGGAAAATTTAAATGGATATCTATTAGATAAATTTTATTCTGGTTTTTTAATTAGGCCATTAGAAAAAATAAATAGAAATGGTTGCGATGATATAAGAAGCGAAGACACTTTTTTAAATCCATTTATTAGGAATCATTGTTTTATAGATGAAAAGAATCAAAAAGATTTAGCAATAAATAAAAACGAAAAAATTAAATTTTTGGCAATCGCTTATGCAGGTGCTACATTAGATAAAAATATTTCAGTAAATGTAACTATAAATGTAACAGATGACTCTAATCTTACTATTTTTCAGAATACATCAAGTTTTAAAGATTTAATAAATTTTGAAATATTTAATTTCACAAAAAAAGGATTATATTTAATTAACTTAACTTTTGAGTTTAATAATATAACTAAAATAGAAACTTATAATTTAAGTGTTTATGAATTAAACTTTTCTATACAAATACCTAAAAATTACACCAAAGTTAATGATATATTAAGTATTTTTATTTTTGTTAATAGAACAAATGGAATTTCTGAAGAAATAATAAATAACATAACTTCTATATTTCTTTTAACACAAAATGCTAAAATAAAAAATTATAGATATGATAAATCATTACAAAAAATAGAAATTAACATTTCTTTTTCTAATCCATTTTTTGGAGATATAACTTTAAAAATTGAAGACGAATTAGGAATAGAAAGTAATATAACTATTAGAAATCTTACAGCATATCATTATGAAATTGAAATTTCTTATCCAGAAACAGTATTCGTAGATATGGTATTTGCAGTAAAGGCTAGTTCTAAATTATTGCCCTCAAATATAAATATTCAAGCAAATTATACTATAGAGTATAGTGGAACGTGTTCTTTAGTTTCATCGAAAAATATTTTAAATACTAAAGAGGCATCTTTCATATTTAATGCAACTGATATTGGTGAGTGTAGTATTAATATTAATTCAAACGCTACTTATTTAGATCTATTTTTTGAAAGTTATGGTCAAGCAAAAATTTCTATTTTATCTCCTCCTAAAAAAACAGAACCAATAGAACTTCCTCAAATTCAACAATTAGCATTACTTATAAGAAAAGCTTCGGATATAATTGAAATAAAGGAAAATTCCTGGAACACAACTGTAATTTTTGTAAAAAGTATTGGTAGGAATATGAATGTTTCAGCAAAAATATTAAATTATCCAGAACATTTAGTTCAAATAATTCCTCCTAAACAATTAATCGAAGCTGATAAAGAAGGAATATTTTTGTTTAACATTTCTTTAGATAAAAATGAGACAAGAGAAGAATTTAACATAACTATTTTGTTTAATGGAAGTTTTATTACTAATAAAACTGATTTAAAGATTAAAGTTTTACGATTAAAGATAGAGGACAAAAAAATAGAATTAGAAAACGAAATTAGAGAATTGGAGAACGAAATTTCTGAATTAGAAAACAAAATAATAGAATTAAACCAAAGAGAATTATTAGACGAAATTTTAAATATAAAAAATTTGTTAGATTTAGCAAAAGAAGAGTTAAATAAAGGAAATATAGCAAAAGTAATGGAAATTATTAACGATATAAAAAATTCAATAAACTATATAAAAAATTCAATAAACTATGTTAAGAATAAGTTAAATGAACAGCAAACAAAAGTAATGGAAAAACCAAACAATTTTACATTTTTATTAATAATTTTATTAATTATTGCTGGAATTTCTGCAATAATTTTTGTATTATTTATATATCCAAAACTTAAATTTAAAAAACCATATTATGATATTAAAAAACAAAAATTTGTTTGGACAAAAGAAGATGAATCTGTTTGGGAAAAGCTGAAAGAAAAATGGAGGAAAAAACAATAATTTATAAAAATGGAATTTCGATAAATCAAAAATATTTGCTTGATCCTTTGGTTGCAGATTTAATTTCTTTTGTATCCCATGCTCATATAGATCATGCTCCATATTTAGTTGTAAAAAAACCTTTTGCAACAGAAGAAACAATAGATTTAATTCAAGTTAGAGATAAAAATTTTATTGGAGAGAAAGTCAAATATAATAAAAAATATAATATTGATAATATAAGTTTTGAATTTTTTGATTCTAAACATATTTTGGGTTCTGCAATGATTTATTTAGAATTAGATGGAAATTCTATATTATATACAGGCGATTTAAGAACAATAGAATTTAATAAAGATGTAGATATTCTTATAATAGAATCAACATTTGGAAGTAAAGAATATATTTTTCCAAATAGAGAAGAAGAAATAGAAAGACTAATAAAATTTATTAGAGAAAAAGTAGATATTCTAAATAAAAAAGTAGAAATAGGAGCTTATCCGCTAGGTAAAGCTCAAGAAATAATAAAAATTTTAAACGATTATGGATATATTCCTTCAGCTACAAAAACAATTGAAAAATTTAATGAAATTTATAGAAAATATAAAATAAAATTAAAAACTTCTAAAAATTCACAAATTTTAATTAGATCAATGAATGAAGTTATAAACAATCCATTAGAAGGTTATTATCATGCTTTTTGTAGTGGATGGGCATTAGTAAGAAAATTTGAAAATATAGAAGGTTTTGTTATTTCTGATCATTTAGATTTTAATGGATTAATAGAATTTGTAAAAAATATTAATCCAAAAAAAATTTATACTGTTCATGGATTTTCAGAAATATTTGCTAATGAATTAAGAAAGATGGGATTTAATGCACAACCCCTAATTTAAGGTAAAAATTTTTTTCTCCATTTTTCTTTTAATTTTTCAAATTTTTTCTCTTCTTCATTTTCTTTTTCTATTTTATTTTCTTCTTTTTTTTCTTTAATTTCAACTTTTATTGCTAAGAGTTTTTGCCATATTTGATTTAGTTCAGCTTCACTTATTTCATTGGGTTTGTTTTGAATAATTGGAATATCTTCGTTGCTATAAATAGGATAAATTCTTATATTAAAATGTTTTAATGGAGATCTTATAATTGCTATTTGTACATCTATAGCATTCAGAACATCTTTAATACCTTTTGCTAATTCTAATGATTTTTTAAGACAATGATAAGAAGTTTCTAAATCAAAATCAAAGGTTTCATAATGAAATCTTGGAACCAATATTACCATACCTTTTGTTACTGGTCTAATATCTAAAAAAGCCACACATTTTTCATCTTCGTATATAATATAGCTAGGAATTTCCTTTTTTACTATTTTACAAAAAATACATTCTTGAACTTCCATATAAATTATAAATTAAATTACTGTAAATTTTGTTAGCAACATACTTTCCAATTGTTCTTGCTTCTTTTTCTTCTTCCGAATTGAAATAATCAAAAAAATTTTTAAATTGATGGCTACTTCTTTTTATTTTTCCTTTTAAATCTTGAATATAGTGAGTTAGTTCATGAGCTATTGTTTCTATTAATTTTTTTGGATATTTGAATAGCCATTTTGGTATATAAATTGCAGCATCATAAATTCTTCCATAAAAATCTTTTACGCTTCTGTACATTCCCAAAACAATTGCATTATTATATAAAGAAGGTAAATTATCTACTACATAAATTTTAACTCTGTTTAAATATTCTCTTGGAATATTGAATATTTTGGTAATTTCTTTTTTAATTTGGGAGTATAATGTTTCATACGAAGTATTTATTTCAGAAAAAGAATTATTTAAATTTAAATAAGAATAATTTGAAGGTAAGGAGATAAAATAAAGATTTCTATTTAAATTTTTTACGAAATTATTATAAAGCTTATATAATTTTTCCATTAGTTCTTTGAAAAATTCTTTTTCTCTCATAAATTAAAAATATATATTAATTTTGAATTAATTAATTTATGAAATCAAAAGCTCAAGCAGCTTTAGAGTTTTTAATGACATATGGTTGGGCAATATTGCTAGTAATAGTAGTAGTAGGAGCACTTTATGCAACAGGGATGCTTAAGCCATGTAGATGGGTAGGATTACAAGCAAAGGAATTTCCACTAAGTGAGGTAAGAGTAGTACCAATAAGATTAACAAAAAATGATTTAGTATTTGAAGTTTATTATCAACAAGCAGGTAATGCTGAATATGTAAGTGTTTCAATTTCAGGAACAGCAGATGGAAAATCTGTAACTATAGGTAATATAACAAATACTACCTATTCATTTAGTTCCACAAGCCCAGTAACAATTACAGTATCTCTTTCAGAATTAAGTGGTGGAGAATGTGCGGATTTTGATATAACAATAGAATATATAAAACCAGGAGCAACAGCAACGAGCAAAGTTAGTGGAAAAATAACAGGACCTGTAAGTTAATTTCCCTAATTTTTTATTTTTTTAAATTATAAATCTTAATATTAAAATTAAAATACCAATAAGAACTGAAATAATTATAACTTGCTCAATTTTCAATTTAATTTTAGATTCTGGTTCTTCTTCTAAATGAATTAAACCTCCATATCCAGCAGGCATCAAATATTTTTTGGCTTTCTTCACCATAATAAAATTAAGAGAATATCTTTATATGGAAATAGTAAAAAATTATTATTCTAATGAAAAGATATTAGAATTTTTAGTAGAGTTTGCAAAAGATAGAGAAGTTGTTGCCGTATATAAAGATGGAAAATATGGAAAGAGACCAGATATATTACAATATCCAGCAGATATTATTTCAAAAGTAGAAGAAGGTGCTATTGCCTTTCATTGTACAGCAGAAAAATGGAAAAACCCAATGCAATTAAGAGCAGGAATGATAAAAAAAGATTACGATGAATTAAGATTATCATGGGACTTAGTCATAGATATAGATATTAAAGATTTTGAAATAGCAAAATTAGCTACAAAGGTAATAGTGGAATTTTTAAAATCATATCAAATAAAAAATTTATTAGTTAAATTTACTGGCGGAGATAGTTTTCATATAATTATCCCTTCTCAAAGTTTTCCAGAAAATTTTAATAAATCTCCAATTTCGTTACAATATGAAGAATTGAGTAGAAAAATTATAGAATTTATTAAACAATCTACAGAAGAAGAACTAAGAAATCTTATTATTGAATTTTTTAATCCTAAGGAGCTATCTCAAAAACTTAATAAATCTTTGGATGAACTTTTTGAAAATAATGTTTTAAAACCATTTAAATTTATAAATATAGATGTTTTTGGAGTTAGACATTTATTTAGAATGCCATATTCTTTACATGAAAAAACTTTATTAGTTAGTCTACCAATAAATCCAAAAGAAATAATGAGTTTTAAAAAAAGTGATGCACATCCAGAAAAAGTTATATTTGATGAAAAATTAGTTAGATTTGAATATAAAAACGATGCAATTTATTTATTAATAGAAGCTATAGAAAGAGTAAAAATAGAAGTAGAAAAAGAAATAGAAGAATTAAAAGAAAAAGTTGAAGTTGGAAAAAAAAGAAAAATTCCTTTTGAATATTTTCCACCATGCATAAAAACAATTCTTAACGGTTTAGAAGATGGAAGAAATAGAAGCATCTTTGTATTAATAACTTTTTTAAGAAATGTAGGTTATTCTTGGGAAGAAATAGAAAAAATATTGCACGAATGGAATGAAAAAAATAGACCTCCATTAAGAGAAGGAATAATAAGAACTCAATTTAGATGGCATGTGAGACAAGAAAGAAATTTATTAAGTCCTAATTGTGATCATCCAGTTTTCTATAAAGATTATGGCGTCTGTAAGCCCGATGAATTTTGTAAGGAAATAAAAAATCCCTTATCTTATGCTTTAAAAAAATTCTTAAAAGATAAAAAAATTAAAAAAGAAGAATAATATGGAAATTATAACTATATATATTCCCAAAAGTATAAATCTAGAAATTTCTATTATAATATTATCTTTAATTATAGCTACGCTATTATTTTTTAAGCTTTTATCTATAAGGAAAAAATTAAAAATAAGAAAAATTCCAGAACTTCCTTAAATTATGAAGATTCTTTATAAACTTCATATGCTATTTTATTTAGAAAACTAATTCCTTTAGGAGTTAATTTTCTTCCTTTTTTTTCTACTTTTTCGACAAGACCAGCTTTTTCTAATTGTTGCAAAATAGTTCTAATAATTTTTCCACTGGCTTTTTTAAATTTTTCTCTTTGTCTTTTATGTTGTTTTCTTCTTCCATAGTAAGTTCTTAATCTACTTACTCCAACAGGACCATCTATATATAATCTTCTTAATATACTAGCAGCTCTAATGTACCAAAAATCTTCTTGCTCTGGAGGCCTTTCGTTAGCACAGGAATTCTTAGCAAATAATGCCCATCTTGGAGGTTTAATTATTTCTATCTTTTTTAACTCTTCTTTAACTCTTTCTATTAATTTTTGTGGATCAACGTCGTATACAGTTACCATAAAGAATATTTAAAAAGTTATATAAAAATTTATGTCGATAGAAGAGATTAAGCAAAAAATAATAGAAATTTTAAAAGTAAAAAATATAATAAGTAAAAAAGAGCTTTTAAACATAATAGAAAATAAAGAAGATGTAGAAAAAGCAATTTATGAATTACTATCGAATAATATAATTTTTGAAATTAATATTTTAGGTGGAAATTATTATGGCCTTAAAAATATTAAAAATAAATAAGGAAAAATTATTATTTATTCTTTTTGTTATTCTTATTTTTTTAATGTTTTTGCTAGATGCTTCAACTACAAAAGTTAACTTATGTAAAATTAATGGAAATGCTACGAATCAAACTTGTATTGTTCCTCCTATTCAAGTATTTCCATACTTGAAAGAGTGAGTTCTAAGATTTAATTAACTACTTTTAGATAGTTAATAAGCCTAATATAATATATTTATTTAGATAAAAGGAAGATAAGAATATTAAAAAATCTATATATCCACTTGGCGCATTTTTATAAATATGGAGGAAAAAAGAGAAGAGAAAAAAAGGTCAGACGAATTAGAAAATGTGTTGAAAATACTAATTGTTTTAAAAAAACTAAACGGTTGGATATGGATTAGAGAAATAGCAAGAAGAGTAAATTTACACCATAAGACAGTTTCTCGCATTTTAGATAAATATTTTAGACCATTCATAGAGGAGCAAAGAATTTTACCTTTTAGAGCTAGACTAGTGAGATTAAAAGATAATATTGATGAAGAAAAATTTATAGCTTTTTGGAAAATAAAAAAGTTGCAGGAAATATATGAAAAAAGATTTAAATAATTATGAGTTTAATTGAGAAGTTTAAAAAGTTTTTTCTTAGAAAGAAAAGTTCCCTAGAAGCTCTTCAACAAAGCGACGAAACTCTAGAAAAAAAGACAAATATAGAAGAAAATATTTTAGAAAGAAATAATGAATTAGGTTTGATAGATGAAAAATTCTTATATGGATATATTTTAAAAACTCTAAAATCTATTGAAGAAAGTTTAAAGAGAATAGAGTACAACATGGTAACAAAAGATTGGGCAGCTTTAAATTTATCAGAAAAGAAGGACATTGAAAATTTGTTAAACAAATTAGACGAAAAAATAGAGAACATAAAATTTATTTTACCATCTGCTTCAAGCGCTTTAAGCAGATCGAGCAGATCAAGTGAAATTATTAAGAAAGCCGTTGAAATAATAAGGGAAAGAAAAGAAATAAGTTATGAGGATTTAGCTAGGGAATTAGGAATTTCAAATAGTTATTTGAGAGCAATAGCTAGTTTGATAGAGATGAATAATCCAAATATAAAAAGAAATATAAGAGATAAGAAAGGATATTTTATATACTTTGAAAAAATAGATTAGTAAAATACTTTTAGAATTGCTTAAGCGCTTAAGCAGTTCAAGCATGTTGACTAGTTACTTTTAAAAATTTAAAAATTAATATATGGTTCGTAAGCCTACGATATTATCTAAATTAATCATGAAATTCTTTAATTTATAATTAAATGTTTTAATTCTTCAAATAGAAATGCTTTAACTGCTTGAAGCGCTTGAAGCGCTTATAAGCATAAGCAGCAAAAGAAATTTTGAAATATTTCTTCTGCTTAAGCGCTTAAGCAGATCAAGCAGTTAATATATTGACAAAATTAAATATAATATCACTAAAAAATAAAATATTTTATTTCTAAATGATAATTATATAACTTTTAGAAATTCTCACATTTTATATTATACTTTCATTTATATTTTATAGTTAGTTTTATATCGAGAACTATCTCACATTTATTTTAATATTTGTAAAAGCTCTTTTTAAACAATTTAGAAGAATTATCTCTCACGTTTATAATGAGAAACTAAACAAATTTAAAATTTAGATTTTTAAGTTCTAAATAGTATTAAACAAATTTTATTATTCTATAGTGGCAAACTATCTTTAGTCTTCTCTCACATTTTACAGAAAAATAACTAGTAACTATTTTTAAATAACTATTATTAAACAAATTACTTATTCATAGATAGTACTAGAAAAGTCAATTTTTTATCATTATTTATGAATTTAAAACATAAAGTAAAAAATTATATACTCAATTATATATAATTTTTTGTATAAATTATTAAAAGGTACTAAATAATTTACTTAAAAAATAGTGAAAATATTATAAAAAACAGCATTCCATTATTATTATTCTTCTATAGATTTATTTAAATTATTTTTAATTTTTTTATATGTATAAACTTTTTATATTTTAAACTTAACTTTAAATCTCTTTAAATATAGCTTTATCGTAAAAATATACCTTTAAAAATTTATAGCTGGCTCTGTAGACCAGTTATAAATTTTTAGAATTTAAAAAAATGTGAGAGTTTTTAATTTATTTATTTACTTAATAGTAATTGTTAATAGATTTAAAGAATAAATAAAAAATATTCTGAAAATTAGTGAACAAACTTTTTTCTAATATTTGTTAAAATGTTTATTATCCAGATGGCGCATCTATAAGATTCGAGAATTTTATTTTTTATGTCTTTTGTTTTTTCGAAAATAATAAATATCTTAAAAGATAAAAGATTATAACTATACAAAACAAAAATATATGCTTATTTCTAAGAAGGAACTTAATAAAAAATTGAAATTAAAAATTTCAAAGTACAAAAATCAGAAATTATATTGCAAACTATCCTTTTTATAAGAATTGCGATATAAAAGTAAAAAATATTACTAATACTTAAATGTCATATTGGTAAGAGTGAAAAATTAAAAAAAGAAATATATGAAAGATATTTGGTACTTCTTTCTACTAGTATCTATAGTTTTGATAAATCTGTTTAACTCTATTTTCTAGTTCATGCACCAAATCTTTTACTGTTCTAGAAGAGAGTAATACTTTTTCTATCTTTTTAAATTCTTTATTTATATCATATGATTTTTCTATACACTCTAAAATATCTTTTACAATATCAATAGAGGGTATGTTTTTTGCATTTAAGTTTTCTGATATTTTTATTGTACCTAACCAAGCATATATTTCACTTAAATTTCTGAAATTCTCTGCTTTCTCTTGAATGCTTCTAAAGTGTAAAATAAAGCTTATAAAATTCAAAATAATAGTAATGATTGTAAAAATTGAATATGTTTCTTTACCATTTATTATTTCTTTAAATGTTTGTACAAGGTTGTTTAAACTATTTTCATAATTTTTCAAAGCGTTTTTAATTTCGTTTGATGCTAATGAATTCAAAATATACTTTGCGTGCATTAGTTCGTGAGGTAATGTTTCAACATCTTTACCATCGATCTTTACATAATCCTTTATTATAAGAATAATTGATCCTTCTTTATATAATAGTGGGATTGTTATACCACCCAATTGTATAGAGTTATAAATTAATTCTGATATTATTAGATTTGCTCTATAAACTTCTGTATTTTTAGTAACGTTCTCATCTAGATCAATACCTTTACTAGCAAGTTTATTTACGGCATTTTTTACTTCCTCTTTTGAAACTCTCTCAACCAAACCTATTTTTTCTGCTTTTTCAAATAGATCTTCTATTAAATCTTTATTTTCTTTTCTTATATGGTTTGCATGTATTGTAGGTATATTATCATTCATAAGTAATTATATTAGATTTGAAAATATATATTTTTTATTGATAACTATGAATGTTAAACATCTAAAATAAATTAAAAATCCCTCTTTATAATTTTTTTAAAATTATATAATATTTATGGAACACGCTTCAATTAAAACTGCTATTTTTATTGGTATTGCAATTTTAATAATTTTATTTTTCATAATAATAGGTATTTACTATTTTAAAATTTTATCAACGCAAGTAGCTATTACCCCATAAAAATGCCTATAGAAATATCAACAGAATTGCTTTATATATTAATTTTTTTCTTGATAATTGTAGCAGTAATATTAACTTTTATTTTTTCTGGTTTCGATATCAATAGAATGCAAGAAAGTATTTCAAGTTTTTGGGATAGTGTAGATAGATTTGCTAAGAAAATATTTGGAGAAAAATAATTATGGAAGTAAATTTTTTGATCCTAATAATTCTAGGTATTATAATTTTTTCAATTATTTTAATTGTAATATTTTCTATGATTTGGCCTTCGAAGTTTTCTACATTTTTAAAAGAAGCATGTTTATTAACAGTTGGAAAATTTTTTGCACAACCATATATATGTGAAGCTTTTAGAGTAGCAGAATGATTCCGATAAGAACTCTTATAATAATTTTTTTAATAATTATTGCAATTATATTTTTAATTTCGATTATCTTTGCATTTTTTAAGGGTGGAGGAGTAGCTCAAGTTTTTTATGAATTTTGCAAAATAACTATTGGCAATATTCCATTTATTGGAGAGGGTGTTTGCGAAACTTTAATAAAAGAGATATAAAAAAATAATTTATGGAGCAAACGATTTGGATAATAATTCTTATAGTTATTGCAATTCTTTCGTTTATTGTAATATTGAGCATAATATCTTTAGCAAGAGAAGGTGGAATGAGAAGTTTAGGAGATTTGTTTAATTTATCTAAATTTTTGGAAATTGTTGGAATAAAGAAATGATAGAGGATGAATTATGGATAGTTTTAGGAATTATTTTATTAATAATAGTTGGAATTTTAATTTATCTAGCTATAACTAATCCAAAATTTCAAGAATTGATAAAGAATATGATATGGAATCTCAAAATTCCAAAACCTTGGAAAAAATAATATGCAAATACCAATTAAAATAGTAATTATTATAATAATTTTAATAATTTTAATTACTTTTGCAATCTTTTTTGCAACTTTTTTAAAATCTTCTATTGCTAATATTTTATCTCAAATATTTGGTTAAACTTGAACTATTGTTTCTATCATTGGAGTTAATATTAGTGAACTAAAGAGAACTGTTAATATATATAATATTAGTGATATTATCAATGTTTTCGAAAGAAAAGAAAGAAAATTATATCTTTCTAATCCACTTTCTAAACCGACAATTAATAAACTTGAAATTATTATCATTTCAACCAAATAAATACCTAATGAAAAAGTTATAGATCCAAAAGAAATTGAACTTACTGTAGATGCAGAAATAAATGGAATACCAGTTAAAGGTAAAGCTTCTGTTGATTCCTGAGTTGGAAGTTCTCCAATACTAAAGAATACTTTAATAATTAGAGATAATAGAATAATTACTAATGAAATTCCAGTTCCAATTATAATTGGCATTAAGAATGTTATTATAAATTTTAGATTATTTACGTTATCACTTATTAATTCTTCAATCTTTGCTTGAAGTTTAAAAAGGTTAGATAAATATTCAGAAATTATTATCATAGTATCTCCAGCAAATCTATATCCTTTTTTATAACTTTCGATTATAATTTCAAAAGAATTTTTTATAATACTTGATGGATATATTTTTATTATTTTTTCTATTGATTCTTTTAAATTTCCACTATAGGATAATATTGATAACAATTTTTCAAATAATTTTCCAATTTCAAATTTTTTATATCTTTCAATTCCTTTATTAATTGCAATCTCTAAAGGATTTCCAGCTCTTAAATAATAACCTGTTTGATACAATACTGTTGGAAATTCGCTTTCTATTTTTTCAATAATTTTTCTTTTTAATAAAATATTTCTTAATGCAAAAATTAAAATTAGTGAGATTGGAACAAACAATAAAAATAATGATGAAATTGCAAGAAAAACTAATGTAAAATTATCTCTTAATAATTCCTCACACTCTTCTTTACTTAATGTCAAATCTTTTGGTTTTGTTTTAAATTTTGTATTTGCCCATTCTACACATTTTTCAAAATTATAATTTAGTGAAATAAAATTTGGAAGAGTTAAAGAGGAAAGAATTAATGATATTAAAATTCCAACAAAAATTAAATTAATTTTAAAGTTAGAAAATTTTATTTCTAAAGGATTTTCTATAAGAAGAAAGGAAATTGTTAATGGTCTAGAAGTTATTAAAGTTATTATTACTAGAAATAAAATTATTGGTAAAATTACATTGAAAACTATTACTAAAGTTGTGAAAGAAAAAATTTGAGGGAAAAAAATAGAAAATAGTGGTAAAATAGTTAAAGAAAGTAAAGGCAAAATTACACCTAATCCTAAAATAATTGTTGATGGTAATTTTAAACTTCTCGCATATTTTTCCATTCTTTGAAAATTTTCTTCATGCATTACTCTTATCGCTTCTTTTATTAAATTTTCTGAAGAATATGGATTTTCACTATATGCTATCAATAATTTTAATGCTTCGCAAAATTCTTTCGCTTCTTTATACCATCTTTCGATTATTTCATTTAAACCTTCTTTAATTGTAGTTTCTCCAACTAAAAATTTAGCTAAAATTCTTTTAAAATCTTTTCCAATTTCACCACTTAAATTACTCGCAACTAAAACAACAGCTCTTTCTAAATTTGGAACTTGTTTTAAAGAAATACTCATATATATAATTGCATGCATCATTTCGCTAGAGGCAAAATTTCTAATTAGTTTAGCTTTAAGAAATGGATAATAATATATTAAAAATGAAATTAAGGATAATAATATAAAAAAAATAAAAGATATTGAGAATCCTAATGAAAAAGCTAATATTGCAATTCCTATTATTCCAAAAAGAAAAATTAGAATTGCTGCAGAAAAATTTGAAGCTGGAGGTATTCTTAATCTACAAAATTTATTAACTTCATTATATAACTCTTCTTCTTCTTTTGGAATTTTAATTTTTATTATTTGAAAACTAAAATTACAAAGTAATTCGTAAAAAGAAAGTTTTTTGGATTTTTTATATTCTTCAATAATTTGGTTTACATCCATAATAAATAAATAAGTTTACCATATATGTATATATTATGAAATTATTAGAAGAAGTTGCAATAAGATTTTTAATAGGTATATTTATTGCATCTCTTATAGGTTTTTTATTTTGGTGGTTAGTTATTCATAATGAAACAGATAGAATTGTTGAAAGAAATTTTCAAAAATTTTATTCTGCATTAGATGAAGCATGTTCTAGAAGATCTACAATAAATAATCCTACAAAAGTTTATGTAGAAATTCCTCAAAAAAGATTTCAAAATCCATTCGAAGCAGGAATAAATTGGTTAAAAGAAAAATTAGGAATTCCAGTTCCATTTACTGCTTTTCAAGATCCATATTATAATTTTCATTGGGAATTTTTTCCGCCAGAACCACCATATACATTTGGACAAGGTATTCCAGAATCTTTAGCTGCATTTTTTATTCCATGGAGCGAAGATTTACCTTGGAGTTCTAATTTAATATTAACTATGGCTTTTAATGCATATGCTTTGGGATTAGATATGTTTGAAGCAGTAAAGCAACTTGAAAAAGCAAAATCTAAAGCTTATTTATCTATAAAACACAAAATGTCTAATTTTGGGAAAAAAATTCTTAATAATTTCGATGAAATAAAAATAATTGTTAAAGCGGTAAATGAAATGGAAGAATATATTAAAAAAGTTGGAAACTATGTTATTAGAGTAAAAGGTACTGCAATAAAAATTGCAGATGTTAGTGGAAAAATTATTCATGAAATTAAATTTATATCTAAAGTAACCACAATGTATGCATTATTTTGTCTAGCAATAGAAGATAAAACTTTAGGAGAATGTTTTACTGAAGGAGTAATTTTTGGAGTAGGTGCAGATGTAGGTAAATTAATAATGAAAAATGTTGTTTTTCCTCGTATAAAGAAAAAATTAGAAATTTATTATTCAATTACTGTTGGAAAAATTAAAAAAGGTTTTTCAGAATTTTTAGAGTATGTTTCTGACGAAGTAAAATCGATAAAATATAAATTTCTTGGAATGGAAAATATTGTTGCTGAAAATATAGATGAAATAAATAAATTAACCGATGACATTAAAAATCTTGTAGATGATGCCAAAAAATTATTAAATGAGGGAAAAAATTCTGAAGCTCTTAGCAAAATAAATGAAGCAAAAGGAAAATTAAAGGCAATTTCTTCATTAATTGAAGATACTTCTAAAAAAGCACCACCAGACTACTTTTCGGCTTTATTCTTTACACAAATTGAAATTGAAAAACTACAAGATGAAATAAATGATATAATAAAGAGATGTCCTGAAGATTTAATAAAAGATATTTCAAAAGGTTTTGTTGAACTAGATTCTCTAGTTAAATCTACAGAAGAGTTACACGATGATATTCATACAAAATCTACAAAAAAAGTTTTAGAGAGAAAAGGATTTAATTTTGAGTATGATGAAAAATTAAAAAGAAATGTATATGTATTAACAGAAGAAAGTAATAAAGATTTATTTAATGAATTTAAAGAAGCAATAGAAGCTAGAAAAGCGATGGGAGAAACAATTTATAGTTATGGAGATTTTAAATTTCAATATGATGAAAAAGGAAACTTAATAAAAGTTATTTACGATCCATTTGATCCAGATAGCATTACAAATACTATAAAAGAAGGTATTTTGGGTTATCCAAAAAAATTTTTGGCATATTTAGAAGAAAAGGCATTTATTCATAATAAATTAGTAGATGGAGATGCTGTTGCTAAAGTATTAGAAGATATGAAAGATGATCTTCAAAGAGATGAAAACTTAAGAAAAAGATTATTAGAAGCATTTAAAAAAATAGGACATGAAATTGATGAAGATGAATTAATTTATAGAATTGACGATACTATAAGAAAGTATAAAGCTGGAGAAAATTTAGTATTAGTTGTAGAAAAAAATAGTGAATTAGGAAAACTCTTTGATAAATTACCAAGCGACATTTCTTCACAAGATCTTTCACATTATATTAGAAAAGCAATTTATGATGCTATAAAACAAGGTGATGATACTGAATTAAAAAATTTATATGGGTTGATAAATGGAAAAACTTTAAGAATTAAAGAAGATATGGAAATATTTTTTAGAAGAGGTGTTATAGGATATGCTGCCTTAAGAGCTATTGATTTATACACACCTTTAGGAGCAAGTTGGTGGGATAAATATATTTCTTACTATGGTTATGAAGGTCAAAAAATTCCTGTAGGATGTCAAACTCAATGTGATGAAGGAAAAATTTGTTTGCAGTTAGGAGCATGCATTAGACAATTTGATTTACCCGAAAGCTGTCAAAAAATTGGTATAAAAGATGTAAAAATAAAAAGAAATAGTATTGTTGCAAATGATCCAAGATTTTATTTAGTTAGTCCATGCTATGCTGAATTAGAAATTTTTATTGATAATTCTGATGCAATACTATTTATTCTTCCAAAAATAGATAAAAATAGGTTAAATGAACCAAATTATTGTTATGCAACAGAGAATTTTGTTAATTGGTACATAGGTACTTATATTGCTCAATATACAACTAGATGTGTGGGAGCAATAGGTTGCGCTATACTAACTGGTGGTCTTGGAGCTATAGATGCTGTTTTGGCATGTTTATTTGGAGCTGCAGGAGGTGTTTGTGGAGTTGTTGTAGATTTAATAGATTTAGCGTTTTCATTTTTAAAAGAATCTACTTTTATTTGGCCAACAGTTTATCAAACTTATCCTTGGTTAGCATGATCAAAATAAAAAAATTAAAATTATCTGCATTTATAACTTATTTAGTTTTATTTTTTTCAATGATTTTTGTTATAATTTTTTTATATTTAGGAATTAACATTCTTTTGATAAATATTTATAAAAACAATTTTTTTATTTCAAAAAGTACTTCTGAATTTCTTTCTGCAATTATGAATTCTTTATTTTCTTCTACAAATAATATTACTATAGAAATTACATTTCCAAAAGAAGAAATGGAAATATATTTTTTTGATGAGAATATAACTGTAAAGAAAGGAAAAGAATTTTTTTCTTCAAAAATTTTTAAACCAAGTTATATTAATTTTAATGTTTCAAATAATGTTATAAAAACAACATCGTTTTATAATACAAAAATTCTAATAATAAAAGTAAACGATGAAATAAAAATAATATGAAATTGCAAATTTCATTTATTCCAGAATCAATGTTAGATGTTTTAACTTTAATAATTGTAATTTCTATGACATTTGGAATGTATATTTTATATACAGAATATAAATTAATTTTAAAAAGAGATGAAAATTTAGATTTTCAAAATTATAATTTTGCTCAAGTTTTTATTGGAGATAAATGTATACTTTATAATAATATTAGCAAAGGAATTTTAGATTATAATAAAATAAAAAATAAACAAAGTTGTTTAAATTTAGAAAAAAATATAAGCATTATTTTAAATTCGGAAAAAATTGTTTATAATAACGATTGCGATTTTTCTAATACAAAAGTTATAATTCCGATAATAGTTTTTAAAGAAAGTTTTCAAGAAGCAAAATTAATAATATGTTAATTCCAAAAATAATTACAACATTTTTAACATTAATTTTTTCAATTATAGCTTTTTCTTTTGTTTATTTTTTATTGCAAAATTTACCAAAAGCAAAAGTAGAAATACAATATAAATTAAGAGAGGAAAATCCTTTTTCTTCTCATCTATGTCAAGTATTTTTAAGTTCAGATGAAATAAAAGAACTAATTATAAAAACAATTAAAAAAGAAAATATTGAAAATTCTAAAGCATTAATTTTAGATAGGCTTTCTAATTTAATTGAAGATAGAGGATTTGAAATAGTAATTTCAAACGAAAGTATAAAAAAAGGAGCTTTATCGTATGAAGATATATATTCATGCTACTTTTTTTATAATAAAAAATTGTATGAAATAATAATAAAAATATGAAAACATTAATTGGAAATTTAATATTATTTTTATTACCTTTAGTACTTTTTATAATTGCTTTTTATTTAACGGCAGGTATTTTAAGTAGAGAAATAAGTGTTATAGATATTTCTTCTAAAATTTTTAATGTAATAAATGAAGCTGAAATTTATAAACAACAAATAAGAAATATTACGTTAGAAAAACTAAAAGAAAATAATAATTTAAAAGAATTTTCATTTAGTGGATATTATACTTTTTTCAAAATTTCAATAATTGAAAGAGATAATTCTCAAATAAAAATAGAAGTTTTTGGATATCCAAAAGAGGAAATAATTGGTATAAGACTGATTATTCATTATATCGATGAAATAAAATTATGGTAAACGAACTCTTAATATTTTTATTGATTATTTTTATAGTTATATCTGTAATTACTTATTTTATTATCTCTACAATAACTAAAGTAGAAATTAAAGAATATGTTCCAAGAATTATTTTTTCGAGAGATGCTTTTTTAGATATTAATTTTCTTTTTTCCGATTTTGATGGAAAATCTTCTGAATACAATTATGCATTTTACATTCAAAATAATTTTTTAAACACATTAAATTTAAATATTTTTTCAGAATTTTTAATTTTAGATGAAAATGTAAAAATTTCTTTATATAAAGAAGAGTTTTCTGATTTATTAGCTTCTAATGTTAAAAAGAGATATGATATTTCATTTAAAAATATTTTTGATAATTCAAAGATTAGCGGATTAAATTTTTGTGAAGAGGAGAGAAAAGCTATTTTAGGCTGTAAATATGAATGTTGTAAAGGAGATAATATAAATGATGGAATTTGTTGGAAAGATTGCAAAATTTATAAATTAGATCTTTCTGAGAAAAAAAGAAATCTTTATTGTCAAATTTTTCCAATTATTTATACTTCAATAAACTATTCGGCTATTATAAATGGAACTGTTGAAATTAGTAAAAATACTTATGAAGATAGAATTAAATGGAATGTAAGAAAATCGCCAATTAATATTTTTGTAAGACCATCTCCAATACCATATAATAATCTTTTACCTTTAATGCTTACTTTTGAAATAGAGGGGGAAAATGTGTTTCTAAGAAAGTTAAGGCTAGAAATTATAAATTATTCTATTGAAATTGAAACTTTTTTTGAGAAAAAGATAGAAAGTTTAGAAGCATCACAAATTTGCGAAATAGAAGTAAATAGATTTATTAATGGAAAAGTATATCTTGGAAAAGAAAAGAATTGTACTTTTGAACCTTTAAACATTACAGTTAAAAGAATTTTAAAAGATAGAGTTGAAGAAAAAATAGCAACCAAAAATGAAGATATAAACAAATTAATAAATTCTGTTTGTAAAGAATATATTTCTGATGGAAAAATAGACTATGAAAACTGTGCAAAAGAATTAAATAAAAGAGAATATAATATTTGTAGTTTATATAGTGATTTAGAAATTTGTAAAATTGGAGAAGAAAAGTTAAATAAAATAATTATTCTTATTTCAGCTGAAATTGAAAAGAGAGAAGAATATAGAAAAAAATTAATACCAACTTTTTGTTAATTACTTTATTTTACAGCCACAAAGCTTTACTAAACAATCTTTAAAAGATCTTAAACCCAAATAATTACATATATTTTTGTAACTTGCAAAATCATCTCCATCTTTTACACCAATATCTTTATTCTTGATTTTTGATGATAAATCATCTTCTGAAATTCCAAGATCATATGGACTACTTACTTCAATTGCTAAACATTTTGTTTTATCAACTATTTCCGAACAAAATATACTTTTTATATTTTCTCTTTTCATCCAATCTAAAGGGCTACTTCCTATTCCTAGCCAAGATAAAACAAAAAGTGCTGTTACTATTAAAATTACAATTATTATTATTATTTCTAGTGTTGTTAAAACTTTCATAATAATATATTAAGTAGTTTTTAAATATTTTTTTGGGCCCGGCGGGATTTGAACCCGCGACCTACCGGTTAAGAGCCGGCCGCTCTACCTACTGAGCTACGGGCCCATAAATTATCTTAGTTTTCTTTTTTCATAGAAAATAATTTTTATTATACAATTATGTTAAATATTAAAATCTATAATATAAAAAATTTTAAATTTTATCTATGAAAGATTTAGAAAGCAAATTGTATCAAAATTCTCAATATAAAAAATTAGAAGAAAAATTAAGAAAAGAATTAGATGAAAGATATCCTATGTTAAAAGAAAGTGAAATTAAAGAAATTCAAACTGTTTTTTCTTTTATACCCCATGCAACAGAAAAATATATTGTATTATCAAAAATTAATATTGCAGATATTATAAATTTTAGCTATGCTACATATCTTATAAATTACATTAATAGCTATCCAAATACATTATCATCTTTTTCTGCTCTTATTAACTTAGCTTTTATTCTATCTTTGTATACATTTTTAATTTTTTATAGAAAAAATTTAAAAATACATGAAATGATTCACTCATATAGATTAAGATATTTTCATTTTTATCAAAAAATTAAAGGTAAAGAAAAAGATAGCTCTTTCATTTCTAACATTCGAGAGAAATTAAAAGAAAATGTAATTAATTCTGATAACAAAATTCTTTCTTTCTTTTCCAGAGAATTTTTGTTAATATTATCTATTCCATCTTTTATAAAATATTTTATAAAAAGTTTTGATAAAAAGAAATTTTATTTTTGGGAAGAAAAAATTACTGAGTATGAAAAGGAAAGAATAACTGGTAAAAAATCTTTTCTTCTTTCCAATCGAGAAAGAAAATTTTTAGAATTTTTAGAATCTTTAAGAACAGATAGTTATATACCAATTGAAGAAAAACAAATAGATAAAATAAAAAATTCAAATTTAGATGAAAATTTAAAGAATTTAATTTTAAATGAAATAGAAGAAATAAAAAGCAATAAAGAATTTAAATTTTTTATTGAAAATATTCCTGTTTTTATTCCAAAATACGAATTAATAGATAAACTTTATGAAGAATGGAAAAAATCTTCTAATCTTTATCAAAAAAACTAATAAAAATTTTTCTTATAATATCTATAATTAATCCAAAAAATAATAAGTAAAAGAGAAGTTCAAAGTTAATTGTTATTTTTATTATATCAAAATTTAAAAAATTTTTATATTCAAATTCTATTTTTCCAAAATTTAAAACAAAAACTATAAAAATTAAAATAAAAATAGAATAAATTATAGAAAAAACTTTTGCCATTTTATTTTCTAATAAAATTGAAAGAAAAGAAGAAAACGAAATTGTTAATCCTAAAAAAAAAAAAGAAGATAAATATTTGTATTATAGGTTTCGATAATAAAGCTACAAAAATTAAGATTAAAAAATTTGCAATTGATAATTTCATAGTTTCCTAAAATTATTATTAAAAAAGGTAGTGTAAAAAACAAAAAGTTTAGTAAAAATATAAAAAAAGCTTTTACTAATTTCATATTTTTAAAAATTGAGAAAATTTTGTTTGAATAATAAATGATATTTTTAAAACATCTTCAATATTTATAACTATAAAACCTTTAAGTTTTGAATTATTAATTTCTTCAATTATTTTATTTTTTATTTCGTTAGGATCTTTATAAGTATCTATTAATTTAGTTGCATAGTTCTTAATTTCATCTTCTAATAATGTTTTATTTAAAAAATTTATAAAAACACTTTTTTCTTTATTAGCTTCTATATCTGTTTCTAATTTAATAAAACTAATAGTTTTATTAAAAATAAATATATTGAAATCAAAAGTTAAGTTTTTAATTTTTAGAGGGCTTGGATTAAAAATTGTAATTTCTCGGATTTCTATTTCAGATTTTTGTGTTTTTTCAAAAATTTTAGAGTTAGAAATAAAAAAGTTAATTAAAGTAAAAATCGAAAGAAAAAATAATATCAAAGAAATTAAAAACAACAAAATTGAAAATATAAATAATAATTTATTAATTAACTTTATTTTCATAATAAATTTTGCATAAACTTAAATAAATACATCTAAATACTTATTATGGAATTCGGAATAAAAATAAAGAAAAGAGACGGAAAAGTTGAAGATTTTATTATAGAAAAAATTGTTGTTAGTATTTTAAGAAGTGGTGCAGATATAAAAACTGCTAGAAAAATTGCTTATATTGTTTTAGGAAAAATACTAGAAAAAAATAAGAAAGAAATTTCAACAAAAGAGCTAACAAAAATTGTACTAAACTTACTTAAAAAAGAAAATTCTATAGCATACAAGAATTGGATTATATTTAATAAATATTTAAAGAAAAAAAGAAAAGATTTGGAAAAAGAATTATCAAAAAATTTATTAGAATACTTAAAAAAGAAATAAAAGAGGGGAAGGAATTATTTAAGTACTTCAATTCCAAGCAAACTACTTGTTTCTCTTGTTAAAGCTCTTTCAGTTGAAATTCTTCCTAAAATATATGGAGACTTTACTCCAGTAACTATTGTAATAACTTGAATTCTTCCTTCGTATTCTGGCATAATTCTTGCTCCTACAAAAACTGTTGCACTAGGATCTAATTGAGAGTATACATGATGCATTATTTGATGCACTTCTTCTAATTTCAAATCTTCTCCACCAGTTACATGCACTAATGCACCAGCAGCTCCTGTATAATCAACATCTATTAATGGATTTTGCAATGCTTTCATAACAGCATCTCTTGCTCTATCGCTCGAAGAGCTTTCAGCTATTCCTAGTGCTGCAACACCACCACCTGTACTCATTACACTTCTTACATCTGCATAATCTAAGTTAATTAAACTAGGTAACGTTATTGTTTCGGTAATTCCTTTTATCATATTAGCAACTAATTCATCTGCAACTGCAAAAGCTTGTTGCAATGTTAAATTTCCAGCATATTTTAGTAATCTATCGTTTTCAATAACAATAACAGTATCAGCATGTTCTCTTAATCTAGCTAATCCTTCTTCAGCTTTGAATCTTCTAGATCCTTCTGCACTAAATGGCATTTCAACAACTCCAATAACTAATGCTCCCATAGATTTTGCTATCTCTGCAACTACTGGAGCAGCTCCAGTACCAGTACCTTTTCCTAATCCAGCTAATACAAAAACCATGTCTGCTCCTTCTATAGCTTCTTTAATTTCGTTTCTACTTTCTTCAGCAGCTTTTCTTCCAACTTCAGGAATTCCACCACAACCTAAACCCCTTGTTAATTCTCTTCCTATTAAAATTCTTTTATCTGCTTTTGTTACAGCTAAATGTTTTGCATCAGTATTTAATGCTACAGTGGTAGCTCCATAAACTCCTAATTCATGCAATCTTGTAATTGTATTGCAACCAGCACCCCCAACACCTACTGCAACAATTTTTGCTTTTTTAACATCTACACCAAATTGTTCTTTTGCTAATTGAAAATAATCTACATCTTTTCTAATTACTCCACTAGAAACTTTTGCAGCTAATCTTAAGTTTGGATTTTCTTCTTCAAGTGCTCTTCTTAGTGCAGATTTTATTATTGTCTCCATTGTTTTATCGAAATCTATATATTTATGTTCTACGATTATCTATTTAGAAGCTTCAGAGCCTAAAAGGTGCCATTATCTCCTAAAGAATTTCGACCCCCCTATAAAATTTCTCTTTGTTTATAGGATTTATTATTTTCTATAAAAAATTGTATAAATGCAATTTAAATTTTCGCTATTTTAATTCGATAAAAGAAACGTAACAAATAAACTTTTTTTCAATTCTTTTACCTATTTTTTTAATTTTATAAAGTTTTTGATTAAAATTTTCGATTATAGGAACTAGCAAGATACCATTATCTTTTAGTTGATTAACCCAAAATGGTGAAATTTCTTTTGTAGCGGCGCTTACAGCAATTTTATCAAATGGGCTATATTCTTCTAAGCCGTATTTTCCATCTCTTAGAAAAATCTTACATTTATCTATATAATTGGTTTTTTCCAAATTTCTTTTTCCAAATTCAAAAACATCTTTATCTATTTCTATTCCATAAACTTCTCTTTTTGTAATTTCATAGGCATAAGCTAATAAAATTCCTGAACCAAATCCTATTTCTAAAAATTTATCGTCTTTTTTTAATTCTAATTCTTCCAAATATATTGCATGCATGTGTGGAGCAGAAATCGTGGCATCTTTAACAATAGGCAATGGCATATCTAAATATGCTTTATCTTTTAAATCTTCTCTAACAAAATCTCTTCTATCAACTTTGAGAAACGCTTCTTTAACTTCTTTTCTTTTAATAATTTTTTCTTTTTCTAATTTTTCAACCAACGCTTCTAAACTATAATGCATAAATTAAACAAGTTTCCATTCTTTTAATAATTCTTTTTCTTCTTCGCTTAAATAATCAAAATATTTTTTAAGTATTTCTAAATCTTTTTGAGAAATATCAGAAACTAAAATATCATCTTCTTCGAAAGTTCTTCCTATAATAGCGTTTTCTATACTAATTGCAACTTTTTCATTTTTAGTAGCAAATTCAATACTTCTATTTTCTTTTTGTATATCGTTAACAATTCCTACTTCTTTTCCATCTTCTCTTTTTAATTTAACACCTTTAAATAATCTACCTTTTAATATTTCAACACCAAAAATCGCAGGATTACTTCTTCTAAATATAAAACCTTTTAACACTTTAATAATTACAGGTCTATTAATTTTCGATAATTCATATTTTGCTTCATTTCTCTTTTTTTCTTCTAAATAATTTTTTATTTCTTCAACAATTCTATAAATTACATTTCCTTCAATAATTTTTACATTTTTTTGATTTAATGTTTCTCTTTCTTCTTCGCTTATTTGAACATTAAATAAAACTAAAATTTTATATTTTTCGTCTCTAATTAAATCTAAATCAATAATATCTTCTTTCTTTAATTTCCCAACACCAGTTTTTTTAATTGGTATTTTCTCTTTTTCTAACATATTAATTATAGCTTCTAAACTTCCAAGAGTATCTGCTTTTACTATTATTCCATCTAATTCTTTTTTAAAAATTATGTTTTCGAAACTCATTTTTAATTCATTTTTTAATTTTTCAATTTCTTTTTCATCCTTTATAACTCTAAATTCACTACCAGCAATTACATTTTCTAAATTATCAGCAAAAATTCTTATACCGGCAGAGGCTACTATTTCGTTAACATACTCAAATTCTTTTTCATATCTAATGTCTTTTAATTCTTTAGGAACCATTATGAATTTTATTTTTGTTATTATTGGTTCATGTGAAGCAATTACTATTGAATCTCCTTTTTTTAATTTTCCATCATAAAGAATGCAATCAGCAACAATGCCTAAACCTTTTTGTTCTCTTAATTCTAAGATTATTCCTTTTGTTTCTTGAGAAATGTATAGTCTGTCTTTAAGAAATATTTGAGATAATCCACTAATAATTAGTAATAGTTCAGCTAACCCTTCTTTTGTTTTAGCAGAAACAGGCACTATTGGTATTTGTGATTTGAAATCGGTAATTCTATCGAATCTTTCACTAATAAAATTAAACTCATATAGTTTTGCAACTATTTCGTATAATTTTTTATCTAATTCGAAAATCGTTTGTTGAGATTGAAATAGTACACTTTCTAAAAAAGATAAAGAATTAGAATTTTTCCAATTTGGCAATTTATCAATTTTATTTAAAGCAATTAAAAAAGGAATTTTATAATTCTTTAAAATTTCTAAGCATTCTATGGTTTGTTCTTCGATACCTTCAATTATATCAATAACTAAAATTGCAATATCAGAAATACTTCCACCTCTTTTTCTTAAGTGAGAAAATGCTGCGTGACCTGGAGTGTCAATTAATAATATTCCATTGAATTTTATTTCAAATTTAAATTTTTTTAATAAATCTCCACAAATTTTTTCTATTACATTTTTTGGAATGAAAGTTGAAGAAATGTGTTGAGTAATTTGTCCTGGTTCTTTTAAAGCAACTAAAGAATTTCTTATAGCGTCAGCTAAAGAAGTTTTGCCATGATCAACATGACCCATTAATGTTACTATTGGTGCTCTTAGCTCCATAAACTTCCATAAGCAAAAGATTTATTTTAGATTATAAAATAAGTTTTGCAACAAATTTACTTCCTTTTATTCCATCTACTCTTTTTATTTCTATTATATTTTTGTTTACTAAATCTTTTAGTAAATAGTTAAACATTCTTCTTTTAATATTAAATTTTTTGTTTATTATTTCAAAAAGCTCTGTAGTTGTCATTTCTTTTTCTTTTAATAAATTAATTATTTCTTTTTGTCTTTCATCATAAATTAACTTAATTTTTTCATCCAAAGTATCAATTTTTTTCTTTTCAAAATTTTTGATTACTTCTTTAATTATTTCAACACTTAATTTATTTTCATTTTTATCTAATAAAATTTCTAGTGCTTTTTTTAAAACTTTCAAAATTATTCTTACATCACTATTGTAATTATAAGCTAGGTTTGCAATTAGAGTTATTGCAGCTTTATCATAATTATTTTGAAAAATTAATTTTACTCTCTCTTCAGCAATTGTTTTAAGCTGTTCAAAAGTATATTGTTTAAATTCTAATTCATCAAAATTTAATGAACTTAAAACTCTTTGATCTAAATTTAAAATAAAATCTTTATTATTTGAAATTAAAATCAAATAAGGATAATAATTATATAAAAAGGTCATTCTTGAAAAAATATAAAGAATTTCATTTATATCTTTAACTTTATCTATTTCATCTATACATATTACAATCTTTAAATTTGAATTTTTTAAATAATTGACAATTCTTTCTAATATTTCTTCTTTTGAAACACCCCTTATTTCTAAAATTTTTAATTCTTCTGCGATTTTAGATAATAATAGCGATGAAGTATTATAAACGAAAGCATTAAGATAAACATATTTAACTCCTAATATTTGAAAATTTTTAAAAACATATTTAACGCTAGCTGTTTTTCCAAGACCACTACTTCCAAAAATTAAAAGATAAGTTGGTTTAAAATTTTTGGAATATTTTTCAATCTTATCTTTAATAAAGAGAATTTGAGATTCTCTAAATGGTAATTTTTCTGGGATATAATTTTCATCTAAAAAATCAAAGATATTTTCTACAGCGCTCATAATTAAATATTTAAAGTCAGTGTAATGTTTTATGGATATAAATGAGAGGTTAAAATTGATTAAATTACCACCAACTGAAGAAATAATTACAGAAAAAGAATTGATTGAATTATTACAAACAAAAAATAATATAGTTGCATACGATGGATTTGAACCAAGCGGATTACTTCATTTAGGTAGCGGAATATTAAGATCGATAAAAACTAATGATTTTATAGAAGCCAAAATTAGATTTATAATTTATATTGCGGATTGGTTTGCATATTTAAATAATAAATTTGGTGGAAACCTAGAATTAATTAAAAAAGCAGGAGAATATTTTATCGAAGGTTGGAAGGCTTGTGGAATGAAAGTAGATAAAGTAGAGTTTGTTTGGTGTAGCGATTTAATTAAAGATCCAGAATATTGGGAAATGTTTTTGAAGATATCTAAATTAGTAACTATTAATAGAGTAAGAAGAGCTGTAACTGTTGCTGGCAGACAAAGCATTGAGATTAAAAATCCAAGCTTATTAATTTATCCCTTAATGCAAGCAACAGATATTTTTATGCTAAATAATAAAGAAGGTATTGATATTTGTCAACTTGGTATGGATCAAAGAAAAGTTAATATGCTAGCTAGAGAAATAGCCGAAATTTTAGGAAGAAAAAAACCAATAGCTGTTCATCATCATTTATTATTAGGTTTACAAGCCGGAGAAAGAATGGGTAAATTTGACGAAGATGAAAAAGTAAATAGAGAAATAAGTTTTAAAATGAGTAAAAGTAAACCAGAAACAGCAATATTTATTCATGATAGTGAAGAAGATGTTAAAAGAAAAATTTTAAATGCTTTTTGTCCACCTAAGCAAATAGAAATGAATCCAATTTTAGAAATTTGTAAATATATTATTTTTAGAAAATTTGATAGAATGATTATTAAAAGAGAGGAAAAATATGGTGGAAATATCGAAATCTTAAGTTATGAAGAATTAGAAAAATTATATATTGATGGAAAAATTCATCCATTAGATCTAAAAAATGCTGTAATAGAATATTTAAATATAATTTTAGAACCAATTAGAAATTACTTTGAAAAAGAAAAAGCAAGAAAATTATATGAAATAGTAAAAACAGCACAGATTACCAGATAATATTTATCATTATTTGTTACTACTGAAAAGTATTTATATTTTTTCTTTCTTAAATATAGTATGTTCAAAGGACCTTGTGGAAAAGTAAAAGACTGGAAAGAGTTGTTAGATGAAAATACAAAGCAAACTTTAAAGGAATTGATTCAGAAAACTCAACTCTATATGCCAGCAATATGTGCAGCAGATGATGTAAAAATAGCCCAACTTTGGATAGCTTTAGTAATGTTAAAAAAAGAATTGGATGAAAAATCAAAGCTTTTAGAAATTGCAGTACAACCTTGGAAAGCAATAATAGAAATAGGAGAAACAGAAAAGAGAAAAACTATTGAAAGAATAGTTAGCGATATAATTCAACCAAAAGATAAAGAACAAAAAGAAATTGTTGATAAGTTGGTAGATTCATTAATGAAATTCTAATCTTTTTTTATTTTTTTATTTGTATTAAATTTTTATTAAATGTAATTTTTGAATGTTATTATCTTTTATTAATACTGGTACTTCATTTAATGTTAAGTCAGAAAATGATTCGCGCATTCCAAATAATATTTTTTCTAAGTCACTTACTTGAGAAGAAGAAATTGTAACATAAGTAAGATTTGCGGGCTCAGAAATTTTAATATTTTTTAAATTACAATTTAGTAGATTTGCTCCAGAAAGATTAGCACCGGAAAGATTTGCTCCAGAAAGATCAGCACCTTCTAGGTTAGCTCTTAAAAGATTTGCTCCAGAAAGATCTGCATTTCTTAAATTGGCTTTATAAATATCTGCTTCGGTTAAATTTGCTTTTGGGAAATTTGCTCCACGTAATACTGCATATTTTAAATTGGTTTGTGATAAATCTGAGCCAGAAAAATCTGCTTCTGATGCTATACTAGTACTAAGAATTGCTTTATGTAAATTCGATTCTAAAAATTTTGCTTCTAAAAGAATTGAATTATAAAGACTTGCCCCTTGTAAATTAGTATTTGTAAAAGATGCATTTTTTAAATTAGAATAATCAAGATATGCTTCTCTTAGTTCACAATCAATAAACTTTGCTTTTTCAAAATTCCCTTCAGAAATATCTGCTCTTTGGAAACCACATTTAGAAAAAGTAGCATTTTCAGCATCTATATGTGAAAAATTTCCTTCGTTAAATAATGTATTTATAGCAGTTACGTTTCTTAATGTTGAATATTGAGAATTCGAATTTTTAAAAATACATTCTAAAAATGTTGAATTAGTAAAATTTGTATAAGGACAATATGAACCAAAAAAAGATACATTTGAAAATTTACATTCTTTAAAATTTGAACCAGAAAGATCTGTAAAGGAAAAATCTACTTTATCAAATTTTGAATAATTAAAATTTCCTCGAGAAATAACAGCTCTTGTAAAATCTACATTTTCTGCTTGTAAATTTGGTAAAGAAAGATTTGGCATTATAACTCCAATAAATAAAGAATCTCTAATAATAGTTGGTTCACAGGAAAACCTATTTTTCTTTTGTTCTTCAATAAATTTTTTATATTTTTCATATCTACTTAAATCATCTTCTTTCACTCTTATATTTCTTAATTCTTTTGAATGGTATAATCTTTCTATAAAATTCTCTCCATTAATTTTTTGATATTTATTTTTTGTACTTTCCATACTACTTATAGGAAGTTAATTTATTTATTTTTTTCTTTTTTTAAATTACTATAAATATTTTCCTAAAACTAATATTTATGGTTGAATTAAGTGAAGAAAAACAAAGAGAATTTTTAATTTTGCAGCAACAATATCAAAATGTAATTGTTGAAATAGAAACTTTAAAAATAAGAAATAAGGAAATTGAAGAAGTTTTAGAAGAACTTCAAAAATCCGAAAGACAAGAAGCATATAAATTAATTGGAAATGTTTTAGTTAAAAAAAGTAAAGAGGAAATAATAAATGAGCTTAAAGAAGAAAAAGAAATTATTGATTTAAGATTTAAAAATTTAGAAAAACAAAAGCAAAAATTAGAGGAAAAATTAAATGAGTTTAGAAAATTATTGGAGAAAAAAGAGAAATAATAATATTTTTTCTTTATAATATTATGGTAATAAAGAAAATTGTTGAAAAACTGAAAGGAAAGAAAAGAGAAATAGAAGAGGAAGAAGTTGAAATAGTAACACCAGAAGAAGAAAAGAAAAATAAAGTATATGTAATGAAATTAAAAGATTTTAACGATACATATCAAGTTCAAAATTTATTAAGAGAAGGATATGTTGTTATTTTGAGTATAAAAGAGTTGAAAACGAAAGATGTAAGTGAATTAAAAAGAAGTGTAGATAGAATAAGAAAAACTGTTGAAGCTATTGGTGGAGATATTGTTGGAGTAGAAGAAGATATTATTATAGCAACACCCAGTGGAATTAAAGTAGAAAGATAAATTTTTAATTTTTTAGATAAAGCTTAAGTCGTTACCTAGTTGCACAGTTATCTTTAAATATACTTTTTTAAATTATTATATATGGCCGAACAACCAAAAGCCTTACTTGCTCAACTAGGAGGACAACCAGTACTAATATTACCAGAAGGAACAATAAGAACTACAGGAAGGGATGCTCTAAGAAATAATATAGCAGCAGCAAAGGCTTTAGGAGAAACAATAAAATCAACTTTAGGACCTAAAGGAATGGATAAAATGCTAGTAGATAGCTTAGGAGATATAACAATAACAAACGATGGAGTAACAATACTAGAAGAAATGGAAATAGAACATCCAGCAGCTAAAATGTTAGTTGAAGTTGCAAAAACTTTAAATCAAGAAGTTGGTGATGGAACAACAAGTAGTGTAGTTTTTGCAAGTGAATTATTAAGAAAAGCGGAAGAATTATTAGATCAAGATATTCATCCAACTGTAATAATTAGAGGATATAGAATTGCACTAGATATTGCTAGAAAAACATTAGAAAAAATTGCAAAAAAAGTTACATTAAAGGATAGAGAAATATTAAAGAAAATTGCGCTAACTTCAATGAGTGGAAAGTCTGCATTAGCTCAAAGTCCAAAAATAATGGAAAAAATAGCAGATTTGGTTGTTGAAGCTGTATTAACTGTTGCTAAAGAAGAAAATGGAAAAATAATTATCGATAGAGAAGATATAAAAAGAGAAAAGAAAGCAGGTGGAAGTATTGAAGATACAGAATTAATTAAAGGAATCGTAATAGATAAAGAGGTTGTTCATCCACAAATGCCAAAAGTTGTTAAAGATGCAAAAATCGCATTATTAGATACTGCATTAGAAGTTAAGGAAACAGAAACAGATGCAGAAATTAGAATTACTAAACCAGAAGAACTAAAAGCATTTCTAGCTGAAGAAGAAAAAATGCTTAAAGAAATGGTTGAAAAAATTGCAAAAGTAGGAGCTAATGTTGTATTTTGTCAAAAAGGAATAGATGATTTAGCTCAACATTTCTTAGCTAAAAAAGGAATATTAGCTGTAAGAAGAGTTAAAAGAAGTGATATGGAAAAGTTAGCTAAAGCAACTGGAGCAAGAATTGTAACCAATTTAGATGATTTAACTGAAAAAGATTTAGGATATGCAGAAATTGTTGAAGAAAAAAGAGTTGGTGGAGAAAATATGGTATTTGTAAGAGGTTGTAAAAATCCAAAATCTGTAACTATATTAGCTAGAGGAGGTACAGAGCATGTAGTTGAAGAAATCGATAGAAGCATTGAAGATGCTATCGGTGCAGTAACTTCTGCATTAGCAGATGGATATTTTGTTGCTGGTGGAGGAGCACCTGAAATGGAAATTGCAATTAACGTTAGAAAAGAAGCTCAAAAATACAGTGGAAGAGAACAGTTAGCAATATTAGCTTTTGCAGATGCAATAGAAGTTATTCCAAAAGCTATTGCAGAAAATGCGGGAATGGATACTATCGATATTATATTAAAATTAAGAGCTGAACACGAAAAAGGAAATGTAACATATGGAGTAGATGTTGATAAGGGAGATGTAGGAGATATGCTAGAAAAAGGAGTAATTGAACCATTAAGAGTTAAAACACAAATGATAGCTAGTGCAACAGAAGCTGCAGAAATGATATTAAGAATAGATGATATAATTGCAGCAGGAAAATCAAAGAAAGAAGAAGGTAAAAAAGAAGAAGAGGGAGAAGAATCAGTTGGTGAAGACTAATTCTTAACTTTCTTTTATTTTTATTTTTTCTTCAAGTTTTTCCAATCGCTTTTTATCATTTAAATTTAAATTTATTATCATTACTTTAGAAGGATGAATAGGCACTAATACTTCTTCTCCTCTAGCTCTTTTTCTTGTTATACCTTCAACATATACTCTTAACTTTTTATAATCAATTTTAACTATTTTTCCTTTTTTACCTTTATATTTTCCCCTCATTATTATTACTTCATCACCAACTCTTAATGGAAAACTTCTTCTTTTATACTTTTCTCTTAATTCTTTTGATAAATGTGCTGATAGCAATTTTCTTCTAATATGCCATTTAGCTTCTTTTAATTTTTTTCTTTGTTTTCTAGGCTTTTTACTTTTTGTCATTATTATGATAAATTAATATTAAAAATTTAAACTTTTTAGTTTAATTATTTAACTGTTACAGATTTTGCTAAATTTCTAGGATAATCTGGATTATTTCCTTTTTTTATAGCTAAAAGATAAGCTAAAATTTGCATTGGAATTATTTGATAGATAACTATATCTTCTCTTCCATCTGGTATTTTTATCCAAATATCAAAAACAGGATCATTAAATGGAGAAACTCTAAGCTTGCTGGAAAAAAGATTGGAAACTGAAATAACAATAAAATCTTTACCTTTAATTTTTGATTTAGATGAATATTTTTGTGTCGCTATTAAAGAAAAAGATTTGAATGGAGATGGATATATAGATAAAATTGATATCTTAGAAATAAATAAATTATAAGTAAAATTTTTTGATTTTTGCAATTAAACCATAAGTTGAATTTTCTATTTCATTATAGTTAAATTTAGCTTTTGCAATTCCAATTAAATTATTGTTTTCATCAATTACTATTATATCATCTCCACTCCTAAAATCTTTACTATATTCTAAAATATTTTTTCTTATTATGTTTTTTGTTTTTTTAATATCATTTATAAATTCATTCTTAACTTTTATATAAAACTTTTTAGTTTCAACTAAAATTTTAGTGAATTCTATATTAATCGAAAAGAGAAAAAATTTTGGATTTAGATACAAAAATAAATTGTTGTTTAAATAAATTTCAATTTTTCTTGATCTAAATCTTTTTATTTTTAAATCTAAATTTTCAATTCTTTTTCTTATTTCTCTTCCAAATTGAAATTCAACTATATCTAATAATTCTTCTAAATTCATAATTTACAATAAATTTTAAAAATACTATTATGCCGGGGTCGCCTAGTGGATATGGCGCGGGCCTGGAGAGCCCGTGGGCGAAAGCCCGCGTGGGTTCGAATCCCACCCCCGGCGAAATTTTTTAAATAATTTTTCTTTTTGCTATTATTTTCTTTATGAACAATTTCAATCTAATTTCAGCATATATCGCAACAATTATAATTCTTGTTATAACTATTGGAATCGGAGCTGTTCTTTATTTATATTTTAGTGGATATATTTCACAATTAACTTCTGAAACAGAAGAAGCAACAACGATAAAATCTATTATTGAATGTTCAAAAGCAAGAATTGATAGCTATGCGTATATAACTACTACTACTTCAAAAGATTTTAAATATGGAGATTTTAACTATAGAATTCCAATAACAATAACAGAAAGAAGCGGAAATACTTTAATTGACTACCAAGTCTTAGTAGTAATAAATACACAAAATTTAATTTCTCAAGGCAAAATGAGAAATGATTGTGGAGATATTAGATTTACCGATAGTGATGGAAAAACTTTATTGAATTATTGGATTGAACCGAATACATGTAATACCGAAAATACGAGAATTTGGGTTAAAGTTCCATACATTCCTGCTAGTTCAACAAAAACAATTTATTTATACTATGGAAACCCAGAAGCAACATCTTTAAGCAATGGAACAGCTACATTTATTGCTTTTGATTGGAAATTTGATGGACCAATCTCAGCAGGAACATATCATACTTGCGCATTATTATCTAATGGCTCTATCATGTGCTGGGGAAGTAATTGGGCTGGTCAACTAGGTCTCGGCTACACATCATATTCAGAACAAACCCCCAAACAAGTTATTGGTATAGACAATGCAATAGCAATATCAACAGGAGCTTTTCACACCTGCGCATTACTCTCTAATGGTTCTATCATGTGCTGGGGAGATAACACTGCCGGTCAATTAGGTCTCGGATATACAAGTGATCCTATACCCTACCCACAGCAAGTTATTGGTATAGATAATGCCATTGTAATTTCATCAGGAGCTTATCACACCTGCGCCTTACTATCTAATGGTTCTATCATGTGCTGGGGATATAACGGACATGGCCAACTAGGTCTTGGCTACACAATAGACTATGCACCAATCCCACAACAAACACTAAACTACAACTTAGGTGGTATGTATTTCAAAACCAACGATATTTACACACCACATACTCCAAACGATATTTATTTTGTTAGGGTTTATGTAGAAATAGAACCAACAGTTTCTTTAGGAAGTGAAGAAACTTCACCAATAATAAAACTAACTATGATAAATTTAGGTATTGAGTTAGGTAAAAGATATTTAATAAAATTAATCTATGAAGATGGAAAAGTAATTGTTAGAAATATAACTCTCGATAAAAATCTTAGCTCTGGAGAATCAAAAGAAATTTATTTAACAGATTTATCAAAAGGAAGAATTAGGAAAATAGAAATTTATAGTATAGATGTTTGTCCAAATATGTTAGTTGGAATTAGAAGTGTAAATATTGAGGTTTAAACAACTATACTTGCAATTTTTCCTATTGCACTAAATCTTTCAACAACTTCTTTAGCTACTGGTCCTCTAATTTCTGTTCCTTTCGGTTCTCCTTCTTCATTAACAATTATAGCTGCATTATCTTCAAATTTGACTCTTAATCCATTAGCTCTTCTTATTTCTTTTCTTTGCCTAATAATTACAGCCCAAAATAATTGTTTTTTAACTTCTGGAGTTCCATCTACAACACTAACTTTAACCATATCTGCTAATCCTGCTTTAGGATATCTTTTTCTTCTTCCTTTATAACCTCTTACAGCAATAATTTTTAAAATTCTTGCACCACTATTATCTGCACAAACTAAATAACTTCCAACGTTTAAAGCTTTTGTTATTTTAGAAGTTATACCTTTCATATTTTAGCTATTACTACAAAATGTTTTGTTTTTGAAATTGGTCTAGTTTCACCTATTAAAACTTTATCACCATCCTTAACTTCTATACAATCTGGCAAATGAGCTTTAATTTTGCTTCTTTTTCTCATATATCTTTCATATTTTGGAACATAAACTACATAATCTCTTTGAACAGTAACTGTTTTGCTCATTTTTGTAGAAACTACAATTCCCTCTAATAACTTTCCTCTAATTTTAGTGTGACCATGCCATGGACATCTAGTATCGCTACAAAATTTTTCTGGTGGCTTTATTCCTTCTATTCCAATATTGTTAATTTTAACTTTTGCCATACTAAATTAATCAATACCTAAAATTTTATATATTTTTTCTTTATTTAATTTTTTTACATTTAAAAATTTTATTTTTGCATTTTTAGCTGCTAATTTATCATATTTACTATCCCCAATAAACACTAAATTTTTTGTTTTAAATTTATTCATTATTTTTATTAAACCTTCTTTATTTGGCTTTGAATTTTTTACATCTTCTTTACAAACTAAATAATCAAAATATTTTTCTAATTTAAATTTTTTAAGAATTATTCTAGTAATTTTTTTAGATGAAGAAGTAAATAATGCAATTTTAATATTTTTTTGTTTTAATTCTTTTAAAATATTAATAACTTTCCTTTTTTTCCTAATTTTTCCAATATTTTTTATAAAATATTTATCCTTCAGAAGTCTAATTTTTTTAATTTCATTAGAAGAAATATTAGGAATTAAAATTTTAATAATTTCTTCTAATTGAATTCCAACTAATTTTTTAAATTCTTTATATAATTTTTCAATATTTTTATATCCTAAAGACTTAACTGCAAATTTAAAAGCTTTTGCATGTAATTCAACACTATCAACTAATGTTCCATCTAAATCAAAAACTACTACAAATTTCATAAAAATTAAGTTTTTATTTTTTTTCTTCGCCAGTTTGTTTCTATGTAAGTTCTAATTCTTCTAGTTTTTATTCTTTTTAATCCAAATTTTTTAATACTAGCCCAAATAGGGGCATCTTTAATTTTTGCTATTCTGGCTAATTTTATTTTTTTTGTTATGTGTTTTATTGCCATAACATTTAGAAATTAAATATTAAAATATTTTAATAAAACGATATAGGTAGAATATTCAAATCTTTATAACCACAAGTTTTTTTAATATAATATATTGTTTTAATATCTAAATCTTTAACTAGTAATTCTCTAATATTTTCGTAATTATCTTTTCTTATAGCTTCTCTAATCATAGAAGAAGAAATAGATCTCTCTTTATCGTATATAACTTTAACGTTAATACCAAAAAAATTAAAAGTAAAAAAGTATAAAGAATAAATTAATTTTCTACTAAGATCTCTTGTAAATATAATAACACTATTTTTAGAATTTTCAGAAGTTTTACAAGAACTTAAAATTAAATATTGAATATTTTTTAAGAAATTTATATCGAGAATATTTTGTGGTATAATATGGCATTTATTTCTAAGAAAAGGATAATCATTAATAATAGATCTGATATAATTAATTCTTAATTTAATAGGTATTGGATTTTTTTGAGATAAAATTTCTTTTCCATTTTTTTCATAGTATATAGGTACAATTATTATTTTATCGCAATTTTCAAAATAATTTATAAGAGTTTTAAAATGTCCTTTATGAAATGGTTGAAATCTACCAATATAAATTCCTATAATCATAATAATTAAAGAATTTATTCTTTTAAAGTAGTTAATTTATTTTAATAAGGATAATTTAAATAAAATTGGTAGTGCTATTGTTGCATCACAAAAAATATTAATATGTTTTGCGTTTTCTTTAATTTTATTCCAGCTTATTGCCTCTCTAGTTTTAGCTCCACTTAAGCTACCATCTTCTTCAATTGCAGTAGAAATATATATTGCATAGTCTAACCCATTTTTAAATTGGGCATGCCAAATTGCATGATGCTTAGAAATTCCACCACCAATTATTAATGCACCCAATTTTTTACTTTTCCAAATAATATCGCTTATTAAGCTTTCATCTAAAGAAATATTAATGATAAAATCTTTATATTTTTGATTAAACAACCATATTTGATATCCAACGGCACCATCGAAAATTCCAGGAACTACTATTGGAATTTTATTTTTATTTGCCCAATATAATATAGAGCTTTCATTTAATTCCTCCCCAATTATCCAGCACAATTCATAAGTTGATATTTCTTTTTTCTTTTCATAGATTTTTTTCAATAAATTTTGCATAAAATTTTCAATAGTTTTTCCATAATTTTCAAAAGGAATTAATATATTACCTAATCTATGAAATCCTTTATTTTTTAATTCTTTATCATCTATTTCAAAATATCCTTGATAATAATTTCCAAAAGATTTTGCAATGTCATGATCTAACGTTCCACAAGTTGTAATTATTAAATCAAAATACTTCTCTTTTATTAAATCTTTGAATAATCCTCTTAATCCTGTAGAAACCAAATTTCCGGTAAAAGTTAATATTTTAGTAACATTTTTATCAAATATAAATTCTTTCAAAATTTCTGATGCTATATATAAATTTCTTGCTTGAAAGCCGCCAATATTTTCAAATACTAAATTTAGATTTTTTAAATCTTCTAATGAAATATCTTTAACATTTTTCATAAATAAGAATATTTTTTATTTATTCTTATGGACAAAAATGAATTAAGAAATTATTTTTCAAAAAATTGGCACGAATATTACTATTTAGATTTTTTTAAGGAATATGGTTTTAAAAGAAAGCAATGTATAAAATGTAAAAGATTTTTTTGGACTTTAGATGAAAATAGGAATACATGCAATGATTCTAGTTGCGATGGCTATTCGTTTATTGGCAAAAAGATAGAAGATATTGATTATATTGAGGCATGGAAAAGAATTGAAAAATTTTTCATAAAAAATGGACATGAAAGTATAAGAAGATATCCTGTAGTTGCTAGATGGTTTCCAGATTTATATTTTGTAGTAGCAAGTGTTGTAAATTTTTATAGAAAAGTTAATGGAAACATAGATTTTGAATTACCTGCAGATAAAGTAATTGTTCCTCAATTTTGTTTAAGATTTAACGATCTAGAAAATGTCGGAATTACTGGTAGACATTATGTAAGTTTTGTAATGATTGGTCAACATACTATTCCAGAACAAAATGGATATTGGAAAGATGAAACAATTAGATTAGATTTCGAATTATTAACAAAAGAATTTAAAATAGATCCTATAGAAATAACATTTATAGAAGATGTTTGGATAGGTTCGCAAGCTTTTGGATATAGTTTAGAATATTTTGTTAGTGGATTAGAATTGGGAAATGCAGTATTTACAGAATTTGAATTTTATGGAAATTCATTTAGAAAACTTTCTAAAAGATTTGTAGATATGGGTGCTGGATTAGAAAGATTTCCTTGGCTATTAAGTGGAAAACCTAATAGTTATTTAATAACTTTTGAACCAGTAATAAATTTTATTATAAAATCTGAAGGAATAAAATTTGATGATGATTTTCTTTTTAAATTCTATTATAATGCCGGTTATTTTGATTTAACAGAAATAGATATAGAAGATTTTTATAAGAATATAAGTAACAAAATAGGATTAAATATAGAAGAAATAAAGAATAAAATAAATTTATATTCTTCAATATTTAGGATTGCAGATTTTAGTAGAGCACTATTATTAGCAATAAATGATGGGGCATTACCAAGTAATGTTGGTGGCGGATATAATTTAAGAATAATTCTTAGAAAAATTCTAAAATATTATGAGCAAAATAAATTCAATTTTGATTTAATAAAAATTTTTGAAATTTTAGCAAATCAATTAGAATATTTTGATAATACACTAAAAGAAAGCATTGATGTTATTCAAAAGGTTATTGAAGTTGAAAAGAAAAAGTATCAAAATACAAAACAACAAGCTATAAAAGTTGTAAAAAAAATTCTAAGTGAAAAAGGCAAATTAGAAAAAGATGATATAAGATTATTATACGAAAGTTTTGGAGTAAGGCCAGAATTTTTAGAAGAGGAATTAGGAATAAGAATTGATAAAAAGATTATTGAAGATATAAGAAAAAAAGAAGAAATTAGAATTGAAGAAAGAAAAATAAACGTTCCTAATATTGAAGTCAAGGAAATGTATTATGATGATATTTATGAATTCGAAGCAAAAATTGAAAAAATAATTGATAATTATATAATATTAGATAGAACAGCATTTTTTCCTACGCAAGGGGGCCAAAAATACGATACAGGATTTATAGAAAATTCTAAAGTTATAGAAGTAATTAAAGTTGGGAAAACAATATTACATAAAGTTGATAGCTTAGAAAATTTAAAAGAAGGACAAATAGTTAAATGTAAGATAGATGTAGAAAGAAGAAAGCAATTGACTATTCATCACGATTCTGCTCATATAATTTTGGCTGCTGCTAGAAAAGTTTTAGGAAAACATGTATGGCAAGCTGGTGCAGAAAAAGATGTAGATAAAGCTAGAATAGATATTACTCATTTTGAAAATTTAAATGAAAAACAAATCGAAGAAATAGAAAATTATGCGAATGAAATTGTTAATAAAAATTTAAAAATAGAGAAAGAGATTTTAGATAGAAGTGAAGCAGAAAAAAAGTATGGATTTAAGATATATCAAGGAGGATACGTACCAGAAAAAAAGATTAGAATTGTTAAAATAGGAGATATTGATATAGAAGCGTGTAGTGGAACACATGGAAACAATACTAAAGAAATTGGATTAATAAAAATAATTTCTACTAAAAAAATCTCAGATGATATTATTAGAATAGAGTTTGTAGCTGGTGATGCTGCTATAAAATTTTTAAAAGAAAAAGAGAAAATCTTAGATGAAATATGTAACTTTTTAAATTGTTCATATGAAGAAGCAATCGAAAAAGTAAAGAATCTATTTAATTTATGGAAAGAAAGGAGAAAAAAATTAAATAATTTTTAGAATTTTTTTAACTTCAACAATTACTTTTTAATCATGCTTAAAATAAATTATTCTAATTTACAAAAATTTTTATTTTTCTTCCATATTATTTAAATGGAAAACGAAATAGAAATTTTAATAAAAAAGTATAAAATACTTAAAGAAATTTCTAAATTTTTAAAAGTTGAAGACGAAAAAATTTTAAATACTTTAAAAAGATTTAGGAAAGAAATTGAAAATAGTTAGTTTAATTAAATTTTTTATAGACTATAATGCTTTAAGAATGTTATCTTGAAATATATAAATTTCGCTTGTTAATTCTGTAATTTTATAGAAGTGAGATTTAGTTTTTTCTAGCTTTTTAGATCTTTTTTTGTCTAAGAGTTTTTTAATTTTTTAAAATGTTTATGAATTAAATTTTTCAATATTTAAGAAAAATAAGCTTTTCGCTTCATTAACTTTTAGATTTTTCATTACTATTTGTATGTCTTGACTAATTCTATTAAATTTTTCAATAATTAAATCTAATAAACATGCGGGGGGTGGGATTTGAACCCACGAAGGCACTAAGCCAACAGGTTCTGAGCCTGTCGCCTTTGACCGCTCGGCCACCCCCGCCTATAAAAAATTAAAAATTTTAACTTAGAATTTTTGAAAACATATTCGCTATTTTTCAATAAATTTATATTCCAATTTTCATAGCATAATCAATTCTGAGAACTATTCTATTTCTAAAAGAAAAAGTAGTAATATCTGGATTTTTTCCTATATATTCTGTTATTTCTTTTCTGCTAAATCTCAAATTTTTAAACTACTCAAGAATATGTGGAAATCTATCAACGATTTTTTAATACCTTCATATGAACTGCAAGGAGAAAAATGTTGATACTTTTTTGACCTTCTAAAGAGTTTTTCTAATATTTTTTCCTTTACTTTTTTAAGAGGTATATTATTATTTTTGGTGGAATAATACTATTTGTAAATCTTTTATAAACAAATTTATTCTTTACTTATAAATAGTAAATAAATTTATATATTTATCCTAATAGGCATGTATTCCAACCACATTCTAAGCAATTTAAACAATTTTCTCTAAAAACAATTAGATTACTCCCACAATTTGGGCATCTAAAAATTTTGTTTTCGATTTTTTTCGAAAAATCTTTTTCTTCTAATGATTTTACTTCTACACTAAACGATTTTAGCATTTCTAATGTTTTTTCATTGTAAAAAATTTTTTTAATTGAATGTTTAAATTTATATACGGGTAATTTTGAACCTTCTCTAAATATTGTTATCCCTTTTAATCCTAGTTTATAAGCAAAATAAAATGCGTTTAAAATGTCTTTCCAAGAAGTTTCAAAAGGCATATTTATAGTTTTACTTATTCCATTATCAACCCAAAAACTAAATTCGTATTGAGCTCTTAAATGATCTTGCCAAGGAATTTCGTAAGCAGTAACAAAATATTCTTTCATATCATTTGGAATTTCCTCAATATTTTGAATGCTTCCACTTTCTGAAATTTTTTTAATTATTTCTTCTTTATATAATCCTCTTTCTTTTAATTGAATTTCTAATTCATAATCAACATAATAAAACTTTCCTATACTAATTTCCTTTTCAAAAACTAAAGCAAATTGTGGTTCAATACTAGCTGAAGTATCTGCAATCATAGAAACAGTGCCAGTAGGTGCAATACTAATTAATGCAACATTTCTAATTCCATTTTTTACTTTTTCTTTTATTTCATTCCAGTTATAATATGTTTTTTCTAATTCATATACACCTCTAAATCCTAAAAATCCTTTAGAATGTAAGCTTTTTTCAAATTCTGGATAACTTCCTCTTTTTTCTGCTAACTCAATAGAAGTTAAAGTAGCGTAATAAGCTAAAGTTTCTGCAATTTTTCTCATAAATTCAAAACTTTCTTCGCTATTGTATCTAATTTTTAATGCAAACAAAGTTTCAGCTAATCCCATTATTCCCAAACCAATTCTTCTTAGTTTTTTTGTTTTCTCTTCAATTTCCTTTAAAGGAAAAATGTTTACATCGATAACATTATCTAAAAATCTAGTCGCAATTTTAATTGTTTGAACAAATTCATTCCAATCAAAATAAGTTTTATCATTTTCTCTTCTAATAAACGCATATAAATTTATTGAACCTAAATTGCAACTTTCATAAGGATATTGTGGAACTTCTCCACAAGGATTTGTTGCTCTAATTAATCCATAGGATTTTTTCATCACATTATACTTATTAATGTTTTCTAAAAAAAGTACTCCAGGCTCCGCAGAATTCCATGCATTTTTTGCAATTTCAATAAATAAATCTCTTGCATTAATTTTTTTCCAAATTTTTCCATCTCTAGGATTAATTAATTCAAACTCTTCATTATTTTCAAAAGCTTTAATAAATTTTTCATTAATTAAAACAGAAATATTAAAGTTTTCTAAAAAACCTTCTTTATTTTTTGAAGAAATAAATTTTTCTATATCTGGATGCCATATTTCTAAAATTCCCATATTTGCTCCTCTTCTTTTTCCACCACTTTTAATTACATTTGTTAAAGTATCTATTAATTGCATAAAAGAAATTGGTCCGCTTGCATTTCCATAAGTACTTTTAATAATATCACCTTCTGGCCTAATTTTTGAATAATTTACTCCTACTCCTCCACCACTTTTAAAAATTAATGCAATATTTTTTGCTAAATTCATTATACTTTCTATACTATCTTCAACGTCTAAAACAAAACAAGCACTTAACATTCCTAATTTAGTACCTGCATTGAATAATGTAGGAGAATTTGGGAAAAATTTTTTATATGCCATTAGATTAAAATATTCTAAAAAATTTTCGTAATATTTATCAAATTCTCCATTTTCTAACATTTTTAAAAATTCGCTCCAACTAACTTTCATCTTTTGTTTAGAGTTTAATTCGTCATACAAAGCTTTCATTCTTTCTAAATGATATTTATTCCAAAAAACTTTTTTTGCTAAAGAAATTTTTCCTTCAAAATTTTCTGCATTAAATTCTTCATATTCATGAACTTTTTGTTTACCATTTTTATCAAAAATCTTTTCATCGTATAATATATCAGGTATTACTATTAATGCAGCAACTCTTTCAAATAATTGTTTTGGTGTTTCAATTATTTTGCCATTTTCATCTCTTAATAAATATCTTGATGCAAGAACTCTTAAAGCATTAATGGAGAATCTTTTATCGATTTCATCTAAAAATTCTTTATTTAGTATCTTTTTCTTTTCTTCTCTTATTTTTTCTCTTTCTTTTCTATATAAAATAAAAGCTTTAGCAGTTTCATATAGATTATTTTCTATTAAAACTTGCTCAATAATGTCTTGAATTTCTTCTACGTGCGGATATTTATCTTTAAATTTTTGAGATATTTTGCTTAATACTTGGTTAAGTAAATTTTTTAATAAATTTTCTTCAAATTTATTACTTGCAATCAAAGCTTTTTTGATTGCATTTTCAATTTTTTCTATTTTAAAATCTTGCAAATAATTTTCTCTTTTTATAACTTTTGAGGGTAAGTTCATAAAAATAATTTTGATATTATTTTTATGAATTCTATAATTGCTGTAAAAATGAAATTATATGGAAAAGTTCAAAAAGTAGGATTTAGATTCTTTTTATCTAAGCATGCAGAAAGATTAGGAATAAAAGGTTATGCAAAAAATTTAGAGGATGGTTCTTTAGAATGTCATTTTGAAGGTAATGAAGAAAAAGTTAGAGAAATAATAGAACTTGCAAAAAAAGGACCACCACTTGCAAAAGTTAAGAAATATGAAATTTATAAAACTGATATAAAAAATTTTGAATCGTTTGAAATCTATTAAAAATTTAAATGTTTACAATAAAAGAAAGAGATTTAGCGGGAAGAATCGGAACTTTAAAATTAAAAAATGGAGAAAAAATAGAAACACCATATTTGTTTCCTGTAGTAAATTTTTTTCATTCAGAAGTTTCTTTAGACGATATAAAAAAAGCTGGATTCGATGCAATATTAGTTAATGCATACATCCTATTGAAGCACAATTTTGATAAAGAAATTCACGAATATACAAAATTTAAAAAAGTAATGAGCGATAGTGGAGCTTATCAGCTATTACAATATGGAGATATAGATGTTAGTAACGAAGAAATAATAGAATATCAAAAAAAGATAAATACAGATATTAGCGTTATATTAGATTATCCAACAGGTAAATTAAATTATGAAAATGCAAAATTTACTGTTGAAGAAACAATAAAAAGAGCTAAAGAGGCAAAAAATTTAATAGATGATAAAAGATTGTGGGTTTATCCAATTCAAGGAGGGAGTTTTGAAGATCTTTTAGAAAAAAGTATTATTGAGGGAATAAAATTGGATTATGATATTTATGCAATTGGAAGTCCAACAGTATTAATGACTGAATATAAATATGAAGAATTGTTTAAAATAATTTTAAAAGTAAAATCATTATTACCATTTAATAAGCCTGCTCATTTATTTGGTGCTGGTCATGCGCATTTAATTCCGTTTGCAGTAGCTATGGGAATTGATTTATTTGATAGTGCTAGTTATATTCTATTTGCAAGAGATTTAAGATATATGAGTTTTAATAGAACTTATGATTTTAATGAATTAAAATTTTTGCCATGCAATTGTGAAGTTTGTAGAAAATATTCTATAGAAGAATTAAGAGAAATTAATAAAAATGAATTAATAAGATTGTTAGCAATTCATAATTTATACGTTATTAAAAAAGAATTGGAAAATACAAAGCAAGCAATAATAGAGGGAAGATTATGGGAATATTTAAGAGAAAAATCTTTTTCTCATCCATCGCTATATAAGGCATTTAGAATTTTTGAAAATTATAAAAAATATTTTACGGAACATTCGAATTTTTTTAAAATTTTTCAAAAAGCAATTTTTCTTTACGATTCATTTGATTTAAATAACCCAAAAGTTATTATTGTTAGAGAAAAGTTAAAAGAAATGAACAAAGATACTAAAGAAAAAATTCTATTATTTCCGTATTTGGTTTGGAAGAAAAATGAAAATATTTTTCTGAAATTTAAAGAAAAATATAAGAATTTTGAAATATATTTCTATTGTCCATATTTTGGAATATTTAAATATAGCTTAAGATTTACTTATCCATTCTTTCAAAGCGAAATGAGCGAAATTTATGACGAAAAACTTTTTCAAGATTTAAGCAATGAAATAAATTCTTTCTTAGAAAATAGAAAAATAAAGCAAGCTATTATAGTAATTCCGAAAGGTTATGTATTAAAAATAAAGTCGAGAGATAATTTATTAAAGATTTTCGTCTAAATTTATATGGTATCGATGCTAGAAAATGTAATAAAAATATATAAAAGAGGAATAGAATTAAATAATTATCCAAAAGAATTTGAAGACCTTATACTAAAACCTCAAAGAATTCTAAAAGTTTCTTTGCCTATAAAAACGTCAAAAGGATTAAAAGTTTTTGAAGCATACAGAGTTCAACATAATAATTTTTTAGGACCATATAAAGGAGGAATTAGATATTATGAAAATGTTACATTAGAAGATGATATTGCTTTAGCAATGATAATGACACTAAAAAATAGTTTAAATAATTTACCATATGGAGGAGCAAAGGGTGCAATAAAAGTTAATCCAAAAGAATTAAGTATCGAAGAGTTAGAAAAGCTAAGTAGAGAATATATAAGAGCAATTAGTATAATAATAGGAAAAGAAATAGATATTCCAGCTCCAGATTTAGGAACAAGTTCTCAAATAATGGCTTGGATGATAGATGAACTATCTAAAATAGAAGGTTTCAATTCATTCGCTACAATAACTTCTAAACCATTAGAATTATTTGGAAATCCAATAAGAGAATATGCTACAGGTTATGGAGTAGCCTTTATTTCTAAATTAATTGGAGAAAAAATCTTAGATGGTATAGAAAATAAAAGAATTTCGATTCAAGGATTTGGAAATGTTGGTAAATGGAGTGCATATTGGTTAGAAAAGTTCGGTGCTAAAATTGTTGCCATTTCAGATTCTTCAGGAACAATATATAATGAAAATGGTTTAAATATAGAAGAGGTTGAAAAAATAAAAATGAAAACAAATAAAGTAATAGAATATAAAGATTGTAAAAAAATAGAGGATCCAAATTATTCTTTGTATGTTGATTGTGATATATTAATTCCTGCAGCTATAGAAAATGTAATTACTCTTAACAATTTTAACAAAATTAAGGCTAAAATAATAGTGGAAGCTGCTAATAATCCGACTCAATATGAAGCAGAAAAAGAATTATTAAACAAAGAAGTTTATATTGTTCCAGATATCTTAGCAAATTCTGGTGGAGTTATTGCTTCTTATTTAGAATGGATTCAAAATTTGAATTGGTATTTTTGGGATGAAGAAAAAAATAAAAAAGAATTAGAAAAAATTATGAAAAATTCTTTTGAAAAAGTTTTTAACAAATTTGAAAAAGAGAGTTTAAGAAGTTTAAGAGATGCTGCTATCTCTCTATCGTTAGAAAGGCTGTATAAAGTAGCAAAAATAAGGGGCTATATTTAGATTTATCTTATTCATTAAATAAATGCCTCAATTTTCTCCTTTTTAACTATAGCTTTTAGAATTTCTTTTCCAAATTCACTTTCTTTATTTAATTTTATTGTGTTATCTTTTCCAATATTTGCTGAAAACAAAAAGTTTCCACTAATGTAAAATTTCACTGCTTTACCAACTAAGTTTTCGAAAAATTTAAATACTATAGAATTTCCAGTTTCAGAAATTAGGAAATCAACTTTTTTTCCTAAAGATGGTGTTTTTGGTTCTACATCTATGGAAATTCCCAAAATCTCTTCTAATTTTTTTATTGTTTTTCCTTCTTTTCCAATAATTTTTGGAAGAACTTCGTTATCAACTTTTATTAATACTTTATTTTCGTTTAATATTTCTATTTCAGCATTCTTATCAAACCTATCAATAAATTCTTTAATTCTTTGCTTAGCTAATTCATATATAGCATTTTTTCTTTTTTCTTCTTCTATTGGAACAACAACGTTTTCTTCTCCAAAGGTATAAATTTCATATTCTAACTTACCACTTTCAAAATCTCTAACTTCAACTACAGGCCTAGCTAAGTCTTCTTCAGTCATACCTGTAGGAACTTTAACTTTAATTTCTAAGGTTAAAATTTTTTTAATTTCTCCATCTTTTATAAAGATTATTGTATCAACTATATGTGGTAACATTCCTAATTCATATCTACTTAAAAATCTTTGAATAGCATCTATTGCATCGCTTGCATGTACAACTCCTATCATTCCTATACCAGCTAATCTTAAATCAGCAAATATTTCAAAATCTTTTGTTTTTCTTATTTCATCAAAAGCAACATAATCTGGTCTAACTAATAATAAAATATCTGCAGTTTTTTCAAATGAATTTTCTAGAGGACCATATTGAGTAACTTCCTTAGGAACTTGTAAATCTCTAGGACTTTCTAAAGTTTTTACTATTTTTCCTTTTTTTAGGTAAAATTCTATTAAAGAGCTACAAAAAGTAGATTTGCCAGATCCAGGAGGTCCACAAATTATTATTCCTTCTGCTTTTTTTTCTAATCTTTCTATTAATTTTTTACTAGGTTTATAATCTTCCAAACTTAATTTAACTATTGGTTTTACTATTGTAATTTCATATGAACTAGAAAATGGTGGCTTAGCAATAGCAATTCTATAATTTCTCATTTGAATTACAATAGCATTTTCTCTTACTATTTCAAAGTAGGAATTTTCATCTCTTCTTGCAAATTCTATAATTTCTTTTATCATTTCTTCAATTTCTTCTCTACTCATTACTTCTTCTCTTAATTTAACTAAACTCCAATTTCCCGGTTTTCCTTTTTTTGCATATGGACTAACATTTTCTTTTAAATGAATACTTAATGTTTCTTCGTCGAAAAAACTTTCAAATTTTAATTTTTCTTTAAGAGAAATTTCTGGAGCAATATAAATTACTTTTGTACCTTCTGCTTCAGCTACTAGTGCTTGAATATAATCAGAAGTTAATAAATATGCATTTTCTCTTTTTGCAACATCTCTAATTAATGCATCAATTCTACCACCTCTAGCTAATTTAATATCTTCTAGACTAGGTCTTTCTCCTACAAATTTAATTAATATATTTTTTGCTTCAGCCTTTTCTCTAATTTCCTTTATTTCGTTTAATCCAATAATTCCTTCTTTTCTTCCTTTCGATGCTTGATTTTGTAATTCATCCAAAGAAGGAATTGGAATAATTATTTCTTTTAAATTTTTAAATTTATCAAAATTTTGACTTACAAATTTATCAATAATTATAGAAGTATCTAAGCAAATCTTTTCAACAATTTCAATTTTTTTAATAATTTCGTCTTCCATAAGAAATTGATAATAAGAATTTAAATAATCCCTATTTTAAAGAAAGTAGAAATTCTGTTAATAATCTTACTCCAAAACCGGTAGCATCTTTATTTATCCAATTTTCTTTTTTTGGAGATATTGCTGGACCAGCTATATCTAAATGAATCCATTTTTTATCTTTAACAAATTCTTTAATAAATAATGCACCTACAATACTTCCAGCTTCTCTTGATGTTGGAGATTTAATATTTGCTAAATCTGCTCTTTCACTTTTAATTAATTCCTTATAAAATGATGGTAATGGCATTTTCCAAACATATTCTCTTTTTTTCTTTCCAATTTCAAATAATTTTTTAGAAAGTTGATTATCGTTTGAATACATTGCAGCAATTTTATAACCTAGAGCAACTATTTGTGCACCAGTTAATGTTGCAACATCAATTATTAATTCTGGATCAAATTTTTTAATTCCATATTGAATAGCATCTGCTAAAACAATTCTTCCTTCTGCATCAGTATGCACTATTTCAACATATTTATCTCCAATTTTTATTATATCGCTTTGTTTTATTGCATTTTCACTAATTATATTTTCTACTAAAGGAATTAAACCAATAACATTTAATGATAAATTTAGCTTAGAAATAGCGTAGAATATTCCAACTATTGCAGCTGCACCACTTTTATCTGCAAACATTTCATACATATATTCAGCCGGCTTAACATTTATTCCACCAGCATCAAAACACAAACCTTTACCTACTAACATTATTGGTTTTTTATTTTTATCTTCCGCTTGAAAATATTTTAAAATTAATAATCTTGGTTTATTTTTTGAAGAATTACCAATTGCTAGTATTCCTTCTAAATTTTCTCTTTCTAAATCTTTTTCATTTAAAACATCTATATAAACATTTGGAACTTCTTCAAATATTTCATATACTCTTTCTACAAATGCTTGTGGATAAAGTTTATTAGGCGGTTCATTACCTAAATCTCTTGCAATATAAACTGCTTGGGAAATTATTTTAGATTTAGCTAAACTCGTTTTATCTATTCCAAAAATTTTTATATGAATCTTTTTTTCCTTTTTCTTGCTTTTATATTTGTCAAATTCATAGGCACTTAAATATAAACTTTCAATAAAATTTTCTTTTTTTAAATTTTCATTTAAATTTTCTATATTTATACAAACTTTCTCAAGATTTAAATTATCAATTAATTCATAAATTTTGCTAGCTAATATCATTTCATTCTTTAAAAAACTAACATATATAATTTGTTTTCCTTTTTCTTCTTCTACAATTTTGAATTTAAATTCCTTTAAAAAATCTTTGCCAAATCTTTCATCCTTTATAATTTCAATTAAAGGAAATTCCTTTTCTAATGCAATCTCTATTCTTAAATTAACCATAAATAAGTAGTAACAAAAAATATTTATATTTTTTCTATTTTTATATCTTTTGCTGTAAGAAGTAAATAATTGTCATCTATTAAAATTAAATTTAATTTATAAAGATTTCCAAATCTTTTAAATTCTTTGATTACATTTTGATAATCAGAAATATTTTTTATTCCCTTCAAATTTGCTAGAACAACTTTTCTTTCTAAAACTTTTTTTATCACTCTTTCAACATCTCTTACATCTATTATTTTTTCTATTTTTATTTTACTTTCAATTTTTTCTTCCTTTTCTGGAAGTTCAATGACTTCTTCTTTTTTTTCTGACATAATTAAATAGATAGAAATGTAGATTTAATATTATTTGCATAACCTTCTAGTTTTATTTCATTTTCTTTGAAAACAAAATTTACTTTAATTATCTTATCTAAAATTAAACAATCATTATAAATTTTTTGTTCAATTTTTTTATTTCCAAAAATGAGAGAAAAAGAAGAGTTTGTAACACAAATATTAATTGAATCAGAAGTTATCAATATATTTAAATTTTTTAAATTTTCACATTTAATTTTTGTATTCAAATTTTCTTTGCTAGAAAATTTTAAATCGTCTAAATTTAAATAGTTTATTTTAGCAGAAACATAAATATCGTTTGAATAATATCTTAGTATACAATTTTCTTCACATTTTAAAAAAATCTCAGAAACATTTTCAGAATTTTTCGAAAGCAAAATTTTATCTATTTCAATCTCTCTTAAAATTCCATTAATTTTTAAATCAAATTTTCCATCTTTTATTTCAAATTGCGAATCTTTATTTAATTCTATATTAAAATAAATTATTCTTTCTTCTTTTTGTTGAAAATATGAAAAAAATCCAGATAACAAATTTTTGGAGTATTGTTGAAGAGGAGTTTTTGTAAATAAAAAATAAAGTAAAAAAGTTATACCTAATACTATTAAAAACTCTTTAATCAAACCTTTCATAAAGTATTTATAAACTTAAATTTATAAAAATATGTATGATTAGTAACTTTTTCGATATTTACTGGATTTTTTTTATTATATTCTTTTTTCTTTTTCCAATTATTTATCCTAGAGTTGTTTTAGCACAAGCACTATATTTTATAAATTTGATGATAGAAAAAGTTTCTGATTCTATAGAAAGATCTAAAAGAAAATTTATTAGAATTATTAATCCAAAAATATCTTCAAATAAAATATTTGAAAAATTAGATTTTATAACTATTGAACCTACTAGTTTAGATCCATTTGGAATAGTAAATAAATTAGAATTTATTGTAAATCAAAGCGATGAAAAAATAGAAAATTATATAAAAAGGTTTTCAAACGAAAAAGATGAGGAAAAATTAAAAAATTATAAATTACTTTTCGAAATATTAATAGTAAAGAATTTTATTAAGAAAGTTTTAGAACATTATAGAGAAATTATAAAAAAATATAAAAACTTACAGATTGCTCTTCTTGTTCAATTTCAATTGCCAGTTATTGATAGAATTTTTAAATCATATGAAAAGGGATTTGAAACTGTTTTAAACAATTTACCAATAGGAGATGGAATAGGTCCTTTGATTATTGCTCATTTAATAAATAAAGAAGATAAAATTAAAGAAATTGAGGAATGTATAATTGTAAAGAAAAAATTATTTGGAAAAGATGTTATTTTAATAAGAGCTAAAGGTCCGGGCGCTAGATTAGGAAAGCTTCATAAAGCTTTAGAAAATGTTTTAAAAAAAGAAAAAGATATTGATAAAATAATAACTATTGATGCAGCTTCAAAATTGGAAGGGGAAGAAACTGGAAGCATTGCTGAAGGTATTGGAGTAGCAATAGGTGGAGTTGGAGTAGAAAAGTTTAATATTGAAAGTATAGCGACTAAGAAAAAAATTAGAATGGAAACAATTACAATAAAAATGAGTTCTGAAGAAGCAATAAAAATTATGAATCCAAAAATATATGAAAGTGTAGATAAAGTAATTGAAAGATTAAAAGAATTGCTAGAAGATTCAACAAAAGCAGTAATTATAGGTGTTGGAAATTCTGTTGGAGTTCCTAACACAAAAGAAGAATTAGAGAATTTGAAAGAAAAAATTAAAGATTTTTGGGAAAAATATGGAAAAGAAATAGAAAAGAGGAGTTGGTTAGATAAATTGTTTGGAATTTAAACATCGCTAGCTCTTAAAGTTGCTCTTCCATTTGCTTTTGCTCTTTCAACAGCTCTTTTTATTAGAGCTTCAACTTCTTTATCTAAAGCTTCAAAAAACTCATCACTTATTCTCATATCTTTTGCAACTTCTCTTACTGCACTTCTTACAACAAGAGCTCTTTTTTCTGCCATGAAAAAATTATAAAGCTAAAAAATATATATTACAATTAAACTAAATTATTTAGGAAAACGTAAAGTAAAATAAAGTAAAATTATAAATATTTTTGAAGTTATATTTATGGCATTAAGACCCGGAAGATGTTTTAGAAAAATAGAAAGACCATATACTAGAATTTCCTATAAAGTTAAAAGTAAAAATTATATTGCCGGAGCACCTCCAGCAAAAATTAGGCAATATGAAATGGGAAATAAAGAGCTAAATGACTTTATAGAATTAAAATTGATCGCTAAAGAGGATGTTCAAGTTAGAGATAATGCCTTAGAAGCAGCTAGAGTTATGTGTAACAAGTTTTTAGAAAGAAAAGTAGGAAGCATGAATTATTTTTTAAAAATTATAAAATATCCTCATCATGTATTAAGAGAACATCCAATAGCCATGGGCGCAGGTGCTGATAGATATAGTCAAGGAATGAGATTAGCATTTGGAAGGCCTATAGGTAGAGCAGTTCAATTGTTTAAAGGAGAGACAATAATTTTATTAAGAATTAAAAAAGAATTTTTAAATTTAGGTAAAGAAGCATTAGAAATTGCTGCATCTAAACTTCCTAAAAGTTATAGAATAGAAATTTCATGAAAATCGCAATATTTAGCGATACTCACGACAATACTGAGAATATTTTAAAATTAATTTCAAAATTAAATAAAATTAAAGTAGATTATGCATTTCATTGTGGAGATATTTGTTCACCTTTTTCAATAAAGTTATTTGAAAAACTTAATGTAAAAGAATTTTTTATTGTATTTGGAAATAATGATGGTGATAAAATAAATTTGATTAAAAATATGCCAAAAAATACTAAGTTTTTTCAAAATCATGGAGAGATAAATCTTTCTAATAAAAAAATTTTATTTACTCATTATGATTTTATTGCAAAAGCCTTTGGATTCTTAAATAAATATGATTATATATTTTTTGGACATACACATAAAAAAGAAATTTTAAAAATTAAAAAAACTATATTAATCAATCCTGGAGAAATTTTAGGATATTTTTCAAAACCAAGCTTTTGTATATTAGATTTAAAAAACGATAAGTATAAATTTTACGATCTTTAAATATTAGATTTAAATTTGAATGTTGTATCGAAATATTTACTTCCGAATTTTTTATCATAAAAATAATTTAAAAGAAAAATACATTGAGATGTAAAGTATAAAGTTTTTCCAAGGGAAATAATTTCATTAGAAAATTTTTTACAAATTTCTAATTGCTTTTTATCAATTCCAACAAAATCTCCTAAAACAAATAAAGAATTTTCATCTATTTCAACATCTTCAATATTTTTACCATCTAAATCTAAAAGAAAAATCTTAAAATTTCTTTTTTTATATTCATCTAAAATTTCCTCTAATCCTTTTCTTTCAACATAAACACCTTTTAAAGCTTCTATAGATTTCTCTTTTTTCTTATAAAATTTCCAAAGTGAAATTTTAATTAAACTACCTATATCTTTTTTGCTCCAAGGTGTTTTTAAATCAGAAACAATTTTTATTCTTATTGGCGGTTTTGGTGGACCTAATAGGAGAAGATTGAATTCTACATCACTTCTTAATCCATTTGATATAAAAAATGCATGAATTATAGAATGAATTGCTATATCTAATCTACCTGCTTTATAAAAGTCTTTTATCTTATATGTAGTATAGCCATGTGAAAGTAGTAAGAAAGCTCGCATATTTTAGTTTTTTATTTAAAAATAAATTTTTTAAATTCTTAACATTATATGGCATTACTTAGGGAAATTCCAACTTTTGACAAATGTCCAAAATGTGGAAAAAATGCAAAAATAAAGTATGAACTTATATCTCAAAATGAAAAAACAAGTGTAGTAGTTAAGATTTATGAATGTTCTTTTTGTGGTTATAAAGGTCCAAGGATTTAAATTGAATAACAAATTCTTTAAAAAGGGTTGAGAAAAAATCTAAAGAAAGAAAAACTGTTTTATATATACTATCTATAGAAATTTGCTTACCTTCAAGAAGTTTAGAAAAAATAAAAGATGAAAAAAATCTAAACACAAAAGAAATATAAAAAACATATTCTAATTTTATTTGTGCAACAGTACCACCAAAAATATTACCTAATAATAAACCCAAACCAATAAAAATGTTTAAAAAACTTATTTTGTTAGCAACATTAAAATTTCTTGAAATATAAGTTAAATGTAATATAGAAAAGAGTTGCCACGAAATTCCTGCAATAAAGCTATATAAAATTATTATCAAAAAGTTTTTAGTAACGACCCAAATAAAAGGAATTAAAGAAATTAGAAATGTAGAAATTTGAAATAAAGTAGTTATATTAAAATGTTTTTTTAATTTTTTAATAGAATTTGAAAAAATTAGGAATGAAATCATTTCAATACATATAATAATAGCCCATTCTACTTCAGAAAGTCCTAGAATATTTTTTAAAAAGACTGAAAAAAACGGACCTGCTATACCTATAGAAAAATAAAATAAAAGTAATGATAAAGAGTAATTTCTCAATTTTTCATTTTTTATATTTGATTTTATTTTATTTTTAATAAAGTTAAAATAATTTTTTGGAAATTTTACTTCATCTTTTTCTTTAATTTCTATTTTTTGAAGTATATAAACTGAAAAAATAGAAAATACGAGAGGAATATAAAAAATAAAAGATGGATAATTTAATTCTCTTATTAATAAGCTAGATGTTATTGTTGCGATTAGAGTTATAAAAGTATAAATTATAGCTAGATTTGAAACTTTTTCAAAAGTTTTTTTCTTAAAAATGTTAGATATTAGCCATGTATAACATACAGATATCATTGAGCTAGAAATAGCTCTTAATAAAATCGAAATAAGAAAAAGAAATTCTGTCTTTGAATAATAAATAAAAACAAATGATAAACCCCAAATTAATAAAGAAATAGAAAAGACATTTTTTATTATTTTTGGACTTATTAATAATAAAGAAATAAAAAAAGCTAAAATATAAGAAAAATTTAAAATTGCATTAAAAGATCCGATAAAAAAATAAGAAAATCCTAAATTTAATGCATACAAAGTTATGAATGGTACAATAAATTGAGATGCTATATCTAATAGCGCTTCTAATAAATAAATTCTTTTTTCCATATTAACATATTCTATTTTTATGGATTATAATAAAGTTTTTAGAGCATATGATATAAGGGGAATTTATCCAAATGAAATTAATGAGAATTTTGCTTATGAATTAGGAAAAGCATTAGCAACATTTTTCTTTGGAAAAAAAAGAAGAGTTGTTATTGGTAATGATGTAAGATTAAGTAGTGAAAGTTTAAAAAATTCTCTTATAAACGGATTGATAGAAAATGGATATGAAATATTTGATTTAGGAATAGTCCCAACTCCAATAGTTGCATTTGCTACTAAATTATTAAAAGCAAAATTTGGAGTAACGGTTTCTGCATCTCACAACCCAAAGGAATGGAATGGTTTTATTATTAATGATTCGAATTGTCTAACTGTAGGTTTAAATTTTGGATTAGAAAAAATTAAAGAAATAATGCAAAATAAAAATTTTATAAATTCAAAAAGAAAAGGAAAAGTAGAAAAATTTAATATAGAAGAAGAGTATATAAACTTTTTAAAAAATAAATTCAATTTTGAAAGTAATTTAAAGATAATAATAGATGCTGGTAATGGATCAGTTAGCGAATTATTACCAAAAATATTAAAAATTTATAATAAGGGAAATAACACTGAATTGTTTTGTAGATTTGATGGAAACTTTCCCAATAGAGATCCTGAACCAAAAAAAGAAAATTTATCAAAATTAATAGAAAAAGTTTTAATTGAGAAAGCTGATGTTGGATTTGCTTATGATGGCGATGCTGATAGAGTTGTTATAATAGATGATAAAGGAAATATTTTGTTATCTCATCAAATTCTTTCTTTGTTATTACAATCGTATAGAAATAAAATTAAAAATAAAAAGGTTGTTATAGATGTTTTAAGTTCTATAGCTGCTATAGAAGAAATAAAAAAATATAGAGCAAAACCTTTAGTTACAAAAGTTGGTAGAAGTTATATTCAAAACGAAATGTTTAAAAATAAGGCTTTTTTGGGTGCGGAAATTTCTTATCATTTTTACTTTAAAGAAGTTTTTTATTTAGATGATAGTATTTTTTTAACTTTAAAAATAATAGAATTTTTATCGAAAACTAATAAGAAAATTTCAGAGCTAATAAAAGATATTCCAACTTATTTCTACGAATCTAAAAGAGTTGAAATTAAAGAGGAAATGAAATTTAAGTTTATCGAAATGTTAAAAGAAGAATTTAAAGAATATAGTATTGAAGAAATAGATGGAATAAAAGTTTGGTTAGATAACGAAAGTTGGATAGCAATTAGAGCATCAAATACAGAACCAAAAATTTCTATTGCTTTTGAATCAAAAAAAGAAAAAAGATTTGAAGAATTAAAACAAATATCAGAAAAAATAATAGAAAAAATTAAAAAATTATGATAAATTTAGTAATTCATAGCACTTTTTTAAATATTTTTGTATTTTAGAAACTCTAGTATTACTCATACTAAAATTAAATAAAAAGAAGATTTTATTATCAATTAAATTAGAAATTATCACATTTATGTTTGCAATAATCCTTCTATAGTTTTTTATTAAAATAAGTGAAATATATTCAGATTTAAGATTCTTTATTTTGAAATAAGAATTTTCTTTGATTATATAACTGGGCGGGGGGAGATTTGAACTCCCGACCTCCCGGTTATCAGCCGGGCGCTCCACCAGGCTAAGCTACCCGCCCATATATAAATAATTTAAATATTCTCTATAATTTTTAAAATTTTTTGAAATGTTTCATTCCATTTCTCCTTTTCTAACCAATAAACTATGCCAAACCTAGAGAATTCATTTATATATGCTCTATGCAAGGTCGCTATTATATTTATTTCTATTTCCATAATTTTTTCAATAAATTTCTTAAATTTTTCACTAAACATTTCCATTTTTCCTATTTCATCGATTAAAATTAATTTTGAATTTAAATTAACAGAATCTATAATTTTGTTTAAATTTTCTAAAAATAAATAATAACCAGCATATTCTAAATTACTTTTTATTTCTTTTGAAGCAAAAATAAATTTTTGATTTAAATCTATCGAATAAATTTCAAATCCAATTCTTTTATTATTTTTTAAAATTTCTTCTGTATAAAATCCACTAATAGATATTTTATTTTTGTATAATTCATAAATTTTTTTAATTAAAGTAGTTTTTCCACTTCTTGGCAAACCACTAATAAAAATTTTCATTATATCATTCTTTTAAGTAAATTATTGATTTCCTTTCCTATATATCCTAAAATTCCTTCTGGATATTCTAATTTTTTACTTTTCTTAAAACCTCCTTTTGGAGGATGTAATCTAAAAACTCTTTTGAAATTTGAAAAATCCTTTAGCTTCTTCTTACCTTCATATAATAAATCAGCTAATTCCTCAAATGAACTAATTCCATATTTTTTTAAATCTTCTACTTCAACTTTTTTATCTCCAATTTTTCTTAATCTCTTTTTTAATAATAATACTAACACATCTTTATCAATCTCTCCATAGCAAATATAATTTTTTACCTTTTTTAACATTCCTAAAGTTGATTTGTTAGATTCTAATAAAACGCAATTGTAAATATATCTTAAATTAAGAAGCATTAAAGTATCTTTAATTTCTCTAGGTGCTTTAATTCCACTTCTTAATCTTATAGCTGCTATTAACATAGTAAATATTTTAATTAATAAAATTTAAATTCTTTCAACTTTTTCGATTCCTAATATATCAAAAACGTTTTCTAAAATATTTTTTGTTATTAATAGAAGAACTTTTCTTAATTCTTTTTTGTTATTATCTTTTTCATCTATTATTCTGCATTTCTCATAAAAAATATTAAATTTTTTTGATAACTCGTAAATGTAGTTTGCAAGTTGATTTATTTCTAATGTTTTAGCTACAGAATTTATAACACTATCGAACTTTAATATTTCTTTTGCCAAATTTTTTTCTTCTTCATTCAATTCGCAATCAAAATCATTGATTTTTAATTCGCCAATTTTCTCTAAATTTTTTACTATAGAATTTATTCTTGCATAGGTATACATTAAATATAAAGCAGTATTTCCATCTAATCTTAATGCTTCGTCAAAATCAAAAATTAAATCTTTATTTCTATCTAATTTTATCATTTCATATCTTAAACAACTCTTTACTATTTTTTTAACTAATTCATCATCTTTTATATTTCTTTTTTCTAAAGTTTCTTTAACTTTTTCTTCAAATTTTTTTATTAAATCATCAACATTAATTACTAAACCTTTTCTTCCACTCATTTTTAAAAAATCTTTTTCAACTTCTATTCCTAAGCTTTTGGCTACTTTTTTCGAAATAAAAACTAGTCCATATGAATAATAAATGTACTTTTTATTTGTTAATTCTTTTATTAAATTTTCTATTACGTATTGATTTTCAGATTGTTCTCTTCCAATTACATTTATTGACATATCAAAATTTTCAAAATCTTTAATTTCTCTGCCAAATTTATCTGTTTGATATAGTTCTTTTCCGTTTGGTTGTTTTAATAAAAAAGAAAATAAAAAACTTTTTGATAATAAACTATGCTTCCAAAAAGCATATGCAATATCTTTAGCTAAATAAGTTAATGTTCCATCACTTTTGATTAAAACTAAATTAGTATTTTTTGATTTTATTACGTATGTTCCCACTTTTCTTTTAGTAATAGAAGAAGAATATTCATCTAATTTTTCAACTTCTTCTCCATTTTCAACAAACTCTATTTTATTTAATTTTTTCAATTTTTCAAAAGTTTCTTCCCATAAGCCAAAACTTAGTATATCACTTTCTTTGTTTATAAAATCAAAATAAATATCGAAATACCATAAAGTTTGTAGCTGAGCTTCTATTACTTTTTTAACAATTTGTTTATTTAATTCTGAAGTAAATGAATTTTCTATTTCTAATTCCTTAACAATAATATTTTTTAATTTTTTCAGATTTTCATCTTCTTCTAAAAGTTTATTTACTTGTGTATATAATTTACTACAATACAAATCAAATTTTTCGTTTGTGTTAATATCTTTATGAAGATATTTGAATGCTATTAATAGTTCAGCCATTTGAGCACCTGTATCATCTATATAATTTGCTACAAAAACTTTATTTCCTAATTTTTTCAAAAATCTATACAAACAATCACCTATGCAAGAATTTCTTAAATGTCCTATATGTAATGCTTTATTTGGATTTGCACTAGTATGTTCTATTAATATTTTATTTGCAATTATTTTTTCTTTAATTATTTTATCATTTAGAAATTTTATTAGCAAATTTGGCCAGTTTAAATAAATATTAAAAAAATCGTTAACTTTATCAAAGGATTTTATAAAATTAGAATTTTTTATAAGTTTTAAAATTTCGTTTTCAAAAATTTGTTTTTCTACTTTATATTTTTTTGAAAGTTTATTTATATTAAAACATATATCTCCATATTTTTCTTTTATTTCAACATCTTCATAGCTTATTTTTAAATCTTCTAATATATATCTTAGCATAAATTTAATAATGGATATTTTTGATATATTGAAATTAATAGTTGCAAAAACGTTTTTTACTAAAGCAAGCATTGATGATATTAGAACTACAGAAATAAAAGATATAGAAGTTTACTTTTTTATTTCTTTGCTAATAATTCTAAATTTAATTCAAATTCTTTATTATAAAAATTTTAACATTTTTTATAATCTTTTAATTAATTTAGCAATATTTGGTTTTTTTGGTTTCTTTCTATATTTTAGTGGTCAATGGGGTTTGGGAGACTCTTTTTTATTATTATCTTTAGGATTGTTAAATATCTTTAAAAATATATTTGAAATTTTTAATTGGTTATTAATAACTTTTTCAGTTGGAATATTTTTTATATTTTTCTATTCAGTTCTTTTTATATTTTTATCAAAAAAATATGAAAAATTAAACTTTTTCTCAAAAATTTCTCTTTTCATTTCTTTGTTTTTTTCATTTCTTTCTTTATATTTTATGTTTAGTAAAATGTTATTTAATTTTTTGATATCCTTTTTAATTTTTCTTTATATTTCAATTCCTTTTTTAAAAAATGTAAGAAATTTAATGATTAAAAGAATTCCAATAAATAAATTAAAAGAGGGAGATGTTCTATTAGATTTTAAAGTTTGGAGAGGAATAACTAAAAAAGAAATTGAAGAGTTAAAAAGAAAAAAAATAAAATATGTTTATATTAAGGAAGGTGTAAGATATGCTCCAACGTTTTTATTTACTCTAATTTTAATAATTTTAGAAAAAATTTTTGGAATTATTATTTTTGAGTTCTTTCCAAAAGATTTCTTTCTAATTTAATAGTTTCGTTAATTAATTTTAGAATTGAAGTACAACTCGCTAATATGTGAGAAAAATTATCGTCTTCTATTTCAAATATTATTTTACCATTAATTAAATTTATTTTTTCTTTTTCCTTTTTTATATCTGGAGCTAGAGATTTAAATATTTTTTTAGCTAATTCTTCATTCTTTAAATCTATTTCCATTTTTAAATTCATAATAATTTTCAATAGATTTAAAAAATTATGCCAGCAAATTTACCTGTCGAATGGTATGTAACAGAAAGAAAATATTTAGAAGCTAAAACTTTGGAAGAAAAAATTTTTTGGTTAGAAAAATTAATTTCTATAACACCTAAGCATAAAGGAACTGAAAATTTATTAGCAGATTTAAGAAAAAGATTATCAAAATTAAAATCTTTATTAGAAAAGAAAAGTAAGAAAGTAGGAGGATATACTTATTTTAAAAAAGTCGGGAGTGTTTTAATAAGTTTTTTGGGCATTGCAAACTCTGGAAAAAGTTATTGGATAAATAAGTTATGTAATACTAATTTAGAAAGTAGTGAAAAAGAATATGAAACAAAAGAACCAAAAAGTGGAATATATATTTTTGAAGGAATAGAATTTCAGTTAGTAGAAATTCCATCATTTTTTCTTCCAAAACATATGTGGATTGCAAAAATTTCGGATGCAAATGTATTTTTGATAAATAATTTATTAGATATAGAATTTCAAATTAAAACATATGAAAATATTATAAAGGATTTTAAACTTCAAAACGTTTATTTTGTTTTAAATAATGTAAAGAATTCAGAAGACTCAAATTTTTTTAAGTATTCTATGTTAAATTATGAAAAATTATTTATAGATATTTGGAATTCTTTAAATAAAATTAGAATATTTACAAAACCACCAGGAAAAGAGATAAGTCAAAAAGCATTAATTTTAGATAAGAATTCTACAGTTTTAGACGCTATAAACGAGATTGATGAAAGATTGAAAGAAAATTTTAAATTCTGTATCATTATTAGAAATGGAAAAGAAATAAGAGCTGGATTAAATTTCGTATTAGAAGATAAAGACATAATTGAGATAAGAACAAAGATTTAATTTTATTATTTATTTATTATTTTTTAATATCGTTTTTTATGATTCCACTTAGAAAATTATTAAAAAATAAATTATTTTTAATTATTTTCTTTATTTCTATTTCTTTTTTAACTTTATACTTTATTTTTATTTTAAATCAACCAAAATATAAAATTATTTATTATAACGTTGATACAAATATTACTGAAAGTTTATTTGAAATAAAACCAATAAAAATAGAAACTTTTTATATAAATAATTCTTATACAATTAATTTTTATAAATATTATTTTTCAAATAAAGAAGATACTGAAAAATATTTTAATAAAATTATAGAATGGTCAAAAAATTTTAATATTACTAAAATTGAAAATATAAAAATTATGAATTATAATGCAACAATTATTTATTCAAATAATTTTGAAAATATAGGAGTTATAGTAAAAAATGAAAATAAGTTATTGTTTATTAATATAAAAAATTTTGAAAAAGATATAGAAGTAATAAAATGGTTTCTAAAGAATTATTTTTAGTTTTAATTATTTTTTTCTTATTTTTATTTTTTAATTTAATAATAGAAAAAAGTAGTGCTTGTCTTTTAGTACAAGGAACATTTTTTAATGACTCAAGTTGTAGACAACCCATTGGAAATCTAAAAGATTTTACTGGAGGAGTATCTACAGGTTGCGTAATGGCATATTTTGCTGGGCAATTTTATGAAATAATAGGAATGTATGAAAACATAACATGTAGCAGCAGACCTGAAGCAAAATGGTACGATTCTCCTTCCTATAATGGACAAATATGTAAAAGAAGAGATGGTTGGGATTGTTTAGCTAATGTAAAAGAAGGAGTTTATGATGCTTCTCAAGATATATGTGTAATATGTGATGGAAAAATTCAAATAGAAATGTTTGGATGTGGATTTGATAATCAAGGAGATTATCGATGTGAATCTGCTTGTGGTGCTGATAAGAATTGTGATGAAGTAGCTCCTGCAACAATTTCTTATAAAGATTCTTCGATATTTTGTAATTCTACCTGTGAAGCAATTTATTGTAATGAAGAAAATCAATGTGTAGTAAAAATAGATATTAGAAGAAATTTAAGAGTTTTTTGTGTTTATTCTTATACTGAAAATAAATGGTTGTGGATAGAAGAAAATTTAATTAATTTGGAAGATGGTAATCCAGTAGAAGAATGTTTTGATGGAATTGATAACGATTGCAATGGAAAAAGAGATTGTGAAGAACCAGGATGTGCAGGTGCGAGAAATCCAAGTAATCCATGGGATATTTGTTGTCAAACTGATGATGATTGTCCAGTTTGTTCTGTAAAAGATGGTTGTCCATATATCGATGGAGTAAAAGGAAAATGCGAAAGTAATAAATGTGTTTGGGGAAAATGTTATTACAATGAGGATTGTGCAGAAGGTTATTGTTGTACAGATGATCCTAGTGGACCAAAAACATGGGAAGGTAAATGTGTTCCAAAAGGAACAATAATTAATAAAGATGGTAAATCTTTTATTTGTGATCCTCCAGATGAAATAGTTCAAAATAATAAATCAAATAATATTATTTTTAACTTATTTAATTATATTTCTAATTTATTAAATCAATTCTTTTTCCATAAACAAAAACGATCATAATAATCTCTTCTTCTTATTATATCATAACTATAAATTTCTTTTATTCCATCTTTTTCAGCTCCATCAACAGCAGAAAATAAGCTAAAAAAATATCCTGGTCCAAATACTATTTTATCTTTAAATTGATTTATTAATTCTTCTGCTATATTAGTTGGTAACGGAACTGCCCATTCTTTCCAACTTGTTCCAAAAATATATGGATCATAATATATGTAAGCTAGAGGTATTCCTAAACTTTTAAATGTTAAAGGATATCCATATTTATATGTATCTCCCTCATCTAAAAAAAATCCTGGAATATTTAATGTATACTTACTACCTCTTGTTGCACCTTTTATAAATCTAATTAAATCCCAATTCCATTTTTCTTTCCAAATTTCTATTAAATGTTTATCAAATTCTGTATATTGTAATGCTGTATTAAATAAACCATTATTAGCTCTATCACAAATCCATTGCCAATAACCATATCTAGCAATTTCATATTCTCTTGTTAAATTTCCCTCGATTACTTTTAAAATTTTCTCAAGTGATGGTAAATAACTTGTTATTTTTTCTTCAATTAATATTTTATATACTTTACTTTCATCAACTTTTGCTTGCTTATATAACTTTATTATTGCATCTCTTAATATTGATAATTGTTCTACAAATTTAATCATTCCTTCAATTCCACATATTGGCTGCCTTTTATCTATATCCCAAGTTGCGGGTGGAATATATGCCAATACATATAATACTATTCCTCTATCTTTATCATTTGGAAATTGTTTTTTAAATTCTGTAGAATTAAAATAATAATATAAAGGTTCAATTCCATTTTCTCTTAAAACTTTTGGTAATTCATCCATATAATCATAAAATTTTAAAATTACTTCCCAAACTTTTTCATCTGTTGGTTTAAAAATTTTATATAAACCAACATTTCCTTGTTTACCAACTAAATTATATTGTGTAGGACCATAATGAATATCATCAAAAAATTCCCAATCAAGTTGTGTAAACATTGCCTCTATCCATTCAAATTTTTCTCGTTCTCTAATAACATGAGGTTTTCTTTTTAAAAATTCAACTTTCATCCAAGTTTTTCTTGGAATATTATTTGAAGAAATAATAAAAGTTCTATTAGTTGCGTCTATTATAATTATTGGTTTAGAATTTCCAATCTCTGGATCAATTAATGTTGCATTTCCTAATAACCATATTGATTGTTTATCGTGCATGGGCAATTCCAATACATAAATAGCTGCAGAATAATTTCCAACTACATTAATTAAATCTTTACTTATATGAACTTCTATGGTAGTATTTGAA
>JAWBAK010000003.1:0-10694 GCA_038997165.1 Candidatus Aenigmatarchaeota archaeon
CTATTATTTTCTCTAAATCTTTATATACTAAAAAAATTTTTCCTTCTTTATTTAACAAAAAAATAAAATCATCTAGATTTATTTCTTCAATGCCGTATTCCTTTGAAATTTCCCTTAATATTTGCAAAAGTTGTTGCTTATTAACTAATTTCATAAGTTCTTAATAGTCTCTATTATATAATCTATTTCTTCTTCTTTCAATCCAAAAGATTTCAAATACTCTCTAGCCACTTTTTCATTTATTTTTAAAAGAGAATAAACAATATTTATATACACTTCTCTAATTCTCTTTGTTGACGTATGTAATTTTTTCTTTAAATCTTTAATGATATTTTCCATTTTTTCTCTAGCTTCTTTACTTTTAGATAATCTTCTAAATAGTGTTGGCATCCTATATTTAGTAAACTTCTTATAGGGTTGTTTCTTAGCTAATGCAACCCCTCCATACATTATTGTTGTATAATATTTCAAAAGATCCCAATACTGTCTTATATAAATTCTCCCATAAAATATCCTTGCTTTACTCATCCAATCATAAGCTTCAAATATTTCCTCTATTTTTTCATATTCGTTAGATATGTTTTCTTCTATCCAGGCTTCTATCTCTTCAGGATCCATATCTACATTAATAAATGCTGTTCTTGCAGAATTTAAAGTAGATGATTTGAAAAATTGTCCAAGAGCCTGAAATATTTGAATTTCTCTATCTCTATAACCCAATATTGCAATATCGCTCATTGAAATTCTTTTTCTAAGATTTGCCAATGTTTGCAAGTCATTTATTGCGCTTCTTAAATCTCCTTGCGCTCTCTGTGCTAATGTTTTTAGTACCTCGTCATCTATATCTAATTTTTCTGCTAAAGAAATTCTCTTAAGAGCCTTGAATATATCTGTCATAGATAATTTTTTAAATTCTACTAATTTGCACATATCTCTTAATTTTTTAAATTTAGGATCCCACGGGTCATTTGCTATAAGAATTACTGGCCATTTGGATTCTTCTATAATATTTATTATCGCTCCTATTCCTCCCCTGTCATAAAATCCAGCTAATCCATCAATTTCATCGATTAGTATAACTCTTCCTTTATAAAAAAATGTTTTTCCTTTTATAGCCTCATCTAAACGAGCATGAATTGCTCTAGCGGTTCTTACATCTGATGCGTTTACTTCAATGACTTCATAATTTAATTCATTTGCTATTGCATATACAGAGCTAGTTTTTCCAGTACCTGGTGGACCATACAGTAACAAAGCTTTTTTATCCCTTTGTTGCTTTAAAATAAATTCTTTTATTTCATTAATGGCCTCTGTTTGATTTATAATTTCATAAGAATTTTTTGGAGCATATTTTTTTATCCACAAAATGTTCATTATTTGCTAAATAACCAATCTAATATGCTTTTCCTTTCCTCAATTTTACATTCAGATACTGCAGAATATGTTTTATTATTTACTTCAAAATTTATTTTGACGAATACTTTTCCTCCTGTCTTAACATTACTAATCTTACATACATCCATAGAATCTTTATACAGATTTGTTATTTCACATTTATTTTGCAAATTTATATCATAAATAACAATATTCTTTACATTGTCTTTTGCGGTAAGTATTACGATAGAAGTCTCATTACTATAAAAGCAATCTACAAATATGTATTTTTCATATGGTTTTGAAAATCTATAAGCTAGAAAGTTATATAATAAATATAAAACAAAAACACTAAAGACAAAAATTGCTATCCAAATTAAAAATTTAGGAATTTTCGTTATATCCATTACTTTTTAATTCCTTTTAATCCCAAATAAGCTAGAAAAGCGCCGAGCTGCACCATTGGATTTCCTCCCTCCATTAATCTAAACTCTATCTCTCCAAGATAATAAAGAATTTCTAATTTTTCCTTATCTTCTAAATTTAAATTCATAACTTCTTTAGACAACAATTTTACTAAATCTTCTCCAGCCAAACCATATTTTATCATCAAGTCTATCATTTTTTCTCTAGCTTCAGCAAATCTTCCTAAATAAGCAAGATTCAAAATTTCTTGTAATTCTTTTGGTTTTGCAACGGAGGCAACTTCATAAATCATATCTGCTGTTATGTTTTTATTATAAATTGCTGCTGCTTGTAATATATTAATTGCTCTTCTCATGTCTCCTTCAGATATATAATATAAAGCCTCTAGAGCTTCTTCATCAATAATTAATTTTTCTCTTTCAGCAATATTTTTTAATATATCAAAAACTGCTTCCTTAGAGAGAGGTTTAAATCTAAATACTACTGTTCTTGATTGTATGGGTTCTATAATTTTTGATGAGTAATTGCAAGATAAAATAAATCTCGTAATTCCAGCATATTGTTCCATTATTCTTCTTAATGCTTGTTGAGCGTCTCTAGTCATAGCATCTGCTTCATCTAAAAATATTATTTTAAATGGAACGTCTCCTATTGGTTTTGTTTTTGCAAATTCTTTTACTTTTTCTCTGATTACATCTATTCCTCTTTCATCAGAAGCATTTAATTCTAAGAAATTTGTTTTCCACTGTTCATCACCATATAATTCTCTAGCTAAAGCTAAAGCTGCAGTAGTTTTTCCAACACCTGGGGGACCAGAAAATAGTAGATGTGGAAGATTTTTTTGTTCTACAAAAGCTCTTAGATGTTTTATTATTTCATCTTGTCCTTTAATTTCAGATAATCTACGTGGCCTATATTTTTCCGTCCATATTTCATAAGTCATAAATATATTTTAATTTACAGATATATAAAAATTGATGATTATAGATGTCCATTCCCATTTGTTTATGTATAATGAATTAGATAAACGAATAAATGAAAACTTAGAAAAAAATGTTAAAATAATTATTGAAAATGGTCTAAATACTAAAACAAATAAAAAAGTAATTGAAGAAAGCAAAAAATATAATATTATCTATTACGCACTGGGTTTTCATCCGGTAGATATAGTTAGATCACCCGAAAATGAAATAGAAGAAGTTATAGAATTCATATTAAAAAATAAAGATGAAAAATTTATCGCCATCGGAGAAATAGGATTAGATTTTTATTGGGTAAAAGATGAGAAATTGTTAAAAAAAGAGATTTTTTGGTTCGAAAAATTTTTAGAGATTGCTGAAAAAATTAATAAGCCAGTAATATTACATTCTAGAAAAGCTGAAAAAGAAACAATTGAAATATCGAAAAATTACAAATGTAAAAAAATTTTACATTCTTTTTGGAATATAGAATTAGTAAAATCTGCAATAGAAAATGAATTCTATTTTTCTATACCGGCTTTCGTTTATAAAGATAAATATCTTCAGAAAATAGCAGAAAAAATACCTATAGATCTCATTTTAACTGAAACTGATTCTCCATTTTTAGATCCAATTGGAAAAAGAGAAAATAATTCCTGGAAAATAATATATGGTTTAGAAATGCTATCAAAAATAAAAAATATAGATAAAGATGAACTAGCTGCTAATATTGCTAAAAATTTTGAAAAAATTTTTAATATAAAACTATTTAAATCTGATTAACAATTTATGAAAAATGGGCCCGTAGCTCAGCTTGGATAGAGCGACGGCCTTCTAAGCCGTAGGTCCGGGGTTCAAATCCCCGCGGGCCCGTTAACCGCCTGAAACAGCATCAAAAATCTTTATATAATCGTTATTATTTATAATTTCATCTTCAGTAACAATTTCCCCGTTTTTTATTACTACTACTCTAGACCAATCAATATTTAAATTATCCAAAAGTTCTCTAACTGTTTTTCCATTAAATTCTATCTCAAATTCCTTCATATCTCTTTCTATAAATACTTTTATTTTCTTCATAAAAAACTAAAATGGTTATAGATTAATATATTTTTATGCCGCGGTGCCCGAGTGGACCAAGGGGTCTGGCTGGAGACCAGATCCCCGAAAAGGGGGCGAGGGTTCGAATCCCTCCCGCGGCGAACTTTTTTACAAAAAATCCTTATTAGGTTACTTTAAAAGATAGAAATTAAATAGCTTATTTAGCAATATAATGATAGTATTTTATGTATTTCCGAAATTATAACATAATAATGACGAAGAATATTATTAAAGAATTTGTATTATATCTTTTGACAATATTATTCATAACAGCGTTATTTATAACAATTTATTTTTTTGACATTATTAAAAAAATAGAAATTGTTGAGAGATGTATATATATCCCTGCTGTCTCTGGAAATAGAGGAGTAATTACTATGTTTTGTTTAAAAGTTATAAAAGGTGCTGGAAGGGTTTTCATAGAGATTCCAAATGTTTTTTCTTCTAATTATCAACTATCATTTGCTATAGCTAAGTTAGCAGCTTGCAAATTATTGGAAAATTGTAATTTATATGATTATTTATTTTATACAAAAGATTATTTCATTGGTGAAGGTTTTTCTGGAACTGCAGGACTTGCAACCTTAATAGTATCTTATTTTTATTTACCAAACAAGAACTTTCTTAATAACATATCTGTAACTGGTTTTATATTACCAAATGGTCTAATATTTCCTGTAAGTGGAATTAAAGAAAAATTGGAAGCATCAAAGCTAAAAAATTTAACTCTTTTAGCACCATCAAACTATTCTAATGAGATAATACAAATCTATACTATATTAGATATAGCAAAACTGTTAAGAAGCGATATAAAAAAACATTTAAAAAAATTTGAGATTCCAAAAGAATACTTCGATGTGTTAAAAGAAATAGCACTAGATATTTGCAAAGATATTGATGATAGAGATATAGATGCATTTATTAAAAATAGTTCTTTTTATACTGCAGCTAGTCTATGTTTTATTAAAAAGTCGGAAGAATATAAAATTAGCAATATATCTTTAGCTGATTTAGAAAGTGAAATAGCTGAGTTAGAAAAATTATTGATAAACTATAAATGTAATAGCTATAATTGTGAGGAGCTTAAATTTCAAGCTCTACTAAGAATTAATATGAGCAAAGAAATATTGGATTTAAATAAAAAATATTGGAGATTCTATACTGCGAAGGGATGGTATAAAATGCTTGAAAAATTAAAAGATATCGAAAGAAAAGATACTTGTAAAATTATAGAAGAGGATTACAAAATTATGGGATACATCCTTAATAAAGATTTTTCTCAAGAAATCTCTTGTTTCGAAAAAAGAGAACTTTTGTCAAGAATATACTATGAATTTCTTTTAAATTATGATATAGATATAAGTTTATTTTTGGACAGTGTAGAGAACTATTTAAACTATTTATATGAAAAAAATGGTTTTTCTATCACATCCTATAATTATTTCGTATATGGTAGGGATTTAATTAATATGGGTAAAATAAGTGATGGAATTTTATATCTTATTTATGCAGTAAATTATGCAATTTAAGGAAATAAAAATAAAAGAAAAAGTAAAAAGGGCAATAAAATCTGGTAAACAGGTTTTTTCTACAAATTCGATAAAAAAAATAGAAGGAAAGTCTGGCGATTTAGTAAAACTTATGTATGGAAATTCTTTTGTTGCTTGGGCTACTATTAATCTCTTAGATCCAAAACATTATATAAGAATTCTTTCTTATGAAGAAAACTATGAACCTGTTGATGATTTAAAGAAAAAAATTAAAGAGGCCAAAAAATTTAGAGAAAAAATTGGATATAAAAATCATTTTAGACTTCTTTATTCTGAATCTGATTTTGTTTCTGGATTAATAATTGATAAGTATAATGAAATATATGTTTTACAAAATGTAAATCCTTTTTTTGATAAAAATATAGAATTTGTCAAAGAGGCATTAATTGAATGTGAAGGAAAAAATATAACAATATATGAAAAAAGTATAGGAAAAAATAGAGAAATTGCTAGATTAAAACCTGTAGAAAGGTTTCTTTATGGAGAAAACTATGAAACTATTATAGAAGAATGTAATAAAAATTTTTTTGTAAACATAATATTAGGACAAAAAACAGGATGGTTCTTGGATCAAAGAGAAAACAGAAAAATACTATCAAATTTGCATGCTGAAAATGTTTTAGATGTATTTTCATATTCTGGATCTTTAGGAATTTGTGTAAATTCTGATAAAAAAACATTCATAGAAAAAAATAAAAATGCTGTAGAACTATTAAAAAAGAATTTAGAAATAAATAAGATAGAAAATTTCTCTATATATTGTGATAATGCTTATAATGTATTAAAAAATTTAACTAAAGAAAAAAAGAAGTACGATATTGTAATTTTAGACCCTCCAGATTTATTAAGTGAAGGATATGAAAAGGGAATTAAAAATATTACAATAATAAATGCTATGGCAATAGATTTAATAGATGAAGGATTTTTAATTACCTTTTCTTGTTCTCAAGATTTAAAAGAAAATAAATTTTTATCTATTCTTAAAACAATAATAAGAAGAAAAAACAAAAAATTTGAAATTGTAAAAAGATTGGGACAAGCTCTAGATCATAAAATAATTCATCCACATAAAGAATTAGAATATTTAAAAGGATTTATAATAGAAATAAAAAGTTAAGATTTTTTAGCTTCCTCCAATCTTATTAACCTTCTTATTTCTACTTTGTCAATTGGAAAAATTTTGTTAAGTATTGTTTTAAGTTCATCTTGAATTTCATAATTTATTATTTTGTTAATCAAATCGTAAAATTCTAAACTTTGAATTCTATTTTGCAAAAATTCTTTACATGTTTTTCTTATACTGGTTTTTTGTTTCCTATTTGCCTTATATCTTGTAATAATAAGGGGTTTTATTCTAATATTTATATTATCTATGGTCTTTACAATAAAAGAATCGTCTATTCTAGATGTCCCTTTTTTAACTATTCTTCTTACATACGCTTCATATAATGCGAGTTCTTTTAGTTCAGTATAATATTTCCCACCAGAAAAAGATACAATTTTAAATATAGCTTTATAATTTTGATATTTAAAATTTCCTGTTAAAAATGCTAAATTTAAATCAATGGTTCTATTAATTGCTTTATTTTCCTCCTCTTTATTTACTATTGTCTCTCCTAATAAAACACCCCCAAATACTTTTTGAGGAGCATATACTTCTATCCAAACTTTTTTTGACCAGTCAGCATATTTTTTATTATATGCCATTTATACAATCATTAATAAATAATTTTTAAAAATATGTTCTAGTTATAATTTAAAAATATGAACTCTTCTTTTGAATTTTTTAAAAATATAGAAGAAAAATGGCAAAAAATTTGGGAAGAAAAAAAATGTTATTGTCCGGAAATAGACAAGGATAAACCAAAATTTTTTATAACTGTTCCTTATCCATATGTATCTGGTTTATTACATTTAGGAAATGCTTATACTTTTGCAAGAGGAGATTTTCTAGCTAGATACAAAAGGTTAAAAGGATTTAATGTTCTTTGGGCACAGGGATGGCATTTAACTGGTTCTCCAATAATTTCAAAAGCATATAGATTAAAGGAGGGGGATCAAAAAATTATAAAAGATCTTAAAGCTGATGGTATTCCAGAATCTGATTTTGAAAAATTAAAAAGTCCTGAAGGTTGGGCTATATATTTCATGCAATTAAATAGAGAATATTTCAAAAAATTTGGATTTTCTATTGATTGGAGAAGAGAATTTTATACAACTTACTTAAATCCTTGGTATGATAAATTTGTAAAATGGCAATATAACAAATTAAAAGAAAAAGGTTTAATAACCAAAGGTGAACATCCTGTAATTATAGATCCCAAAACAAAAATTATTGTTGGAGATCATGATAGAGCCGACGAATTCGCTGGAATATCCTATGAAGAAGGATTGATAATAAAATTTTACTGGAAAACTTGGGATAAATATATAAAGGATATAGAAATTAAAGATTATGTTGTTTTTCCATGTTATACTTTAAGAGCAGAAACTATATATGGTGTAACTAATATATGGATAAACCCTAACGTAGACTATGTAATTGCTAAAGTTGATTCTGAATTTTGGATTCTACCAGATTCTATAGTAATTGAAGAATTAAGAGCACAAAATCATAATGTTATAGTTCTTAAAAAAATATCAAAGGAAAGATTATTTAAAGATTTTATAGAAATCGGAGAAAAAGTAATAAATCCTATAACTAATGAAAAAATTCCTATATTACCAGCCGAATTTTTAGATCCAGAAATAGGAACAGGAATTGTGATGTCTGTTCCATCAGATGCTCCTTTTGACTATATCGCTCTTTTAGATTTATTAAAAGATCCTAGATTTAAAGAAATTGCTGAGGAATGTTTGAAAAATATGAAATCTTTATTTAAATTAGATGATTATTCTGAATATCCTGCAAAAGATGAAGTTGAAAAGGAAAACATAAAATCACAAAATGAAAAAGAAAAATTAATTAAAATTACCAAAAAGATATATAATAAAGAATTTTATAATGGTGTTGCTAAAGAGATATATGGAAAATATGTTGGAAAAAAGATTGTAGAATTTAAAGAAGATTTTGAAAAAGAATTAATAGAAAAAGGTATTGCAATAAAACATTACACAGTTCCAATTAGATTTCCATCTAGATATAATAATAAAGTTGTTGTTGGTCTCGTAAAAGATCAATGGTTTTTAAAATATTCTGATATTATATGGAAAAAGAAAGCACATGAATGTATAGACAAGATGGAGATTTATCCTGAAGAAGTTAAAAAATTATTGCATGAATATGTTGATTGGTATAAAGATTGGGCGTTTACCCATCAAAGAGAATTAGGATCCACTTTGCCATGGGATGATAATTGGACATTAGAATCTCTATCCGATTCTACAATATATATGGCTCTTTATACAATATTTCATTTACTAAAAGAAATTCCACCAGAAAAGATTGATTATTCTTTATTTGACTATGTTTTTTTAGGTTTGGGAGATGAAGAAGAGATAATAAAAAAATATGGAAATATTGCTAAAAAAATGAGAGAAGAATTTCTATATTGGTATCCCTTAGATATTAGAACTTCTGGAAAAGATCTAATTGGAAATCATTTTGTATTTTTTATATTTCATCACTGTGCAATATTTCCAGAAAATTTATGGCCAAAAGGAATATTAATAAATGGTTGGGTTTTATCTGAAGGAAAAAAGATGTCTAAATCTCTAGGTAATTATATTTCTATGAAAGATGCTTATGAAAAATATAGTATAGATTGTATAAGATTTTTATTAGCATATGCTGGAAATTCTGGACTTGATGATGCAAATATAGAATTATCTAAAATTGAACATATTAAAAATTATTTATATTCTTGGTATGATTTTTGTATAAATAAATATAACACGGGAAGAGATGGAGAAATTAATAAAGTGGATCTTTGGTTTAGACTTATTTTATACGAGATTATAAAAGACATAGAAAAAGAATATGAGAAGTTAAACACAAGAAATATTATAAACAAAATATATGAATTAGATAATGAATTTTCTTGGTATTTGAAGAGAGTAGAAGTTCCTCATAGAGAAATAATCAAAGAATATATAGAATTTAAATCTCTAGCATTGTATCCAATAATTCCACATATAATTTCTGAGATATTTGAAAAAATTGGAAAAGATCCTCTTAACTTAAAATGGCCAGATATAAAAGAAATTGATGAAAAAACATTAGAATTATTAAAACTAAGAGAATCTTTAGCAAAAAATATTAGAGAGGATATAATAAAAATTATGGAAATTTTAAATAAAAAAACAATTCAAGAAATCAATATAATTGTAGCAAGAAAAGAGAAATATGATATATTAGAATTAGTTAAAAAAGGAAAAAGTTTTGATGAACTATTAGAACAGTACAAAGATTTTAGAGAATATATTATAAAATTAAAAGATAATATGTATATATTTTCATCTTACTTAAATTATAATGAAGAATTACAATTAATTGAAGAATTAAAGATGTTGCTAGAAAAAGAATTCAAATGTAGAGTTAATATATTAAAAGAAGAAGAAAGTACTAACTTAAAAGCCAAAAGAGCTATGCCTGGAAAGCCCGCAATAATAATAAACTAAAAAATTTTTATATATAGAAAGACAATTACTTTATATGGTATTGGGTATCTTAAAGAAATCTAAAGAAAAAGAGAAGAAAGAAGATGAATTAGATTTTTTAAAGGATTTAGAAAGTATTAAGAGTGAATTTTTAGAAAAACCAATAGAAAAAGAAATAAAAGAACCTTTGGAAACAGTATCTTTCGAGCAAATTAGACCATTACCATTACAGAAAGAAGAAGAAAAAACAACTTTAGTAGAAAAAGAAAGTATCAAAACTACAATAGAAAAAGAATCTCCAGAAATATATGTAAAATTAGATAATTATAAAAAAGTTTTGAATTTATTGGAAAAATTGAAAGTAAAATTAAAAGAAATTGAAAATTTAGTTAATGAAATAAAAAGTATTAAAGAAAATGAAGTAAATAAACTTGAAGAAATAAAGCAAAGATTAGAACAATCAAAAGAGAATATAGGAGAAGTATTAGAGAACCTTAAATAGGCTTAAAAAATATAATATAAATAAAAAATAATAGCGCCGGTAGTCTAGTGGGAGGATGCGGGCCTGCCTAGCCCGAGACCCGGGTTCAAATCCCGGCCGGCGCAACTAAAAATAAAATGATGGATACTTTATATGTAAAAATAAAAAATTACCCAAAAATAAAAAGAGAAATATTGGAAGTAA
>JAWBAK010000004.1:0-1988 GCA_038997165.1 Candidatus Aenigmatarchaeota archaeon
AATACTTTTTTCTAATAAAAATCTCTCTCTATCAGTAGGCCTAGGTGTTTTATTAAACACATTTTCTTTGCAAAACGGACATTCTGAAGGTTTTTTAGAAATTTCATAATCTTGATTTCTTGGTTTTTCACTCAATCTTCTATTTAATCTTACCCATAATCCAGTTAAAGGATCTCTCCTATATTCTATTTTGTTGATATATAAGGTATCTTCCAATATAAATCTATTTTCAATTTCATAATATTCTAAATATAAATCTTCATTAAACTTTTCCATAATTTTTCAGTATTCTTTTATTACTTTAAAATCTATACAATATCTATAAACACCAGGAGCTATATCCCCTGTTTTAACTATATTCAATATTTCATATTCAAAATTTAGTTTTTTTGAATATTCATCTAAAATTTTTCTAATTTCTTCAAAATACTTATCCTCATATAAAAAATGATATAAATGGATTATACCGTTATTTTTGATAGCAGGTATTGCAACGTCTAAAAAAAGATCAGATTCCTTTGGCAAAGGCATTATAATTCTATCAAATTTTAATTTATACTTTTCTTTATCTTTTAAGAAATCTATATCTAAATATTCTTTGGCTTTTACTCTTTTATCTATATTTTCTTTAAAAATAGCTTTGTTTAATTCTAAAGAAGATTTAATAACATCATCTAAAATATAATCATTTATTATTCCATCCTTATCAGATAAGTAATATAAATATGGAGTGACATCTCTAACATCTCCTAAAATAGTTATGACATTGTTTACTTTATTTAATTTGACATTTTCTATTCCATACTTAACAGCATATGGATTTAGTTCTACAGAATAGATTTTATTAGCTTTTGAAAATTTTGAAATATAAATAGGATATGGATTAACACCAGAAAACATTACTAAAACATTTTCACCATCTTTAACATTTTTAGCAATCCTAAATCTCTCATTTGACAATCTACTAGAATAATAACATTTTGAGACATCTACTTTGAATTTCAATCCATATTCTATACAAATAGTTTCTGTTCTGTTTTCTCCATAAACTAAACTATATTTTGCAGTTCTATAAGGAGGTTCTACTTCTGTTTCTTGTAATAAAATAACCTTTACATTTTTGTGTTTCTCAAGTATAATCTTTTTATATTCTTCAATATCATATTTTAATGGTTTCTTTATAATTGCTATATCTCCAATTATATCAAATGCCATCCTAATATTTTTATAGTACTAATCTTATTTATTTTTTTCTTAAATATAAATTTATATCCCAATATTGTCCTATTTCATTGAAAATCATTTTTTATTTTGCTTAAAATTTTAAAACAATTTTTCTTTCTGATATCCTTTTAAACATCAATACACATTCTGCTTTTTAAATATTTCCAGTAATATTTATAAAATTGTCATTAATATATATTAGTATGGCAAAGAAAAAGAAGGAAGAAAAGAAAGAGGAACAACAAAAGAAATAAATTTTTTTATTAATTAATTTTATAAGATTATATTAGATGGCTTTCTAAAACTTTTATTTTTTATTTTAAATAAGATATTTTGGTTTTGTAACAACTTCTTTTATTTTATTTATGTATTCTTGGTCTATTTTACTAAATAAAGGTTTTGGTTCATTTTTTAATTCTATTTTTAGTTTTTCTGGATTTTCTAGTAATTCTAACAAGCTTTTATTATCTAAGATCTTTATATTTATTTGATTAAAAAATAATTCAGCATATTTTGGAATATAAAATGATAAAAAGACATAAATAGTTATTAAATATATTAGCATTCCGTTAATAAATTCTCTATTTTTTTCAGGATTTTCCCATGGCTTTTTTTCTTGGAATAAACTATTTCCTTTATTAGCCATCTCAATGATCTTTTTTAAAGCAGTAGATATTTCCCCTTTTTCTAAGTGTGAGCAAATTATATTATAATAATCTTTTGCAATTTTAATAACATTTTTATCAAAATTTCCTCTAATTTCT
>JAWBAK010000004.1:2085-3489 GCA_038997165.1 Candidatus Aenigmatarchaeota archaeon
CTTATTAGCCATCTCAATGATCTTTTTTAAAGCAGTAGATATTTCCCCTTTTTCTAAGTGTGAGCAAATTATATTATAATAATCTTTTGCAATTTTAATAACATTTTTATCAAAATTTCCTCTAATTTCTTTATAATTTTGCCAAAAGAACTTTAATACTCTGTGAGTTAAATTTCCTATATTATTAACAAGTTCTTTATTTATTATCTCTATAAATTCATCCCACTTAAAAGAAGTATCTTTGTTTTCAGGTATTAGATATGCTAAATAAAATCTCCAATAATCTTTATCAACATTTGCCTCTATTAAACTATCGCAAAATATTCCCCAATTTTGACTTTTGCTAATTTTTTTTCCTTCATAGGTTAAATAAGCATATCCAAATACGTTTTCAGGTAATTTAATTTCTTTTTCAAATATATTATCTCTTTTATTGCATTTATTTGAAGCAATTATTATTCCTGGCCAAAACAAAGTGTGGAATGGAATATTGTCTTTTCCTAAGAAATGATATATCTTTCCTTCCATCCAAAATCTTTTCCAATTTATCTTATTAATTGCTTTTTCTAATTTCTTTTCTATTAAAAGAATCTTAATTATTTTTTTAATATTTGAAAGGTAATATCCCGGATCTATATCTTCAATATATAACTTTCCATCAAATTCTTTGTAGTAGACAACATATTTTATATTATTTACTTCTATTTCTGCAAAATCTTTATCTATATTTATTATTTTACAATTACTTATATCTATATTCTCCAATTCTTTTAAATCAAATTCTTCTTTTAACAATTCTATAGTAAATGATAAATATCCAATTGGTGCATCAAACCAAACATAGAAAACTTTGTTTTTATAAGGTTCATACAAATTAATATTATTTATTATTTGATCTATTTTTGGCCAATTTTGTTCTATAGCGGCTTTTATTTTTTCTTCATCTTCTTCAGTAATTGGAATATCAATTGATTTTAAAGAATCGATAATAGAATAAAATAATTTATCTTTTGAAGAAAAATCTAGTTTATTGAATATTTTATCTAATATAAATCTCCAAATGTCTTCATAAGGAACGGGTATTCCCCATTTTATATCTCTAGTAATACTCCTTTCTTTTAATCCTTCATCTAACATACCTTTAGATGTTGTATATGTAAGATCTGAAAAATCTTTTTTCTTTTTTTCTAACCAAATTCTTAAATCTTCAGATAATTTATCTAATCTGAAATATAAATGTTTTGTTTTCTTGAAAATTACAGGATTTCCATTTATAGAATTTTTTGGTTCTATTAAATCTTTCGGATCTAATAATTTTCCGCAATTTTCACACTGATCACCTCTTGCTTTATCATATCCACAATATGGACATTTTCCAATGACATATCTATCTGGTAAAAATCT
>JAWBAK010000004.1:3589-6376 GCA_038997165.1 Candidatus Aenigmatarchaeota archaeon
AATTTTTTGGTTCTATTAAATCTTTCGGATCTAATAATTTTCCGCAATTTTCACACTGATCACCTCTTGCTTTATCATATCCACAATATGGACATTTTCCAATGACATATCTATCTGGTAAAAATCTTCCAGTTAATGGATCAAAGGGCAAATTATCAATTTTTTCACTTATAAAACCTGCACATAATATTCTCAAAAATATATTTTTAGTTATTTCATAATGTATTTCAGATTTGGAAGTTCTAGAAAAAGAATCATAAGATATATCAAACCAATCATAAATTTTTTTATGAATATTATAATAAAATTCAGTTATTTTTTCTGGAGTAGTATTTTTCTTTATAGCTTCTATTTCTGTTGGTGTTCCATGTTCATCAGTCCCCCCAATAAAAACAACATAATTTCCTTTAAATCTTTGATATCTAGCAAAAATATCTGCTGGAAGATGAGATCCAACAATATGCCCTATATGTGGAACATTATTTGAATATGGTAGAGCTGCAGTTACTAATATAAATTCTTTTTTCATGATTTAATATGGTTAAGAAATAATATTTTAAATATTTATATAATGAATTAAGAATGAAGGTAACAAATATTTTGATAATATTGAATGCTATAATGTTTATTTTAACTTTAATTTTTAGAGAAAAAATTATTTATCTTCTTGGTTTTTCGCCATTAAGATTTTTTGAAAGACCATGGACAATATTTACTAATTTATTTGTACATGGAAGTGATTTGCATCTTTTTGTAAATATGTTAACTTTGTTTATTTTTGGAAATCCATTAGAAAAAATAATAGGAAAGAAAAAGTTTTTGATGTTATACATTCTTTCAGGAATTTCTGGAAATATACTTTATTATATTTTTTATTTTAATCAAGATATTATTGGTATTGGGGCTTCAGGAAGTATTTTTGGAATTCTTGGAGCATTTGCAATATTAAGGCCACATGATTATGTAATAATTTTCCCATTTATGGTACCAATACCAATGACAGTTGCATTAATAATATGGATTCTTCTTAATGTTTTTGGTTTTTTACTTCAAGTAGGAAATATTGGATATATAGCACATTTAGGTGGGTTGTTTGTTGGAATAATATTAGGCAAAAAATTTAAAAGAAAGAAAGAATTTTTCATAGAAGAATATTTAAATTCTTTTGAATTTTAATAAGTAAATGGAAGATTTAATATTAAGGTTAAGAGAAAAATTTGCAACTTCTTCTACAGAGACATTAAAGAAGTACTATGAAGATATAAAAATGGGAAATATTCCAACATCTTTATCTGAATTTTCTAAGCTTGGAGAAGAAAAAATATTAAAATATTTAGAAGATGAATTAAGATTAAGAGGAGTTATTAAGAAAGCTAAAAGAGTAGAAATAAAGTAATTACTCTATACAGCAATCAATAATTTTCTTTATTATTTCTTTTAATTTATTTCCCTTTTCTTTACTTTTGATAAGATTTTCAATATTTCTTTCTATTTTTTCTGATTCTTTATAAGCTTCTCTAATTTCTTCTTTTTCATCAATAAGTTTTATGACATCTTCTTTATTTAATATGTTTAAATTTAATCCCCAAAATATTGAAAATAATTCATATGAATAATCAAATAATTCTTTTGCTTCTTTTTCTCTTTTAGAATCTAATAATTTTTCTCCAGTTTCGTATAATCTCATCGTTGCAGCTAGCAAATGTTTTGAAATACACCAAATTTCTGCTCCTTCTTCAGAATTTTTAATTACTTTTTTCATAAGTTCTTTTCTAATTTTTCTAATTTTTATTAATAAATTATAATATAAATCATTTCCAGTTTTTACTCCAGAGAAAAATAAGTGCTCTTCTAAAGATATTAAATTCATTATTCCAATAACCAAATCTTCTTCTTTTGAAAGATCAAGTTTGATATCCTTAGCTTTTTTTAAAATTTCTTCAACTTTTTCTTTTAAATCTTCCATAAAAGATATATAAGTTTAGCAATTTATAGTTTTGTGTTTAAGAAAGATTTTTAAAGTTTTATAATATTATTGTTATTTTATGGTTATAACTAAACCTGCAAAAATCCAGATAACTAAAAAGCTTGAAGACATATTAAATACATTTAATAAAGAAGTATTTAATAAAGATAAAAAAATATTTGTTGAAATAAAGGATCTAGGATTTAATAAAACAATTTTTGGAGAAGTTTTTATTCCAGCATTTTATAAAGATGAAAAAATATATATAGAGTCTAATTACTTGGACTTTATATTAAATAATTATAAAAGTAATCCGGAATTAATAAAAGAATTTATAGGAACTTTTCTTCATGAAAATATTCATGCAATTTTAGATGCATATTCAAAAAAATCAAAAAAAGAAATTGTAGTTCATGAAGGATTGGCAACTTTAGTTGGAGATTTATGTAAAACAATAGTTTCAGAATATAAAATAAATACTAATAATAGTCTGGAAGAAGTTTTAGAAGAAATAGGTAAATATGTTATTGAGAAATTTAAAGATAAAGAATATTTAAGGAATCTAGAAGAAAAATTAAGAAAAAAATTCAAAGAAGAAATAGCTGGATCATTGGAAGAAATGTTAAAGAAATACGATAAATGTATAGATATTCCATATACTAGTTCAGAAATATTTAATTTAGAGCAAGAAATAAAATATTATATTTTATATAAAATTCCATCCTTAATATTACAAAAAAATCCAGGAATTTTAAAGATATTAGAAGATTTATCCTCTAAAGAATTTCCAATAGATAAATATAAAGAGATTGTCTTTGAGG